>NZ_JBHTGO010000006.1:0-301374 GCF_042666835.1 Pantoea sp. GCM10028869 | reverse complement strand
TGGTGGTACAGCACAAAAGTGGGGGTGATCGACCTGAAGAAAAAGTCGATCACCATGGGTAAAGGATGTTAAAAAGTGTTCACCATGTCCCCGAACACCTGTCTACCATGTCCCCGGACTGTACAGGAGAGGGTTAGGGTGAGGGCAAAAAAGGAGTACTATACCCCCACTTTCCTCAACCAGCCGGAGGCTGCATGTTCAAGGCATTGGTCATTGAAAATGATGAACAGGGATATCGCACATCCCTGAAAGATCTGTCAGAAAAACAACTGCCCGATCAGGATGTCACCCTCGAAGTAAGCTACTCCACGCTCAACTACAAAGACGCGCTCGCCATCTGCAACAAAGGCCCGATTGTGCGGCAATTCCCGATGGTGCCGGGCATCGACTTCGTTGGTCGGGTGATCAGCAGCCGCCATGCCGAATGGCAGCAGGACGATGTGGCGCTGCTCACCGGCTGGGGCGTAGGCGAAAAGCATTGGGGCGGACTGGCGCAGAAAGCCAGCGTCTCGGGCGACTGGCTGGTACAAGTGCCGGCCGCACTGAGCCCGCTACAAACCATGGCAATTGGCACCGCGGGCTTCACCGCCATGTTGTGCGTGCTGGCGCTGGAAAAACAGGGCATCACGCCGCAGCATGGCCCGGTTTTAGTCACTGGCGCGAGTGGCGGCGTTGGCAGCTTTGCCGTTAGCCTATTGGCACGTCTCGGCTATGAGGTTATTGCTTCCAGCGGTCGCGCCAGCGACAGCGATTACCTGATTAACACGCTGGGCGCGACCTCGATTATTGATCGCGCAGAGCTGAGCGAGCCGGGCAAACCGCTGGCGAAAGAGCGCTGGGCGGCGGCGATTGATAGCGTCGGCAGCCACACGCTGGCCAATGTGTTAGCGGGCATCAAGCGCGATGGCGTGGTAGCCGCGTGCGGCATGGCGCAAGGTTTGGATCTGCCGACCAGCGTCGCGCCGTTCATACTGCGCGGCGTGGTGCTGGCGGGCGTGGATAGCGTGATGTGTGCAAAACCGCTGCGGCAGCAGGCGTGGCAGCGCCTGGCGGAACTGGTGGATGGCGACCTGCTACAGCAGTTAACCAAGGTGATTCCGCTGAGCGAAGCGCGCGAAGGTGCCGAGCAGCTGCTGGCCGGTAAAGTACGCGGCAGATTGATCGTCGATTGCAGATAATCGCACATTACGTAGCGGCGCAATTTATGGCGCGTCTTTTCACAGAGCGCGATAAATCGCGCCGCTACGGTTTCAGGCACGCAGTTGAATCTGCGGTCTGCCCTTCTCATCTTGCATCACCACATCCAACTCCGCCTGATACCAGCGCGTCAGCGTGTGTTCGGTCATCACCTCATTGGGTGCGCCTTCCGCCACCAGCTTGCCCTGATGCAGTAACAGCACGCGATCCGACCACAGCGACGCGAGGTTAAGATCGTGCAGCACGGTGCAGACGCTGAAGCGTCCGTTGCGCGTCAGGCGATGCAGCAAACGCAAACTGTGCTGCTGCCAGAACAGATCCAGCGCGGAAGTGGGTTCGTCGAGAAACAGCCAGCCGCGTGGCCCGTCATCGTGCCACAGCTGAGCCAGCACGCGCGCCAGCTGTACGCGCTGCTGTTCCCCACCGGAAAGCAATCGATAGTCGCGCTGTGCCAGCTCAAGGCTGCCGGTAATGTGCATCACCTCGTCAATCACCGCTTTGGATTGAGCGCGCGGCCAGGGCGCGCGGCCCATCGCCACCACATCGGCAGCGGGCAGCGGAAAACTGACGCTATTTTGCTGACGCATCACCGCGCGGCGCTGCGCCAGCGGTTCGCGCGGCCAACTGTTTAGCGGACGATCGCCGAGCCAGCACTCGCCCGCTTGCGGCGTGAGAAAGCCGGTCAGCAAGCGCAGCAGCGTGGATTTCCCCGCGCCGTTGGGGCCGATCAGGGCGATCATTTCGCCAGGCTGCAAAGTCAGGGAAACGTCGTCGATCAACGCGCGTGAGCCGTGGCTAAATCGCAGCCCGCGCGCCTGCATGCAGTCATTCATTCATCCCCCTTTGCTCACGCAGAATCAGCCAGAGAAACCACGGGCCGCCCAGCAGGCTGGTTAACAGGCCCACCGGCATTTCCGCCGGCACCACCACGGTGCGCGCCAGCGTATCGGCCAGCAGCAGCAAAATCGCGCCCGCCAGCGCCGAACCGGGCAGCATCCAGCGATGATCGCTGCCGAGACAGAAACGCATCAGGTGCGGCACCACTAAACCGACAAAGCCGATAATGCCACTCACCGCCACGGCGGTGCCTACCAGCAACGCGCTCAACACCAGCAGCTGACGCTGCGTGCGCTTAACGTCGATGCCCATGTAATGTGCATCCTCTTCGCCGAGCTGCAGCAAATTGAGACGACGCGCGCGCAGCTGAATCGCTATCAGCGCCGGCAGAATCAGCACCGCGCACACCGCCAGGCTCGGCCACTGCGCCGCACTCAAACTGCCCATGCCCCACAGCGCCAGCTGACGCAACTGCTGATCGTTACTCAGCCACGACAGCACGCCGACCGCCGCGCCGCATAAGGCGTTGATGGCGATACCAACCAGCAGCAAGCGCGACAAATTGCCTAGCGCCAGACGGCTAAAGCTGAAGATCAGCAGCGTCACCACCAAACTGCCCATAAAGGCGGCGAGTGTTGGCAGCCACAGCGCCAGCAGCGGCGGCAAGCCGAGCGGGATAACGATCGATATCGCCACCGCTAAACCCGCTCCGCTGCTGATGCCGAGCAAACCGGGATCGGCCAGAGGATTGCGAAACAATCCCTGCATCACCGCGCCGGACACCGCCAGCGCCATGCCGAGCAGCACCGCCAGCAGCACGCGCGGCAGGCGGATGTTGATCCAGATTTGCCACGCCATATCGCTGAGCGGCGCACGCAACAAAGTGCGCATTGAAAGCGGCATCGCGCCGAAGTTGGCCGCCATCAGCATTAATATCAGCGTGCTGATGGCCATCAAACCGAGCCAGCGCATCACGGATGTAGTTGCCATATTTTTCCCCTAAATAATTCAAGGTGCAGGAAGGCAGCAAGTGTTCGAATCCCCAGGAGCTTACACAAGTAAGTGACTGGGGTGAGAACACGCAGCTAACGCGCCTGCGGCTTGAAGTATGACGGGGAAGCCGCTTCGGCTGCGTGGCGCAGTTTGATAATCGCGCCCGGCGTATCAAGGCCAAAGCTCAGCAGCGCCATCTCATCCACCACCAACAACGCGCGATGCTGACCGGCTGGCGTCAGTGCCAAACCTGGCAGCGACCACACTTTCTCTTCGCCGCCCAACGTACGCAGGCCATCTTCACCCACCACGATCAAATCCGGTGCCGCCGCAACCACGCCTTCCTGCGACAGCTGCTGATAGTGCGGCACCGCCGCCATCGCATTGATCAGACCCGCGCTGCGAATCGCGCCGTCCGCGCCAGTTTGTGCGCCCGCCGCCTGAGTGCGCATGCCGCCGTGCGCCATGATAAACAGCACTTTGATCGGCAACGGTTTTTGTGGGATCTGCGCGCGCTGCTTGTTGACCTTCTCGATCAGCGCGTTGGCTTCCTCTTCACGATGCAGCGCCTTGCCGATGGTAGCGATTTTTTCCGCGATGGCGTCGAGGCTGTTTTTGCCGGTGACATCCACCACTTTTACGCCAGCTTGCGCCACTTGCTGCAGCACCAGCGACGGTTTTGCCAGCTCGCTGCTCAGCACCAGCGTCGGTTTCAGCGCCAGAATCCCTTCGGCATTCAACTGCCGCATATAACCAACATTCGGCAGCTTGTTGGCCTGCGCCGGATGCTGACTGGTGCTGTCACGCGCTACCAGATCCTGCTGCGCATCCAAGGCATAGATAATTTGCGTGACGTCACCGCCAATCGAGATCACCCGCTCGGCCGCAACAGCGGGCAGCGCCAGCGCAGTCAGCAGCAACAGAAGTTTTCTCATGCTAACGCCTCCAGCGACATCACCTGCTCGCGCCAGCGCGCCTGCTCCGGCGTGCCTTCGCTGCGCTGACCGTACAACTGCGCGATCTGCGTGCCGTCGGCGGCAAACAGTTCCAGGCTGGTGACGAAGCCGTCGCCGCTCGGTTTGCGCGTTACCCAGCTTTCGCTGATGTGATCCGCCATTAAATGCAACGTGAAGGTGGGATTGAAAATGTTGATCCAGTTATCCATCGGCATCAGCTTCTGCACCGCGCCGGTGAAGATCTGCGTGCAGCCACGGTTGCCGATAAAAATCATGATTTCATTGCCATCCTGCTGCGCCAGATCCAGCAGCTGCGCCAGCGAGTCATTACTCACCTGACGCGCCAGATCGTCCGCCACCGCGCGAAACGCCTGCGGGCGCGAGATGTTGTGGCGCTTCAGCAGACCAAAGAACTGATGCACATCGGTGATGGCGCGCCATTCGGCTTCCACTTTGCTGGCATCAACCGTACCTCTGTATTGCGGCGCGCTGGCGGGCTGCGGATCTAACGCCGCCGCGTTTTCCAGCACAAACGCCGAAATCAGCGCATCCCACGCGGCGCGATCGGTATTTTCAGTGGTGTAGATTTTCAGCACCGCATCAGCGTGGCGATCAAAAATCTGGATGCTTTGACGTTCACCGTGGGCGCTCTGCTCACGCAGGAAGAACGCGCTGTGCCACTGATGCGGGAACAGACGCTGATCGAGCGCGCGCGGGTTGAGAATTAGTCCGGCGTGTTCGCCGAGGTGCAGGTTTTCATATTTGCCCACCTGCTCGTGAACCGCATATGCATTGCGGGTGATGCTTTTGGTTTCACCCACCGCCGCCAGTGCTGCCAGCAGCGCAGGGAAATCAGCTTTTAACGCCTTTGCATCCTGGCCGACACGCGCTTCACACAGCTGCGCTTCGCCAATGCCCATCAGCGCGGCGAGATCGCGCGCGTACTTTTTCGGATGCTCGCCTTTCAGCGCCAGATAGTGATCGTAACGTGAGTTCATTGCCTTGCTCCATGAAAATGCCCTGCGCTGCCGCAGGGCGAAAAGGGATTAGAAATCGACGTTCACACCCAACTGGAAGGTGCGGCCTGGCATCACCGCCAGGTTGATGTCGTTGCGTTCCTGGGCGTTGCTGCTGGTCAGCGTGCGGCTGCTGGTGTAATCCCAGTATTTGCGATCGGTAATGTTGTAGATACCGCCGCTCAGCTTGACGTTTTTCGTCGCCTGCCAGTAAGCCGTTGCATCCACCATGCCGTAACCCGGCACGCGCATATATTCCGTGGTGGAATCAGTGATCGCCGTGCCGGTGTTGGTGTAGCTTTCGCGGTTGGTCGCCGTAGCCTGCTTGCCTTTCACGAAGGTGGCGGTCAGCGCTGCGCCGTAGCCGCGCGCTTTGTCATCCCACGCCAGGCCAACAATCGCTTTCAATGGCGCGACGCTATCAAGATCGATGTACTTGTCACCGGCGTAGCTGGACTTGGATTTACCTTCGTTATAGCCCAGCGCAAAGGTGCTGCTCAGGCCATCGACCTGCGGGAACCAAGTGCCGTAATTCACTTTGGTGGATATCTCAGCACCATAAATGTAGGCCTTATCGCGGTTTTCAGCCTGATAGCTGGTGTAGATGTTGCTCGGGACGTTGACGAACATCTCCGGATTGGTGGCGCGGCGATAGCGGGTGTAGGCGATGAAATTTTTGTACTGGTTGTAGAACACCGAGGTGTTGACCGTTACGCCTTCAGTCGCCTGACCTTTCAGGCCCCACTCGAAGTTGTTGCTGGTTTCGGTTTTCAGATCGGTGTTACCAATCAGCGCATACTGCGCGCTACCCGCATAGCTGGAACCCAGGTTCCATGAACCATACAGCTGGCTGGTGGTGGGGAACTGCACGCCGCGTTTGTATTGCAGATAGGTGGTCAGCGCTGGCGTTAAGTCGTACTGGAAGGTCAGCGATGGCAGCACCTGCGTATCGGAATTGGTTTTGCCGTACAGCGCATCAACCTGCTCTTCGGTCAGCACCGTGCTGCCGGTGGTGAGATCGCCGAGATTTTTCGGCTTAGTGCTTTGATACATCACGCGCACGCCGGGGATGACCGCGAAGTTGTGGCTATCTAGATCGAAATTGATCTTATCTTGCAGGTATCCTGCCA
The DNA here is from genome assembly GCF_042666835.1 of Pantoea sp. GCM10028869. NCBI lineage: Bacteria > Pseudomonadati > Pseudomonadota > Gammaproteobacteria > Enterobacterales > Erwiniaceae > Pantoea > Pantoea sp. GCM10028869. The sequence goes on along the minus strand of NZ_JBHTGO010000006.1, from coordinate 295,245 downwards.
CCGCAAAAGTGCGGCTGTCAGACTGCGGTTGGGTGATGGCGCTAAAGGCGCTCGGCGCTGGCTCCTGGCGGAACGGACGCTCGCTGTTGTCGAGGCGCGCATTGACGCCGGCACTCAGCTCGTGGCGGCCCAGCGTTTTGGTGCCGCGCGTGTCGAAGCCATAGCTATCGACGTTGAAATCGGAATAGACAAAGCCGTACTGGCTGGCGCTGGTCGGCAGATAGGTATTGTCGTGCGCCTGAGTTTGCTGCCAGTAAAGGCGCGTGGTCAGCGTATCGATAAAGTCGTTATACGGCGTCCACTCATCCGCCAGATTGATGCCCCAACGGCGCGTATCGCTCTGCTGCTGCGCGGTGCCCCAAACGGTGTTGCCGCTGGTGTCCCAGGTATCGTAATGGCTGTGGTTGGTTTTGTGGTAGTAATCAAAGGTGGCGCTCAGCTTGTGCTGATCATTCGGCTGCCAGATCCCGGATGTCATAAAGGCGTCAGAGTGCCAGTTGGCCGGATAAGCCTGTTTCACGTCGCTGTTGTTGCGGGTTTCCTGGCCGTCGCGACGGCTGTAAACAAACAGGCCGCGCAGCTCGTCATCGCCAGCAGCGGCGGTGATGCCGTTGTGCCAGCTGCGATTCGATGAGTCGTAATCGCTCTGGTAACCGAAGTAACTATTTTTATCGCTGCTAAGGTAATCGTCAGCGGTTTTATTGTGGAACGAGACGTTACCGCCAATCGAGGTATTCGGCTGATCCACCGCCGTGGCGCCCTTCTCAATATCAACGCTGCCGAACAGGTAGGGATCGATGTAATCGCGGCCAATACCAAAGGTGTTGTTGCCGGTGCGGCTGACGTAAGGGCGGCCGGTGGCATCCGGAATCGGAATGCCGTCGATATCCATGCCGACGCGATTACTCTCCAGACCACGAATGTTGTAACCGGTGTAACCCGCGCGGTCGAAACCGCTTTTACCGGCAGAGGATCCGCCGCTGGATCCGGTGGCGCTGATCAGCGGCTCATAACGCATGATCGAACCGAAATCGTTCGCACCGCGTTTTTGCAGCTCTTGTGCTGTGATGGTGGTTTTATTGCCGGCCTGCTGTTTTGGCGCGGTGACGGTGAGAACCGGTTCATTGCTGGTGCTATAGCTGGCGGCAAAGCTGCAAGCGGCATGAATAGCTGAAGATAAGATGGCAACTTTGAAAAGACGTTGCTGGGCTGTTCCCTGAAAGAGTGAAGACATGCGCGAAATACCTGGTTAATTGTTAGTATTCGCTCACTTGCTTGCTGCCGGAAAGTACGGACCTTGGTTAAAAGACCGTAAAAATTATGGACTTATTTTTTGTAATAAATGATGTCGAAAGGAATGTAATGCAAGTGGTAATCATTATCAACTAGCAGTAAGCTAAGATGTATCTTGGACCGCACATTTTGTTAACTTCATTATCTAAATGAGACACGTTATGTCACAGAAACCAGCGATTACCATTCATTACTGCACACAATGTAACTGGCTGCTGCGTTCCGCCTGGATGGCGCAGGAGTTGCTGCATACCTTTGCCGAGGATTTAAGCGCGGTAACGCTACAGCCGGGAACCGGCGGCGTGTTTGAGATTACCATTGATGGTCAGGTGATTTGGGAGCGTAAGCAGGAAGGCGGATTCCCGGATGCGGCAGCGCTGAAGCAGCGCGTGCGCGACCTCTGCTGGCCAGATCGCGCGTTGGGGCATGTGGATAAGAAGAAGAGTTGATTTGGGGTTCGTGCGTTATCGGAATAAACGGATGTACACGCACCTAAGGTCGTCATTCATGGCGACCTGCTAACTTTTAGCGATTTTTTCCGCCGCTTCCTGCAGCGCGCTGATCACGATCTCCAGCGCCTCATCCGAAATCTCTTCCTGCGCCAGACGATGATTCAAGGTGTGTTTGATCAGATGAATCGCCTGTTCGACCTGCGGAATGCTGCGGTTATTCACCAAAATCGCCAGCGAGGTTAATCGCTCGATAATCGCATTCACGTTGTCACGATTCTCCGCCAGCAGCGCCTCGCCGCCTTCATTCAGCGCATAGGCTTTACGCGATGCCTGCGCATCGACCACGCGAATCGCATCCATCTCTTCGAGCAGCGTCAGGTTGGGATAGATAATGCCGGGGCTGGGTGAATATTCCCCTTTGGAGAGCTCTTCAACCGATTTGATCAGCTCATACCCGTGCGCAGAGCTGATGGCGAGAAAGTGCAGCATTAACAATCGGATATCGCTGGCATCCAGCATCCGCTCCCGACGCTTCTTGCGTGCGCCTGCACAGACGGTGCGCTGTGCGTGATCGGACTGCCATGGAAAATCCCGCTGCTGTTTCATTGCCTTCCTGAGCGCTAATTAAGGGAGGTTGATAGTAGTCTGCCACCTGGCAAAATTCAACACAGGCGGCAGCGCGCGCGGCGTTGGCGTTATTTCTGATGCCAATAAGCTACGGCGCGCACGAAATCGGTATGTGCACCGCGTCCCTGGGTGAAGTAATCGCTCAGCCGTTTCACCGCTTCGCCCTCGCCTGTCAGCCAGATGAAGTATTCAGTGGCGGGCAGCGCAATGTTATCCAGCTGCGCCTTAATCGGTGCCAGATTATCGGCCTGCATGCTGCCGCTTCCCAACCAGCTCACCTGCACATTCGGCAGATCACCGAGATAATCACGGCCGGTGGCTTCATCGGCATAGGCCAGCAGGTGAATTTCCTGCGCCTGGACTTCGCTGTAACGACGTTTAAAGGCGGGCAGACCGGTCTCATCACAGACGTAAATCTGGCAGGCGTAATCCGCCGGGATCACCAATGAACCGCGCGGGCCGCCCATCGCGATTTGATCGCCCACTTTGGCTTGGTTTGCCCAGCTGCTGGCAACGCCGCCATCGTGGATGTAGAAATCGATGGTCAGAGAATCGACGCCGTTAAATTCCAGCGGCGTGTAATCACGCGCGGCAGGACGCACGCCATTCGGCCAAACGATGCCTTCATCGGTGATCTGCGGCAGCGCCAACTCTGCACCGGCATGTTCCGGGAAGAACACTTTGATGTGATCGTCAAACGATGGCGAGTTGAAGCCGGCCAGATCGCTGCCGTTGAAAACAATGCGCCAGAATTCACCGGCAATCAGCGTCTTGCTGACCACGCTGATGTGGCGGAAACGCAGTTCATTGCGCACACGACGTGGCGCGCGTTCGGAAGGGTGAGTTTGCAAGTGGTGTCTCCCTAAAAGATAGTGAAAGTCATTCTCATCTGATGGGGAGAGAATAGTTATGATATATCTTCGACGCAATGCCGAAAAATGCTATTGGAAGATTGGCATGTCAAAACAGCGCGATAAATCGCGCCGCTACGATGAAGAGCAGTGAGGGATAAGGTGCAAATGACAAGCAGGAAGTGGAGCGGCGCAATTTATTACGCAATACATAAATGCGTTTGACTGCCGAGACCGCGCTTAGATTGCAGCGGTCACGGATTTTAAAAGCGGATTACGCCTGGCGATTGCCGCAGGTCACGAAACTGCCATCATCCTGGCTATGTTTCGGCAGCACATTGTCGCCCAGAATTTCATGCTGCGCACAATGCGGTTGATGCGGATGCAGTCCGCCCGGCGGTGAAAAAGGCTCAGCCATTTGTGCACTTGCCAGCGAAGAAAACGCTACAAGCGCTGTCATGAGGAACAACGGTAGAAGTCGCATAATTTTTTTGTCTGTTCACTATAGCGGCCCGGAATGGACCAGAAATGCAGGTGATTATCCAGCCTGATGTGTGGCGGCTGGTGATTTACGCGGCCAATCAGGTTTCAATGAAGAATTTTACGCTCATTACACCAGTGAGTTTATAAAATCGTGCGGTTTGTCACGGTTTACCGCACGAATTATGCATTACTTATCCGTCACCGGAATATAGAAGGTGCCTTGCAGCAGATCGGGCGTGCTGTATTTCAAATCCAGCTTAAGCAAATCTTTACCCGCACGGCGTGCCACGCCCAGCGCTGGCAAGTGGTTGTAGTAAATCTCCGCGGTGAACGCGTTGATCTCTTCCGGCGCGCCGTGCCAGTCAATCTCCGCACACAAACCCCTCTCGCCGGTCCAGTTCTGCACGTTACGCGGCAGCACATCGGCGTATTGACTCTCCAGCGCCTGGAACAGGCTGATGTGTTGCTGGTCGGCAGAATGCACGCCCGGACTGAACTGAAAGCCCAGCCAGCCGCGGTTCACATGCTGACCGGCAAAAGCGATGAAATCGCGCGTATGCTGCGCCACCACATGATTTTGATGATCGATGTATTCCCCGAAGCGGCATTCCCACTCAATCACTTCGCCACACAGCTGAATCTCCGGCTTCTGCGCCAGACGCGCATTGACCCACTCACGCTGCGTGGAGATGCGGCTGTGGAAATCCTTCATCAGCATTTCCGGAATGCGACGATAAGCACCCGGCGTCATTGAGAAGTGACTTTTGAACACACGGGTAAAATTCTGCTGATTATCAAAACCAAAGCGCACCGCAATATCGATCAGCGGCATGCTGGTCAGACGCAGCGCCATCGCCGCCATGGTCAGACGACGTTTGCGCGTGTAGGACGCCAGCGTTTGTCCGGTCATCTCTTTGAACATGCGCTGCATGTGCCATTTGGAGTAACCGGATTTCAGGGTAATCAGATCGATGTTGAGCTCGTCGGTCAGGTTCGCTTCTATCCAGTCCACCAGATCGTTGATGTACTGTTTTTTTACATTCAGGCTGAGCATGATTTTGATAGTCGAATGAGGTGGTTAACGTCATGAATTTGCGTTATTCGTCACATAAATATAACAAAAACGTATTACCAACGTAAGGAAGAGTAAAGGTAGCGCAACGGGAAAAGCATTAATTGCTTAGGTTACTAACGTTTTTATCGCGCACGAAAAGAAAAAGGTCGTCACGAATGACGACCTTACGGTGATATCAACAGATTGAAGCGGTGCGCGGGCTCAGTGCGAACGCATGCCCGCTGCCGTCATCATCATACGAAACAGTGATGCCACCACACCGAGTGCCAGCACGCTTGCGCCGTAAATGACTACCAGCCACATCACCTGCTTCCACCACGGAATCTTCGTTTCAGAGTGAGTTTTCATGTTGCTGACCTCGGTTTTCATATCAATGGTATCCTTCGTCGGCTTTGATTTTTCCGCGGAACACGTAGTAACTCCAGAAGGTGTAACCCAGAATTACCGGAATAATCAGCAGGCCGCCCACCAACATAAACGCCTGGCTGCTCGCCGGAGACGCCGCCTGCCAGATGGTGATTGACGGTGGAATGATGTTCGGCCAGATGCTGATACCGAGGCCCGAGAAGCCAAGGAAAATCAGCGCCAATGTCAGGATGAACGGCGAGTAATGCGCTTCACGTTTGATGGCGCGCACAATCCCCCACGAACACAGCACCACCAGTACCGGAACCGGCAGGAACCAGAACAGGTTCGGACGCGAGAACCAGCGCTGCGCGATATCCGCGTGCGTCAGCGGCGTCCAGATACTGATAATGCCCACCACCAGCAGCAACGTCAGCGTCAGCGGCGTCGCCAGCGCAGACATCTTACGGTGCAGATCGTGTTCGGTTTTCATGATCAGCCAGGTACAACCCAGCAGTGCATAGGCGATGACCAGACCGACGCCGCAGAACAGCGGGAACGGCGCTAACCAGCTCATCGCTGAACCCGCATATTCACGGCCAACCACCGGGAAACCATTCAGGATAGCGCCCACTGCCACGCCCTGACTGAAGGTGGCCAGCAGTGAACCGGCAATGAATGACTTATCCCAGAACGCACGGTGTTCTAGCGTGGCTTTAAAGCGGAACTCAAACGCTACGCCACGGAAGATCAGGCCAATCAGCATCGCCGTCAAAGGAATCGACAATGCATCCAGCAGCACCGAGTAGGCCAGCGGGAACGCGCCATACAGCGCCGCGCCGCCCAGCACCAGCCAGGTTTCGTTGCCATCCCAAACCGGAGCAACGGTATTAACCATCATGTCGCGTTCGATGGGATCTTTATTGAACGGCAACAGCAGGCCAATGCCGAGATCGAAACCATCCATCACGATGTACATCAAGGTGCCAAACACGATGATGGCAAACCAGATAATTGAAAAGTCGATCATCTTAGTGCTCCCCACTCTTTTCGCTATGGGTTTTGGCCGCCGACAACGGACGCGCTGGCGTGTGATGCTGACCCGGACCACCGTGATCAACCTCTTTACCTTCGCCGGTCACCGGACCCTCTTTGATCAGACGCATCATGTAGAGGTAACCGACACCAAACACCGACGAGTAGACCAGAATGAACGCCAGCAGGCTGATGCTCATGTGCATATCACCATGCGCCGAGACCGCATCAATGGTGCGCTGCACGCCATATACCACCCACGGCTGACGCCCAATCTCGGTGGTAAACCAACCGGCCAGAATGGCGATCAAACCCGATGGACCCATCAGCAGCGTGAACCACAGGAACGGACGCGAGTGATACAAACGGCCTTTGAAACGCAGCCACAAAGACACCACGCCGAGCGTAATCATCAGCAGGCCCAGCGCCACCATCACGCGGAATGACCAGAAGATAATGGTGGAGTTTGGACGGTCCTCTTTCGGGAAGCTCTTCAGCGCAGGGATTTGCTTCTCCAGGCTGTGCGTCAGAATCAGGCTGCCGAGGTACGGGATTTCCAGCGCGTACTTGGTGCGCTCCTGCTCCATATCCGGCACACCGAACAGAATCAGCGGCGTGGCTTCACCCGGCTTGTTTTCCCAGTGTCCTTCAATTGCCGCGATTTTCGCAGGCTGATGCTCAAGGGTGTTCAGGCCGTGCGCATCACCGATCATCGCCTGAATCGGTGCCACGATCAGCGCCATCCACAGCGCCATCGAGAACATCTTACGAATCGCTGGATTGTCGTTACCGCGCAGTAAATGCCATGCGCCCGACGCGCCGACAAAGAAGGCGCTGGCCAGGAAGGCACCGACCGACATGTGGAACAAGCGATAAGGGAACGAGGGGTTGAAGATAATTTTCAGCCAATCTTCCGGAACCACGATGCCGTTCTGGATGATGTAGCCCTGCGGCGTATGCATCCAGCTGTTTGACGCCAGAATCCAGAAGGTGGAGAAGATGGTGCCGAGCGCGACCATGCAGGTTGCAAAGAAGTGCAAGCCTGGACCGACGCGGTTCCAGCCAAACAGCATCACGCCAAGGAAGCCCGCTTCAAGGAAAAAGGCGGTTAACACTTCATAGGTGAGAAGCGGGCCGGTGATACTGCCAGCAAACTGTGAGAAACCGCTCCAGTTAGTACCGAACTGGTACGCCATCACCAATCCGGATACCACGCCCATGCCGAAGTTAACGGCAAACGCTTTTGACCAGAAATGGTAGAGATCGCGATAGGTCTCGTTACGGGTTTTCAGCCACATCCCTTCAAGCACCGCCAGGAAACTGGCGAGACCGATGGTGATGGCTGGAAAGATAATATGGAAGGAAACAGTAAATGCGAACTGAATCCTGGCCAGATGAAAGGCGTCTAATCCAAACATTGCTTACCTCATTGCCACAAATTACACCGAATTTTTACTTATAATTAACAAGCAGAGCGCAGCGGTTATTTCGCCGTGCTTAAAGAAATGTCGCGCCAATGTAAAAGGAAGTGGTGCGAACGAAAAGATACAGGGGAAGTCGGTAAAACTATAACAGTGTTTTTTGATTTCGATCATTGTTTTCAGCAGAAACTAATACTTTAAAAATCACGACGTTAAGGTTAAACACCCTCATTCATTGTGACAATATTGTTATTGTTTTCCGCCTATTCCCGCTGTGCTTATCAGGTAAGCACTTCATTTATTTATTTTTTAGTGCGAAGAAAAAATGGCGTTATTTACGGTAAATACGTTGAGCATGTAAATATTTCCGGACAGCGCAGAATGATCAGAATTGTTAATTAAAAGCTAATATTTTTAGAACAAAAAGATATATTTCTGCTGTTTATTAAACAGGTGATGTAAACGCAGTGACGTTAACCTGCTGCGGCATGGTATTTGCCAGCGGCGACAAGCTGTGCTTTTTTAGAGCAGTAATCAACCAGTTAAACAGCGAAGGAGAGGTTATGGCCCGTCTTACTGCACAGGATTTCCCTCAGGAACTGCTCGAGCTTTACGATTACTACGCCCACGGCAAAATCAGCAAACGTGAATTTATTGCGATGGCGGCGAAATTCACCATCGCCGGCATGACCGGCGCCACGCTGCTCAGCGCCATGAGCCCCAATTATGCGCTGGCGCAGCAGGTGGAATTTACCGATCCGGCGATCAAACCGGAATACATTCACTATCCGTCACCGCAAGGTCACGGCGAGGTGCGCGGCTATCTGGTGCGACCGGCCAATGCATCCGGCAAAGTGCCTGCGGTGGTAGTGGTGCACGAGAATCGTGGCCTCAATCCCTATATCGAAGACGTGGCGCGACGGGTAGCGAAAGCCGGTTACATCGCGCTGGCGCCAGATGGTTTGAGCTCGCTGGGCGGTTATCCGGGCAACGATGACGAAGGCAAAGTGATGCAGGCCAAAGTCGACCCCACCAAGTTGATGAATGACTTCTTCGCCGCGATTGATTTCCTGATGCACCACGAAGAGGGCACCGGCAAAGTGGGTATCACCGGCTTCTGCTACGGCGGCGGCGTAGCCAATGCGGCGGCCGTCGCGTTCCCTGATTTGGCCTGCGCGGTACCGTTCTACGGCCGTCAGCCTAAAGCGGAAGATGTGCCGCGCATCAAAGCGCCGCTGTTGCTGCACTACGCCGCGCTGGATAAAGGCATCAACGAAGGTTGGCCAGCCTATGAAGAGGCGTTGAAAGCCAATCACAAAATCTATGAAGGCTATGTTTATCCCGGTGTGAATCATGGCTTCCACAATGATTCGACGCCGCGTTATGACAAAACCGCCGCCGAATTAGCATGGAGCCGCACGCTGGGTTGGTTTGAGAAGTATTTACGCGCTTGAGGGTGCGGCGGTCGCCATAAATGGCGGCCCTTCTCAATGCGCCTTCAAAATCCGATGCACATTGCTCTCCAGCCAATCCGCCAGTCCGGTCACCTGCCCTTCCACTTCGCGGCCTAACGACGTCAAACGATACTCAACGTGCGGTGGCACCACGTCATAGGCAATGCGTTCCACAAAACCATCCTCTTCCATATAGCGCAGCGTCTGCGCCAGCATACGTTCGCTGACGCCGCCAATCTTGCGGCGCAGTTCGCTAAAACGCAGGGTTTCTTCGCGCAGCGCCAGCAAAATCAGTACGCTCCAGCGGCTGGTAATGCGCTTCAACACGTCGCGTGACGGGCAATTCACGTTAAGCAACTCACCGCGCGTAAATTTTTCACTCAACTTTTCAGACATTTAACTCATCTTCTCCAAACTAACCAATCTGTAAGTACTTACTAAAAGTTAGTTTATCGCTTAGGCTGTTTTCATACCAGTTCAACAGGAGAACAACATGATTGCGATTACAGGTGCCACAGGCCAACTGGGCCGTCTGGTGATTAATGCGTTATTGAAAAAAGTGCCGGCTAGCGAAATCATTGCGGCGGTGCGTTCGCCCGAGAAAGCGGCCGATCTGCAGGCGCTGGGCGTAACGCTGCGAGCGGCGGATTACAGCCAACCGGAAACGCTGCAAAGCGCCTTTGCCGGTGTCGATAAACTGCTGCTGATCTCTTCCAGTGAAGTCGGCCAGCGTGAAGTGCAGCACAAGGCGGTGATCGATGCGGCTAAAGCCGCCGGCGTTGGCTTTATCGCCTACACCAGCTTACTGCATGCCGATACCTCACCGTTGGGTTTAGGCGTTGAGCATCGTGCGACTGAAGCCCAGCTGAAAGCCTCAGGCATTCCTTTCGCGCTGCTGCGTAACGGCTGGTACACCGAAAACTACGCGGCGAGTATTGCGCCCGCGCTGGCGCATCATGCCTTTATTGGTGCGGTCGGCGAAGGTCGCATCGCTTCCGCGGCGCGCGCTGACTATGCGGCGGCAGCGGCCGAAGTGATCAGCCGTGACGATCAGGCGGGCAAGGTGTATGAACTGGCTGGCGACGACAGCTACACGCTGGCGCAGTTCAGCGCCGAGATTGCTAAACAGTCTGGCGAGCAAGTGGATTACATCAATCTGCCACAAGCCGAATTTGCCGCCGCGCTGAAAGGTGCCGGTTTGCCAGAGGGCTTGTCAGAGATGCTGGCAGATTCAGATGCCGGCGCCGAAAAAGGCGGTTTGTTTGACGATAGCCATACGCTAAGCAAACTGATTGGCCGCCCCACCACGCCGTATGCGGACGTGATAAAGGCGGCGTTGCAGAAGTAAGGTGCGGTCTGATGCCCTCACCCCGACCCTCTCCCACGGGGAGAGGGAGTCGCTGCCACATTTTAGCTCTATCGATTCCCTCTCCCTGTGGGAGAGTGAGGCGCTGCCACATGTTAACTCGATCGGTTCCCTCTCCCGCCTGCGGGAGAGGGTTAGGGTGAGGGAAATACAGCTCTATTTTCGCTGCGTTTGCCATAAATTGATCAAGCCATCCCACGCTTTTTTGCGCAAATTTTAGCGATTTTCTTAAATACAGATATTTCTGTGCAGCTATTTAAACATCCATCCTAAAAGCCGCTTTCATTTCCTGAAATATAGTCCGTTGTAATCACTGAAAAATCATAAAAACACCGGATCCATCGACATGATTTATTACGTTCATAGATAAATCGCATTGTTGTTTCGCCCGTTCAGAGCTCTATAATTTGTTCTTTACGCATTCAAGAATTTACCAGGAGGCTGCTATTAATACTAACCAACAGCAATATAACGCTTTCGAGGATCGACGCGCTGATGCTGAACTGGAGTATCAATATAATCCTCACGAGTTCGTTCGCGAAGGTATGCAGGATTCGGAGCCGGAACCCGAGCTGATTGAAGGTTTGCCCGCGCCGGATGCGCTGACGCCTGCCGATCGCTACATGGAACTGTTTGAGCAGGTACAGACATCGCACATATTTGCTGACAGCAAAACGTTTCCGGACTGCGCACCAAAATTCGATCCGCTGGATATTTTAATTCGTTTTCGTCGCCGTAAACGCGCAGCGGATTTTGATCTGGAAGCATTCGTGCACGAACATTTTTATTCACCTCAGGTGAATGAGAGTTTTTATGTTTCCAATCCAGATAAAACCTTAACCGAACATATTGACGATCTGTGGCCGGTGTTAACCAAAATGCCACAGCAACATTTAGCGCACTCATCGCTGCTGCCGTTGCCGAAACCTTACGTGGTGCCCGGCGGCCGATTTGGAGAAACCTATTACTGGGACTCCTACTTCAGCATGCTCGGCCTCGCCGATGCAGGCCGCGACGATCTGCTGCGCCATATGGCGGATAACTTCGCCTGGCTGATTGATAACTACGGTCACGTGCCGAACGGCAACCGTACTTACTACCTCAGCCGTTCGCAGCCGCCGGTGTTTGCGCTGATGGTGGAACTGTTTGAAGAGGATGGCATTCGCGGCGCGAAACGCTATCTCGATCAGCTGATGAAAGAGTACCAGTTCTGGATGGACGGCGCGGGTGAGCTGATGCCGCATCAGGCCTATCGCCACGTGGTGCGCATGCCAGATGGTTCGCTGCTCAACCGTTACTGGGACGATCGCGACACGCCGCGCGATGAGTCGTGGCTGGAAGATATTGAAACCGCGAAGAAATCAGGTCGTCCGGCCAACGAGGTTTATCGCGATCTGCGTGCCGGTGCCGCATCGGGCTGGGATTACTCTTCACGCTGGCTGCGTGATCCGCAGCGTCTGGCGAGTATCCGTACCACGCAATTTATTCCGATCGATCTCAACGCGTTCCTCTACAAGCTGGAGCTGATGATTTCGACGCTGTCGCACGCTAAAGGTGAAGAGCTCACGGCGCTGGCGTGGCAGAAAAAAGCCGATGCGCGTAAGCAGGCGATTCATCGCTATCTGTGGGATAACACTGCCGGGGTGTACCGCGATTACGACTGGCGTCGCGAACGCTTTGGCGCCTTCACCGCTGCTGCGGTGGTGCCGCTGTTCCTCGGCCTCGCCTCGCCTGAGCAGGCGCACCTGCAGGCCGTTGCGCTGCGCCATCTGTTACTGACGCAAGGCGGCTTGTTAACCTCGATGGTGGAGAGCGGCGAACAATGGGATAAACCCAATGCCTGGGCGCCGTTGCAGTGGATGGCGGTGGTCGGTTTGAATCACTACGGTGAAGAGACGCTGGCGACAGAAATTGCCGTTAACTGGCTGAATACGGTAAATAATTTCTATTCACTGCATCATAAGCTGGTGGAGAAGTATGACATCAGCGGCGATCGCGCCCGTCCGGGTGGCGGCGGCGAATATCCGCTGCAGGACGGCTTCGGCTGGACTAATGGCGTCACCCGCAGATTGATGACCATGTATGGGCATTTGCTGGCGGATTGAGATTGGTGCGGCTTGATGCCCTCACCCTGACCCTCTCCCACAGGGAGAGGGAAACGCTGCCATATGTAAGCTCGATCGGCCCGGGGAGAGGGAAACGCTGCCACATATCCACACGTATCCGCTCGAACGGTCCCCTCTCCCGCCTGCGGGAGAGGGTTAGGGCGAGGGTAAAAGCTACCCCGCCAACCCAAAACCCTGCTTACCATTCTTCTTAATCTGATACATCGCCTCATCGGCCCGCGTCAGCGCCTCATCGAAGCTGTCGCGTTCCTGCACCTGCGCAATACCAATCGACGCACCAATCTGCGCATGTCCATTATCAATATCAAACGGCGTCAGCGCGGCATCCAGCACCGCCTGTATCATAATGCGCACTTTCGGATAGTCGATCAGGAACGGCATCAGCAGCACAAACTCGTCGCCGCCGAGTCGGCCGATCACCACGTTTGGCGGCACCACGTCGATGATGCGCTGGCTCAGTTGAATCAACACCTCATCACCACTGCGATGTCCCAAGGTATCGTTGACGTGTTTGAAGTTATCGAGATCGATAAACGCCACGCACAGCGGGCCCAGCGCTTTCATCCTGCTGAACTGCGTATTGAGCGCATGGCGATTAGTCAGTCCGGTTAGCGGATCGTGATGCGCCAGCGATGAGAGCTGCGCTTCGTACTGCTTCTCTTTGGTCATATCGATGTGCGTGCCGGTGACTTTGAGCGGATTACCCGCTGCGTCCCATTCTGTAACGCGTCCGCGATCCAGCACCCATTTAATGTTGTCGTTTTTGCCCAGCATGCGGTGCAGCGCTTCGTAATAAGGCGCGCGCCCTTCAATGTGATCGTAAAAAGCTTTGAGCACTTCGTCGGCGTCATCCGGATGCAGGCGTTCGCGCCACACATCGAACTGCGCTTTGGTCTCTTTCGGCTGAAAACCCAGCATCGCACCCCAGCGACGATTAAAAATCACCAGCTTGCCGCTGGGAATATCCAGCTGCCACAAACATAAACCGGTTCCATCCAGCGCTGCACTCAGCTTATTACGCGCGTCATGCGCTATACGCTTTAACCGCGCATTATGCTTTTTCAGGTTCTGAATCTGCTGACGCAGCGCTTCTTCTGACATGGTTGGCTGAAGGAGAGGAAATAATCGCTATTTTGCCTGCCGGGAAGTTTCTGTAAATAAAACAAATGAAAAGCCGATTAGCAGCGGCAAATTGGAGAAACTTCAGGAGTTACGTCGAAAGTTTCCTGTCAAAACAGCTGACTTAACTTACTTAAGTACCAGCCTGTAGTAAGCCCCGCCTACATACGTAAGAAATTTCTTAAAAAGCATTTAATAACCGTTGAGCTTCGTGCCGCTGTGAAGGGTCACTGGCGCATTAAAGCGCAGCCAGAGGGCCGCACCGCCGCACGGCAGTGCCTAAAGCAGCAAAGAAAACTGAGAATCAATTCGTGGGCAAACGCATTTTTAGCATGATTTTTTTGTTGGGCTTTTGCCTGTCGGCCTGGAGCGCCACCACCTTAAAATTCACGCCGCGTTACGGTCTGGTTTCCCCTGAAGTGACGCTGAATGCAGAGGGACAGCAGTGGCTAAAACGTCATCCGGTGCTGCGCGTCGGCGTATGGAGCCATACGTTACCGCCCTATTCGGTTGAATTCGAAGAGGACACCTTTGAAGGACTGTCCGCCGATTATCTGGCCATCATCGCGAAAACGCTGAATCGCCCGGTCGAGGTTAAGCGCTATAACACCCGTCTCGATCTGGTTAACGCGCTCAATAACAAGCAAGTCGATTTAATTCCTTACTACCCGCAGGCTGCTAATCATGAAACCAAACTGGCGCTGAGTATTCCCTATTCGCTGGCGCAAAGCGTGTTGATTAGCCGCCGCCAGGCAAAATTTGATCGTCAGCTGAATGACAGCCGCTATCGCCTGATGTACTACGGTGACGACGAACTGAAAGCGCTGCTGCATAAACGCTATCCCGAAGCCACATTAGCGCCCGCCTCACCGCCGCTCTGGGCCTATACCGATACCGCTTTTAATGAGGACATGGTGTTCTGGAGTAACTCCGCCACGCAGCGCTATTTGTCGCAGCGCGGCTTGCAGAACATCATTGAAGGCCATAGCACGCCTTACATGAACGATGTGGATGCACGCTTTGCCGCCCGCGCAGACAATGCTGAGCTGATCGACGCCATTAATGAAATTCTTAAAAATATCCCGCTACGTAATGCCGTACAAATTGCCGAAGCCTGGGGGCTTGATTACCGGTCGGTGGTGAAGAATCATCCTTTGGACCTTAGCGAAGCCGAAGCAAAATGGCTGGCGGAGCACCGCGACATCACGGTGAATTACGACCCTACACATCTGCCTTTCACCTTTCTCGACAGCAAACAGCGTGTCGCCGGACTCAGCGTTGATTTGTTAAATCTCATCTCGCAACGCACCGGTATTCGTTTTCATTACAACCCAATGCGGGGCTTGAGCAACATGCGCGATGCGCTGGTTAATCAACGCAATTCCCTGATTGTGGTGAGTGACGGCGCGTCAAAGCAGAGCCCGCAGATTCAATACACGCGATCTTATGTCTATTCGCCTTGGGTGGTGATGACCCGCAGCGACAGTAACTGGCACAGTTTCGATGAGATGACAGGGAAACGCATCGGCATCTACGAGCGTTCTTATTATCGCTTTGATCTGCGTCGCCGCTGGCCAACCATCGATTTTAGTGAAAATGCGGTTTCGCTCGACTCCCTCGGGCAGCTGCAGGACAAAGAGGTTGACGGCTTTATCGTGCCCTACGAATCGGCGCAATATTTGCTGAATAACCACTTCAACGATCGCTTCAAAGTGGCGTTTGTCGCACCGTTGCCGATGTTTCGCATGGCGATGGCCACCAATGTGGCGGATGAGCATCTGAATTCCATCCTGAATAAAGCGCTGTCCGATATTCCGCAGCCAACCATGCAGTCACTGATGGAGCGCTGGATCAAGTACACGCCGCCCGCCACCAGCACGTCCTGGCAGAGCTATCGCAGTTACGTGCTGCGTATTGCTGCGGTGGCCGGCATTTGCCTGCTGTTTTTCCTGTGGCGCAACCATCTGCTGAAATCGTCGCTGGCGAGGCAGCGCCAGCACGAGCGCGAAATCAGCAACCAACTGCACACGATCGAAACCTTGTTAGAGGACGTGCGTAAAGCGAAGCGTGCGGCACTGCGCTCCAGCGAGGCGAAAAGTACTTTCCTTTCACATATGAGCCATGAAATCCGCACGCCGTTGGCGGCACTGATTGGCCTGTTGGAGATTGAACATTTAGGTCAGAGCGACGAAGCGCAGCGGCAAAAGAATATCGATTTGGCGTGGGAATCTTCCCGTTCACTGCTCTCGCTGGTCGGCGATATTCTCGACCTGGCGAAAATCGAATCCGGTCATTTCAGCATTCGCCACATGCCGATGTCACTGAGCGATGTGGTTTACGACACTGAAGCGCTATTCCGTCAGGTGGCGCTAAATAAAGGGCTGGCGCTCAATGTCATGCTGGATATCGATCAGGACAGCGTGCTGTTCGATCCCGTGGCGTTGAAGCAGATCCTGGCGAACCTGGTCAGCAATGCCATTAAGTTTACCGCGCGGGGTGAAGTTGAAGTGGCGCTTTACCAGGCAGATATCACTAAACCCGAATACGTACTGGAAGTCTGCGACAGTGGGGTTGGTCTCACGCCAGAACAGCAAAAGGCGATTTTCGAGCCCTTTGTTCAGGTGGATCAGGGCACTAATCGCGTCAGTGGCACCGGACTGGGTCTCAACATCTGTCGCCGTCTGGCGGTGATGCTGGGAACCGAGCTGCATGTAGAGAGCGAGCCCGATGAGGGCAGCGTATTTATGCTGCGCTTCATCGCCCAACCCGCCACGCTGACTGAAGCAGAAGCTGAGCCAGTTGATGACGTCGTGCACGCATCCTTAAGAATGCTGGTTGTAGATGACAACGCCACCAATCGCCTGCTGCTGGCACAACAGTTGCGTTACGCCGGGCATCATGTGTTGGTGGCAGAAGACGGTGAAACGGCGCTGGCACTGTGGCGCGAACATGACGTTGATCGTGTCATCACCGATTGCAATATGCCAGGCATGGATGGCTTTGAATTTACCCGCCAGTTACGTATTGAGGAGAAGCTAATGAATCGCCGCGCAGTCCCGATTTATGGCCTGACGGCGATGGCAGAAGAGCGCGTTGCACAACTCGCGACGCAGGCTGGCATGGATGGTTGCCTGTTTAAACCGCTGGAGCGCACCCAGCTGCTGCGAGTGGTCACTGGCAGCGCTGCCAGCAGTGTGCGCAATGAAACCCTGCTTACCCTGGAAAACCTCGCAGCCAATGATCCGCAAGCCTGGCGCGATCTGGTCACCACCGCTCAGCAGCAAAATGCGCGCGATCTTGCACAACTGGAGCAAGCTGCCATGGCGGAGGACTTCCCCGGCGCACACCACGCTGCACATCAATTACTTGGCAGCGCCAAATTACTGCGCGCTGAAAGCTTACAACAGAGTTGCCTGGCCGCCGAGCAGGCAGCCGAACAACGAGAGAGTGCGTTCCTGCAGCAGCTGATTCCCGCAGTCGCTACAGCAGTGGCCGAACTGGAAGCGATCTTCCTCCACGCACTAAAAAATAATCCTGATAATGAGGTGAAACCATGAAACAAGATGCAATCTGGCAGGTTGCCGTATTAGACGATCATCCCCTGATCGGCAAAGCAATTCAGTATCGTCTGGCGCAGGAAGCGCTGCTGGAGCTGGCTGGCGCCTTTTCGCAACGCCAACAGCTGATGGCATTTCTACAGCGTCATTCAGTGGACGTGCTGGTGCTGGACTACATGCTTGGCGAAGACGAACTCGACGGCCTGCAGATGGTGAAACAGCTGCGCGCGCGATATCCCGATTTGAAAATCCTGATCTCCTCGGCAGTAGAAAAACCGGCAATAGTGCAACTGCTGTTAAAAGCGGGTGTGCATGGTTTTGTGGGTAAAAGTGAAGACCAGGAAGTGCTGATTACCGCCCTGCATCAGGTATGCCGTAACAAGCGTTTTCTCACCGCCGATATGCTGCTGGAGATGGATAAGTTTCAGGAAAGCGATAGGGAAATGCATGACTATTTATTGCCGCGTCAAACTGGCGAAGATATCACGCTGCTGCTGCGCAATCTCAGCCCACGTGAGATCGAGGTGATCCGTTGCTATCTGGATGGATTAAGCATTACGCAAATCGCCGGAAAATATGCGCGCAGCCGTAAAACCATCAGCGGGCAAAAACAGACTGCACTGCGTAAATTGGGTCTGCGATCTGATTTGGAATTATTTAAATACAAAGAGCATTTCGGTGAAATTGTGCTGCATCACTGATGCATAAATTGTGTTCTGTGACGCGGATCAAGGCTTATTGGACGCGCTGCGCTGTCATGATGTTTACTAGAATGGTAGTTTATCAGTTATCACAGACACGATAACGGTGGATGACATTATGCAACTGACAATGCGTTGGTTTGGTCCGAAAGAAGATAAAGTTTCGCTGGAATATATTCGTCAGGTGCCGGGCGTGCGCGGCGTCGTGGGCGCGCTGTATGACGTGCCGGTAGGTGAAACCTGGCCGAAAGAGAAAATTAACGCGCTGGTTAAGCAGGTGCATGCCGCCGGGCTGACCGTGGAAGTGATCGAAAGCGTCAACATTCACGACGACATCAAAATCGGTCTGCCGAGCCGCGATCAATACATCGAAAACTATAAGCAGAGCATCCGCAACCTGGCCGAGGTTGGCGTGAAGGTGATTTGCTACAACTTCATGCCGGTGTTTGACTGGATGAAGACCGACATGAACTACGTGCTGCCAGACGGCTCGCTCACCATGGCGTTCGAGAAGAAAGGCATTGATAAGAGCCTCGACGAAGTGGTGCAGGAAGTGCTGGGCAACGCCAATGGTTTCGCCCTGCCGGGCTGGGAACCGGAGCGTCTGGCAAAAGTGCAGGATCTGTTTGCCCAATACAAAGATGTTGATGACGCTAAGCTGCGTGAAAACCTCGCTTACTTTCTGAAAGCGGTGATCCCGGTATGTGAAGAAGTGGGCGTGAAGATGGCGATCCACCCGGACGATCCACCGTATTCGATCTTCGGCCTGCCGCGCGTGGTGAAGAACCGCGACGATCTCGACTGGATCTGTAACGTGGTCGATTCCGAGGCTAACGGCATCACGCTGTGTACCGGATCGATTGCCGAAGATCCGAGTAATGATGTTTACGCCATTCTGGCGGAGTTCTCGCGCCGCAAACGTATTCCGTTCGCCCATGTGCGTAACATCAAGATTATCCAGGATAAAGATTTCTACGAGTGCGCGCACCCAACCGAATACGGTTCGCTGGATATGTATAAAGTGCTGCAATCAATGCATGACAACGGCTTCGATGGCTACATCCGTTCGGATCACGGCCGCTTTATCTGGGGCGAAACCGGCCGTCCGGGCTACGGTTTGTACGACCGCGCGCTAGGCACCACCTATCTGCTGGGATTGTGGGAAGCGCTGAGTAAGCGCTGAGTTGGGTGCGCTTTGTCCCTCACCCTAATCCTCTCCCGCAAGCGGGCGAGGAACTTTTTGCTCCCTCTCCCCGTGGGAGAGGGCCGGGGTGAGGGCATCAGCACGCAGCATAATCACCGCACAACCTGACAAACTCGCCTTCCGCACTTGCCGTTAAATATATACAGTCAAACTGTATATATTCAGCGGGGAATCACCATGTCAGAACATAACAAAGCCGTTGTGCGTCGATTCAATCAGCAGGTGATTGCAGAAGGCGATCGCCAGGCTTTCGATCAGCTCGTTGGCGAAAACTTCATTAACCGCTCAGCTCCAGCCGGCGCGCCCAGCGATCGCGAAAGTCTTTGGCACACCTTCGATCAGATCCTGCGCCCCGCTTTCTCCCATCTTGAGGTGCACATTGAGGATCAAATCGCCGAGCGCGATTGGGTCACCACGCGCAAAACAATAACCGGCGTTCACAGCGGATCGCTGATGGGCATCGCGCCCACCGGTTTACCTGTAACGATCGCGGTGATCGATATGGTGCGAATTGAAGAGGGAAAATACGCGGAACATTGGGGCATGAACACGCTGGCGGCGGTGATGACGCAGTTAAAGCAGTTTGCGTAACGCAGCCAGCCCTTTTTGCAGATCGTCGCGATCCTGCTGGTCGAGTGTTTCATTGATGCGCGCCGCAAGCCAGTCGGCACGCTGTTGACGTGCGGCCGCCAACGCAGCGCGCGCCTGATCGCTCAGCACAATCACCTGCGCCCGCGCGTCCTGCGCGCTTTTTTGTCGCAGCACCAAATCTTGCGCCTCCAGTTCGTTAATCACTAATCGCATGCTTTGATGCTTCACGCCGCGCAGCCGCGCGAGATCGGCGATAGAAAGCGCGTCATGGCTGTCGAGCAGATCTAAGGTTTCATATTGCGAGGTGCGCACGGTCGCGGTGCTGACGCGGACGTTACGTACCAAATGACTGACCATCTTACGGAGCTCTTCCGCCAGCTGCTGGGTTTCATTTTCAGTGCTCAAAGGGGCGATTCCTGCGCGCTATCGTCGGTCCATTATAGGAAACCTATTGCCAGGCTTTAAACAACAAACTGGCATTCACGCCGCCAAAGCCAAAACCGTTGGAAAGCGCATAGGTCATCACCGTCGGCTGTGGTTTCAGCGCCACCAGATTCAGCCCAACAGCCGCTTCATCCGGATTCTGCAGATTGAGCGTCGGCGGAGCAACCTGATCGCGCAGCGCCAGAATCGAGAAGATCGCTTCCACGCCACCCGCCGCACCGAGCAGATGTCCGGTGGCCGATTTAGTGGAGGTGATCGCTACCTCGCTGCCAGCGAACAGTGAGCTAATTGCTGCCAGTTCGCCCCTGTCACCGACCGGCGTCGACGTAGCATGTGCATTGATATGCTGCACCTCGCTCGCCGTAATGCCCGCCTGCGCCAGCGCGGTTTCCATTGCCCGGCGTGCCCCTTCACCATTTTCCGGACCGGCGGTGAGATGGTAAGCATCTGCGCTGGTGCCGTAACCCACCAGCTCCGCCAGCGGTGTCGCGCCGCGCGCCTGCGCATGTTCCAGCGATTCAATCACCAGCAATCCCGCGCCCTCACCCATCACAAAACCGTCGCGGTCGCGATCAAACGGACGCGAAGCCTGCTCTGGACGATCGTTAAAGCCGCCCGACATCGCTTTCGCTGCGGCAAATCCGGCCACGCTCACGCGATGGATCGCCGCTTCGGTGCCGCCGCACAGCGCAATATCCGCTTCGCCGCTGCGAATTAGCCGTGCTGCATCGCCAATCGCCTGCGCACCCGCCGCGCACGCCGTCACCGGCGCGCCAATCGGCCCACGAAAACCATGTGCAATCGAAACGTGTCCGGCGGCCAGATTGGCGAGAAACGAAGGAATAGTAAACCGCGACAAGCGACGCGGCCCACGCTCGGCGGTGGTTTCAACCGCGTTGGCGATTTCGTTAAAGCCGCCGATGCCGGTGGCGATCACCGTGGCGGTGCGCTGCTGTTGCGCACTGTCCTGCGGGAACCAGTTGGCTTGCGTCAGTGCTTCATGCGCCGCCACCAGAGCGAACTCAATAAAGCGATCCATTTTCTTGCGATCTTTGGCGGCGATAATGCCGTCGGGATTAAAACCGTGCTGGGGATCCTGCTCCAGCGTCGGCACCTGTCCCGCCACTTTGCAGGCGATGTCCTGCACCATCTCTGGCGGCAAGGCGCTGATGCCCGATTTTCCCGCCAGCAGCGACTGCCAAACCGCTTCCGTGCCGCAGCCCAGCGGCGATACCAGCCCCATGCCGGTAATGACAATTCGTTTCATTTTTCATTCCTTAATCTGCGGATGCTTACTTGCGCGTTAGCGTTATGACTGCGGCTGGTGCAGCGGCGGCGGCGCAAATTTCTGGGTGTTATCTCCAGCGCGTTTTTTCTGCAGATAATCATGGCGATAGTGCATCATCGGCTCCGCTGCCGGGCCGGGCACCATCTGATAGTTATCCAGCGTCAGCGGCTGACCGTTTTCGCTATCGACCAGCTGCATCTTCACCGGACGCTGCGTAGCGCTTTCCACCAGCTGCATCTGGCGACCTTCCGGCGAGAAATGCGTGCTGCCCCACTCGGTGAGCGCCAGAATTACGCCGCGAAAATCGCGACCGACGGCCGTCAGGTGATATTCGAAGCGCGCCGGGCTGGTGCTGTAACACACCTTCTCCAGCAAGCCATCGTCCACCAGCTCTTTCAGCCGCCGCGACAATATGTTGGGCGCTACACCGCTGCTTTTCTGGAACTCATCGAAGCGCGTAAAACCGGCCAGCGCATCGCGCATAATCAGTATGCTCCAGCCATCGCCAATGCGCCCAAGGCTGCGCGCGATGGGACAAGGCATGTTGTAGAGCGGTTGGTTTTTCAAGGTTGGCTATCCCACATCGTTTTGATGGCGGATACTGTTGCAGAGTGACTTTCATTTTGCAAGTAACTTGCAGAATGAAAGTGATTTGGCGGTGGCTTCTTTGCACAATAAAGTGCGCCGCTACGGTTGGGTGCACTTGATCGTAGCGGCGCGATTTATCGCGCGGATTTGGTCAGGTCCGTACCCGCAATCTCGCCTCAATCTTATCGGCGATCTTGGTCACCACATAGGCAATCACCATGTAAAACACCACCGCCACCAGGAAGGCTTCGAGGTAGTAGAAATTCAGCGCCGCGGTCAGTTGCGCCTGGGCGAAGATATCCACCACTTCGATGGCAAACGCCAGCGACAGCGCTTTCATGATCACCATAAAGGCGTTGGCCAGATCGGGAATCGCCGCCACGATAATCTGCGGGAACATCACGCGGCGGAACAGCTGGCCGCCGCTGTAACCGAGCGACAGCGCCGCATCCGATTGTCCGCTATCAAAGGAGTTGAGCGCGCCCTTCCACACTTCCGCCTGAAACGCTGCAACACAGGCGCTTAGGGCAACGATGATGATCACCCAGTTCGGCAGCGAGTGCGCATTCACTTTCACGCCAATCAGCGTGGCAACGAAATCCAGCGCCGGCGGCAAACCGTAATAGGCGAGGAAAATCACCACTACCATCGGCACGCCTTTGAAGGCAATTTTGTAGGCGATCACCAACTGACGCAGCACCGGAAGGCGGCGATGTTCAATAAAGGCAAACAGCCCGCCGAGCAGCGTTGAACAGATAAACACCGTCACCGCCATCAGCAGCGTCACCGGCACCGCATCGAGAATGCTCCAGAAGTCCGGCAGTAAAACCTCAAGATCAAACATGGTTTCTCTCCCTTATCAGACGCTGGTGAATTTGACGCGTGCAGCAGTTTTCGAGCTGTACTTCGCGTGACGTTGTTCGAAGAAACGGATAATCAACCAGGCTACGCCGCACAGCAGCGAATAGAGCACCGCCAGCACCAGATAAGTGCCGAACTGATATTGGTTGTAGTCGCGTTCCATGATCAGATGCGCAGTCGCCATCACATCCGCCGCACCGATGTACATTACCAGCGCCACGTTATGAATCAGATAGATAATCGCATTGCCGTAACCCGGCAGCGCATAGTGCACCGCTTGCGGACCGACAATACGCAGCATTTTCTGGCGGAAGCTGTAGCCCATGCTGTCGGCGGCGTCATGCTGGCCGCTCTCCACGGCGAGGAACGCCGGGCGCATCACTTCCGACAGATAACCGCCGTGATACAGGCTCAGGCCAATCATCGCCGCGATGTTGGCAGTGACAAAATCGCTGAAGCCAAACTGCTCGGCCACCAGCGGCAAGCCATAAAACGCGACAAACAGCTGCAGCACCACCGGCACGCTGCGCGCGTATGAGACGTACAAATCCACAAACTGGCTGATAACCGGGATGCGGCGCACGCGGAACACGGTGGCGATCAGCGCCAGGAAGAACCCGACGATCATCGCGACAAACATTATGCCAAGCGTCAACGGCAGCGCCGAGAGCAGCTCGGGAATCATCGAAGTCAGATTCACGGTGAAACACTCCTGCTAACAATGAAGCAACGCCCGGCTCAGCACCGGGCGCAGCTTTAGTGAATCCTTACTTCATGTACTTAGTGACGTCTTCGCCAAACCACTTCTGCGCCAGCTTATCCAGCGTGCCGTCCGCTTTCAGCTGTTGCAGCGTTTTGTTGATGTCATCGTTCAGCGCCTGGTTCTCGGCTGAACGGTGAATCAGCACGTAAGTGTTGTTGATGGCAACCGGCTCGCTGGCTTTGATCGCCAGTTTCTGGTTGTCGATCACCGTTTGCTCGCCGAGGTTCGAAGGCAGGATCAGCGCATCATATTTGCCACGCTGCACCTCTTTCAGACGATCCGGATAAGGCACGCCTGCGCTCGAAGCTTTGATCTCAACTTTGTCGTTCGGGTTGTCCTGCTGCCACTGCGTCACGAATTTGTACACGCCGCCGCCGGCGGTAACCGGCACAATCTTCTTGCCGACCAGATCTTTCATGCTGTTGATGGTGCTATCGCTGCGGCTGTAGATTTTCATCAGGCTGGCACCGATCGGTGCATCCGGAATCAGGAACTGTTTGCTGCGCGTTGGCGCTTTGTAATAACCGCCGGTCGCCATGTCATATTTGCCGGTGGCGAGGCCCGTTTCCTGGGCGATATCCGCCGCACCTTCCATCACAAATTTGTACTGCGGCAGTTTAGCGTTGATGGCTTTCAGCACGTCCGGCTCGTAGCCCTGCGGCTCGTGACCAATCGCGCCCCACGACAGCGGTTTAGACTCCGCCGCAGTGGCGATTTTGATGGTGCGCACCGCGTCGGCGAAGCTGTTACCGCTGATGAGTGCCAGCGCGATGATGCCAGGCGCGGCCAGGCGACGTAAAGTGGTTTTGATTGCAGGCATGTCGTTGATTCCTTTAATTATTAGAATACGCGTTCTGAATTGAGGAACTGAGCAAGTCGCGGCAGGGTTGGATTATCAAACATCTCAGTCGGGCTGCCCTGCGCGGCCACCACGCCCTGATCCATAAAGACGATGCGGTTCGAGATACTTTTGGCGAACTGCATTTCGTGCGTCACCAGCAGCGAGGTAATGCCGGAGGACGCCACATCTTTAATCACTTTCAGCACCTCGCCCACCAGCTCCGGATCGAGCGATGAGGTCGGTTCATCAAACAACATCACATCAGGACGCACCGCCAGCGCGCGGGCGATGCCGGTACGCTGCAGCTGACCGCCAGAAAGCTGCGACGGATAGTGATCGAGTTTGGCGCCCAATCCGACGCGCTCCAGCTCCTGCACGGCGATATCGCGCGCTTGCTGTTTGCTTTTGCGTTGAATGACGATCAGCGGATCCGTCACGTTTTCCAGCACCGTCATGTTTTTGAACACGTTGAACTGCTGAAACACCATCGCGGTGCGCAGACGGATCGCCTGGATCGCCGCTTTATCCGGTGACTGATAATCCATGCGGATCTGATCGAGCTGAATGGTGCCCGACGCCGGTTTCGCCAGATAGTTAATGCAGCGCAGCAGCGTGGTTTTGCCGGTGCCGCTTGGCCCGATGATCGACACCACATCGCCGCGTTTCACCGACAGATCGACACCTTTCAGAATCGGCGTGCTGCCGTAAGAGAGCGTAATATCGTTGAGTTCTAACATGCAGCAGCCCTTATTTGTGCAGGTCAGCATGGCCAAGCACATGCATCAGACGGTTGGCCCAGCCAAAAATGGCGATGGCGTGGATCAGATCGATAATCTCCTGATCGTTCATGCCGACCGCGCGCAGTGCCGCCATATCTTCGACGCTGGCTTCTGACGGCGTCACCGACAGGCGGCGGGCAAAACGGTAGATCGCCGCATCTCGCTCACCGAGCACATCCGCACGATCAAAGTAGATGGCGCTCACTACCGCATCGCTCTCCGCCAGCTGCGCATGGCGACGCGCATGCACCACCGCGCAATATTTGCAGCCGTTAACGATCGACGCGCCCAGCGCGCCGAGTTCACGATCCGCGCGATCCAGCCCGCCATCGACATACATAATGGCGTTGAACAGCACGGTACGCGCCACGTAGCTGTCGGGATCGTGCGCTAACGTGCGCACATATTCGGAGATCTTCTTGTTGGATGGCGTCACTTTCATCGCATCGAGCTGCGCGGGCGTGGCCTCTTCTACCTCAACCGGCGCAATATACGGATGCCAGTGCAGCGGCTTGAGATTAACCGATGGAATCATGCAGACCTCAGCAAACGTAATCCGGCCGCGACGCGCGTCTGGAAGTTAATAAAAGCGATCAGCTCGGAGAGCGCCACAATCTGTGAATTGCTCAATCCGGCTTGCTCCAGCAGGCGAATGTGCTGCTCGGTGGCGTGCATTGGCTGCTGGGTAATGAGATCGGCGTGGCGCGCGATGGTCGCCAGCGGTTCTGGCAGATCGGTGGCGCCTGCCGCCAGCGCCAGCAGCGCCTCTGACGGCTGCAACGCCGCCAGCTGCGTCTGATAATCCTGTTGCAGCGCGGCATCGTTATTCAGCTGCGCCATGCGATGCGCCAGCGCTAAACGCACATCCGGCGCTAAGCCCTGATCGTCGTTGGGTGCCAGCACCGAGATGCGGCACTGCTCCGCGCCGTCAACAAATTCCGGGCGCAGGCGGCGCGTGCCGTACAGCGCATCTTCAGCGTTTAAACCGACTGCGCGATCAATTGCGTCACTCACTGCGCGTTCTCCTGGTTGAGTAAGGGCGTAGAATCCACCCATTCATCGCCCTGCAATTCAGGTGTGTCAAAAGCCTGTAAGTTGGCGTAATGCTGCTCGACGTCTTCGGCAAACAGCGAAGCGGTAATGCCGCGCACCAGACGATCGGCACCGGCGCTCACCGCCGGAATATCGCCGGAGACTTTGCCGTGCGTCAGCATCGCGGCATCGTTGAAGCAGTGAATGTGCGCCAACAGCGGACATGCGCCTGGTGTCAGTTCGCGGAATTCAAAGGCGGGACCGAGATCCGGCGCTTCCAGCAGATTGGCTCGCGGCGCGCCCATTGACGACTGATAACGTCCGTCGCGCCAGCTGCGGATATGTGGCGCGAGCGCGGCAAACTCCGGGCGGTCGTGGAAATCGTTGCTAAAGCCGGTGGCCGCAATGAGGTAGTCGTAGCGCAGCGCGCCTTGCGTGGTTTCGATCAGCAGCCCATCGGCCTCTTGCTTAACCGCTTTGATGCCGCAATTAAGCAAGAAGCGAGCATTGGCATGACGCGATACGCGCAGCGTCGAGGAGCGCGGCGGCGGCGTTTGCGTGGTGGCGGTGTAATCGACAAACTTCCACTTCCACGCGTCCGGCAGCTGATGCATGCCGTGCACCACGCCCTGACTGCCAATGCCGGTCATTTTGTTGATGCGCGGCATCTGCTTACGCCGAATCAGCAGATCCACCGCGCCCGCGCCGTTTTCCAGCGCGGTGGCGGCGTTGTCCATTGACGATGCACCTGCGCCAATCACCGCGATGCGTTTGCCTTTTAGGGCTGAGAAATCAATGTCGTCAGCGGAGTGCGCCCAGAACTGGCGGCTAATACCTTGCAGGAAATCCGGCACGGCGAAGCCGCCAAGACCAGAACGTCCGGTGGCCAGCACCAAGCGGCGAGTGTATATGCGGCCGGTTTCGGCACCGCTTACATCGAGCGCAATCAGATCGCCAGCAAAGCCAATATGGGTGACGCGCACATTGTTGCGCACCGGCAGATTCAGCACCTTGCGATACCAAATCAGATAATCCATCCACTGCGCTTTGGGAATTTTATCCAGCGCTTGCCAGGCTTCTTTGCCCCACTGCGCGGTGAACCACGCGCGGAACGTCAGTTGCGCCATGCCGAGCGCCGGACCTTGTAGAGATTTCGGTGAACGCAGCGTTTCCATGCGCGCAAAGGTCACCCACGGACCTTCCAGCCCGGCGGGTGCGGCGTCATACGCCACCACATTGCTGATGCCGCTGAACTGCAATTTCGCCACCGCCGCCAGCCCGCACATGCCCGCGCCGATCACCACCACGTCACGCACGGGTGCGCCATCCTGCGTGCGCTCGGGCACCCAGGATTTAGCGGGCAGTTCAAGATATTCCAGATCCTGCTGAAGCTGAGCTTCCAGCGCGGCAAGGCCATCGGCGGCATAAGTCATACATGTTTTCCCAGAAATAAGCGGCGGCCAGGGTGCGGACGAAACCACCAAATCGCGTAAGTGATTGTGCATTTCCATTATCCTGATAACACATAGTTAATGGTTATTAATCACTAAATCACATAGTAAGAGCTAAGGTTTCGCATAATCCTCTTGCCCTAAAACAGAGTCAATAATCGCGCTCAGCTTTTGACCAATGGATTTCTTATATCTTATGCCGGAAATGTTATAAGGCTTGTTAAAAGAAGATTTTTATACGCTGGCTGATGACTGACATCACGTATATTTCGGAGCGGCGCGATTTATCGCACCGCTAAAAAATACGATTGGGGTAAGATATTTAATCCTGATTAATCAACCGCATAATACGCGGATGCTCGCTGGCGGGCAGACGCTCAAAACCCGGCAGCAAATCGGCGGCCGCGCTGGCTAACGCCTCAACCAGCGCCTGCGCGGCAGCTGAAATCTGTCTTCCCTGCGGCGTGATCACGCCAAAGTAGTAGGGAATATCCTCCTCAATTGGACGGATCGCCACACCGGCCAGCGGCATGCCCCAACCGGTGACCGGTTCGAGAATCGCCACGCCCAGCCCGGCGCGCACGCAGCCAAGAATATTGGCGGAGGAGTTGGTTTCGATGGTTTCGTGCAGCGGCGTTTTGACCATTTTCAGCGCCTTTTCGTAGCGCCCGCGCAACCGCTGCGGGCTCCACGGTGCAATCAAACGGCGTCCCGCCAGGCTGCTCAACGACAGCTGAGATTGCGCCGCCAGCTCGTCATGCTCTGGCAGCGCCACCACGCATTGCGACTGGCCAATCCAGTGCAGCTCCACCGCGTGATGCTCCAGCGGCAAACTGCATAAACCGAGATCGGCTTCGGCAGTGATCACCGCATGTGCCGTCTGCACGGCGGATTCGCTGATGATCTGCACTTTGTTCTGCAGATTCAGCGCGGCCAGCGCCTGCGGCAGCAAACCCGCCGCCAATGCCGGCGTGGCGGCGATGCTCAGCGGACGATGCTGCTGATGGGCGATCTCCTGCGCGCGCAGGCGAATCTGCTGCAGCGAGAGCAGCGCTTTCTGCACGTATTGATGCAGCTGCAGCGCCTCTTCCGAAGGATGAATACGCGGCCCGTTGCGTATAAACAGCGGATAACCCAGCGATTGTTCCAGCTCCTGAATCAAACGCGACACCGCCGGCTGCGAGCGATTGAGCGCCTTCGCCGCCGCCGTGACGCTACCGGCAGAGATCACCGCCGAAAAGGCTTCCAGCTGCCGCAAATCCAGGTCGTTTAAAATGGTCATCGCGCAATTTTTCCCTAACTCATTGATCGTTCCCGACATTGGCGCGGGAAAGTTTTCATCATAGAGAGAGTGGTGGGAATTAGCCACAGGGTGGAAAGTGCGCATTGCCACTCACCCCTGGCCCTCTGCCGCAGGCGGGAGAGGGAATTGTTAGACTCCGCAGCGGCCAGTTCCCTCTCCCTCCGGGAGAGGGTTAAGGTGAGGGAAATCACAACTTATCCGTCAGCTCACGCTGATGCTCATGCAACAGGCGCAGCATCTCGCGCAGAAACCGATCTTCGTTGCCCTTCTGCCAGGCAATGCTCAATGGCAATCCTTTAATCTGCTCCGGCAGATCCAGCGCAATATAGCTAACGCTGTCGCTGTTCATGGTGCGATACGAGGCGGGCACCACCGCCAATCCCAGCCCCGCAGCAACCAGGCTCAGGATGGTTTGCTTCTCTTCAGCAAACTGCGCGATGTGCGGCGTGAATCCCGCCAGTTTAAACAAGCTCATGGTGAGATCGTGACTGTGCGGGCGTGTGCGCCGGTCTGGAATGATCATCGCTTCGTGTTGAAAATCGGCCACCGCCACCCGTTCACGATCCGCCAGCACATGCTGAATCGGCACCGCCAGCACGCAGCTTTCGCGCGTGATAAAGCGCACCGCTAATGACGCATCAATACTTTGCGGCTCGCGAATAAAAATCATATCCAGCCAACCCGACTTTAATTTCGGAATTAAATTAATGGTTTTGTCTTCAATAATATGAATATCGCTGTGCGGATGCAGCGGAACAAATAAATTAAGTAACGCCGGAACTAATCCACGCGCGGCACTATCAATCGCACCAATACGTAATGTGCGGCGTTCATCTTTTAATCCCACTTTAAAACGTTTCGCCAGCGCATCAAATTGATCGATTAATTTGCTGGCGTCGTCAAAAAAGAGCGCGCCTTCGGCAGTTAATGAAACATTACGCGTCGATCGATTTAACAGACGCACGCCGAGGTCCTCTTCCAGTAAACGAATGAAGCGAGAAAGTGACGCAGGCATCATTTCCATCTTTTGTGCGGCGCGGCCAAAATGCAGTTCTTTACCGACCGAAACAAAGCAACGCAATTGATTTATATCCACATTCCCCTCACCCGTTGATTATGCAAATAGTTTATATAATCCACATCTGATGATAAGCCAAAGTAAAACTGCATACTGAACTCGATTACAAAAAAATAACACCACCCTACACAATCTGGAGCACTTTAATATGAACTCTCACCTCGAAAAAAGGGTGATGCGTAAAGTGACGTTACGCATTGTGCCCTTCATCATGCTGCTCTACTTCATCGCTTTTCTCGATCGCGTCAATATTGGTTTTGCTGCATTAACTATGAATCAGGATTTAGGTTTCTCGCCCACGGTATTTGGCTTTGGCGCTGGAATCTTTTTCCTCGGTTATTTTCTGTTTGAAGTGCCGTCGAATTTAATTCTGCATAAAGTCGGCGCCCGCATCTGGATTGCGCGCGTCATGATCACATGGGGATTGGTTTCCGGCTGCATGGCATTTGTGCAGGGCACCACCAGCTTCTACCTGCTGCGCTTTCTGCTTGGCGTAGCGGAAGCCGGTTTCTTCCCCGGCATCATCCTTTATCTCAGTTACTGGTTTCCGGCGGCGAAACGTGCGCAGGTTACCGCCATCTTTATGGCTGCGGCCCCACTTTCCACTGCGTTAGGTTCGCCCATTTCCGCCGCATTACTGGAGATGCATGGCCTGCTTGGCTACGCCGGTTGGCAATGGATGTTTGTGCTGGAAGCGATACCGGCACTGATATTCGGCATCGTGGTGCTGTTTTACCTCACCGATCGCCCGGCGAAAGCCAAGTGGCTCACCGATGAAGAACGGGCGTGGCTGGAAAAGACCATGCAGGCCGAAGAACAGGCGCGCGCGGCCAATCAAAGCCACAGCAGCGCCTGGCGCGGACTGGCCGATAAGCGTGTGTTAGCGCTGGCGCTGGTCTATTTCGGCACATCCGCAGGCTTGTACACGTTGGGCATCTGGTCACCGCAAATCATCCGCAGCTTCGGCGCGTCCTCAATAGAAATTGGTTTCCTCAACGCCTTCCCGGCGGTACTGGGCGTGATCGGCATGATTCTGTGGGCGCGCCATTCGGACCGCACCAAAGAGCGCAGCTGGCATGTTATCGGTGCCTGTTTGCTGGCGGCTGCCGGACTGATTTATGCCGGGAACGTCAGCACGCTGTTTACGGTGATTATCGCCCTGACGCTGGTCACCGTCGGCATCAGCGCCTCCAAACCGCCGCTGTGGAGCATGCCGACGCTGTTCCTGAGCGGTCCCGCGGCGGCCGCGGGCATCGCCACCATCAACTCTATCGGCAACCTTGGCGGTTTTGTCGGCCCGATGATGATTGGCGTGATCCGTCAGCAAACGGGCAGCTATACGTGGGGCCTCTATTTTGTTGCCGGGCTGCTGGTGCTATCGGCGATTGTAGTTCTGATTCTCTCTGCCCGAGGCAAAACACCGCATCCCGCAGAGCTTGCTCATCCTCATACACATTGACCTAACTGGAGAAACATCATGCGTAACTACTCAATTGCCGCGATTCCTGCGGATGGTATTGGCCCGGAAGTGATCTCTGCTGGCGTAGCCGTGCTGCACGCGTTGACGCGTCACGATCCGCAGCTGACGTTTACGGTGCAAACCTTTGACTGGGGCTCGGATTACTACAAGCAACACGGCGTAATGATGCCGGAAGATGGCCTGCAAACGCTGAAGACGTTTGATGCGATTTACTTTGGTGCGGTCGGCGCGCCCGACGTGCCGGATCACATCACGCTGTGGGGTTTGCGTTTGCCGATTTGTCAGGGCTTCGACCAGTACGCCAACGTGCGTCCGACCAAAATTCTGCCGGGCGTCACCTCGCCGCTGCGCAATCGCGGCCCCGGCGATCTCGACTGGGTGATTGTGCGGGAAAACTCAGAAGGCGAATATTCCGGTAATGGTGGGCGCGCGCATCGTGGTTTGCCGGAAGAAGTCGGCACCGAAGTGGCGATCTTCACCCGCGTTGGCGTGACGCGCATAATGCGTTATGCCTTCAAACTGGCGCAGTCACGCCCACGCAAGCTGCTGACGGTGGTGACCAAATCCAACGCCCAGCGTCACGGCATGGTGATGTGGGATGAGATTGCCGCTGAAGTCGCGCAGGAGTTCCCGGACGTGCAGTGGGACAAAATGCTTGTGGATGCGATGACGCATCGCATGACGCTGCATCCGCAAAGCCTCGATACCATTGTCGCCACCAATCTGCACGCCGATATTCTGTCGGATTTGGCCGGAGCGCTGGCGGGCAGTTTAGGCGTGGCGCCCACCGCCAACATCGATCCTGAACGTCGCTTCCCGTCGATGTTCGAACCGATTCACGGCTCGGCGTTTGATATCACCGGCAAAGGCATCGCCAACCCGATCGCCACGTTCTGGACGGCGGTGCAGATGCTGGAGCATCTCGGCGAGCGGGATGCTGCGGCGCTGATTATGCAAGGTATTGAATATGTCTGCGCCCAGGGCATTTTGACACCGGATGTCGGCGGCACGGCGAATACCGCTGAGGTAACGCGTGCGGTGGTGGAGTTTATTGAGGCGAAAGCTACCGT
Organism: Pantoea sp. GCM10028869; assembly: GCF_042666835.1. NCBI lineage: Bacteria > Pseudomonadati > Pseudomonadota > Gammaproteobacteria > Enterobacterales > Erwiniaceae > Pantoea > Pantoea sp. GCM10028869. Next base: position 262,567 of record NZ_JBHTGO010000006.1, on the reverse strand, counting down.
GGCAGAAGCCATCTGATTTTATCCAGTGCGCATCCTGTCATCGCACATTGCTTAGCGGCGCGATTTATCGCGCAATGAATTGCGCCGCTACGACTCATGCATTCTGTGATTTTGATTTGCACCTGCTGCGCTTTTCATTAAAAGTCTTTGCATCCTTCTATTTTCGCAGGACCTCGCATGATCGACTCAGGCAGAGAAGCCAGACCGAATTCCCATCGCACCCTGCTGTTAGCGTTGCTGGTCGCCGTGACCTTCTTTATGGAAAACCTCGATGCCACGGTGATTACCACCGCGATTCCGCAGATGGCGCGCGACTTCGCTTCCAGCCCGGTGGCGCTGAACATTGGCGTCAGCGCCTATTTACTGGCGGTGGCGGTGTTCATTCCGATGAGCGGCTGGCTGGCGGAGCGCTTTGGCGCGCGCACGATATTCGCCAGCGCCATCCTGATTTTCACCCTCGCCTCGATCCTTTGCGGCTTGAGCGACACGCTGCCGACGTTCACGCTGAGTCGCATTCTGCAAGGCATTGGCGGCGCGATGATGGTGCCGGTCGGTCGCATGGTAGTGCTGCGCGTCACGGAGAAAAAGGAGATGGTGAAAACCATCGCCTTTATTACCTGGCCGGGTTTGATTGCGCCGGTGCTCGGCCCGCCGCTGGGCGGATTGATTGTCACTTACGGCCATTGGCCGTGGATTTTCTGGCTCAATATTCCGCTCGGCATCCTTGCTATCATCGCCACCGCTTATCTGGTGCCGCAGTTTAAAAGCGAACAGCGGCGGCCGTTTGATGTGCGCGGCTTTGTGCTTACCGCCACCGCCTGCACCTCATTAATTATCGCGCTGGAAGCGCTCGGGCAGATGCATCTCAGTTTTGGCATTCCGCTGCTGCTGCTGGGCATGCTGTGCAGCTGGCTGGCGTATCGTCACAGCTTCCGCCATGCGCAGCCGTTGCTGCCGTTTAGCGCGATGAAAATTGCCACCTTCCGCAATGCGGTGATTGGCGGCTCGTTCTTCCGCGCCTCGATCAACGCGGTGCCCTATTTGCTGCCGTTGCTGTTTCAGCTTGGCTTTGGCTGGAGCGCGGCGCAGGCCGGTGCGATGGTGCTGTGGGTATTTGCCGGAAACCTGGCGATGAAGCCGGCGACAACCTGGTTAATGAAGCGCTGGGGCTTTCGTCGCGTGCTGATGTTCAATGGCATGATCAGCCTTGCGGCGATGCTCGGCTGCTTGCTGCTCAATCCGTCGCTGGGCTACTTCGCGATTGCCGCGATTCTGTTTGTTGGCGGGCTGTCGCGCTCGCTGCAGTTCAGCTGCTACAACAGCTTGGGCTTCGCCGATGTGCCGCAAAACAAGATGAGCGATGCCTCGGTGGTGTTCAGCATCTTCTTCCAGTTCAGCATGAGCGCGGGTATTGCGCTGGCGGCGCTGTTCCTGCGCGCATCCATGTTGTGGCAGGAGCATAGCGAAATTGCGCAAAGCGATATTCATATCGCCTTTGCCGGTGTGGCGCTGTTGGTGCTGCTGTCGCTGTTTGACGTAACGCGACTGGAGAAAAACGCCGGTGCGCAGGTGCTGGTAAAATAATCCCAACGCACTATTTATGGTTAAAAAGCAGAAATAGTGCGCTTCGCTTAAAATAATCCCTTTTTTATTAGCATTTATATTTATTAAACCCCTTTTAAGATTATGGCTAATGATCTGGTCGCCACTCTTTCTCTAAGAAAAAAATAAAAGCATCAGGAATTTTAATTCATTTCATCACGTTGGAAGAGAAAAAAATTATAAGCGCAGCGGTCAATTATTTTCTCTCACCCATTAATCGCGAAGCTTTAATTATCTTTTTTGCCAAATCAACTTATTTTAAGTATGAAAAATAACTGAACGATTTCAATTGCCTTAGGATAATTCCTAATTGCAATTGGTTGTACGTTTGGCTTTTAGGGCTAACCTTAAGTAGCAAATGAAATATGCGTTATCCCCTTTATCTGAGGTATTCATTATGACAACACCACGTGGCGGTTCTGGCAATTTTGCCATGGACCCGGAAAGAGCCCGCGAAGCGGGTAAAAAAGGCGGCCAATTAAGCGGCGGCAATTTTCGTAATAATCCAGAGCGTGCGATTGAAGCGGGACGAAAAGGCGGTAAAAAAAGCCGTCGAGTCGTCGATAAATCTCCCGCATAACGTTATTGCGGCTGACCGGTAATTCGGCAACAGCCGCAATCTCCTTTTATTTATTTGTCAGGAAAATATTATGAGCCACAACAGCGAAGAGCACTTTCTCGATTGGGTAAAAGATGCCCATGCCATGGAAAAACAGGCTGAAAGCATGCTGGAAAAAATGGCCTCGCGCCTTGAACACTATCCCGACCTTAAACTGCGTATCGAACAGCATATTGTTGAGACCCGTGAACATCAGACGCTGGTGCAGAGCGTGATCGATCGCTACTCCACTTCTCAATCGGTATTGAAAGATCTCGCCGGCAAAATCTCCGCTTTCGGTCAGTCGATTGGCGGCGTGATGGTGGAAGATGAAGTGGTGAAAGGCGCGATCAGCGGCCACGTGTTTGAGCACCTTGAGATTGCCAGCTACACCTCACTGATTGCGGCGGCGCAGCATCTCAACGATCACGAAAGTGCCGATATCTTCTCGCGCATCCGCGAGCAGGAAATCGCCATGGCCGACTGGACCTTGACGCATTTGCCGGACGTGACCGAACAGTATTTGATTCGCTCCGCTACGCCAGGCGTGGAAGCTAAGAAGTAGCTCCGGCACGATTCTTCCATTTTTCGCAACAATGACTTCGCTAACCCGGCTATTCTGCCGCTAAATTGTCTGTGCGAACCTTATGGCAAGGCTCGGGATTATCCCGAGCAACACCTAAGGAACCGCAACATGAAACTCTATCACTTCCCGCTTTCTGGTCATGCTCACCGCGCACGTCTGTTCCTGTCGCTGCTGGATTTACCGCATGAAGTCATCGATGTTGATCTCAAATCTGGCGAAAACAAAACGCCGGAATTCCTCGCCATGAATCCGTTTGGTCAGGTGCCGGTGCTGGAAGATGACGGCGTGTTTATTGCCGATTCCAATGCCATTCTGGTCTATCTGGCGAAGAAAAGCGGTCGCAGCGAATGGCTGCCGGAAGATGCGCTGGGCGCGGCGGCGGTACAGCGCTGGCTGACCGTGGCAGCCGGTGATATCGCCTTTGGTCCGGCTGCGGCGCGTTTGATTACCGTATTTGGCCGCCCGTTCAATCCAGAAGAGGTGATTGCCCGCGCGCATCTGGTGCTGTCACGCATTGAGCAGCATCTTGAAGGCCGTGAATGGCTGGTTGGCGATCGCCCGACTATCGCCGACGTCGCGCAGTACAGCTATATCGTGGGTGCGCCAGAAGGCAATGTCGATCTCTCCGGCTATCCGGCGGTGAACGCGCTGTTGCGTCGCATCGAAGCGCTGCCGGGCTTTGTGCCCTTCCCTCAAACTGCAGCTGGCCTGCGCAGCATCGCCTGAGTCCACCATCATGAGCAAGAAACTGCCGGTTTGGCATCAGGGTGAAATTGCGCTTCAGCAACAGGCGGGTGTGGCGGAGCGCATGGCGGACGTCGGCCAGCGCGTGATCCGCGATCACATGCCCGATCAACACCGCGACTTCTACGCGCAGCTGCCGTTTATTGTGGCGGGCAGCGTGGATGCGCACGGCGATGCGTGGGCCACGCTGCTGGAAGGCCAACCCGGTTTTATCTTCTCGCCCAATGCCACCACGCTGGATATCGAGGCGCGTCCGCATCAAGGCGATCCCGCGGCGGCGGGCATGCAGGATGGCGCGCCGGTTGGGCTGCTCGGCATCGAACTGCATACGCGGCGACGTAACCGCATGAACGGCGTGCTGCAGGCGATTGGCGGTGGTTTTCGCGTGCAGGTGGAGCAGAGTTTTGGCAACTGCCCGCGCTATATCCAGCTGCGTGACTTTCACTTTGCACATCCTCCCGCTGAACCTTATCGCGGTGAGGTGGAAACCCTGAGCGCGCTGGATGATGCCGCGCGCGCCAGCATCGGCGCGGCGGATACCTTCTACGTCGCCACCTATGCCGAACGCCAGGTTGATGCCTCGCATCGCGGCGGCAAACCGGGTTTCGTGCGCGTGAGCGAAAGTGGTCTGCTGACCATTCCCGACTTCAACGGCAATCTGTTTTTCTCCACGCTGGGCAACATTCACCATAATGGCAAAGCGGGATTGCTGTTTGTTGATTACGCCAGCGGCGACACGCTGCAACTGAGCGGCGATGCCGAAGTGATTCTCGACTCGCCCGAGATCGCCGCTTTTCAGGGTGCCGAGCGGCTGTGGACGTTTCGCCCGCGCCGTATCGTGCGTCGTCGTGCCGCCCTCGCCTTACGCTGGTTAACGCCGCCGGATGGCGTCGCACCCAGTTCGCTGATGACCGGCGACTGGCAAGCCGCCGCCGAACGCCTGCGTGCAGCAGATCTGGCTTCGCGCTGGCGTCCGTTCAAGGTGATTAAGGTGGTGGATGAGAGCGCCACGATCCGCTCGTTTCATTTAGTGCCGGATGATGGCGCGGGTCTGTTGCCGCATCTGGCCGGTCAACATCTGCCGATTCGCCTGCAGTTGCCCGGTACGGATAAGCCGCTGATGCGCGCCTACACGCTTTCGGTCGCGCCATCGGAGAATTTTTACCGCATCAGCGTCAAGCGCGATGGCGTGGTATCGCGTTACCTGCACGATCATCTCCACACCGGAGATACGCTGGAAGCGCGTGCGCCGGCGGGTGATTTTACTCTCGACGCCAGCGAACCGCGTCCGGCGGTGCTGCTTGCCGCTGGCGTGGGCATCACGCCGATGCTGGCGATGCTGCGACATCTGATATACGAAGGAGAGCGCAAACAGCGCCTGCGCCCCACGTTTCTGTTCCAGTCGGCGCGCAGCAAAGCCGAGCGCCCTTTTGTGCGCGAACTCGACCAGTTGCTGGCGGCGGCGCATGGCGCGGTGAAGCTAGTGCGCGTGCTGAGCCAGACGGCGGACGCAGAACCGGATGTTGATTACGATTTTGCCGGCCGCATCGATATGGCGCTGCTCTCGCGGGTGCTGCCGTTTAACGATTACGACTTCTATCTGTGCGGTCCGCCGCAATTTACCCAGGCGCTGTACGACGGGCTGCGCGCCTTGAATATCGCCGACGATCGCATTCACGCCGAAGCCTTTGGGCCGTCGTCGCTGCAGCGCACCAACGATATTGTTAAAGAAGCAAAACCGCTGTTGCCGATAGCAACCCAATCGGTGCCGGTGAAGTTCATGGATTCACTGAAAGAGGCGCGTTGGACGCCGGATACCGGTTCGCTGCTTGAGCTGGCTGAAGCGCGTGGCCTGAGCCCAGCGTACAGCTGTCGCGCCGGACATTGCGGCAGCTGTAAAACCAAACTGCTGCAAGGCGCGGTGACTTACCCAACGCCACCGAGCGCGCAAGTGGCGGATGATGAAGTGCTGATCTGCTGCGCGCGGCCGGCGCAGCAGGAGGATGAGGTGCAGGCGATTCAGCTGGCGCTGTGAGATTTATCACGCTTTATTTTTGTAGATATCAGGCCGGGTAATCGTCCACGCGTAATTCGGCTGGTTAACCGGTTGATAGCCAAACTTTTCATACAGCCACGGCGCCGTGCTGGTGAACAGCGTAATTCTGCGCAGCCGCGCAAAAACCGGATGCGCATGAATGCTCGCCATCAACCAGCGTGCCAGGCCGTTTCCCTGATACGCGTCGAGCACGTAAACATCGCACAGATAAGCGAAGGTGGCGTAATCCGTGATGAGCCGCGCAAAGCCAATCTGTTCGCCCTGATGGTAAAGACCAAAGTTAAGACTGTTTTGTATCGAAGCATTGACCGTCTCTTCATCAATGCCTGCTGCCCATGTCGAAGTGGTGAGATAACGGTGTATGGCGGCGAGGTCCAGTTTATTTTCGTCCGTGCTGATCAAATAACCCTCTTTGTTCCACTCTTCTACGACGAACTCACTCATCTCTGCGGCCTACGATAGTTTGGTTGGGGTGTAAGAGAATTTATGAAGGATGGTTGTGGGTGACAAGCGATTCTTTATTCGCATCGCCAGCGGCATCAATTACCCTGGCTTGCTGGTGATTATTGCTTTGGGTGCAGGTATCGGAATGGCGACGAATTTTATGACGCAGGCTTGGGTCAGGCGCAAGGAATTGATGCTTGTATGAAGAGAGTTGAAACCCAGAAAAGCAAAAACCCAGCCATAAGCTGGGTTTTCAGAATGTTGGTGCCCGGACGCGGAATCGAACCACGGACACGGGGATTTTCAATCCCCTGCTCTACCGACTGAGCTATCCGGGCAACGGGGCGCATTAAACCCTACTCGCGCGGCACCGTCAAACGCTTTTCGGCAAAAATCAGCTGACTGATGCCTTTTACAGCAACCTCCAGACCAACCGGTAAAAATTCATTCGCCTATCGCTGGTATAGGTGAATTTTTAGTCGCTTGTGCCGATAACCTTGCTGACATCCGATACCAATAATAAGGTCCACCATGTTCAGCACTATTACATCAGGAATACTGTCACGCCTTGCGTGGCAAAAACGCGGTCATAGCAAGGCAACGCTCAGTTCATTACAAGATGCCATTGCCATGGTCGAATTCACCCCAGAAGGAAAGATCCTTACCGCCAACGAGCTGTTTCTCGAGCGCATGGGTTACACGCTCAAAGAGATTGTTGGTCAGCATCACAGCATGTTCTGCACCACAGATATGCTTAACTCGCCGCAATACCGTGACTTCTGGCGACGCCTGAATCGCGGCGAAGGCTTCAGCGATAAATTCCTGCGCGTGGCAAAACACAGCCGTCCTATCTGGCTGGAGGCGAATTATGTGCCGGTGCAGGATCGCAGCGGCCGCGTGATCAAAATCGTCAAGCTGGCGAGCGATATCACCGCGCGCATCATGGACGCGCAAGAGCAGCGCGCCATGACCACCGCGATTGAGCGTTCGATGGCGGTGATCGCCTTCAATCTCAAGGGCGAAGTGTTGATGACCAACGACAACTTCCTGAAAACCATGGGCTATAACGCGTCAGAAGTAATCGGCGTGCATCACAGCCAGTTCTGCCCGCCGGAGATGCGCAACAGCGACGAATATCGCCGCTTCTGGCACAAGCTGAATCAGGGCGAATTTATCTCCGGCCAGTTCCAGCGCGTGAATAAACGCGGCCAAACGGTGTGGCTGCGCGCCACTTACAACCCGGTGTTTAACGAAACCGGCGAGCTGTACAAAGTGGTGAAGTTCGCTACCGATGTCACCGCGCAGGTGGAGAAGAATCAGCAAGAGCGCGACGCGGCGCAGCAGGCGTATCAAACCGCACTGCAAACCAGCGAAAGCACGCGCCTTGGCGCCACGGTGATTGAGAACAGCGTGCAGACCATGAATGATTTGGCGGGCGAGCTGCACGGCATTTCTGGTGATATCAACGATCTGAGTCAGTCGTCGGATCGCATTGGCGCCATTGTTGAGAGTATTCGCCGGATTGCCGATCAAACCAACCTGCTGGCGCTGAACGCCGCGGTGGAAGCGGCGCGCGCCGGTCAGCATGGTCGCAGCTTTGCCGTGGTGGCCAATGAAGTGCGCACGCTGGCGGCCAACATCAACCGCGCCACCACCGAAATTGAGAATATGGTGCAGCAGAACCATACGCTGGCGGAGAAAGCGCTGAAAGGTATCGCCTCCAACCTGAAACGCGCCGATCAGGGCGTGGGGTTGGCGAAAGAAGCCGGCGGCATGATGGCGGATATTCGTGACAGTTCCAGCGAAGTGGTGCGCGCGATTGGGCATGTTACCGCGACATTGCGAGAGGAGTGATGCGTTGCAGGTCGCAATGCACCGCGACCCCACAAACCAGGCGGCATGACAATAACCTGCCATGGCCGCATAGTTTACTGCGCCGCCGTCGCCACCGGCGGCGGTGTGGCTTCCGGCATAAAGATGTGGTCGAGAATATTACGCATCAGCGGTGCCGCCGTGACGCCTTCGTTGCCGCCGTTTTCAAGAATCAACGCCACCGCCACTTTGGGATCGTTAAACGGCGCAAACGCGGTGTAGAAGATGTGGTCACGCAGGCGCATCGGCGTCATTTTGGCGTTATACACCTGATTCTGTTTCAGACTGAATACCTGCGAGGTACCGGATTTCGCCGCAATGCCGTACGGCGCGGTGTGAAAGTATTTGTAGCCGGTGCCGTTCGGCGCATTCGCCATACCGAACATGGCGTGGCGCACCAGCGACCAATACGGCGATTTAGCATCGCCAATCTGCGGCTGCGGTAGTTTTGCCTGGTAGAGCTGCACCTCCTTGCCGCGCTGTGATTTCTCCAGCAGATGGGGATTGATCACACGCCCGTTGTTGATGAGCGCCACCATCGCTTTCACCATCTGAATCGGCGTCGCCACCCAATAACCTTGCCCAATGCCCACTGAAACGGTATCGCCCTGATACCACACGTGTTTGTGCACTTTCTGCTTCCATTCGCGGCTCGGCAGCAATCCAGCGTACTCTTCGTTAAGATCGATGCCGGTCGATTTGCCGTAGCCAAACTGGCTCAGCATGGTGTGGATGCGATCGATGCCCATCATAAACGCCACCTGATAGAAGAAGCTGTCCGCCGACTCTTCGATGGCTTTGGTGACGTCCAGCATGCCGTGACCGGTTTTTTTCCAGTCGCGATATTTACGATCGGTGCCAGGCAGCGTCCAGGTCGGCGCGCCAAATAGGGTAAAGCTCGGTGTGATGACTTTGGTCAGCAGCGCCGACATCGCCATATAAGGCTTCACGGTGGACGCCGGTGGATACAAGCCTTGTGTAACGCGGTTGATCAGCGGCAGATCTTTATCCTGCAGCAGGGCTTTATAGGCTTTGTAGCTGATGCCTTTGACGAACGGATTGGGATCGTAGCTCGGCGCGGAAACCATCGCCAGCACGCTGCCGTCGTGCGGATCTTCAATCAGCGCCGCGGCACGTTGCCCGGCGAGCTGACTCTCGACGTACTGCTGCAGATGCAGATCGAGCGTCAGCGTGATGTTCTGACCGGCCACCGGCGGCACCTCTTTTAGCACGCGCACGATGCGGCCGTGGTTATCCACTTCCACTTCCTGATAGCCGGTTTTGCCGTGCAGCAGCGATTCATAATAGCCTTCAATGCCCTGCTTACCGATGTTGTGGTCAGCCGCGTAGTTCTCGCCAACGCCTTCTGCGTTCAGGCGTTTGTAGTCGTTATCGTTGATTTTCGAAACATAGCCAAGCACGTGCGCCAGGTCGGCACCGTAAGGATATTCACGGTCCTGATAGGTATCGACAGTGACGCCGCTAAAGCGGAATTGATTGACGGCGAAGCGCGCTACTTCTTCGTCAGTCAGTTCCGCTTTCAGTTCAACCGGCTTGTAGCGGCTGTTCTGTTTGAGCTCGTGCTCGAAGGTTTCAATCTCTTCCGGCGTAAGATCGACAATCGGCGTCAGCTCTTTCAGCGTTTCCTGCATGTTGTCGATTTTGTACGGCGTGATGTGAATGTCATACCAGCTGACGTTGCGCACCAGCGGAATACCGTTGCGATCAAAGATCAATCCACGCGTCGGCGCGATGGGGATCATTTTGATGTCGTTTTCGTTGGAACGCGTCTGGTAATAGCTGTGCTGATCGACCTGCAGGCGATACAGGTTGATGCCTAAAATGGTAAAGCAGATGACAACCAGGGCAAAAGCGACAATCGCACGGCGGGCAAACAGCTTTTCTTCTGCTTCGAAATTACGGAAATTCATCAGGTGGGCTTAGTCTCTTTGTTATCACGCTAATGATAAGCAGAGATTGTTTCAGAGCCAGCACGAAGATGCACAAGCCTGGGTAAAAGTGTGTCAGATGTTTACGGGATGGTGCGGTATGGTGCCCTCACCCTGGCCCTTTCCCACGGGGAGAGGGAGACGCTGCCATATGTGAGCTCGATCAATCCCCTCTCCCGCGTGCGGGAGAGGGTTAGGGTGAGGGAAAAAATCAATCGCCCAGCAGCACTGACTCCAGCGCGATCTTAATCATATCGTTGAAGGTGGTCTGACGCTCAGCCGCCGTGGTCTGCTCGTGGGTGCGGATGTGGTCCGACACGGTACAGATGGTCAGCGCTTTCGCACCAAACTCTGCTGCCACGCCGTAAATACCCGCCGCTTCCATCTCCACACCCAGAATGCCGTACTTCTCCATCACGTCGAACATCTGCGGATCTGGCGTATAGAACAGATCGGCGGAGAAGATGTTACCCACGCGCGCATCAACACCCAGCGCTTTCGCGGCATCCACGGCGTTACGCACCATGTCGAAGTCAGCAATCGCCGCGAAGTCGTGATCCTTGAAGCGCATGCGGTTCACTTTGGAATCGGTGCAGGCACCCATACCAATCACCACGTCACGCAGTTTCACGTCTGCGCGCACTGCGCCGCAAGAACCGACACGGATAATCTTCTTCACGCCGAAGTCGGTGATCAGCTCTTTGGTGTAGATCGAGCAGGATGGAATGCCCATGCCGTGACCCATCACCGAAATCTTGCGGCCTTTATAAGTCCCGGTGTAACCCAGCATGCCGCGCACGTTGTTCACTTCCACCACATCTTCGAGGAAGGTTTCCGCAATGTGCTTTGCGCGCAGCGGATCGCCTGGCATCAGCACGACGTCCGCGAAATCACCCATTTCTGCATTAATATGAGGCGTTGCCATGGTTATTTTCCTTATTAAATTTGGGGCGCTGTTTTACAGCATGCTCTTGCCGTAGTCCATGCTGGACAGGCCAAAATATTTTGCGATGGTCTGGCCGATATCCGCGAAGGTATCGCGGTATCCCAGCGATCCTGGCTTCACATTCGGGCCGTAGATCAGAATCGGAATGTGCTCACGCGTGTGCTCGGTGCCTTTCCAGCTTGGATCGCAGCCGTGATCGGCGGTGAGGATCAGAATGTCGCCCTCTTTCACCAACTCCATCAGCTCTGGCAAACGACGATCGAACAACTCCAGTCCCCCCGCATAACCGGCAATATCGCGACGATGTCCCCACGTTGAGTCAAAATCAACGAAGTTAGTGAACACAATCGAAGTATCTGGCGCTTTCTTCATTTGCTCGATGGTAGCGTTGAACAGCGCGTCTAAGCCGGTGGCTTTGACTTTCTGCGTGATGCCCTGCTCGGCGTAGATATCGGCAATTTTACCCACCGAAATCACTTCACCGCCCTTCTCATCGACTAGTTTTTTCAGCATGGTCGCTGAAGGCGGCTCCACCGCCAGATCGTGACGGTTGCCGGTACGCTCGAAGTTACCCGCTTTGTCGCCCACGAACGGACGCGCAATCACGCGACCGATGTTGTAGCCACCATTGGTCAGCTCCTCACGGGCGATTTCACACAGTTCGTACAGACGGTCAAGGCCAAAGGTCTCTTCGTGGCAGGCAATCTGGAACACCGAATCCGCCGAGGTGTAGAAAATCGGCTTGCCGGTTTTCATGTGCTCTTCGCCGAGCTGGTCGAGGATCACCGTGCCCGATGAGTGACAATTACCGAGATATCCCGGCAGATCGGCACGTTTCACCAGAGTATCCAGCAGCGCCTGCGGGAAGCTGTTCTCTTTATCGCTGAAGTAGCCCCAATCAAACAGCACCGGCACGCCGGCGATTTCCCAGTGGCCCGACGGCGTATCTTTACCGGACGACAATTCGCTGGCGTAAGCATACGCACCGATGATTTCCGCGTTGGGATCGAGGCCTGGCGGGAAACGACCGGTAGAGAGCTCAGCCGCTTTGCCGAGGCCCAGTTTGGTCAGGTTCGGTAAGTGCAGCGGGCCTTCGCGACCTTCATTGGCGCGGCCTTCGAAACAGGCTTCGGCGATATGGCCGAGCGTGTCCGATCCTTCATCACCGAATTTATCGGCGTCTTTGCTGGAGCCGATCCCGAAGGAGTCGAGAACCATAATAAAAGCACGTTTCATGCAAGTCTCCTGCGCAATGCGCGATGACAAGTCAAAAAAAAGCGATCAGATCAGTATACCCGAACGGCCGCTACCTGGCACGAAGAAGCGCCAGTTATTCGCTAATGCGACGATAAACTACCGGCGTGATCGCTGGCGCAGTATCGCTCAGCGTGATGGCTGCTTTAACGGCGGCGGCGGCCTGCTGCCACTGCGCTTCCGACGCGGCGTGGATAATTGCCAGCGGACGCTGCGCGTCAACTTGCGTGCCGAGCGTGGTCACGTCGCTCAAGCCCACGCTGTAATCAATGCTGTCGCTGGCGCGCTGGCGCCCCCCGCCGAGCGCAACCACCGCCATGCCGAGCGCACGCGTATCCATTGCGCTGACGATACCGGCGCCATCGGCGTATACCGCTTTGCTCAGCGTTGGCGCGGGCAGATAGCTGTCCATGCGCTCGATGAAATCTACCGGACCCTTTTGCGCCGCCACCATGCGGGCAAATACTTCAGCGGCTTTGCCGTTATCCAGCACCTGCTGCAGCTTTTGGCGCGCATCGGCGTCATTCTCAGCCAGTTTGCCGGAGATCAGCATTTCCGCGCACAGCGCCATCGTCACTTCCAGCAGGCGCGGATTGCGCGCCTCGCCGGTCAGGAACTGCACCGCTTCACGCACTTCCAGCGCATTACCGGCGGTAGAAGCCAGCACCTGATTCATGTCGGTGAGCAGCGCGGTGGTTTTACAACCTGCGCCATTGGCGACGCCAACAATCGCCTGTGCCAGATTTTCTGAGGCTTCGAAGGTCGGCATAAAGGCGCCGGAGCCCACTTTCACGTCCATCACCAGCGCATCCAATCCTTCCGCCAGTTTTTTGGCGAGGATCGACGCGGTGATCAGCGGAATGGAGTCCACGGTGGCGGTGATATCGCGCGTGGCGTAAAAACGTTTGTCGGCCGGCGCCAGCGAATTGGTCTGGCCAATAATCGCGATGCCGACGTCTTTAATAATCTGGCGGAAACGATCGTCGCTCGGGAAGATATCAAAGCCCGGAATCGCTTCCAGTTTATCCAGCGTGCCGCCGGTGTGGCCGAGGCCGCGCCCGGAGATCATCGGCACATAACCGCCGCACGCCGCTACCATCGGGCCGAGCATCAGCGAAGTGACATCGCCAACGCCGCCGGTGGAGTGTTTATCAACAATCGGGCCGTTGAGATTCAGCGATTTCCAGTTCAGCACCGTGCCGGAGTCGCGCATCGCCATAGTCAGCGCCACGCGCTCGTCGAGCGTCATATCATGGAAATAGATGGTCATCGCCAATGCGGCAATTTGACCTTCCGAAACGCTGTTGTCGCGCACGCCGTTGATGAAGAAGCGAATCTCCGCTTCACTCAGCGCCTGGCCGTCGCGTTTTTTACGAATAATTTCTTGTGGCAGGAACACGGTTGCCTCCCTGAAGGGATAGAAATTGAAATGATACGGCAGCTTGCACCTGCCGTAGCGGTGCGATTTATCGCGCGATGTTAAGTCGGGGCTGAAGCGTAAAAACCAGCGCGATAAATCGCGCCGCTACGAATCGCAGAACCATCAGCGAAAGAGATTAATAACCGGCTTTGCTGGTCGCGGTTTCGTGGCCCAGTGTATTCAGCAGGCTTGCCAGCAGGCTGGAGGCACCGAAGCGGAAATGACGCGCATCCGCCCAGCCTTCACCCAGAATGTCGTCTGCCAGCTGCAGATAAAGCGCCGCGTCTTCTGCAGTGCGCACGCCGCCCGCCGGTTTAAAACCAACCTGCTGCTTCACGCCTTTGTCGCGGATCACTTGCATCATGATCGCCGCCACTTCTGGCGTCGCGTTGACCGGCACTTTACCGGTGGAGGTTTTGATGAAATCGGCACCCGCATCGATAGCGATTTCCGAAGCGGCACGAATCAGCGCTTCATCTTTCAGCTCGCCGCTTTCGATGATCACTTTCAGCAGCACGTTCGCCGCCGCGCAGGCTTCTTTACAGGCTTTTACCAGCTCGAAACCGATATCGCGGTTGCCGGCAATCAGCGCACGATACGGGAACACCACATCCACTTCGTCAGCGCCGTAGGCGATGGCCGCGCGGGTTTCGGCCAGCGCGATCTCAACGTCATCGTTGCCGTGCGGGAAGTTGGTGACGGTGGCGATGCGGATTTCCGGCGTGCCCTGCTCGCGCAGCGCTTTACGTGCTGCCGGGATGAAACGCGGATAGATGCAGATGGCAGCGGTGTTACCGGCTGGGGATTTCGCCTGACGGCACAGCGCGATCACCTTCTCGTCGGTGTCGTCTTCGTTCAGGGTGGTTAAATCCATCAGTTGCAATGCGCGCTGTGCTGCTGCTTTCAGGTCGGTCATGATGCTCTCCAAAATTCAGATCGGCGGGCACAACCCACCGGGGAATGTGATAATTCTAACAACTACCGTGACAATGAATTGCGCCTCACGTCACACGAAAAAGAAAATCTGTCATTTAAATACAATTATTTAGTGATTATTATCACAAATAATTGCTAACCAGGCGGGAATGCGCCGTGATGGTCATTGTTATTATTATCACAAAAATGGACGCAAAAGTGTACTCTCAGCTTTATCAATGTAGCTAATCAGGCGTAAGGCAGCGTAAATGCAGAATCTGTCGGGTGAGAATCAGACAGGCAAGGCGAACAGCTGCTGGCTGTTATGCCACAGCGCATCGGCGATCGCTTCAGGGGATTCGCTGCGTAACTGACACAGCACGTCAAACACATTGCGCGCCCGCTCCGGACGATTGGGCTGGCCCTGAAAACCGTGCAGCGGCATATCGGGCGCGTCGGTTTCCAGTAATAACGCCTTGAGCGGCAGGTTGGCGATGGTGTTGCGGGTTTTACTGGCGCGTTCATAGGTGATAGTGCCGCCAACGCCAATGGCATAGCCAAGCTGAATAAAGCGCTCCGCCTGCTGCTGGCTACCCGCAAAACCGTGTACCACGCCGCGACGTGGCAGATCGTGACGACGTAAATGCAGCGCTAATTGATCGTGGGTGCGGCGCGAGTGCAGGATCACCGGCAGATCGTACTGCTTCGCCAGCTTGAGCTGCTTATCGAGCAGCCGCGTCTGTTTGGCAAATTGCGCATCGTCCATATAGAGATCGAGACCGATCTCGCCGATCGCCACACGCTTGCTATCGGGCTTTTTCAGCCAGCGCGCTAATTCATCAAGGTGCGCATCTTCCTGATGCTCAGCAATATTGATTGGATGCAGGCCCAGCGCGGCATACAGCGCCGGATGCTGCTGCGCCAGTTGCGTCACAAGCGCGAAACGGCTGGCATCCACGCTCGGTACAATGATGCGTTCCACGCCGGCCTGCGCAGCGCGTGCAATGCTGGCGTGCGCATCATCAACGAACGGCGGGAAATCGAAGTGGCAATGCGTGTCGATAAACTTCATGCCAGCGAGCCTTTATCAAAATCGGCATCGTTTTCCGCCAGCGCGGGCGTAATCAGCGGGCGATTGTCAGGCGCATTCGCCACCGCTGCCGGCGGCGTAACCGTGGTTGAACGCACCAGCGGCTCAGCATCACTCAACCATTGACCAAGCGTGGCGAGGAAATAGCGCCCGCTGCGGCGACCTAAATGGTAATCCTGATTCAGCGATGACAAGCGGCTGCCAAGCGCCATGCTCGCCAGCGGTTTTGGCGGACAGATTTCGATGATGCGCAGATTATCCGGCGGCTGCTCGATGAACTGCTGAATCTCGCGATAGCTCTCTTCATGCTGATGCAGGATGTTGATCATCGGCTGCAATGCGCTGTCGGACAAAAAGCGTTCCATGCGTTTAAACCACTTCGGCGTGTAGGACACCTGCGACGGCACGGTGCGGATCACCACAATGGTATCCGCGCCACGGCGCGCAGCTTCGCGTACCGGAATGGCATCGCTGATGCCGCCGTCAAGATAGCTCACGCCGTCCATCTGCACGCCGCTGCGGTAAAAACCGGGGATCGCGCTGGACGCTTTTAGGATGTCGTGCCAGTTGGTGCTGATCGGGTTGAAGTACTCGGCGCTGTAATCGTCGCTGCGGCAGGCGCACATATAGAATTCGCTGCCTTTGGCAAACAGCCCTTCGGCGGTGTTGAGCGCCAGCGGGAATTCCTGTTTGGTGATATCGATCAGCCAATCGAGATCGATAAGATGCCCGCCGCGCACGAATCGTAGCGGATCAAAGAACAGTTTGCTGGTGGTGTAACGGGAGATCACGCGTCGCGCGTAGCCAGGCTGGCCACAGACAAATGCCGACAGGTTTTGCGCCCCGGCCGAGGTGCCGAGTAACAGTTGAAAAGGATTGAAGCCTGCGCGTTGAAATTCGTCCAGCACGCCTGCGGTAAAGATGCCGCGCTGACCGCCGCCTTCGCACACCAGGGCGATTTTATTTGATTTGAAAGGAGTTAAAGCCAGCGGTTCGAATGAACCTAATGTCAACGGAATACGTGTGCCCAATGGATGTCCCTCAGTGTTGCTTGCTCTGAGGGAGTCGCCGAAGCAGCATCCCGGAGAACCAGTCATTGTCGTTCCCTGACCAATTGCTTCTGCAATCGTTGCGGCTTCGTAGTATGCCGCACAAGACCGGTCTCCGCTTTAGGTGACTCGCGGGTTAGCGTCTATTGAGACGCAAGTAGTCAGGGTCGTTTGCGCCCGGTAAACAGGCTCACGAGGAACAGAATAATACCGACAATGAAGACAATTTTAGCTGCCCATGCTGCCGTACCCGCCAGACCGCCGAAACCTAATGCCGCAGCAATCAGAGCGATGACCAGAAAGATAATACCCCAACGAAACATAAGCCTCTCCTTTACCATTGTGAAAATCGAACTGCTTATTTACACCTTTGTTTTTATTACGAAACGGCACCTGCTGGTGCCGAGTCGCTCGCGTTAAGATTTCACCTTCAGGTCATTCTTCACGCTTTTCACGCCTTCAATGGCTTTGGCGATCTTCTCAGCACGATCGGACTGTGCCTGATTCGCCACTTCCCCTGATAACTGCACCACGCCGTCGGTAGTTTCCACCTTAACGTTGCGTGATGGCACGATATCATCTGCTAAAAGCTTAGCTTTAATTTCGCTGGTGGTTGCGGTATCGCCCGCATAACCTTTCAGAGAAGCATTTTTGCTGTCTTTAACGTGTAGTTTGTCGCTGACGGATTTCACACCTTCGACTTTCTGCACCAGCGCGACGGCTTTTTCAGCCTGATCCTGAGAAGCTACGAAGCCACTCAGTGTCACCACGCCATCGTGCGTTTTGACGGAGATATCCGTGCTTTTAATTGCGTCATCATCCACCAGCGCCGCTTTGGCTTTAGCCGTGATGCCGCTGTCATCCATATAGCCATCGACTTTTTTCATAGAGCTATCGATCTTCGCACCCGCGCTGTCGGAGGTTTGCTGTGCTTTCTGCGACAGTGATTCATCTGCAAACGCCGCACCGCTCAGCAGAGCAGAACCGGCCAGGGCAGCAATCAGGGTTTTAGCAATCTTAGTCTTATTCATCGATATCATCCTTCTATCAGTTAACTCATCCGTTATCGCGGATGCGCCAGCAACGAACGGCGTTGCTGAGTTACTGGACGTAATGAAACCCGAAAGGTCTCTTTTCTCGTCCGACAGGATAATAGTAGTAGGGATTACAGCTTTTGCTGGCTCTTGTGGTTGATATATCGCCAAAAAGAGAAAAAAACAGCGGAATTAGGAGGAGTCTGTAACAAACAAAACAGGGCCAGTGAAAATCACAAGCCCTGCTGGCAACGGCGATTAGTGCTCGCGCGTTTTGCGGAATCTCACGTCAGGATAGCGTTCCTGAGTGATGTTGAGGTTCACCATGGTTGGCGCGATATACGTGAGGTTATCACCGCCATCGAGCGCCAGGTTCACTTCATTTTTACGCTGGAAATCGTCGAATTTCTTCGCATCATCACACTCAACCCAGCGAGCGGTTGAGACGTTGATGGCTTCGTAGATCGCTTCAACGTTGTATTCGCTTTTCAGGCGTGCCACCACCACTTCGAACTGCAGCACACCGACCGCGCCCACAATCAGATCGTTATTGTGCACCGGACGGAACACCTGCACCGCGCCCTCTTCCGACAGCTGAACCAGCCCTTTCAGCAGCTGTTTCTGCTTCAGCGGATCGCGCAGACGGATACGGCGGAACAGCTCTGGCGCGAAGTTCGGAATGCCGGTGAACTTCATGTTTTCACCCTGCGTAAAGGTGTCGCCAATCTGAATGGTGCCGTGGTTGTGCAGACCAATGATGTCGCCCGGATAGGCTTCTTCTACGTGCGAACGGTCGCCGGCCATAAAGGTCAGTGCATCGGAAATCACCACATCTTTACCGGTACGCACCTGACGCAGCTTCATGCCTTTTTCGTACTTGCCGGATACCACACGCATAAAGGCGACGCGGTCGCGGTGCTTCGGGTCCATGTTTGCCTGGATCTTAAACACGAAGCCGCTAAATTTCTCTTCCTTTGCTTCCACCAAACGCGCGTCGGTGTTGCGCGGCATTGGACGCGGCGCCCAGCTAACCAGGCCATCCAGCATATGATCAACGCCGAAGTTACCCAGCGCGGTGCCGAAGAACACCGGCGTGATTTCGCCACTCAGGAAAAGCTCCTGATCGAACTCGTGCGAAGCGCCCTGCACCAGCTCCAGCTCATCGCGCAGCTGCTGTGCCAGATCTTCGCCTACTGCGGCATCCAGTTCTGGATTCGCCAGCCCCTTAACAATGCGCACTTCCTGAATGGTGTGGCCTTTACCGGTTTGATACAGGTAAGTTTCGTCGTTGTAGAGGTGATAAACCCCTTTGAACAACTTGCCGCAGCCAATCGGCCAGGTAATTGGTGCGCAGGCGATCTTCAGCTCACTCTCCACTTCATCCAGCAGCTCCATGGGATCGCGGATGTCACGGTCGAGTTTGTTCATAAAGGTGATGATTGGCGTATCGCGCAGGCGCGTCACTTCCATCAGCTTGCGGGTGCGATCCTCAACACCTTTTGCGGCGTCGATCACCATCAAACAGCAGTCAACCGCCGTCAGCGTACGGTAAGTATCTTCAGAGAAGTCTTCGTGTCCTGGCGTATCCAGCAGGTTCACGAGGCTGTCGCGATACGGGAACTGCATCACCGAGGTGGTGATGGAGATACCACGTTGTTTCTCCATCTCCATCCAGTCCGATTTCGCGTGCTGGTTGGAGCCGCGGCCTTTGACGGTACCGGCGGTTTGAATCGCCTGTCCGAACAGCAGCACTTTTTCGGTGATTGTGGTTTTACCGGCGTCCGGATGCGAGATGATCGCAAAGGTACGGCGGCGCGCCACTTCTTCTAAAAAGGAGGCATTAGACATTGAGTGAATTCTTCTTCAAGGGCAACACGCGGACAGCGCGCTGCGAATAAATCGTTTCGGGGTCATTCCGCAGGATAACGCGGCCAATGGCGACGCAGTGGCGTCGGTTCACAGCAAGAGGTGTGCGATCTACATTGGCGGCAGTCCTGAATCCCGTCAGCATTGAGGCGGCATAGCATACAATATTTCGCAGAAAGGGGGAATCGGTGCCCTAATAGCCCTCACCCTAACCCTCTAATCACCCCAACACCCGCACCACTGCCGCCTTGAAGATCTTCACGCCAATCTCCAGCGAGCTCAGCTCAAAGCGCATCTCAGGATGATGTAAACCCGGCACCAGATTGGTTCCCAATCCCCAGAAACCGGCTTTCACCTGCGGGTTTTTCACCGGGTAATAGAAGAAATCTTCGCTGCCCGGCGTGGTTTTGGTATCCAGCAAACCGGCTTCGCCCAGGACGTCGACAATCGCCGCGCGAATCACCGCCGTGGCTTCCTCATGAATTTCTGCCGCCGGCATCTCTTTTAGCACCACCACGTCCGCCGTGGCACCCAGCGCCGCCACGCTGTGCTGAATCGCCAGTGTGACTTTCTCTTTCAGCACCGCCATTGGCGCGTTTTCCTGCGAACGCAGATCCCACACCACGCGCGCCTCATCCGGCACCGAGTTGGTCACGCCCGCATCGCACAGAAAGCGTGTAGCTTTCACGCTCCAGGTCAAACCCGGCGGCAGATGGATGGCGTTGACGGCCTGTACCGCTTGCACCGCCGCATCCAGCGCGTTGACGCCCAAATGCGGACGCGCCGCATGCGCCGGTGCACCTTTGATGGTGGCTTCCAGCGTGCTGCAGGCAGAGTAAATCACCGCTGGCGTCGCCTGTCCCACATGACACTCTTCCAGCGGACGCACATGGAAGCCGAGAATCACCTCCACATCCTCCAGCGCGCCGCCCTCAATCATCGCCAGCGCACCCGCACCGAGCTCTTCCGCCGGCTGGAACAGCAGCTTGAGCCGCCCTTTCTTGATCGCGCCCTCTTTCATCAGCTCTTGCGCTGCCGTCAGCACCACCGACGAATGGCCATCGTGGCCGCAGGTGTGACGCGCACAGGCTACGCCATCAATGATGTGGCCGAGCGCATCCATATCCGCACGCAGCGCCAGCACCGGACCGGGCACGCCGCTGTCGATTTCCGCCACCATGCCGGTGGTGTTATTGATGCCGCGCGTCACCTTAATTCCGGCGCTCTCCAGCTGATCGGCAATATAAGCAGAGGTCTTGAATTCCTGAAAACCCAGTTCGGGAATTTCATGCAGAAAATGGTAATGCTCTAAGACGTTCGACACCGCTAAGCTCCTGACAAGTAAAGGCAAGCCTCAGCATCGCCCGATGCGCAGCTATAATCAATCCAGCGTGAATGAAAATTAGTCAAAAATGAGAACTCCTCGCATTCAACATGTGGAATAATTCCATTTACAATCAATAAGATAAATTCAACCTTTTTGCGAAAAACCCTTCACAAAAAAGTATAGATTGATGCATAATTCGCCGTACTTCACCTGACAAATTAAAAAGGACTCAGCCATGTTAACTGCTGAAATGACCTCGCGTTTAAACGACCAACTGAACCTCGAATTCTTCTCTGCCAACCTCTATCTGCAGATGAGCGCCTGGTGCAGCGATAAAGGCTATGAAGGTGCCGCTTCATTCCTGAAAATGCATTCTCGCGAAGAGATGCAGCACATGCAGAAGCTGTTCGATTACGTCAGCGATGCCGGCGCTTTGCCGGTGCTGGGCAGCATTGCGGCGCCGGCGATTAGCTGGACTTCACTGAACGACGTGCTGGAAGAAGCGCTGAAGCATGAGCAGCTGATCACCAAAAAAATCAACGAGCTGGTGCACACCGCCTTAACCACCCAGGATTACTCAACCTTCAACTTCCTGCAGTGGTACGTTGCCGAGCAGCATGAAGAAGAGAAGCTGTTCAAAACCGTGCTGGATAAACTGGCGATGGTCGGCAACAAAGGCGAAGGCCTGTTCCTGGTGGACAAAGATCTCGGCCACATGTCCGTCGACGGCCACGGCGCATAATAATAAAGATTACACACAGCAAAATAGAGAACGCCCGACATGTCGGGCGTTTTTTTATGCCTATTCCAACTCTTTCAACCGCAACTCCGACGGCTGCGGACGGCCAAAGAAATAGCCCTGGAATAGCGTACACCCCTCTTCGCGCAGCTTCGCAAACTGCTCGCCGTTCTCCACGCCTTCAGCGGTAATTTGAATATCGAGGCTGCGGCTCATGCCGGTAATGGCGCGGATAATCGCCAGCGCCTCGCGGCTGTCGCCCATATCATTGATGAACGACTTATCGATTTTGATTTTGTCGAACGGGAACGAACGCAAATAGCTGAGCGACGAGTAGCCGGTGCCAAAATCATCCAGCGCAATCTGCACGCCAAGCGTTTTCAAACTCTGCAAGGTGCGGATATTACCAAGCGTATCGTCCAGCAGCACCGATTCGGTGATCTCCACTTCCAGCCGATGCGGCGCCAGCCCGGATTCCCGCAGCGCACCTTCCACCACCGACACCAGCGAGCTGTTTTTAAACTGCAGCGGCGACAGGTTCACCGACACCGATTGTTCGGTGTTCCAGCTCTGCGCTTCGCGGCAGGCTTCATACAGCGCATAGGCGCCGAGCATGTGAATCAAACCGGTCTCTTCAGCGATCGGGATGAAATCGTTCGGCATGATCAGCCCTTTGATCGGGTGATGCCAGCGCATCAGCGCTTCATAGCCGATGATGCCCTGCTCGTTGGTAATCGGCTGATAGTAAAGCTTGAGCTGACGACCAGAAATCGCATCACGCAGATCGTTCTCAATCACGCGACGGCTGCGCGCCTGATTGTCCATCTCAATGGTGAAGTGTTCGAAGCGATTACGGCCATTACGTTTGGCTTCGTACAGCGCCATATCGGCGCAGCGCAGCATATGCTCCGGCGTGTTGGTGGCCTGCGAGGTGAGCGCGATACCAACGCTCAAGCCCACCGACAGATTATGCCCTTCAACGTTGATCGGCGGACGAATCGCCTCGATCAGCCGCTGCGCTACCACCGCCGCTTCATCGGCAGCACGAACATTGGGTAACACGATGGCAAACTCATCGCCGCCAATGCGCGCCAGCGTATCGTGATCGCGCAGCGCGCTGCGCAGGCGTTTCGCCACCACGCGCAGCAGGTCATCACCAATCTGGTGGCCGAGTGCATCGTTGACGTTTTTGAAGTTATCGAGATCGAGACACAGCGTGGCGCTGACCTGGTGGTTCTGACTATCGACGCGCAACGCTTCACTCAGCTTCTGGCGGAACAGCACGCGGTTCGGCAGGCTGGTGAGATTGTCGTGATGCGCCATATGACGAATGCGCGCATCGGCTTCGCGCTGATCGGTCACGTCCTCGACAATCAGCATCACGTAGTTCTGACGCATATCTTTGCCACTGATGGTGGTGGCACGCGTATGCAGAATGCGCTCGCCGCCCGCCGTCAGCAGCAGCTGTTCGCGCGAGTGGATGCCTTCGCTGCGCAGCGCCACATCCGCCAGGCTGTTGAAGTAATCACCCAGCTCCGCCGACATACATTCGTGCGGGCGCTTGTGCATGATCAGCGCTTTGTTGATGCCAAACAGCTGCTCAGCTTTGTCATTCACCATCAGGATTTCACGGCTGATGGCATCTTCAACGATCACGCATGAGGGAATATTGCTGATGATGGTGTCGAGAAAACCCGACAGCTCCGACATTTTCGCGCTCTGCGACTGCGCCAGATCCCGTGCGCGCAGCAGCTGCTGCTCGTTCTCACGCCGTTCGGTGATATCGCGGGTAATTTTGGCGAAGCCGATCAGTTTGCCGTTTTCATCATAAATCGCTTCGATAACAACGTGGGCCCAAAATGCCGAGCCATCTTTGCGGTAGCGCCAGCCTTCATCTTCAAAACGCCCGGTTTTCAACGCAATGCCGAGGTTAGCTTCGGGCGCATTGGCATGACGTTCCGCTGAACTGTAAAACACCGAGAAGTGCTGACCGACAATCTCGTCAGCCAGATAACCTTTAGCGCGCTGTGCACCGTTGTTCCAGTTCACCACGCGGCCCTGCACATCCAGCATATAGATGGCGTAATCGCGCACGCCTTCCACCAGCAGACGGAATTTCTTCTCCTGCTCGTGTTGTTTACGCAGCAGCGCCTGTTGTTCGGTGCAGTCGCGGGTGATTTTGGCGTAGCCAATCAGCTTGCCGGCATCATCACGGATTGCGTCAATGATGACATGTGCCCAAAACGCGCTGCCATCTTTGCGGTACCGGTAGCCTTCGTCTTCGAAACGACCGGTTTTGAAGGCGGTGGTGAGGTTTTTTTCCGGGATATGGTTTTTACGATCCTGGGCGCTGTAGAAGCGTGAGAAGTGCTGTCCAACAATCTCTTCGGCAACGTAGCCTTTCGCGCGCTGTGCGCCTACGTTCCAGTTTTCCACGTTGCCGTCCAAATCGAGCATATAGATGGCGTAATCACTGACGCCTTCCACCAGCATGCGAAAGCGCTGTTCCTGCTCGCGCTGTTTGCGCTGCTGCTCTTGCTGCTCGGTGCAGTCACGGGTGATTTTGGCAAAACCCAGCAGCTCACCAAACTCATCGCGGATAGCGTCGATCACCACATGCGCCCAAAACGCGCTGCCATCTTTACGGTAACGCCAGCCTTCGGTTTCAAAGCGCCCGGTTGCTGTCGCGGTCGCCAGTCCGCGCTGCGGCGCGCCGTTTTTACGATCGTCTTCGCTGTAGAACAGCGCAAAATTCTTCCCTACGATTTCATCGGGCGTGTAACCTTTGGCGCGCTGCGCGCCGCTATTCCAGTTCGCCACCGTGCCATCGGGTTTGAGCATGTAAATGGCGTAATCCACCACGCTCTGTACCAAAAGTCGGTACATGACGTCAGAGTTATTATTCATTGTTATTCGCCTATTGCTGGGCTGATATCGTCGAAACTTAAGAAAATTCTTAATTATCAAGCAGACTTAAGCGCAAATACGCAGCGCTGACAAGCGCTATTCATCCGCAGACAAATGTTGGTAGGTAAGTTATCGGCAGTGGCGAGAAAATGTTCAGTAGGATACTTCACAAATCATCATACGTTGACGGCAGGCTGGCGTTACGCTTGCCACGGTAAAATGCCGTGCGGCAAGCGTCGCGTCAGGCGTGTGGCAACCGCCATTAATAAGCAAACCACCACAATCATCAGGCAGCCCACCGCCGCCGCCAGCGACGCGGATCCGCCTTCATCAAGGAATACGATGGTCGGTCCGATGGTTTGCGTTTGCGAGGTGACCAGCAGCACCGAAACCTGGATTTCATTCAGCGCGGTGAGAAACACCAGCACGCTGCCCGCCAGCGCCGACGGTGCCGCCAGTGGCAATAAGATGTCGCGCATGCGGCGCAGAAAACCGGCGCCGCACAAACGTGCCGCTTCATCTAATGCCGGTTCCAACTGGGCGAATCCGGCCAGCGTTGGGCGCAGCACCAGCGCGAGGAAGTTCGCCAGATAGGCGGCAAGGATGATCCACACCGTGCCATACAGCGAGACATTAACGATCGGCAGCGGACGCAGGAAAAACAGCATCGCCGCCACGCCGGTGACAATGCCCGGCAGCGCGTAAGTCAGTTCACTCGCCAGCCACAAACCGCGCACTAATTTGGTTCGCCGCCAGCTGAGGAAATAGGCGTGAAACAGCGCGCAAACCGTTAAAATCAGCGCCGCCAGCGTGGTCAATCCGAGGCTGGTGAGAAACGCCTGTCGCACCGCCGGATAACCCCACAACGCGGCGCGGAAGTTCTCCAGTGTCAACGTTTTCCAGCTCAGCGCCTGGCCAAAACCGCTGGTGAGCGCGGTGATCAACAGCGCGCTGAGCGGCAACAGCAAGGTCAGCGCCATCCACAGCCAGGCGACGCCCTCAACCGCCATACGCCCGCGCCCCAGCGATTGCTGCCACAGGCGCGGTGCACCGTTGACGCGCACATCATGGCGTCCGCCCAACCAGGCGCTGGCCGCCATGCCCGCCAGCGTAATTACCGCAATCAATAACGCATACACCGCGGTGTTTGGCAGCGCGCTCGGACCAATGCCATTCAACTGCTGATACACCAGCGTGATCAGCGTTGGCACGCGCGCCGGAATCCCCAGCATCGCCTGAATACCGAAGTTGCCCGCCGCCGCAACGAAGGTCAGCGCGGCACCGGCAAAAATCGCCGGGCGCGCCAGCGGCAGCACAATGGTGAACAGGATGCGCGCGCGTGACGCACCGCTGGCCTGCGCCGCTTCCACCAAATCGGCGGGCAAACGACGCAAACCGGCGCGCACGGTGAGGAACACCAACGGCGCATTGTGCGTGCCGAGCAGCAGCACAATGCCGGTTAAGGTGTAGAGCGGCTGCTCGCCGGGCGCAAACCACGGCAACTCAAGCGTGGCGAACAGCAGCGCCAGCGGACTGCTCGGAGCCAGCGCCTGCAGCCAGGCCAGCGCCGTCACCTGCGGCGGAATCATCAGCGGCAGGATAAACGCAAACACCCACGCGGTTTTGGCGCGCAGATCGCTAAGCGCCACCAGCCACGCAGCGGCGGTGCCGAGCACCACGGAAATCAAAGTAGAACTGAGCGCGATGAGCAACGTATTGCCGCTGGCGATCAACACGCGATCGCTCGCCAGCAGGCGCGTTAAGCGTGCGATATCCGGCACGCCGTTGGGCGCAATGGCGGTCCACACCAGCCGCATCAGCGGCGCCACCGACAGCAAACCAATCAGCAACACCAGCAGCGCCAGAATCAGCCGTTCGCTGTTAACGCGCGGCGCTTTGCGCGTCACATTGCGCCATTCGTTGCTCAACACGCTCATGCTTAGCCACCAAACAGCGCGGTGAACCGATCGCGCACTGCCGCATCTTCTTTGATCGCTTTCGCCACGTCCGGCGACAGCAGCTTGATTTTATTGATCGGCGTGAAACCTGCCGGTGCTGAGACACGATCATCCACCGGACGGTTGCCCTGCTCGACCACCAGCTTCTGGCCTGGCTCGGAAAGCATAAAGTTAACGAAGGCTTTGGCGGCCGGCAGGTTGTGCGCGGTTTTCATGATGGCAACCGGTTCGGTGACATACGACACGCCCTCTTTGGGATAGACCAGATCCACCGGTGAACCCTTTTTCTTCGCCAGAATCACGTCGGCGTCGGTGATGATGCCGTACTTATCCAGCCCGCTGGCGACCGCCTTCAGCGCCGGGCCGTTGCCGCCCTGCGGCGCGATGCCGATGGCCGCCAACTTTTTGTAGAAGCTCCAGCCAATCGACGGCGTGTTGATATCGGTGTGCAGCTTGTAGAGCGCCGCGCCGGAGTAAAGCGGGCTTGGTACCGCAATCTGCCCTTTGTTGGCTTCCACCGCCAGCGCGTTCCAGCTATCAATCGGCTGCGCATGCTGGGTGTTGTAGGCAATTACCGTGGCGATGATTTTGGTGCCGAAGAAGGTTTTGTCTTTGTCGTAAAACGATGGATTGATGTGGCTAAGCGGCGCATCGCTGTAGCTGTAGAGATGGTTTTCGTTTTTCAGCGCGCCGAGGTTGATGGCGTCGGCAATCAGCAGCACATCCGGCTTGGCTTCGCCGCTCATCATTTCGGTGCGCAGCACGTTCATTAACTGCGTGGTGCCGTTGCGCGTCCACTCGACCTGCACATTGGGATAGGCGGCTTTAAACGCATCCATGGTTTGCTGGGCAATTTCGGGTGCCTGCGAGGTATAAACCACCAATTTCCCTGCTGGCGCCTCGTCGGCAAAGCTGGCGGCAGAGATCACGAATCCACTGGCTAACATCAACACGTTGAACATCGTACGCATAGCATTTCCCTGAAGGTTTAGAAGATTAAGAAGGAAGAATCCAGCCGTCACGCAGCGCCACACCCACGGTGGCGTCGACAACGGGTAAAGGCTGATCGGCCAGCAGCAGCGTGATGCTGCATTCGGGCGCGGCCAGCGGCGTCACGTTGAGCTGATAGTGGCCGCCGCGATAGATCACCCGCTGCACGCGCGCGGCAAACTGTGGTTCGCCCGGCGCGGCTAAGTGGAAATCGACTGCGTGAAAACTGGCTTGCGCCTGCGGCTGCGGACGCTGATGCGGCGCGCAGCGTAACGACACGCGCATACCGCACAGCGTGGCATAAGCGCGGCCCTCGCCGAGCGGTTCGATATCGCTGATCGGCAGCACTTTGCCGTCGTCAATAAAGCGCGCGACCATGGCGTTCGCCGGTTCGCGCCACAGCGTTTGCGGCGTGGCGAACTGCATCACACGGCCGGCATCCATCACCACGATGCGATCGGCCAGCGCCATCGCTTCATGCTGATCGTGGGTAATGTAGAGCAAGGTGGCGTGACTGTGATGATGGAAGCGGCGGAACTCCTCTTCCATGGTGGCGCGCAGGTGGACATCGAGGTTGGCGAGCGGCTCATCGAGCAGAACTAAGGTCGGTTGCGCCACTAAACAGCGCGCCAGCGCCACGCGCTGACGCTGACCGCCGGAGAGATCGGCGGGACGACGGGCGGCGAACGCTTCCAATCCCACCAGCTCCAGCGCCTGCTGCGTGCGGCGCTCGCGCTCGGCACGCGCGACGCCGTTCACTTTCAGGCTGTAGGAAACATTTTCCGCCACCGTCATATGCGGCCACAGTGCGTAGCTCTGGAACACCACGCCAAGCTGACGATCTTCCGGCGGCAGATGCACGCCCGGCGCAGCGAAGCAGCGTTCGCCCACGTGGATCTCTCCGGCATCGGCGGTTTCAAAACCGGCCAGCAGGCGCAGCAAGGTGGTTTTGCCACAGCCCGACGGGCCTAATACGGCGATAAATTCCCCCTGCGCAATCTTCAGTGAGATGTCTTGCAATACCGGCTGCGCCGCAAAGGATTTGCGCAGCCCGCGCAGTGTGATTGATGCCATGTTTCTGGCCTTTCGCTAACCGTCCGGCTAAGACCCTACGACACTGTGATGACGATTCCATGACATTGCAGCTGGTCGCCCTAAATGGCGTAATGCTTGTCTGATAATCAGCGCGCTGACATCGCAGGGGTATCGCCCGCTAAGCATCCAGCAGTCTCAGAATGCCTGGCTTGGTTTTTCGAGAGTCTGCATTTATGCGCATCTGGTTGCCATGAATGGCAATCCCAGCGGATGGATAGCGATTTTGAGTTAAGGATACGCACCACTGCTGCAGCGCGGGTGTTGGGGCGACATCCTAACCCGCTGAACGAATGAGAGATTCCAGGGCGAGCCGCAGGGATGCGGCGAGAGGCGGCGCTGAGCAGGAGCGAATCGCCGCCGGTCCGTCAGGAATCGTGAATGAGTGAAGGCACCGCGAAGCGGCGGGTTGGGCTGGCGCAAGGCCCGGGAGTGCAGAGGGCGCGGCCAGGCGTCCTCTGCTCGGTCGCCGCACCGAAGTGCTGCAACTGCCCAGGTTCAAGGCGAACGAAAGCCGCTCCGTGCTTAACTAAGCGGCATGACGCGATTCACAGATGCATGCCGATATAACGCTCATAACGCGCGGGCTTCACCCGCGTGAGATCCACCAGCACTAAGCCATCAATACAGTTATTGAAATCGGGATCGCTGCCGAAATCGATAAACTGCACGCCACCCGGCTCGCACACCTCGGAATATTGCTTGTAGAGCGTGGGAATGGCGGTGCCGAGATTCGCCAGCAGATGTTTCAACCGGCGTAAATCTTCGCTGTAGTTATCGCCGGTGAACTGCGCCAGCACTTCCGGCAGCGAGGCTGGATAAGGGCGGCGTGAAGTCGCCAGCGGCAGTTCGGTAGGGAAATACAGACGATAGAACGCCACCAGCAGATCGCGCGCCGCCAGCGGCATGCCGCCCGAGATCGAGACCGGACCAAATAAGTAGCGGGTTTCGGGATATTTAGCGATGTAGGCACCAATGCCCATCCACAGATAATCGAGGCCGCGTTTGCCCCAATAGGCAGGCTGAATAAAACTGCGGCCCAGCTCCAGCCCCTGATTGATGATCGGCAACATGCGCTCGTCATAGTGGAACAGGCTGTCGCTGTAGATGCCTTCCAGCCCACGACGCTCCAGCTGCTCGGCGCCCGGAATAAAGCGATAGGCGCCGACGATCTCCAGCGCATCGTCGTCCCACAGAATCAGGTGATAGTAATCGTCATCGTATTTATCGAGGTCGCGACGCCGCCCGCTGCCCTCACCCACCGCGCGGAATGCCACTTCCCGTAAGCGCCCGAGCTCACGCAGCAGCGGCACCCAGCTGGCACCGTTGCGTCGCCACAGGTAGATCTGCTTGCCATCCGGCAGCGTGCCGAGTCGCTCGCTCTCCATCAGCGCTTTTTTCAGTTCGGCGCGATCTTCCGGCCGCGCAATCGCCGCTTCGGTCTGAAACAAGCCGCGTCGTCCCTGACCAATGCGATACAGATGTTTGCGCAGCCGCTTCGCCAGCTCTTTGCCTGGCGTGTGGCCATCATGCCAGTTGGCAAACGGGATCTGTTCGCCGATGTGCAACTTAATGCGCGAACCGCGCTGACGAAACATTTCGCGTACCAGCATCAGTAACGCGAGCGGCGAGGCAATTTTTGCGGCGGCGTAAAATGCCAGGCTGTTGCGCCCCACCACGTGCACCGGCACGATTGGCGCGCGAGCGCGGGCCGCGAGGCGTAAGAAGCTGTGATGCCAGTGACGATCGCGCACGCCTCGGCTGGAAAGGCGCGACACTTCACCCGCCGGGAAGATAATCAGCACGCCCTGATTATCGAGATGCTGCTGCATGCGCGTTAGCTGTTCGCGGCTGGTACGGTTGCCCATGTTATCCACCGGCAACATCATGTTGTTGATCGGCTCCAGCATCATCAACATGCGGTTGGCAACAATTTTCACATCGCGTCGCACCTGCGAAACCGCCGCCAGCAATGCTAAACCATCCAGCGCACCGAGTGGATGGTTGGCAACTATCACCACCGGGCCACGCGTGGGAATCTGCTCCAAATCGCGCTCGCTCAGTTCACAGCGCACATCAAGATGCTCCAGTACCTGCTCCACCATATCCACGCCTTTCAGATGACGATAGCGGGCGGCAAACGCCTGGAATTCATGTTCGCGAACGGCCCATTTCAGGGCGCTTTTCTGCCAGTTTGCCGGTTGATGACCTGGCCAGTAGGTATCGAGAAGCTGATCAACGGAAAACATCATTCACCTTTTACACGCAGCGGTTTATCGCTTCGACGTTAAAACGGCTTGTTTTCAGATTTATGACTGCAGCGTCGTGAGAGCCTAAAAAGCAGCCACTTGCATTGTTCTTGCGCATAAAAAACAAAAACTCACCTTAAAACCCCAAATTCAAGACATGACTTAAAGCTTATTGTTAAGCAGCGTGAATTAATCTGGTCACACCAGTTAAATTGTTTGTTAAAGGGTGTTTTAACTTTGCGTTTATTTTTTATTTTTTCCTCTGGGCTACACATATGATTCATTCGGTATTTATTGTTGATGACCATCCGTTAATCTGTACGGGCATTCAGGCATTACTGCAGTCATATCACTACGCCATTGCTGGCACTGCTAATAAAAGCGATCTGTTAATAACCGAGCTGCATAGGACACGTCCGGACGTTTTACTGCTCGATCTCACCATGCCTGGACGCGCTGGCATTCCGTTGATTACGGACATTAAGCGCGCGCTGCCAGACCTCAAAATCATTGTTTATACCGCTTCAGAAAGCCTTTTTTATCAACGATGTTGCTTGCAATTAGGCGTGGAAGGCTATGTGTGTAAACGCGGCAATTTAGACACTCTCCTTACCGCAATAAAAGAGGTGGAATGTGGTAAGCGTTTTTATCCGGTAACGGAGGAAGCGGCCGAGGTAAACGAGTTAATTGAGAGTGAAAAATTGATGAGCCTGACGCGCCGGGAACTGATGGTATTGGTGAAACTGGCGTCGGGAATGACAAATAAAGAGATCGCCTCACAATTACAACTCAGTAGTAAAACGGTGAGTACCTATAAAATAAAAATCCTGCGTAAATTAGGTTTAAAAGGGATTAGTGGCATTAATATGACAGCAAAATTGAATGAGTTGGTGTGAAAGATCGGGTCGCCATGAATGGCGACCCCACTCAATTAGAGTTTTAACGGTGGCAGCTGCGAAAACACGCTCAACAATCCTTTGCTCCACAGCTGACGAATTTGTGAAAAATAGGGATGCTGTTCGGTGATGTGATATTGCTCGCTATCGCTGAAACTGTCGGTGTGATAGACCATCACATCGAGCGGTAATCCCACCGAAATATTACTCGCTAACGTGGAATCCATTGAAATCAACGCACACTGCATCGCCTGACTGAGCGGCGTTTCATAGCGCAGCACGCGATCAATAATCGGTTTGCCGTACTTGCTCTCACCAATTTGGAAATAAGGCGTATCAACGCTGGCTTCGATGAAATTGCCCTGCGGATAGATCTGGAACAGACGCGGCTCCTCGCCACGAATCTGTCCGCCCAGCAGCAGCGTGCCGCCAAACTCCTCGCCATCGCGCTTGATCACCTCGCGCAGCGTTTCGCCCACCATCAGCGCAATGTCATACAGCGATCGTCCATTCAGTAAATTCGGTTGATCGTTATCGCCGTTGTTGCGTCGCAGCAGGCTCAGCACGCTCTGCGTGGTAGCCAGATTGCCGGCGCTTTGCAGCACCAGCGTGCGTTCATCATCGACCTGAAACACATGCAATTTACGGAACGAGGAAATATGATCAACGCCCGCATTGGTCCGCGAATCGGATACAAAAATCATCCCTGACGATAAACGCATTGCCACACAATAAGTCATAGTTACGCCTGTTCTGATTACTGCTGCGCATGCACCTGAAGCACCGCAGCCACCGCCAGCATATCTTCACCGCCGCCGCCCAGCCGCATACCGCGCACCGGACAGGCATCGAGATAATCCACACCAACCGCCAGACGTAAATGCTGGCGTGTGCTGCGGGTATTATTGGTGATATCAAAGCTGTGCCAACTGCCATCCAGCCAGGCTTCAACCCAGGCGTGAGTGGCGACGTGCTCAACGTTTTCAGTATAGAGATAGCCGCTCACATAGCGCGCCGGAATCCCCAGAGTGCGACAGCAGGCGAGAAACACGTGGCTGTGATCCTGGCAAACGCCGCTGCCGGCGGCAAATACTTTCGCGGCGGTATCAGTTACCTGGGTGCTGCCGGGACGATACGGCATCTTCAGCAGCAATTCATCCATCAACTTTTCCAGGCTGGCGAGCGGCTTTTCCGGCCGCCAGTAGCGCTGGGCAAACTCGCGGATCTCGGGATTGGGCAGCGTCAGCGGCGTGGCGCGCAGAAACACCAGCGGCGACAACGCGCACTCCGGATCGGGTGCCCACTCGCCGGCATCAAGGATCTCCACCACACCGCGCGCGGCGATATCGAGCTGCTGATGCGGCGTATCCAGCGTTAGCACATGCATCACGTTGCCGTAAGCATCCTGCGTGCAGGTGGCTGCGCAGGGCAGCTCCAAATCCCACGAGATAATTTGCTGATGCACCGAATTTTGCGGCGTCAAACGCAGATACTGGGTGCTGAGTGTCACCTGCTGCTCGTAGGCGTAACGGGTTTTGTGCTCGATGTTCAGTCTCATTTCGCCTCCAGATAGGTGTGATTGATGCTGTCTGCCAGCGCGTTCAGGCGCGTCAGGAATGCATTGAGCCAGTGCGTTAACCCTTCCTGGGTCAGGCTTTCCCAGGTACTAAACCTAATTTCCGCCAGCAGCACGGTGATCAGATAACGCGG
The DNA here is from genome assembly GCF_042666835.1 of Pantoea sp. GCM10028869. NCBI lineage: Bacteria > Pseudomonadati > Pseudomonadota > Gammaproteobacteria > Enterobacterales > Erwiniaceae > Pantoea > Pantoea sp. GCM10028869. The sequence goes on along the minus strand of NZ_JBHTGO010000006.1, from coordinate 229,274 downwards.
ACGATCTTCGCCGCTGCTGCCGATCTGCTCGAGCTGGGTAGCGATCTCATCAATACAGGAGTGCAGCGATCGCGGACTTTCACTGCGCAGGATCAGCATCTCATTCACCAGATCCGGTAACAGCTGCTGCTTAAAGATGGCGTTGTAGGCTTCACGCGCCGACACCGCGCGCAGCAAGGTATCGAGGCGATAATATTCGCGCACCGAATCGGACTGTTGTTCCAGCAGTTGCTGATTGACGCTCAGCAAACGCGCGGTGCCGTCGCTGCGCTCCATCAGCGTGCCGATGCGGATAAAACTCATGGCATCACCGCGCAGCAAGGTGCCGAACATCGCGCCACGAAACAGGTGCGAGCGCTCTTTCACCCAATCGAAAAAGCTATCGGCGTTGGCGCTGGTAATACCGCGCCGCCGCGTATTGCGCATCTCAATCCACGTCGAGTTGATGCTCTCCCACACTTCCGACGACAAACTGCCGCGCACCGCATGCGCGTTGTTCCACGCCTCCTGCCAGCAGCTGAAAATGCTGCACGGATTGCGATCGTCGAGGGCGAAAAAGTTGAACAGCTGCGGCATGGTGAAGCGGCCGTTGAGGGTTTCAAACAGTTCACGCGTGCCGGTGAGATTAAGCGGCAGCAGCAGATCGTCGCCCTGGTCACCGCGCACCGGCATTAACGACAAACGGTTGGTCACGTCTAACACGCGAGCAAGTTGTTCTGCGCGCTCAAGATAGCGCGCCATCCAATAGAGGCCACTGGCCGTGCGGCTTAGCATGATGCGTCATCCTCCAGAACCCACGTGTCCTTGGTGCCACCGCCCTGCGACGAGTTCACCACCAGCGAACCTTCGTTCAGCGCCACGCGGGTTAAGCCGCCGGGCACCAGACGAATATCCGCGCCGCACAGCGCAAACGGGCGCAGATCGATGTGGCGCGGCGCGAGGCCGTTATCGATAAAGGTTGGACACGTGGAGAGCGATAGCGTGTCCTGCGCGATGTAGTTTTCCGGGCGCGCTTTGAGGCGATCACGGAAATCACTCAGCTCCTGCTGGCTCGCCACCGGGCCAATCAACATGCCGTAACCGCCTGCGCCGTGCACCTCTTTCACCACCATTTTCGCCAGGTTGGCCAGCACGTAGGTGAGATCCTGCGGTTTGCGGCATTGCCAGGTGGGTACGTTATTGAGGATCGGATCCTCATCAAGATAGAAACGGATCATGTCCGGGACGTAGGGATAGATCGATTTATCATCGGCGACGCCGGTGCCGATCGCGTTCGCCAGCACCACGTTGCCGGATCGATACACCGACAACAAGCCCGGCACGCCGAGCATCGAATCCGGGCGGAACGCCAGAGGATCGAGGAAGGCATCATCAACGCGACGATAGATCACATCGACTTTGCACGGCCCGGCGGTGGTACGCATCATCACCGCGCCATCTTTGACAAACAGATCGGCGCTCTCCACCAGCTCAACGCCCATCTGCTGCGCGAGGAAGCTGTGCTCGAAGTAGGCGCTGTTAAAGCGGCCCGGCGTCAGCACCACCACCACCGGATCGTTGACCGGCGAGCTTTCGCGCAGGGTTTGCAGCAGATGCGAAGGATAACGCTCTACCGGCGCGATGTGCTGCCCGGCGAACAGTTCCGGATAGAGGCGCATCATCATCTTGCGGTTCTCCAGCATATAGGAGACGCCAGACGGCGTGCGCAGATTGTCCTCGAGAACGTAATATTTGCCGTCGTTATTGCGCACCATGTCTACCCCAACAATGTGCGCGTAGATGTGGCGATGCAGATCGACGCCTTGCATACAGGGCTGATATTGATCGTTCACCAGCACCTGTTCAGCGGGCACGATGCCGGCTTTGAGGATCAGTTGCTGATGGTAGATGTCGTGCAGGAAGGCGTTAAGGGCTTGTACCCGTTGGCGAATGCCGCGATCGAGCATCGCCCACTCGCTGGCAGGTATGATGCGCGGCACGCTGTCGAAAGGAATTAAACGTTCCGCGCCGCCGTCATCACCGTAGACGTTGAAGGTGATGCCGACGCGATGAAACAGCAGTTCCGCTTCTTCACGTTTGCGCGCCACGGCCTCTTTGTCCGCCTGTTGTAACCATTCCCAGTATTGCTGGTAGTGAGCGCGGTGTTGGCCATCGCTCAGCCACATCTCATCATAGAATTGTGATGCTATCTGGTAGCTTTCTTTCATGATTTACCCGGCGCTTGTCAGAGGACCTCACTCTCTCCTGCACAAACTGTGCCAGAGGCTTGCCCCGGTAAGGCACACGCGCCGCGTCAACGGAAATGGCTGTTTTGCACTTTACTGGTGCATTAGCTGCTGCGCGATTGGCAGCCAGATCTCCGTCATCGCCCCTTCGCCACCGGTAAAAGGATCGCGGGATGGCAGCGGCACCTGCTGGATCTTCTCCTTCGACGTACGTAAACGCGACGGCTCATCACGCACGGTTTCCGGGGACATGCCTTCAGGATAGGCGCCAACGGTGAAAAAATCCTCTGAGGCAAACACCTGTTTGTGGCCGACGCCCGCCGGGATCAGTACCGCATCGCCTTCACGCAGCGTCACCATGCGACCGCTGTCGCCGCCGAACAGCACTTCCGCCCAGCCAGCCGCAACACCCAGCACTTCATGGGTGTTCGGATGGTAATGCGTATAGGGAAAGATCGGCGCACGCCATGCGGCGGGCCAGCCGTTGCGGGTAAAGGTTTTTTCAAACCAGGCGGCGCTGTCTTCCGTCGGATTTTCATCGTCATACGGCACAATGCCGGGCCAGATGATCAGCGGCAGCGGGCTGTTGGGCACGCCGCCCGACGGCAGCGATAACATCAGATGTTGCGGATTGCTGGAGGATCCAGCGGAAAAGGTGCCGGCGGCGAAAGACATCAGTAACAGCAGGCTGGAGTGGTTGGCAGTCATACTCTTTCTCCGGTTAATCACGATGCTTAATTGTGGCTTACCAAAGTGGCATTGCAATGTGCGCCCACCAACAAAATTCACAAAAAAGAATGATTTAGCTAACTAAAGCCAAATTTATTAGCAACATAATTAACATCTCGTGCGGGTGAATGAGGGTCGCCCTAACTGGCGCGCATTTATGCGCACCAGGCCGCAAAGCGGCATGAATTTAATGCAAAAAAAACCGGTGGATTTCGCCACCGGCCGAATCAAAAAAAAGCGATTCAAAGGCACTGACAGGTTATCGCAGGCGCTCAGCGATAGGTTTCACAACGTTCTCCCCTTCGCGGCCATAAAACTGGAACAGGGTTTCTGCAGCGGCATCGGTTAACACCAGAATTTCAATGCGGCGATTACGCGCACTCATGGGATCGTCATGATCGCGCGGCATGCGTGACGCCATGGCATTAACCTGCAATACGCGCGCACTCTCCAGCCCGCCACGCTCCAGCGCGCGGCGTGCCGCCAGCGCACGATCGCCCGACAGATTCCAGTTGTTGTAGGCGGCGTTGCCGCTGTACTGCGCGGCATCGGTGTGGCCGCTGATCATGATTTTGTTGTCGATGCGGTTAAACACCGGGCCGAGCTCGGTCAGCAGTTTCTGGAAGAACGGCGTTAGCACCGCGCTACCGCGTGGGAACATCATGCGATCCTGATCGTCCTGAATCAGGATGCGCAGCCCTTGTGGCAAGGTTTCCAGCATCAGGTAATTTTGCGCGTTATAGCTGTTGATCATCCGTTGCAGCTGGTTATGTAGCAGCACCAACTCCGCATCCGAGCGTGACAGCACGCTGTCTAAATCTTCCTGTGGCTTGCTGCTGGCGTTCAAACTGATGTCAGCCTTACCTGGGCTGACAGTCGCTGTTTGCGTCGGCGGGGAAATTGCCATGGTTTCGCCGATAATCGCCGATCCGCCGGAGTTCTCAACGTCAAAAGGATTGAAATTGGTGCCATCAAAAACCGACGTGCCGTTCAATTGCGCGACGATCTCTTTACGCTCCTCTTCACTCACCGCGCCCATGATCCACAGCACCATAAACAGCGCCATCATCGCCAACGTGAAGTCCGCAAAGGCCACTTTCCACGCGCCGCCATGATGCGCATGGTGTGCCTTTTTGCCGCCGCGTTTGATGATCAACTTTGTGGTGGTCACCAAAGGTGCCGAACGTATATCTGAAGTCTCGGCGCGCTTTACGCTTGATGCGTTGCCAGGCAAACAGATGGCGATCGATGCCGATCTCAATGCCGGGTTAATCAATCAGGAACAGGCGCGCACGCGTCGCCAGGATGTGGCAAACGAAGCCGACTTCTACGGTGCAATGGATGGCGCGTCCAAATTCGTACGCGGCGACGCCATCGCCGGCATCATGATCCTGCTGATTAACGTGGTTGGCGGTATTTTGATTGGCGTATTCAAATACGGTTTACCAGCAGGACAAGCGTTTGAACAATATGTCCTGCTGACCATCGGTGATGGCTTAGTCGGACAAATTCCTTCACTGCTGCTCTCAACGGCGGCGGCGATTATCGTGACGCGCATCAGCGATGGTGCGGACATGGGCGATGACATCAAGTCTCAGCTGCTGGCTAAGCCAGGTACGCTGTATACCGCTGCGGCCGTGATGTTTGTGCTGGCGGTGGTGCCGGGCATGCCGCATCTGGTGTTCCTGGTATTTACCGGCCTGCTGCTGTTCGCTGCGTGGCGTCAAAGCCAGAAAATCAAAGCGCCGACGCAAGATCATCACGCTATGGAAGCGATCAGCCAGGCGCTGACGCAGCCGGACGATCAGCCCGCCATCGGTTGGGACACTATCCCGATGGTTGAGCCGATCGGGCTGAATCTCGGCTACAAGCTGGTGACGCTGGTGGATAAAGGCAAAGGTGCGCCGCTGACGCTGCGTATGCGTGGCGTGCGGCAAGTGGTGTCGGAAACCAGCGGCGTGCTGCTGCCGGAAATTGCGTTGCGCGAAGATTTCCACCTCAAGCCGGCGCAGTACGCGATCAAGATCAATGGCGTGCGCACCGCCGTCGGCGAAGTGCATGCCGATCGTCTGATGGCGATCCCGACGCCGGAACAGTACGGCGAAATCGATGGCGTATTGGATACCGATCCGGCCTACGGCATGGCGGTGACGTGGATTCTGCCCGAGCAGAAAGCCAAAGCGCTGAACCTGGGTTATCAGGTGGTGGATTGCGCCAGCGTGGTGGCCACTCATGTGAATAAAGTGGTGCGCGAGAATCTGCCGGAGCTGTTTAACTACGATGACATCACTCAGCTGCATCAGCGTCTGGCGAATGTGGCGCCTAAGCTGTCGGAAGATGTGAATGCGGCGGTGAACTTCAGCTTGCAGCTGAAAGTGTATCGTCTGCTGCTGAACGATCAGGTGTCGCTGAAAGACATCACCACCATCGCGACGACGTTGCTGGAGAGCGCGGCGATCACCAAAGATCCGATCCTGCTGACATCCGATGTGCGCTATGCCCTGCGTCGCGCCATGGTGGCGGCGATTGCGCCGGACAACAAACCGCTGTCGGCTTATACGCTGGAAAACAGCCTGGAGAATCTGCTGCTGGCGGCGCTGAATCAGGCACAGCAAGCCGGCAAAGTGGCGCTGGATAGCTTCCCGGTTGATCCGAATATCCTGACGCAGCTGCAGAGCACGCTGCCGGTGATGGTGGAGCAGTTGAAAGCGCAGAACCTGACGCAGGTGCTGCTGGTAACACCGCAATTGCGCCCGCTGATTGCGCGCTACGCCCGTCTGTTTGCCAATGGGTTGAATGTGTTGTCGTACAACGAAGTGCCAGACGATGCGAATTTGCAGATTGTGGGTCAGGTTTCTTGATTTATTACTCTGCGGCTTGATGCCCTCACCCCGGCCCTTTCCCACAAGTAGAAAGGGTAGTTAGAACGGGCTCAATCGGTTCCCTCGCCCGCTTGCGGGAGAGGGTTAGGGTGAGGGAAACACCGGCCCCTCGCAACTGTTATAAAAAAACACAGCGAATCTGTCTCTAATTCGCTTCACTGTTATGTGCTTTACTGGCAGGCAGTGATAATTAGAGGTGAACAATGGACGCGATCAAACAAATCCTGCTCGACGAAATCGCCACGCTGAACCGCGAAGGACAGCGTGATAATTTGCCGCGCTTTAGCTTTTCCTTCCTCAAAACCCATCCGGGGCTCTGGGCCATCATGTATCTGTGCTACGCGCTGTGCGTGGCGCTGATCTTTTCAACCGACATGCTCGGCTGGCCAGCGTTCTGGTTTGCCACGGTGTTTGTGGTGGTGATGAGCGTGCTGATGCTGATGGATATCAACCCGAAATATCGCTTCGAAGATATCGACACGCTGGATTTGCGCGTTTGTTACAACGGCGAATGGTATTACGTGCAGCCGGTTTCTCAACAAGCGCTGGATAAGATCCTCGATAACCCCCACACGCCGGAGCGCGTACGCAGCGGCATTGATCGCCTGATGAAGCAGAAAGGTGAAGTGGATTTCTACGACGTTTACTATCTCACCTGGGGCCACCAGCAGGCGGCCCAGGTTTAACCGTTTAGCTTGCTAATCAGTTTTCCCAACGTCTCTACCGCCGCCTCGGCGCGTGCATCCCACGGCCAGGCGGTGTTGAAGCGGAAACAGTGGCTGAAGCCTTCGCTGCTGGAAAACAGCTGGCCGGGCGCGATGCTGATGCCCTGCTGCAAGGCCAAATGATACAGCTCAGTGGTATTGATCTGCACCGGCAGCGCAACCCAGAGAAAATAACCGCCCGGCGTATCGCTGATGTTGGCCTCAGCAGGTAATACCCGGCGCAGCGCCTGTTGCGCCAGCTGCTTACGTTTAGCCAGCGTCTGCCTTAGCTTCTTTAAATGCGTATCGTAGCTGCGCGTGCTGAGGAAATCGGCGAGGGCCAGCTGCATCGGCGCGCTGGTCGAGAGCGTGCTCATCAACTGAATACGCTGCACGCGCTGCGCATGACGTCCGGCCGCGACCCAACCGACACGAAATCCCGCCACCAGATTCTTCGAGAAACTTCCGCAGTGCAGCACGTTGCCATCAAGATCAAAAGCTTTAGCCGGCAGCGGTTTGTCATGGCCTTCATACAGATCGCCGTACACATCGTCTTCAATCATCGCCACGTTGTAGCGCGCCAGCAGTTCCACCAACTGCTGCTTGCGCTCGGCGCTCAGGGTGAAGCCGAGCGGATTTTGCCGGTTGGTCATCAGCCAGCAGGCTTTCACCGGCCAGCGCTGCAAGGCCTGCTCCAGCTCATCCAGATCCATGCCGTGTTCGACATCGCTGGCGATGGCAATCGCGTTCAGCTTGAGGCGTTCAATCGCCTGGAGCGCACCATAAAACGACGGGTTTTCGAGGATCACCCAATCACCGGGTTCGGTGACGGCTTGCAGGCTGAGGTTGAGCGCCTCCATTGCGCCATTGGTGATGACGATGTCATCCGGCGACAGCGTGATGCCCTGCTGTGCGTAGCGCTGGGCGAGAATTTTGCGCAGCGCTTCATTGCCTGGCGGCAGGTTGTTGAGCGCATCGGTGGGCTTTAAGTTGTGTGAGACTTTTACCAGCGAGCGCATCAGCTGGCGCTGCGGGAAGAGTTCGGGATCGGGAAAGGCTGAGCCAAACGGCATGATGGCGGGATTGCGCGTGGCTTGCAGCACGTCGAACACGAAGCTGTTGGTATCCGCCTGATCGGTTTTGCCGATCTCTTGCGTGGGCAGGCGCGGACGGCTTTCGGCGGCGCGCGGCGCCACGTAATAGCCGGATTGCGGCTTTGAGACGATCCAGCCCTGACTCTCCAGCACTTCATAGGCGTGCATCACCGTCATCAGGCTCAACCCGCTCTGCTCCGCCTGCTGACGTAGCGACGGCAGTTTTTCGCCCGGCGGCCAGATGCGCGCCTCGATTTGCGTGCGAAGCTGCTCGACCAACTGCTGATATTTCGCCACCCGAACTCCGATGTAGAGGATTTGGCGGCTAGTTTCCCTCACCCTAACCCTCTCCCGCAAGCGGGAGAGGGAATGAAGGCGTTAAGGCACCTGCTCCAGCGCTAACTCTTCTTGATAAAAATTCGGCAACTCGCCAATGCGTTCCGGCGGCACCGGTTTGCCCAGCAAATAGCCCTGCAACGTATCGCAGCCTAAACCGGTGAGGAACGCCTGTTGATCCTGGGTTTCTACCCCTTCGGCGACCACTTTCAGATGCAACGACTGCGCCAGCGCGACAATGGCGGAGACGATGGTGGCATCTTCCGAATGCGCCTGCAGTTCATTAACAAAAGCGCGATCGATTTTCAGCTCGCTGGCCGGTAACCGCTTGAGATACAACAAGCTGGAGTAGCCGGTGCCGAAATCATCAATCGAGGCTTTTACGCCCATGTTGGTGAGTTCGGTGAGGATACGCACGCTCTCTTCCGGATCGCGCATCGCCGTGGTTTCGGTCACTTCCAGCGTCAAAAGTTCAGCCGGAATAAGGTGCTGCGCCAGCGCCTCGGTGACGGTTTCCACCAGATTGCTTTGCTCAAATTGTACAGCCGACAAATTGACCGCCACCGACCAGTGCGGATGACCCTGCAGATGCCAGGCACGCAGCTGGCGACAGGCTTCGTTGATCACCCAGTTGCCGATGTTAATGATCATGCCGGTCTTTTCCGCCATCGGCAGAAAGGCGTCCGGCGCCAGCAGACCGCGTGAAGGATGCTGCCAGCGCAGCAGCGCTTCAAAGCCAAGGATCGGGCCGCTCGGCGCGCAGTATTTGGGCTGATAGAACAGGCGTAACTCTTCGTTATCCAGTGCTTGCCACAGATCGTTGTTCAGCTGCAATTGCGACTGCGCCAGCGTGTTCATTGACGGCTGGAAGAAGGTGTAACCGTTGCGGCCGTTGTTCTTGGTGTGATACATGGCGGCATCGGCGTTGAACATCAGCTCGCGATCATCTTTGCCGTCACCAGGGTAAACCGCAATTCCAATACTCAGCGACACCACCAGCTCATAGCGCGAGATATCGAATGGGCGATCCACCGCTTTCACCAGCGTATCAGCAACCGCTGCGGCATCATTGGGTTCAGCAATTTCCAGCAGCAGCACAAACTCGTCGCCGCCCATGCGCGCCAGCGTGTAGTGCCCTTTCATCTGTTCGGTCATGCGCTCGGTCACGCCAATCAGCAGGTTGTCACCCACGTGATGGCCAAAAGCGTCATTTACCGCTTTGAAGCCATCCAGATCCATAAACATCAGCGCAAACTGCGTTTTCTCACGGTTCGCTTTATTGAGGGCTTGCTCCAGACGATCTTCCAACAAAATACGGTTGGGCAGACGCGTCAGGTTATCGTGTAGCGCCAGCTGTGCCAGCTCACGGTTGGCTTCCGCCAGCGAGTGGGCAAGGATCGAGGTGCGCGCTTGCAGACGTGCATCGAGCATTGAGACCAGCAAAGTAATGCCGAGGATCGCTAGCGTCACCACCGTCACCACCACCGCCAGCCAGTTGCTGTTTACGCCCATGTGCGTCGCATGGCTGTGCATCGGGAAATTGGCCGCCGCCATGCCGGTGTAGTGCATGCCGGCAATCGCACAGCCCATCACCACCGATGCGCCTAAACGCAGCGCGGTGACGCGGCCGTGACCTTCGCGCAGGTTAAACGCCAGCCAGAGCGCGGCGCCTGAGGCCACCAGCGCAATCGCCACCGATGCCGCCACCCAACCCCAATTCCAGGTGATGCCGGGCGTAAACATCAGCGCCGCCATGCCGGTGTAGTGCATTGCTACAACGCCGGAACCCAGCACCACAGAGCCTCCACACAGTCGCAGCCACGGCAAAGTGGGCGTTGAGCACACCAGCCACAGCGCAAAAACCGAGGCTAATACCGCCACCACCATGGAGGTGACGGTGAGCGTAGGATCATAGCTCATGACCATATCGAGGCTCATCGACAGCATGCCAATGAAGTGCATCGCCCAGATGCCCACGCCCATAGCGAATCCACCGCCGAATAACCAAACCAGCGCCACCTTGCCAGTTGAGGAAGCCACGCGCCCTGCCATATCAAGCGCAGTAAACGAGGCCAGCATCGCTACCAGAATCGAGACGATGACGGTAAACGAATCGTACGAAGTCACTAACATAGTGATTTCCCAAGTAAAAGCCGGTGTAAGTCAGCTGTGGTGTTGTTGTTAAAAAAGTGCGGTCTATTGGTTTTATTGTAGGAATTATCGGCAGCGTAACTGCCGATATGAATTTTTGAACGATAAAACCTTCCGATGGGGAAGAAACTAAAAATTGTTTATTGCGCGCCCGCCAGCGGCACCACGTTATCGCTAAAGGCCAGCGGCACCGCAAGCGCAGCGGTAAATTCACCGATGCGATCGGCTGGCGTGGGCTTGCCGAGCAGATAACCTTGCAGCGTGTCGAAGCCTAACCCGGTGAGCAAACGCTGTTGCTCCTCGGTTTCGACCCCTTCCGCCACCATGCGCAGGTTAAGCGTTTGTGCCAGCGTCAACATCGCAGTGACCACCGTGGCGTCTTCGCTGCCGGCGCGCAAACTGTTGATAAAGGCGCGGTCGATTTTCAACTCGCTGGCTTCGAGGTGTTTCAAGTGCAGCAAGTTGGCGTAGCCGATGCCGAAGTTATCAATCGCCACTTTCACCCCAAGACGATGCAGTTCGGCAATGCGCTGCTGGCTGAACTGCGGATCGCGCATCGCAATGTTCTCGGTAATTTCCAGCATCAACGCCCCGTCAGGAATTTGATGGCGCTGCAATGCCTGGCGCACGCTCTCAATCAAATCACGCTGCTGAAACTGCAGAGCCGAGAGATTGACCGATACCGTCCAGTCGCCGTTACCTTCATCGTGCCACTGCTTCAGCTGGCGGCAGGCTTCATTGATCACCCAGTTACCCAGCGCGACAATTTGCCCGGTTTTCTCGGCGCGCGCCAGAAACATATCGGGCATCAGCAGGCCGCGACGCGGATGCTGCCAGCGCAGCAGCGCCTCGAAGCCCATCAATACGGTGCCGCCCGCGCGGAATTTTGGCTGATAGAACAGGCGCATCTCCTGATACTCCAGCGCGTTCCACAGATCGTTAGCCAGCGCCAACTGATGCTGCGCCACCGCGCTCATCGCCGGTTCAAACAGGCACCAGCCGTTACGCCCGCTGTGTTTGGTGTGATACATGGCGGAGTCGGCGTTGAACATCAGCTCCTGCTGGCTGCGACCATGCAGCGGGAAGATAACGATACCGACGCTGAGCGAGACGCGCAGCGAATAGCGATCGAGTTCGAAAGGCGCATCAATGATTTGAACCAAACGCTGCGCCAGTTTGCTGGCCTGATGCAGATGAAATTGCGGGCACAGTATGACGAATTCATCGCCGCCCAGACGCGCCAAAAGAATCTCCTCACTCAGTTCATCGCGCAAACGATCGGCTACCGCGATCAGCAAGCGGTCGCCAACGTGATGGCCCCATGTGTCGTTAATGGCTTTGAAACCATCCAGATCCATGAACATCAGCGCGAAGTTTTCATCCTGCAGCGTCGCCTGCTTGATCGCCGTGGTGAGTTGCTGCTCCAGCATCACGCGATTTGGCAGCGCGGTGAGGTTGTCATGCATCGCCAGCTGACGTAGCTCGCTGTTGGCGCGCTTGAGTTTGGCAGCGAGACGCGCGGCACGCAGTTGCGCATCCAGCATCGAGATCAGTAACATCAGCCCCAGAATGCTCAGCGTGATAATCGTGACCCACACCGCCATTCCCTCTTCGCTGGCGCCGTGATGTTGCATGCTCACCGGCATAACGAATTCTGCTGCCGCCATGCCGGTGTAATGCATGCCGGCAATCGCAATGCCCATCACCAGTGCTGCACAGGCGCGCAGCAGCAGCAGGCTTTCGCCCTGGCGCAGATGAAACGCCAGCCATAACGCCGCACCTGATGCTGCGTAGGCAATCAGCACCGAGAGCGTCACCAGCGGCAGATTCCAGTAAATCGGGGTGGCAATCATCAGCGCGTTCATGCCGAGGTAGTGCATGACAATGATGCCGCTCCCCATGATTAAGGTGCCGCGAATTAAGCGGCGTCGGGTGAGATGACTGCCCTGCACGCCCTGCGCAAAGGCGAAGATGGCGCTGATAATCGCCACCAGCAATGAGATGGCGGTCAGCTCGACGTTGTAGCGCATGGTCATTGGCATCATCATCGCCAGCATGCCAATAAAGTGCATTGCCCACACGCCGATGCCCATCGCGGTGCCCCCGCCGATCAACCACAGTGTTGCCAGATAACCGCGTGAAACGGCCACGCGCCCGGCGGTATCTAAGGCGGTGAACGCGGCAATGAAGGCCACGATCAGTGAAACGGTAACCAGAACGCTATCCCAGGTAACCAGCAGCATGTGCGCTCCTAAACTCCACCCGCTGCGGAGCGGGTGCGGTGTCGTCAAATTAGAACAAGGATGATAAAGCGCCGATCAAGGGCGATTAATGTCCCCCTGCGGCGCAGTTCAATACAGAACTGGTCCAGAAAAATCTGGAGTTGTCGTGCGGATTTTTTTTATTTTCATCGTCAGTCGTTAAGCAAAAAATTAATAATATCTGATTAATGCACGAACATAACATTGAACCGAAGCGCGCGGTAGAGGGTGAAATCATCGTCTATTTGGTTTTTTTAACCGCTCGCTACCCCTTGTGATTACTGAGTTATCGGCGAAAAGTGTGAATTGATTAGGGAAAAATTGAACCATCTGCATACAGGGGCCAATTTGCTGATCTATAGTAAAGAAAACTGATATAAATCATTAATCCGCCATCCAGGAATTTTCTTAGGCGGCAGGCGCTTACGCTGTCGAGTCCATTGCGGCTCTTGTTTGATTTCGGATGTATTTCCATAAATGTATGACCAGGTGAAAAAGCACTGACCTTGGATAATCAGTAAGGAATGATTATGAAACTCAAGCTTTTTCTTGTGGCGTCTAGCCTAAGCGCCGCACTGGCACCTCATGCTGTTTTTGCCGCCACCACAACGGGAACCATCAATGCGACGTTGACGCTGACCACCGGTTGTTTGGTGAACGGTCAATCGGCCACGGCGGGAGTGAACTTCGGTACCCTGAACTTTGGTAGTAGCGCAGCCACTTTTGATACGCTCAATGCCACCCTGGTTGGCGCAGCAGGTAACGGCATCTTTGTTCGCTGCACCACCGGACAAACTTTCAACGTGCAGGTCACCAGCAGCAACGCTGCACCGGCGACCGTTTACGGTACGGTGAGTGGCCAGCCACGCTACCTGATCCTCGGCTCCAACAACACGCAAGGCATTGCCTATACGCTGTATAGCGACGCCGCATTCACTACCGCCATCGCCAACAACACCAATATCGCTGCCAGTGGTACCACCGATCCCACACTCGGGACCAACTACGCCATTTATGGTCAGGTTGTGGGCGGCGGGTTTAACCCCTTGATTCCGGCAGGGACCTACACCGACACCATCAACGTGGCGGTGAATTACTGAGGGAAAGGATAATCAGGGAGGCCGTGGTGCAGCGGTGGGTGCACAGTGCAGGCGGCCTTGCCCTGCTGATAGGGAGCGTCTCCGCCTGGGGGTTGCCGACCGCAACGTTTCAGGTTTCAGCATCAGTAGTGGCAGGCTGTGTTGTCTCCGGAACCAATACCGGGGTATTTGGCACGCTTAATTTTGGTACCCAATCTGGCGTGGCCGCAAGCAGCGTCAGCGCCAGCTATGTGCAAAGCACCACTATCACGCTCGCCTGCACGCCAGGCACCGCCGTGAGTATGAGCATCAACGGCGGCAGTCATTACACCTCCACGCGCAATCTCAAACACACCAGTAACACCAATACCGTGGCGTACAGCCTGTATACCAATGCGGCACACACCACGGCAATTCCGGTGAATAGCCCGATGGCGCTGAGCTACAGCAATGCCAACAACATCACGTTGCCGATTTACGGCTTATTAACGCTGCCCGGCCCCACGCGCGCCGGGACCTATACCGACACTTTAACCGTCACGCTGAGTTGGTGATGGCGTCACTTAAAAGGAGGAATGATGATTAACCTGCGCGCCCTGATCCTGTTGTTATTTGTGGCCCTAACGCCTGCGGTGCATGCCGCCAATTCGCTGATGGTGTGGCCGATCGATCCGGCGATTGATCCGGAAGATAAAGCCAGCGAGCTGTGGCTGGAGAATCGCGGCAATGCCACCACCATGATGCAGGTGCGCATCTTCAGCTGGCAGCAGGTTAACGGCCAGGAGCAGTATCAAACCCAGCAGCAAGTGGTGGCGAGCCCGCCGATGGTGCGCCTCGAGCCAGGACAGAAGCAGCTGGTGCGTTTAATTAAGCAAACGCCACCTGAAGCCGGACGTGAAGTGGCCTTTCGCGTGGTGCTGGATGAGATCCCTACGCCGCGTACGCCAGGCGAAAATCAGGCCGGACTCACTTTCCAGATGCGCTATTCGGTGCCGCTGTTCATCTACGGCAGCGGCGTGACGCGCGACACGGCAAAACCGCAGCTGAGCTGGCAGGAAGTGAACAGCGGCGGCAAACGCTGGCTGGAGCTGACTAATCGCGGTAATGGCCACGCGCGCTTAAGTAACGTCACCATTGGCGGACGCAAAATGGGCAACGGCTTGTTTGGCTATGTGCTGGCCAACAGCAGCCATCGCTGGCCGTTAACCCGCAGCGTGAGCGGTGAGCTGTCGGCCGAAATGAATAAAGGTCACTGGAGCAGCGCGGCCGCGCGTTGATGAAGTTTACGCCGCATCCCTGCGCGCTGGCCGTCGCCAGCGTGCTTTGTATCAGTCCGATGAGTAGCAGCGCGGAGACCTTCTCCGAACTGCCACCGCCGCCTGCGCTGGAGAATAACGCCAGCGGTCAGCAATACATGCTGGAACTGGTGGTGAATCAGAGCGAACGTGGCGACATCGTGCCGGTTGAACGTAAGAATGGCGATTTCTGGCTGCGACGCGGCGATCTGCAACGCGCCGGCATTCCGGCCGAGAAACTGCAAGGCCAGCAGATCGATGTCAATCAACTCAGCGGAGCGAAAGTGGAGTATGACGAACGACGCCAGCGCCTGTTATTGACGGTGCCACCCGCCTGGCTGCCGGGTCAAACCATTGGCCAGTTACAGCATGCACCGCGCTTTCCCGGTCGCGCCAGCAATGGCGCGCTGCTCAACTATGACTTCTACGCCACCCGTACCGATAACGCCGGTTCGCGCCTCTCCAGCTGGAACGAACTGCGCTTGTTTGGCCCGGCTGGCCAGTTTTCTACCAACGGCGTTTACGTGCAGCAACTGGAAGGTGGCGTTGCCGGTCAGCAGGAAGGCTATATCCGCTACGATACGTGGTTCAGTAATGAAAACGAGAACGCAGCGATCAGTTGGCGCGCCGGGGATTTGGTTACTGATGCGCTGAGCTGGAGCAACAGCGTGCGGCTGGGTGGCGTGCAGATTGGCCGCGACTTCAGCGTACGGCCGGATCTGGTGACCTATCCGCTGCCCGCCTTTTCCGGCCAGGCGGCGGTGCCCTCTTCGGTCGATCTGTTTATCAATGGCTATCGCAGCACACAGGCCGACGTGCAACCGGGCCCGTGGTCGCTCACCAATGTCCCTTTCGTTAACGGCGCCGGCGATGCAGTGATCACCACCACCGATGCGGTGGGCCGACAAGTCACCACCACGCTGCCGTTTTACGTCTCCAGCAGCTTGCTGAAAACCGGATTATCCGATTACTCGTTCTCCGCCGGTGCGATGCGCGAAAACTACGGCATAAGCAATTTTGATTATGGCGCAGCGGCGGCCAGCGGCTCCTATCGCTACGGGCTGAACGACTGGCTGACGCTGGAGAGCCATGCGGAAGGCAGCGACAGCGTGGCGATGGGCGGCGCGGGTGGATTGGTGAAGCTCGGCAGTTTTGGCGTGGTGAATGGCGCGCTGGCGCAGAGCCAGATGGACGGTAATCCCGGCACGCAATACAGCTGGGGCTATCAGTACAACAATAGTTGGTTCAGCCTGGGAACCCAGCACATCATTCGCAGCGTCGATTTCGGTAATCTCGCGCTGGTCGGCAGCCGTGGCGACAGCGCGAACACCAGTTACTCGCTGGCGCGACGCAGCGCGCAATACACTGCCAGCGTGTCGCTAAGTGACTACGGCAGCCTTGGCCTGGCTTATTTTGATATCTCCGGCGGCAACGGTGACCGCACCCGTTTATTAAATCTGTCGTGGAGTAAAAATCTGTGGGGCAACAGCAGCCTGTATATCTCCGCCAGCCGCGATCAGGATCAGGGCAACTGGAGCGGCGCCATTTCGCTGATCATCCCTTTCGGCGAACAGAGCAGCGCCTCGGTAAGCACGGAACGCGATCAGGAGGGCAATAACAGCCAGCGTCTGTATGTGTCGCGCGCGATGCCAACCGACGGTGGCTTCTCCTGGGATGCGGCCTGGGCTAATCAGGCCAGCGACAGTGGCGATTATCGTCAGGCCAGTCTGCGTTATCGCAATAACAAAATTGATACCTCAGCCGGTTTCTACGGCGATAACGACAACACCACGCAATGGGCCGATTTTACCGGCTCGGTGGTATTGATGGATAACCGCGTGTTCGCTGCTAACGACATTAACGATGCCTTCGTAGTAGTGAAAACCGATTATCCGGATGTCACGGTGCGTTATGAGAACCAGACCATGGGCCGCACCGATAAACAAGGCTATCTGCTGGTGCCATCGATCAGCAGCTATTACGGCGCCAAATACGACATCGATACGCTGGACCTGCCCGCCGATCGCACTGCGCCGAAAGTTGAACAGCGCTTTGCGGTGAAGCGTAAGAGCGGCTATCTGCTCAACTTCCCGGTGGAGCGTCTGCGCGCCGCCAGCGTGGTACTGCATGACAGCAATCATCAGCCGCTGCCGATTTCCAGCCAGGTGTTACGTCCGAATCAGGCCACCGAATATGTCGGCTGGGACGGCATTGTGTGGATGGAAGATCTCGGTGCTAATAACCCGATTCACGTGGTGACGCCGGATGGACGCAGCTGCGATACGCAACTGGCTATCGCCGACGGCCAGCCAAAAGCGCTGGAAACTTACGGACCGCTTACCTGCCCGCTGCCACCGCCACCGCAAGGCTCTGCGGTGAGCAGCGCGGATAATTCACCGTCAGGGATTTCACCATGAGAAAGCTTCTGCTCCTGCTGGCGCTGTTTTTACTGCCGGGCACCAGCTATGCGTTGTGTAGCTTATCGGCCCCCACCGCCACGTTCGGATCGGTTACCACGTTTTCCGTCGCTTCAACGGTGAATAACACCTCAAGCACCACTAACGTCAACTGCGGTTCGGGTACACTTTCGCTGCTGGGCTCCGATAACATTACCTACGCTTTTACCACCGCCTCAAACCTCAGCGGCACGCGCGCCGTGTTGAAAACCGCCAGCGGCGGCACCGATAACATTCCGATTCAGCTGTGTATCGACAGCGCCTGCGCCACCGAATTACAGCAGGGCGGCAGCTATCGCTGGAGTTCCGCCTCGCTGCTGGCGTTGGGAAACACCCTTAACTTCAATATTCCGCTCTACTTCCGCACCGTACCCGGCCAGGTGATCGCCGCCGGCACCTATACCACCACCATTACCATTACCGTGAGTTATACGGTGTGCGCCGGGTTAAACGTGGGAGGATTGTGTGTGGGAACGGTACAGAGCAGCACGGGTACGGCGATGCCGATTACCGTGAATCTGGTGGTGACCAACGATTGCACCACCATCACTGCGCCCAACGTCAGTTTTGGCAGCGCGCCTTTGGTGGGCAGTTTCTCAACGGTGCAGCAGACGATTAACGTGGTGTGTTCGAAGGGCAGCACTTATACCGTGGGCTTGAGCAACGGCAGTTACTACAGCGGCACCACGCGGCAGATGGCGAGCGGAACTAACCGGCTGGCGTATGACATCTACAAAGGCACCACCACCACATCGCGCTGGGGACCGACCGGCACCGATCGCTGGAGCAGCACCACCTCGACATCGTTGAATGCGGATACCGTGACGCGCAACTTTACCTATACGGCGCAGATTTTGACCACGCAGAATACGCCCGCGGCGGGGAATTATACCGATAGCGTGGTGGTGGATGTGTCGTTTTAGCGGGGTGCGCGCTGTCCCTCATCCCAGCCTTCTCCCGCAGGCGGGAGAAGGAGCTGATCGCGCCGTTACCTAAACATTCCCTCTCCCGCTTGCGGGAGAGGGTTAGGGTGAGGGGAACGATGTTGCGCTTGATATTGCTTCACCATGCGGCCAATCAGCAGCGTACCGACTAATCCGCACACCGCAGCAAAAGAGAGCCACACGCCCGGCATCGCTTTATCGCCGGTGGCATGAATCAGATAGCTCGACACCGCTGGCGTAAAGCCGCCAAACAGCGCGGTTGCCAGGCTGTAGGCCAGTGAGAAACCCGAAGCGCGCACTTCTGCCGGCATGATCTCAGCCAGATACACCACCATCGCGCCGTTATAACTGGCATACAGGAACGAGAGCCACAGCTCGGCCTCAACCAGATGGGAGAAGGTCGGCGCTCCCACCAGCCAATGCAGCACCGGCCAGGTAGTTAAAATCATCAAGAGGGTGCAGACAATCAGCAGCGGACGACGACCGATGCGATCCGACAGCGAACCCATCACCGGCAGCCAAAACAGGTTGGAGATGCCGACAAACAGCGTCACCAGGAAGCTCTGCTTGTCACTCATCATCAGCACGGTTTTGCCGAACGTCGGGGTAAAGGCGGTGATCATGTAGAACATTACGGTGGTGGTCACCACCATTAACATCCCTGCCAGCACCAGCGCCCAGTTCTGCCCGACCGAACGCATAATCTGACGCATTGAGGGATGATGTTTACGCTGGCTGAAAGCTTCGGTCTCTTCCAGCATGCGGCGGATATAGAACAGGAACGGCACGATCATACATCCCACCACAAACGGAATACGCCAGCCCCATTCGGTGACGGCGTCTTTCGCCAGCAGATGGTTCAGGCCCAAACCGAGCAGCGCGGCGAAGATCACCGCAACCTGCTGGCTGCCCGATTGCCAGCTAACATAAAAGCCTTTGCGCCCTTTCGGCGCCACTTCCGCCAGATACACCGAGACGCCGCCCAGCTCAACGCCCGCCGAGAAGCCCTGCAATAAACGACCGAGCAGAATCAGGATCGGTGCGGCGGCACCGAGCGTGGCGTATCCGGGCACCAGCGCGATGGTTAAGGTCCCAATCGCCATCAAGCCGAGCGTTAACAGCAAGCCTTTACGACGGCCATGATGGTCGATATAAGCACCAAGAATAATCGCGCCGAGCGGGCGCATCAGGAAGCCTGCGCCGAAGGTCATCAGCGTCAGCATGAGAGAGGCAAAGGGATCATCGCCGGGGAAAAAGGTTTTGGCGATCGCCGTGGCGTAATAGCCAAACACCATGAAATCGTACATCTCAAGGAAGTTACCGCTGGTAACGCTAAAGATGGTTTTGGCACCGCTTTGCGGCGACTTTTGTAAAGAGTGACTCGCGCTCATATTGTCCTTCCTGGTTTTTCTTCCGTTGTAGCGTGCCGGGCCAGGAATAAACGTGATCTTCTTCACCATTGCAGTTTACAAAAATACGACCAATAGTAACAATAAATTAACAAATTGCGTGCAGGCATTAAAAAAGGCCGCTGCGGGAGCGACCTTTACGGCAAGGCTAAGTGGAGTGACGTTACTTCTTCACCGTTTCCATGCCCATCAAACCAATCTTCAGATAACCGGCTTCACGCAGCTGATCCATCACTTCCATTAGGGTGGCGTAATCCACCGATTTATCCGCCTGGAAGAAGATGGTGGTGTCTTTCTTGCCTTCGGTTTGTGCCGTCAGCGCATTCACCAGCGTCTCTTTGGTGACTGCATCGTTTCCGATGAAGATCTGCTTATCTTCCTTGATGGAGAGATAAACCGGTTTTTCCGGACGCGGCTGCGGCGCGCTGGTCGATGCTGGCAGGTTAACGCGCACATCGACGGTAGCTAATGGCGCGGCGACCATAAAGATGATCAGCAGAACTAACATGACGTCGATAAACGGCGTCACGTTGATTTCGTGCATTTCGCCATCGCCGACCGAGTCATCGTTTAAACGCATCGCCATAATACTTATCCTACGCGCAGTTTCTGTGCCGCCGCTGGACGGTTGGCTTCTTTCGCGGTATCCACGTTGCCGAGATCCAGATCGCGGCTCTGCAGCAACATCACCTGCGCGGCGACATCGCCCAGCGACGCTTTGTAGCTGGCAATCATACGCGCGAAGACGTTGTAGATAACCACGGCGGGGATTGCCGCCACCAGACCAATCGCGGTAGCAAGCAGCGCTTCGGCGATGCCCGGCGCGACGACTGCGAGGTTAGTGGTTTGCGTTTTCGCGATGCCGATGAAGCTGTTCATGATGCCCCAAACGGTACCGAACAGACCGATAAACGGCGCAACGGAACCGATGGTGGCGAGGAATCCATTACCGCGACCGGCATGACGGCTAAATGCAGCCACGCGGCGTTCGAGACGGAAGCTGGTGCGCTCTTTGATGCCATCCAGATCTTCAGTACCAGCGGAGAGCTCCAGCTCATTCTGCGCGTCGTTTAGCAGCACAGCGCTGTGGCTGTTGCTTTTGAAGTTTTCAGCAGCACGGTAAGCATCGTTTAATGAGCGGGCTTCGCCCAGCGCTTGCTGCTCGCGTTTCAGGCGACGTTTCGCCCCGCTCAGCTCAGCAAACTTACCGAAGAAAATTGCCCAGGTGACAACCGAAGCCAGTAACAGGCCAATCATCACAATCTTTACCACGATATCGGCATGCTGATACATGCCCCAAACGGAAAGATCCGTTTGCATCAAATCACTGGCTACCACGCTGCATCTCCAACTTCTGTTGCACAGTTCACGATTGAAGCGCGGATCATAACAAAAAACACCACCGAAGTGATAGTGGTTCTCATTACTATTTACAAAGCAAAGATGCCCGCGATTTCCACAAGTTAGCGGATGTTATGCGCAATACTGGCCTCACTCTGATAATCCGCAATCAGGCTCAACCCGCTACACTGATTCGTGGTAACGTGAATGTTTTGTGGGAAATGTCAGGAAAGGCAGTGATGGCAACGAAAAAAATAGACACCACGCTTGTCAGCGCGGGACGCAGTAAACGTTACACGCAAGGCTCAGTTAACAGCGTAATTCAACGCGCTTCATCCCTGGTTTTTGACACGGTCGCCGACAAGAAACGTGCTACCGCTGGCCGTGCGTCAGGCGAGCTGTTTTATGGTCGTCGCGGCACCCTCACCCATTTCTCGCTGCAAGACGCCATGACCGAGCTGGAAGGCGGCGCAGGTTGCGCGCTCTATCCGTGCGGCGCGGCGGCGGTCTCTAATGCCATTTTGTCCTTTGTCGAAGCCGGCGACCATATTCTGGTGAGCGGCGCGGTCTATGAACCGACACAGGATTTCTGCTCGAAAATTCTCAGTAAGCTGAACGTCACCACCACCTATTTCGATCACTGCATCGGCAGCGAAATTGGCGAACTGGTGCAGCCGAATACGCGCGTGGTGTTCCTGGAATCACCGGCGTCGATCACCATGGAAGTGCAGGATATTCCCGCGATTGTTGCCGCCGTGCGCGCCAAAGCGCCGGAGGCGATCATCATGATCGATAACACCTGGGCGGCGGGCGTGTTGTTTAACGCGCTGGAGCATGGCATCGATATTTCGATTCAGGCCGGCACCAAATACATCATTGGTCACAGCGACGCGATGATTGGCACGGCGGTAGCAAATGAGCGTTGCTGGCCGCAGCTGCGCGAGAACTCCTATCTGATGGGCCAAATGGTCGATGCCGATACCGCTTATATGGCGAGCCGCGGCATTCGTACGCTGGGCACACGTCTGCGTCAGCACGAAGAGAGCGGATTGCAGGTGGCGGAATGGCTGGCCACGCAGCCGGAAGTGGCGCGCGTTAATCATCCGGCGCTGGCGCAGTGTAAAGGCCACGCATTCTGGCAGCGCGATTTCAGCGGCAGCAGCGGTTTGTTCTCGTTCATCCTGCATGAAAAACTGAGCCGTGAGCAGCTGGCAAATTACCTCGATCACTTCCACCATTTCAGCATGGCGTATTCGTGGGGCGGCTATGAATCCCTGATTCTGGCGAACCAGCCTGAAGAGCTGGCGGCGATTCGTCCGGCGGGCGGCGTGGATTTTGACGGCACGCTGGTGCGTCTGCATATCGGCCTCGAACATGTCGATGACTTGCTGGATGATCTTAAAGCCGGTTTTGCACGTTTAAGAAGTTAAACAGAAGATAAACCACGCTGTGGCGGCGATGAGAGATCAACGTATGCAATGCCACAGAAGGTTAAAATTAGACTCCTTGTGACTCGATGGAATAGCTGATGGGTGTTTTACATGAGATTGTCCAGGCGCTTTGGCATCAGGATTTTGCCGCGCTCGGCAATGCGGATGTGGTTTGGATTGTCTACGGCGTGATGTTTTTAACGCTGTTTCTGGAAAACGGTTTGCTGCCCGCGTCATTCCTGCCGGGCGATAGCCTGCTGTTACTGGCGGGCGCGATGGTCGCCAAAGGTGTGATGGACTTCGTGCCGACCATTGTGATTCTGACCACGGCGGCCAGTCTCGGCTGCTGGCTCAGCTATCTGCAAGGACGCTGGCTCGGCAACACCAAACTGGTGAAAAGCTGGTTACTGCATCTGCCCGCGCAATATCATCAGCGCGCGTGGAATATGTTTAACCGCCACGGTTTGATGGCGCTGCTGGTTGGCCGCTTCCTGGCCTTTGTGCGCACCTTACTGCCGACCATGGCCGGGATTTCCGGCTTAAACAATGGCCGCTTCCAGCTGTTTAACTGGCTGAGCGGCTTGTTGTGGGTTGGGATTGTGGTGACGCTGGGCTACGGCATCAGCCATGTGCCCTTTATCAAGCGCCATGAAGATCAGGTGATGGCGATCCTGATGATTCTGCCGATCGCGCTGCTGTTTATCGGCCTGGCAGGCAGCATTGTGGTGATCTGGAAAAAACGCCGCCAGAAACTCTCCTGATTACGACGCGGCGTCAAACGGTAAAGTTTGACGCACGCGGCTCGCCTCTTCTCCCGGCGTCACGCCGAAATAGCGCTTAAACTCACGCGAAAACTGCGATGGGCTTTCATAACCGACGCGCACCGCCGCCGCGCTGGCTTTCATGCCATCCTGCAGCATCATCAGGCGCGCCTGATGCAGGCGATAGCGCTTAAGGTATTGCAGCGGCGAGGTTTGCGTCACCGCTTTGAAGTTATGATGAAACGCCGAAACGCTCATGTTCACTTCAGCGGCCAACATGTCGACGCTCAAACTCTCCGCGAAGTGGTTTTCGATGCGACGCAGCGCACGCGCAATCTGACTGAACTGCGTCTGCCGATTGACCAGCGACAGCAGCGCGCCGCCAATCGGTCCGGTTAACACGTAATAGATGATCTCGCGCACCAGCTGCGGCCCCAGCACGCGGGCGTCGCGCGGGTTATTCATCACATCCAGCAAGCGTTCGGCCGCACACAGCATCTCCTCGCTCATGAACGCCGAATGGATGCCGGAAGTTTGTGCCTGCGGCTGGAACTGCTCGTCATCGCCGATATCCATCAGCAAATCCTGCAGGCTAGCGATATCCACGCTCAAACACATGCCGGCCAGCGGCTCCGCCAGCGTGGCTTCGGTTTCGCACTCCACTGGCAACGGTACGGTGAGCATCAGATATTTGGTGGCGTCGTAGTGGAAAACGGTGCTGCCGAGATAGCCGGTTTTACGCCCCTGAAACAGAATCACGATGCCGGGTTGATACATCATCGGCGTACGCGGCAAGGTTTCGCAGGCATAGATCAATTTGACATTTTCTACCGCGCACAGCGGCTTATGCAGGTCACTCATCAGCGCAACCACGCGCTGCGCTAGCTGGCGGCAAAGGGCGTCGTTTGGCATGCATCTCTCTCAGGCAGCTAAAAAGTCAGTTTGCCGTAAGGCTGTGCAAAGCTCCATCATTCTGGAGAATCAGGCAAGATTCTTGCAGAAATCCATCAGGCAAAAGTGCCGCCCGCTTGCCACAATGATCCTGTGGTGAGGTTTGTTGACTAGACTTAAGCACATCTTTTCTACGGTAAGTCCCTGCAACAGATAAGGAGCAATTATGGCAGATCAACCCATTATTAAATTGCGCGACGGCAACATGATGCCGCAGCTTGGCCTCGGCGTGTGGCAAGCGAGCATTGAGGATGCGCGCAACGCCATCCTGGAAGCCCTGAAAGTCGGCTATCGCTCCATCGATACCGCCGCTATCTACAAAAATGAGGAAGCGGTTGGGCAAGCGCTGCAAGAGACCGACGTGGCGCGCGATGACATTTTTATCACCACCAAGCTGTGGAACGACGACCAGACCAACTGGCAACAGGCAATGGAAACCAGCTTGAAGAAGTTGCAGTTAGAGCAGGTGGATTTGTATCTCATGCACTGGCCGTGCCCGGAAAAAGATAACTACGTTGAAGCCTGGAAAGGCTTGATTGAGCTGCAGCAACAGGGCTTAACCAAAAGCATCGGCGTATGTAACTTCCACGAGGCGCATCTGAAGCGTTTGATCGATGAAACCGGCGTATCGCCGGTGGTGAACCAGATCGAGCTGCACCCGATGCTGCAACAGCGCACGCTGCATGCGTGGAATGCGCTGCACCAGATTCAAACCGAATCCTGGAGCCCGCTGGCGCAAGGCGGTAAAGGCGTGTTTGATCAGGAGATTATCCGCGAGCTGGCGAAGAAATATAGCAAGACGCCGGCACAAATCGTGATTCGTTGGCATCTGGATAGCGGTTTGGTGGTGATTCCGAAGTCGATTACCCCGGAACGCATTCGTGAGAATTTCCAGGTGTTTGATTTTAGGTTGGATAAAACTGAAGTGAGTGAGATCAGTAGGCTGGATAGCGGTAACCGTTTGGGCCCGGATCCGGAGGCGTTTAACGGGTAGAATGGCGCGCGTTTCCCCTCACCCTAACCCTCTCCCGCAGGCGGGAGAGGGAACCGTAAGGTGCGTTTTGCTCGATCTGCTCCCTCGCCCGCTTGCGGGAGAGGGAACCGTAAGGTGCGTTTTGCTCGATCTGCTCCCTCGCCCGCTTGCGGGAGAGGGCTGGGGTGAGGGCATTAAGACGCTGAATTCACCAATAACTGCCCCGCCGTCCCGCGATCCGCCATCTCTAACGTCTGGCTGTAATAGACAAACGGGAAGTGATCCGACGAACTCTGCGGGAAGCTCACCAGCAGCTCCACGCTGCCATCCACCCAAACGGTATCTTTCCAGCCGCGATCTTCGCCCATCGGCTGCGCGCCATTGACGTTCTTAATCAGGAACATCACGCCCTGAATATGCAGCGACTGCGGGCGATCCGCGTGGATAATCCAGCGCTCAAAGGTGCCCTGCTGCACGGTGGTATCGATGCGGTTCATGTCCCACAACACGCCGTTAATGCCCGGCTCGCTGTCACCAATACGGAATTCGCGCGTGCGCACCGCCACGCCATCAAGAATCTGATCCGCCAGCAAACGCATCGGCAGATTGTCAGTCACCAGCGGCAATAAACCGGTTGGGCGTAAGCTCAGCACCAGCGTATTGGTCAGAATCGATGACGGCTCAAACAATCCGCGCAGGCGATCCATCAAACCCGCCGCCGTTCCGGCCATGATCGAAACTTCATCGCCCTGTGACATATCCACCAGCACTTCACGACGTTCGCCGGGAGCCAACGTCAGCAGCTGCACCGCCACCGGCGCAGGCAGGAAGCCCTGATCGCTGGCGATTACCGTAAAGGGACGATTATCGGAGAAGGTGAGATCGAAGCGGCGCGCGTTCGAGCCGTTCAGCAAACGCAAACGCACCCAGCCGCGTGAGACTTCGACATAGGGATTTTGCACGCCGTTCACCAGCAGCACGTCGCCCATAAAACCGCCGCTGGAGGGCGGGTTATAAACCGGCGTGGCGAAGTTATCGAGGCGCTTGTCCTGAATAATCAGCGGGAAATCATCGACGCCATAATGCTTCGGTAGCGGCAGCGATTTACTGACGTCATCTTCCACCAGCCACATGCCGGCGAGTCCGTTGTAGACGTGCGGCGCCATGCGATTTGGCGTATTGGCGTGATACCACAATGTGCCCGCGCCCTGACGAATCGGCAGCACCGGCGCCCAATCAGCTCCGGCCGACATCATGCGCGGCGCACCGCCCATTAACGCGCCCGGCACCTGCAAACCGCTGACGGTCATCGATACCGGTTCGTTGAGGCGGTTGCTGTAAATCAGCTTCACATCGTCGCCGCTATACACGCGCACCGTTGGGCCGAGATACATGCCGTTAAAGCCCCACACCGGCACTTTGTTGCTATTGCCGCTGAACGACCAATGGCTGCGCTGCAAGGTGAGAAACAGCGGCTGACCGCGACGTGATTCAATCAGCGGTGGAATAGGAAGTGGCGTATCGCCCAATGGCGCGGCGGCGCGGGCGGCGAAAGGCATAGCACCGGAAGCCAGTGCGACACCGGCAGAAAGCTGAATAAACTGACGTCTGCTGCAAGACATAAAACTTCAGACCTTTTGAGCGTGGCGTGAGGACGCCGTGTCCATGTTGTTCTAATTAATGATGAGTTGCTGTGTGGCTTGAGAACGGGGCAGATGATCACCTGCCCCATTTTGGCTGCTCAGAGTTTACCGTTTTTTTCGCGTTCGGCGACTTCGGCGTTCAATTCTTCCAGTTTAGTCGACATTAATTCACGGCAGTGCGTGGCGAGCTTACGCACCGAGGTGGTGGCAAACTGCGAGGTATCGACCGGCGGCAACATCTCCACAATTACCAAACCGTTGTTCCAGCGGTTCAGCTTGATCTTGTCGTGGGTGTTGGAAACCACAATCGGGATGATTGGCACACCGGCTGCTACCGCTGCATGAAACGCACCGGTTTTGAACGGCAGCAAACCACGACCGCGGCTGCGCGTCCCTTCCGGAAACATCCAGAACGAAATGCGCTTTTTGTTGAACTGCTCCACCAACTCACCGATGGTGCCGTGCGCTTTGGAGCGGTTATCACGGTCAATCAGCAGGTTACCGGTCAGCCAGTAGAGCTGGCCAAAGAACGGAATCCACAGCAGGCTTTTCTTGCCCACGGTCACGGTGGTCGGCTGCACGATTTTGGCCGCCGTGATCATGTCGTAGTTGTTCTGGTGGTTAGCGATATAGATCGCGTTGCCATAATGCGCGGCTTCCGCCGGTTTACGCAGTTCCACTTTGAGACCAAACACCGTCGACAGACGACCGAGTAGATGGCCGAAGGTTGCGACGTGACGCGGATTACGCGGTGAAAACAGACACCAGATACAGCCAACAATACTGACCAGAATCGAATAAACAATAACAATAATTGCTCGTAAAATTAGTAACATAGATTCCTCAAATGGGACATTCCATCGCCTGAATTACAGCGTTACTCTTCACTCGCGTCGGCTTTCGGACGCGCTGGTGCATTCACTTCTACGCTATCGATGCGTTGCAGGCCACGCGCCACGCTGCCGCGACGACCGCGCTCGGCACGCACTTTCTGCAGATCTTCATCACGCATGATCAGCTTACGTTTACCGACATATACGGTGATTGACGCGCCCGGCGGCAGAATCAGCAACCATTGTAGTTTGTCGGTGCCCGCCGCGGCTTCCGCTGCAGGAATCGAAATGATCTTGTTGCCTTTGCCTTTCGACATCTGCGGAAGATCGCCAACCGGGAACATCAACATGCGTCCGGCCTGGGTAATTGCCAGCAGCATATCATCGCCCGAATGTACCGCCATTGGCGTCATCACTTTGGCGTTTTCCGGCAGCGTCAGCAGCGCTTTACCGGCACGGTTGCGCGACACCAGATCGGCAAAGGTACAGATGAAACCGTAACCGGCGTCAGAGGCCATCAACAGCTTCTGATCGTCGGGCTCCATCAGCACCTGCTCAATCACCGCGCCCGGCGGTGGCGTCAGTTTGCCGGTGAGCGGCTCGCCCTGTCCGCGCGCGGACGGCAATGAGGTCGGATCCAGCGTGTAGCTGCGTCCGGTGGAGTCGATAAAGGCCACCGGCTGATTGCTCTTGCCGCGTGCGGCGGCCAGATAGCTGTCGCCCGCTTTGTAGCTTAAGCCCGCCGGATCGATATCGTGGCCTTTGGCGCTGCGCACCCAGCCCATTTGCGACAGCACGATGGTCACCGGCTCAGCGCTCACCAGCTCGGTTTCGCTCAGCGCTTTGGCTTCTTCGCGCTCGTGCAGCGGCGAACGGCGATCGTCGCCGTAGGTTTGGCTATCGGCCAGCAGCTCTTTCTTCAGCAAATTGCTCATCTTACGCTCGGACGCCAGAATCGCCTGCAGCTGATCGCGCTCTTTTTCCAGCTCCGCCTGCTCGCCGCGAATCTTCATCTCTTCCAGTTTGGCGAGATGGCGCAGTTTCAGTTCGAGAATCGCTTCGGCCTGGGTTTCACTGATGTCAAAACGCGACATCAGCACCGGCTTCGGCTCATCCTCGGTACGGATGATGTGGATCACTTCATCAATATTGAGGAACGCCACCAGCATACCTTCAAGAATATGCAGGCGACGCAGCACGCGATCTAAACGATAGTTGAGGCGGCGCGTCACGGTATCGCGGCGATACACCAGCCATTCAGAGAGGATTTCCAGCAGGTTTTTCACCGCCGGACGGTTATCCAGTCCGATCATATTCAGGTTAACGCGGTAGCTTTTTTCCAGATCGGTGGTGGCAAACAGGTGATTCATCACCTGCTCGAGATCCACGCGATTGGAGCGCGGCACAATCACTAAACGCGTCGGGTTTTCGTGGTTGGACTCATCACGCAGATCTTCTACCATCGGCAGCTTTTTATTGCGCATCTGGTTAGCGATCTGCTCCAGCACGCGTGCGCCCGACACCTGATGCGGCAACGCGGTGATCACCACATCGCCATCTTCTTTTTTCCACACCGCACGCTGACGAATCGAACCGCGTCCGCTTTGATAGATTTTACGGATTTCGCTGTGTGGCGTGATGATCTCCGCTTCGGTCGGGTAATCCGGACCTTGCACAATATCCAGCAGCTCATTCAGCGTGGTTTTCGGGTTGTCGATCAGCTTGACCGCCGCTTCCGCTACTTCGCGCAGGTTATGCGGCGGAATGTCGGTCGCCATCCCCACGGCGATGCCGGTGGTGCCGTTGAGCAGAATGTTGGGCAGACGCGCCGGCAACATCTTCGGCTCCTGCATGGTGCCGTCGAAGTTCGGGATGTAATCGGACGTGCCCTGACCGAGTTCACCCAGCAGGATTTCAGCGTATTTAGACAGGCGCGATTCGGTGTAACGCATCGCGGCGAAGGATTTCGGATCGTCCGGCGCACCCCAGTTTCCCTGGCCATCCACCAGCGGATAGCGGTAGGAGAACGGCTGCGCCATCAACACCATCGCTTCATAACAGGCGCTGTCGCCGTGCGGATGGTATTTACCCAGCACGTCACCAACGGTACGCGCCGATTTTTTGAATTTGGCATTGGAATTGAGACCCAATTCCGACATGGCATACACAATACGGCGCTGCACTGGCTTGAGGCCATCGCCAATGTACGGCAGCGCGCGGTCCATGATCACGTACATGGAGTAGTTCAGGTACGCGTTTTCGGTAAACGTGTGCAGGGCAAGACGCTCTGCACCATCCTGCGTCAATTCGCTCATTCAGCTCGCATCCTCACTTCGTGGCCCGCAACGGCGGGACATCCGGCGGTCATTTGGCGAGGATATTACCTTATTCGTGCGGTTTAGTCACAGAGAAGCCCGTTCAGCAAACAGAATCGTCTTGCATTAAATAGCGTGATATTGGTTGGAAAATTAAAACGGAATGGGAGCCATGTCACAGTGAATATCGGCAATAATCTGTGAGCAACTTCGCAATTAATATCGCGAGGCATTTAGCGTATTAATGGTGTCCGCAAGCCGGGACAACATTTAGTATTGTTGCTTAGTGATTACTCTCCTAAATTCATACTCCACAAGCCCCACATTTTTGCGCGTCTGATTTCTGGCATGGAATAAATATAACCACCAATTAGCCATAAACGTTTTGCCAAAATAAGGGTGAACGAATGCAAATACTGACTTCGCGACAACACCGATTAGTAAAATTGCTGCTGCATCATGCCGCACCGCAGCCGACAAAAGAATTAGCTTTACAGCTTGGCGTGTCGGAGAAAACCATCCAGCGCGATTTGCAATGGCTGGAGAGTTGGCTTCGCGACTGGTCGCTGCAGCTGGAAAAAATGCCGGGACGCGGCATACGTCTGCGGGTGGACGATCTGCAGCAGCGTCTGCAACTGGAGCAGCAGCTTAACGGCGACGAAAGCAGTTCGGATGCGCTGAGCCACAACAGCCGACGGGTGAAAATTGCCTCGCAGCTGCTGAGCGATGCGCCACGCGCAACTTCAATCAGTAAATTGTCGGAACGCTACTTTATTAGTCATGCGTCGATTGTGAATGACCTGAAGGTGATCGAAGAGTGGCTGCAGCCGCTGGGTTTGGTGCTGCAGCGCGGCCCCGGCGGCACCCACATCGAAGGCAATGAGCAGACGCTGCGCCAGGCGATGGTCTCGCTGATCAATGATGTGATGCAGCAGAACGTCGCCGGCACGCCGCTGCTACCACGCCTCGATCCCGGCAGCCAGCAAGCGTTGGTGCACTATTTTGGCGACGAGGATGTGGCTTTTGTGCAGGCGCTGCTGCAGCAGATGGAGCAGCAACTGAGTTATCCGTTGGGCGACGCGTGGTACCTCAATCTCTGCACCCATATTCTGATCATGATGCATCGCATGGCGCAAGGTAACGCGCTGGCGCTGGAAACCCTAACCAGCGCGCAGGATCTCGACCAGCGCATTCTGAAGATTGCCCAAAATATGGTGGTGCAGATTGAACAGCGCATGTGCTGCGCATTGCCCGCCGATGAAGTGGGTTTTATTTATCAATATATTGTCTCGTCCGGCATTGTGGTGGAAGAGCGTGGCGATAATGCCCCGCTGCATAATCAATTTTCCACCGCTGAATCAGTGAAAATAACCTGTGAATTAATCGATCGCTTCGCGTCATTTATTCAGCAGGACTTAGCGCAGGACCGATTATTATTTGAAGGGTTATTAGTTCATATAAAGCCATTATTAAATCGACTCAAATATCATATTCACATTCGTAATCCGCTGCTGGAGGATATTCAGCAGGAGATGAAGGAAATATTTTCATTAACGCAACAGGCGATGCAATTAACCGCGCGTAGCCAGGGACTTTCATCGGTGGCGGATGACGAAATAGGTTATCTGTGCGTGCATTTCCAGGCAGCGCTGGAGCGACAAATCGCCCACAAACGCATTCTGGTGGTGTGCTCCAGCGGCGTGGGAACCTCGCATCTTTTGAAGAGTCGCATTCTGCGCGCCTTCCCGGATTGGGAGATTGTCGGCGTGGTTTCCGCCAGTAATCACGCGGAGTTTTGCCAGCGAGAAACGGTGGATTTGGTGATTACTACTATTCACCTCAACGCCGGAGCGGTTCCGGCGGTGTATGTCAGCGCCTTTTTTAACGATGACGATATTCGGCGGGTGACTGACGCCATGATTGGCAGCCAGCTGCCCGACGGCGCCTCCTGCGCTTTGGCTGAACATTAATTGAATGAGGATTGAACATGGATATTTCGCGCATTCTGACGCCACGCCGCGTTAACCTGGCGCTGACCGCCACCACCAAAGAGCAAGCGATTCATGAGCTCACCGATTTGCTCTACCACGACGGCGCCATCAGCGACCGCGCTGCCTTTATTGAAGACGTCTGGCTGCGGGAAGCTGAAGGTTCCACCGGCTTCGAAAATCATATCGCCATCCCGCACGGTAAATCCGCCGCGGTGAAACAAACCACGCTCGCCATCGGCCGCACCCAACACGACATTCCGTGGGAAACGCTCGATGGCAGCCAGGTGCGCTGCATCATCCTGTTCGCGGTGCGACTGGAAGATCAGAACACCACCCATATTCGCCTGTTGTCGCAGGTGGCCAGTGCGCTGGCCGATGATGAGGTGATAGCCCAACTGCTGGTGGAAAACGATGCCAGCAATATCATCCGGCTGTTTAGTCAGTACGCCGAAACCGACCTCTGTTAACACCCTAACTCTCTGAGGTGACACATGAATATCGTCTGTGTAGCGGCCTGCACGGCAGGCATCGCGCATACCTACATTGCGCGCGAAAAACTGATTAAAGGGGCCCACGCGCTGGGCCACACCATCCACGTTGAAACTCAGGGCACCATCGGCACCGAAACGGCGCTGACGCAGCAAGATATCGCCGCTGCGGACGTGGTGATCCTCGCCGTTGACGTGAAGATCAAAGGCGAGGAGCGCTTTCAGGGCAAACCCATTGTGCGAGTGAAAACCGAAGTAGTGATCAAATCACCGGTGAAATTCCTCGAAAAAGTGGCGGATTCACTGGCGCGCGCCTGAGGAGATCCATCATGAGTGACAACAAACGTCAGTACGGCCAGGAGATCAAAGGGCATTTGCTTACCGGGATCTCGTGGATGATCCCGCTGATCGTCGCCGCCGGGATCTGCATCGCGCTCGGCCAGGTGATCGGCGGGCCGGATGTCGGTAAACAGACCGGCACCCTCGCGTGGATGTTGAATCAGATCGGCGGTTGGGGCATGGGGCTGATTGTACCGTTGATCAGCGCGGCGATTGCTTACTCGATTGCCGATCGTCCCGGCTTCGCGCCTGGCCTGATCGTCGGTTTTATCTGCGGGCAGATCGGTACCGGCTTTATCGGCGGCATCTTCGGCGGTTTTCTGGTCGGTTACACCGTGCTGCTGCTGCGCCGCACCATTAAGTTGCCGAAATCGATGCAAGGCTTGATGCCGATTATGGTGCTGCCGGTGCTGAGCACCATTATCGCCGGGCTGCTGATGATGACCTTTATCGGCCAGCCGATTGTCTGGCTGCAGAAGGCGCTGATTGCCCTGCTGGAGTCGATGCAAGGCGGTTCGAAATTTGTGATGGGCGCGATCCTCGGCGCGATGGCCACCTTCGACTTCGGCGGTCCGGTGAATAAAACCATGTCGCTGTTCGCCGACGGCATGCTGGTTGACGGCATTTACGGACCGGAAGCAGTGAAGTTTGTCGGCTCGATGATCCCGCCGTTCGGCATCACGCTCTCTTATCTGCTTAGCCGCAACAAATATACCAAAGCGGAAAAAGAGGCGCTGAAAGCCGCCTTCCCGATGGGCATCTGCATGATTACCGAAGGCGTGATTCCGATTGCAGCGCGCGACCTGTTCCGCGTGGTCGGCAGCTGCGTGGTGGCCTCCGCCATCGCCGGTGGGCTGATTATGGTGTGGGGGGTCGGCGCACCGGTGCCGCACGGCGGCATGTTTGTGGTGCCGCTGTTCACCAAACCCTGGCTGTTCTGTTTGGCACTCGGTATCGGCACCACGGTGTGCGGCGTGATGCTGTCGGTATTGAAAAAGCCGGTGACGCAGGCGGATGAAGAGTTCGATGACGTGGAAGCCCCCGGCGTCCGCGATGAAGAGATCAAATTCACTCTGGAATAAGGAGCCACCATGTTTGCCATGATGAACGACCTGATTCAGGCCGCCGCCCAACAGCGCTATGCGGTGTTAGCGATCAACTGCTTCAACCTTGAAACCGCGCGCGCCGCCATTCAGGCCGCCGAGCAGCAGCGCGCTCCGCTGATCCTCAATGTTTATCAGGGACACAGCGCGCACTTCCCGCCTGCTGTCGCGGTGCCGTTAGTGCGTGCGCTGGCCGAGACCGCCAGCGTGCCGGTGGCGCTGGCACTCGATCACGGCAAAGCCTTTCCGCTGATTGGTCAGGCGTTTCGCGCCGGTTTTACCGGCTTAATGATTGACGCCTCCTCGGAGCCGCTGGCCGAGAACATTCGCCAGACCGCCGCCGTGGTGAAAATGGCGCATACCGCCGGCGTGTGCGTCGAGGGCGAGCTAGGACATATCGCCGATGCGCCAACCTACGAACTGGCTGATGCCTCAGTGAAGATGACGCAGGTGGCCGATGTGCTGCCGTTTATCGAACAGACCGATATCGACCTGCTGGCGATCTCGGTTGGCACCGCGCACGGGCTTTATCCGGCGGGTGTGAAGCCAAAGATCGACTTTCAGCGCTTGCAGGAGTTGCAGGCGGTTTCTTCGCGACCGCTGGCGCTGCACGGCGGATCGGGCACGCCCGCTGAAGATATTCGCCGCGTTAGTGAGTTTGGCGTTGCCAAGATCAACGTCGGCGCGGCGGTGTTTGATGCCGGAAAAATGGCGGTGGAACAGGCCTTGAAGCAGCATCCTCACGCTGAGTTAGCCGATGTGCTTGGGCTGATGGAGTCCGCCTGCCGCGAAGTGGTGGCGGAGTACCTAAGCTGGTCGGGATCGGCGGGCAAGGTTTAGTCATCAGGTAGGTTAGTGTTCGCCATGAATGGCGACACAAGGTCGCATTATCAATTTCACATTCATATCCACTATCGGGTCGGCGCATGCGTCGGCTCCGGTAAATATCACGCTGAGGAAATATTAACATGTTGATTTCAATGAAAGAGATGTTGGCACCGACTCGTGAACACCGTTACGCGATTGGCGCTTTTAACGTGGCCGACAGCTGCTTTATCCGCGCGGTAGTTGAAGAAGCTGAAGCTACCCATACGCCGGCGATCATTTCCATCCATCCAAGCGAGCTGGAGTTTGTCACTGATGAGTTCTTTGGCTATGTGCGCGAACGCACGCTGAAAAGCAAAGTGCCGTTCACCATCCACCTCGATCACGGTGCGTCCATTGCTCAGGTGCTGCGCGCTATTCAATGCGGCTTTACCTCAGTGATGATCGATGGTTCATTGCTGCCTTATGAAGAGAACGTAGCGCTGACCAAAGAAGTGGTGAAACTGGCGCATGCGGTGGGCGTTTCGGTGGAAGGTGAACTCGGCACCATCGGCGATACCGGCACTTCAGTGGAAGGCGGCGTGAGTAAAGTGATCTACACCGAACCGGCGCAGGCAGAGGATTTCGTGCAGCGCACCGGTGTAGATACGCTGGCGGTAGCGATTGGCACCGCGCACGGCATCTACCCGAAAGATATGAAGCCTGAGCTGCAGATGCATATCCTCAGAGACATTGCGCAGCGCACCACTATTCCGCTGGTGCTGCACGGCGGTTCAGCAAATCCGGATGCCGAGATCGCGGAAGCGGTGACGCTGGGCGTGTGCAAAATCAATATTTCCAGCGACATGAAGTTCGCCTATTTCGCTAAGCTGCGCGAGATTCTGGCACGCGAAACCTGGTGGGATCCGAATGTGATTTATCCCGATGCCATTGCGGCGGCGAAGGAAGTCATTCGCTACAAAATGAATCTGTTTGGCGGGTTGGGTAAGGCGAGTTTGTATCGTTGAGTTAAGTAGTAAGCCTGGCATCTTCAACGTGCTCGGCAATGCGCAATAAATTGCGCCGCTACGGTATGTGCAGATATTAAGTATGGTAATCAGCCACGCGCACATATTTGTAGCGGCGCGATTTATCGCGCTCTTTTGTTATTTAGTCGCACCCAACCATTGTTTAGCAATCTGCGCGTATTCGCCGGTGGCGGTGCTGAGATGCAGCCACTGATCGACATACAACTTCCAGCTCATATCATCGCGCGGGATCATGTAGGCCTTCTCGCCGTACTGCATCGGTTTGTCCGGATTGATGGCGCACAGCGCGGGATAATGCTGCTGCTGGAACAGCGCTTCAGACGCATCGGTGATCATTACGTCCGCTTTGTTATCCACCAACTGCTGGAAAATCCCCACATTGTCAGCCAGCTGCAGCGTTGCCTGCGGCAGATGGCTGTGCACGAAGGCTTCGTTGGTGCCGCCCGCCGGTTCGATCACGCGCACGCTCGCCTTGTTAATCTGTTCAACCGTCTGATATTTCGCTTTATCAGCACAGCGCACCAGTGGAATTTTTCCATCGACACCGAGCGGCTGGGCAAACCAGGCGATCTGCTGACGCTTGAGGGTGACTGATACGCCGCCCAATGCGATATCACACTGCTTGGCCACAAAATCATCGCTCAGGGTTTTCCATGTGGTTGGCACCCACTGCACTTTAGCGCCCAGGCTTGCCGCCAGCGATTGCGCCATGCTGATATCCAATCCTTCGTATTGGCCATCGCTGCGCAAATAGCTATATGGCTTGTAATCACCGGTGGTACAGACTTTTAAGGTTTTGCTTGCGCGGATGTCATCGAGGTGGGATTGCGCCTGAGCAGCGCCCGTCACCATAAGTAATGCACTCAGTATCGCGGTTTTCATGTTTTCTTCTTTTATGGGAGTTGATGTTGGTTTGCTCACGGATTGTTTCATAACCCTGCGTATTATTGCTTTATTAGCAAAAGTGTTGTGATCGATCACGCATTTTTCTCGCTGCTGCGCGCGCGTAGAGTGTGCGGCATTAACGAGAAACGGAGCGGATGACATGAATTTTTTAATTATCGATGGTGGCAAAACCTTCGCCCATTCGAAAGGCGAACTGAACCATACCTTAACTGACGTCGCAGCCAGCCAGTTGCGCGATCTTGGTCATCAGGTACAGGTAACGATTGCCGACAGCGACTACAACGTGGCAGAAGAAGTGCAGAAATACCTCGACAGCGATGTGGTGATCTATCAAATGCCCGGCTGGTGGATGGGCGAGCCGTGGACAGTAAAAAAGTATATCGATGATGTCTTCACCGAAGGTCACGGTTCACTGTATGCCAGCGATGGCCGCACACGCAGCGATGCCGGTAAAAAATACGGCTCCGGCGGCCTGATTCAGGGTAAGAAATACATGCTGTCATTGACCTGGAACGCTCCGCTGGAAGCCTTTAACGATCCCGAGCAGTTTTTTGAAGGCGTGGGCGTGGACGGTTTGTATCTGCACTTCCATAAGGCCAACCAGTTCCTCGGTATGGAAGGTTTGCCGACCTTTATCTGTAACGATGTGATTAAAATGCCGGACGTACCGCGCGATATCGAACGTTATCGGACTCATCTCAGCCAGATCTTTGCTTAACTGTAAGCACCCAGGGAAAAGAGGAAGCACTATGTTAACCGTCGTTGCAGAGATTTGTGTCAAACCGGGCCGTCGCCAGGTGGTTTTGGATGCGATTAACCAGCTGATTCCTACCGTGCTGGAAGAAGATGGCTGTCATCAATATGACGCATTAGTTGATCATCAGGCGCAAGTGCCGTGGAAACAGAATTCACCCGATTCCATTTTCATGCTGGAGCTATGGGAATCACTGCGTCATCTGGAGCAGCATCAGCAGATGCCACACATGGATGCGCATCGCGCGTTGATTAAAGATGAAGTGGTCGATGTGAAGATCCTGGTGCTGGAAGCGGCTAAATAAGTCAATTTACTGTGTTGTTACATATCGTGCATAAAAAAAGCCCCGGTCTTTCGATCGGGGCTTTTGTTTCGCAGCTAATCAGAAATTAGTGCTGTTGTTCCTGCAGCAGGTGCTGTGGAACCATCACTTCAGCATCGCCACCGTTATTCTGGTAAACGTTATATTCAACGCCTGCCACGGTTACGGTGCCATTTGCCTGGCTCCAGTTATTCACGTCTTCACCTTCCGGCAGGATGTCTTGCAAGGTCACTTCCTGCGCAGAATCCGAAATCATCAACTGCGTTTTACCGTTGTCGATGAATAACGAGTCATCGCTCATGGACAGAATATCCGTCAGTGACATGCTCATCAGCGCTTCGTTGAATGAGTCTGGGAACAGGTCGCCTGGATCGATAGGCTCTGGTGGAGTAACGTCGACGTTCACATCGAACGATTCTTCACCGGCCACTTCATTACCCGCCGCGTCACGGTAACCGAAGGAGATATGGTAGCTACCTTCAGCCAGTTCTTTGGTATCCAGTGTCCATTTGCCGTTGGTCACCACCGCGCTGCCGATGATTTCGGTACGCGCCGCATCGCCATAGACCACTACCACGGTGCCATCTTCTTTACCGGTACCGTTCAGCTTCATGACCTGACCGTTGATATCAGGAACAATTGGACGAGGATAGCCATCAACGTCAATGAACGTACCACCGGTGTATGTACCAGCCTGAGGCGCGGTCAGATCCACATCAAAGTTGATGCCGTCATTGATAGGGCCTTTCACACCTGAAGCGCTGACAGGTTGAACGCGGATATTGTGCGCACCTTCCGTCAGAGCAGGCAGATCAAAACTCCATTTCCCATCAACCACGGTTGCTGAACCGATCTGCTTATCGCCATCATAGATAATGACTTTAGACCCGTTTTCACCGGTACCGCGCACGGTTGGCGATTTATCATCAGTTACGCCGCCATCGAGGATCTGACCGGTAATTGCACCTACGTCATCCCACAATTCGAAGTCCTTGATTTCGACCGGAATTTTGGTATCGATAATCAGTTCAATTGGATCGGAACGATCGGAGGTGTTGCCCGCCGGATCGGTAATTTCAACCACCACGTCGTACTCACCATCACCGATTGGATCGGTTGGGGTGACGGTCCAATCACCTTTCTCGTCGACTACGCCGCTACCAATGACCTGCTCTTTTCCGTCTTTATCAATGATGATGATTTCCACAACGTCGCCCGGTGTAGCACCGCCACCGGTGAACTCCGGCTGGGTTTCGTCGGTTGGCGTGCCTGGCTGGATGATGCCCTGCTCATCACCGGTGTTATCGACAATGCCCGGAGCAACCGGTTTTTCAGGTGCGGTCAAATCCACCACGATGGTGACCGGATCTGAGAAGTCTGAACTTTTGCCGGTTTTTGGATCTTCGATTTTGATCTTCAGTTCATGCGAACCTTCTTCCAGTGGATCAAGCTCGATTTCCCATTTGCCATCTTTGCCTACGGTAGCAGAACCAATGACTTTATCTTTATCGTAAACATAAACAATTTCACCCTCTTCACCTGAACCGCGCAGCACTGGGGTATCATCGTTGGTAGCATCACCGCTCACCAGCGGACGCTCTTCTGCACCGTTGTTGGCAACGATCTCTTCGATCTGTGCCGGAGGCAGCGTTTGGGTATCAACAATCACAATGAACTCTTCTGATGGAGCAGAAGCAGCACCACCTTTGGAGACGGAATCTACGCGCAGCGCATGTTTGCCCTCGGCGACATCCAGTTCGTAAGACCATTCACCACGTGAGTTGGCAATAACGGTTGCAACTACTTTTTCACCATCCCAGATACGTACAATGGAACCGGCATCCGCTTTACCCGACAGCGACAGGGTGGTGTCGTCAGTGGTATCGCCTGATTTCAGCTCACCGGTTACGCGGCCTACGTCATCGTAAACACCTTCCAGTGAAGGCGCTTCAGGTGCAGTAGCATCCAGTTTCAGAATGAAGTTGTCTGATTTCGGACTCATACGACCGTAGCGATCCTGATACGCCACGTTGAAGATATAGGTGTCATCCGTGGTCAGTTCCGGTGTGAAGGTCCAACGGCCATCGCCACCTGCTGTCACGCTGCCGATCGGTGCTGAATCCGCACCGTAAATGAAGACCAGCGAACCTGGCTTAGCCACGCCAGACAGCGTTGGGTTTTTATCGTCGGTGTATTGACCCGAAGTTAAGTGGTCAACATTCCCTACATCGTCAATGACGCGCAGGATTTGCGGCGCTTCGGGTGTTTCAGCTTCAATATGTATAATAAATGTGGTAGCTGGTCCCCAGTTATTAGCGTTGTCGCGAACGCGCGTCTGATAGTAATAAATACCATCTGGCAGCTCTTCAGATTTGAAATGATATTTACCCTCTGAATCAGAACGAATGATATAAACTTCGTTATTTAACGTGATTTGAATTTCGGCGTTTTTGTCCTTAATTGTTCCCGCTTGCTCAATATAACTTTTACTTCTATAGGCCTCATTGGCATTTTTAAATGTGCCGAAATCATGCGTGCCAATTACTGACTCTTCAGATTGCTGTAACTCTGAAGTTGGGCCTTCGGCTTTCACCACCGCGCCCGCTTCAACCACGATCACGAAAGGCGCAGAGGCTGGGCTTTCGTTTTTACCCGCATCTTTAGCCACTACGGTCAGGCTATGTTCGCCATCTGCCAATTCTGGAGTAATGGTCCATGCACCCATGCTATTGGCTTTGACTGACGCAATCGGATCTTTTCCGCCGTTGTCATACAGGTAAACAATCGCGCCCGGCTCCGCTACGCCTGAAATGACAGGCTTATGTTCATCGGTGATTTCGCCCGGATTCAAATTGCCTTTATTGCTGCCAGTGTTGTCTACCACACGCCAGATTTCCGGCGCTTCTGGGGCTTGGGTATCCAGAATTACAATAAAGGACAATGGTGGTGCGCGGTTACCTGCTTTATCGACGGTGATCAACTGCACGGTATGTGAGCCTTCGTCCCAGCCCGCTGGCGGTGTGAAAGACCAATTAGCGTTTTCATCAATAGGTGCTTTGTAAATCACACCATCAATAAGGATTTCAACATAACCACCGGCGTCTTTAGGATCGACCGTTTGACCTATCCAACCAAACTGACTATCGGTGATAGTTTTAATGTCCACTTTTTTTAATGCGTTAATGCTGTTATTTGCCATGATAATATTCCTTTAATATTTAGATTCGTGTTCCGGTTCCCTCCCGGAACGCAAGTATTCTCGACCAGTTAGTGAAATAACCAACACAGGACATGTCTTAATTAATGGTCTTTTAACGAAATCACTAATAAAAACCGGCGGCCGAAAAAAATGGTCTAAATTTTAAAAAATCAGACCATTGGTTAATTTTCAGAAAGTGATAAAACTATTTATTCTCCACACTGATAATTACACGACGTTCGCCTTGATAGCATGCTTTTTGCTGCTTCAGCGAGCCCGCGCACTGCGCCGTGACCTGGCTTTCACCCATACTTTGCGAATGAATATGCTCGCTCGCGAGCCCGTTATTAACCAATAATTTCTTGATTGCATCCGCGCGGCGTTGGCCTAACTTGATGTTGCTTTCCTCCTCCCCAATCGGATCGGTAAAGCCGGTGACTATAATGCGCTGTTCGGCTTTATTTTTGCTTTTCAACAAGGTCGCAAATTGTTGAATGGCGCTGTGACCCTGAGCGGAGATATCGGCACTGCTCGCACTACCAAAATTAAACAACAAATCCGATGAAAACTCATAATTATCATAAGACTGTGTAGTTCCAGGCTGGCACGGCACCACCGCTGACGCGCGGGAAAGCAAGTGAGTTTGCTGACGTGTTCCTACTAATTGCTGCTGAGCCTGTTCGCTATCCATCACCAGAGGACGGCCAGAACCGTCAAGGCTGGCAATAATATAATAGGTTTTGCCCGCCGCCAGATTATCGCGCCATGGCTGTTGCTGCTTGCCCTGATAACCCGGCGCATCATCGATATAGCTCCCCAATGAATGTACACCCGGTTTCAGGCAAAACACCGTGTAGCCACCGGTTAATAATGCCGTTTGGAATTCGCCATCAACATAGATGTGTGCTGCTTTATTATTATTATCGTCTGTAGCACGATAATAAACGATGCGGGTTTGCTCTGAGGCCGCTGCAGGCATGGATTGCCAGGCTTTGCCAAAATTAGATTGCGCTTGGATAGTTGCGCTGATGGACAATGACGCAAGCACCGTGGCAATAGCATATTTTTTAAGTTTCATTATAACTCCAGAAAACAGGCGTCAGACGACGCCTGTTTTTATTCTATTAATCGCAATGATGTGATAATTATTCAGATAAATAATGAATATCTAAATCCTTCAAAGCTGTAATATCGAGAGACATTACGCCGTCCACTGCAGAACTCTTAATATCCGCATCAAAAACCATATTACTCAAAATGCTTTCATCAATATTATTGAGTAATGCAGATTCTTCCTGCGCTTCATTGAATAACGTGTCACCGTTTGCCGAGAGCAGCTCAGATAATTCAACATGGCTAAGTAAATCTGGGAAGAGATCGCCCGGATCGATGGGTTCTGGTGGAAGCGTGTCGATCTCAACTTCAAATGCTTCGGTTTTGGCTGTTACTACGCCCTCAGCATTTTTAAATGCCGCTTCAATCTTGTAAACATCATCAGATAACTCTGGCGTGGCGATACTCCACTTCCCGTTCTCATCTACGACAGAGGAGAGGTAATAATGGTTATTGCTTCCACTGAGCCAGATATAAACGATATCGCCCGCGTTGCCGGATCCACCCACAAAAATCGTTGAATCATTCACCGCATCGCCGTTAGCAATAGGCTGTTTACCGATGAAATACTTTTCGCCGTTATCCAACATTTCATCACGATACACGTCGTCAACCGCGCCAGTTACCGGTACATCGGGATTCGGAATCACTTCCTTGCCGGGATCAATAGGGTTATTCGGATCGTTAATTTCGATAATGACTTTTTCTGAAGGCGCAGATTCATTACCTGCTGGATCCATTTCAATAATCTGGAATTCGTGATCGCCATTACCAATGGCTTTTTCTGGGGTGAATTGCCACTTTCCTTCGTCGTCTACAACGGTGCTGCCGATAACCTGGCCGTTATCAATGATTTTAATGATGTCGCCTTTTTCACCGACGCCAGAGAAGGTTGGCGTGCTGTCTTGCGTTTCGCCACCATTTTCAATCAACTTACCTTCATCATCAGCGATGGCACCAATGCCTTTATTTTCTGGTGCTACGGTATCAACCTCGATAATCCAGGCTTCGGAAGGTAGCGATTTATTCCCGACTTCATCTACGACGACGATGCTGAAATCATGTTTACCCTCTGCCAGCGTCGGGCTGGTGTAGGTCCAGTTACCCTCGCTGTCTACTTTGGCAGTGCCCAGCAACTGGCCATCTTTCCAGATTTCAACGGTAGCGCCCGCTTCGGCCTTACCCGCCAGCGTCGGTGTGTTGTCTTTGGTGATGCCATCTTTCACGATCTCTTTCGGCGGATTCACGCTTTCGTCCACCATGCTACCAATGGTGCCCTTGGCAGGGGCGGTCAGATCGATAACGAAGCTCCAGGCCTCGCTTGAATCGCCTACTACGCCACTTTCATTGCGTTCACGTGTGGTGATGCTGTGGCTACCGGCGCCCAATGCTTTACCAGGTGTAAAGGACCATGTGCCGTTTTCACCAACCGTGGTTTCACCAATTTTTGTGCTGCCATCCCAAATTTCAATGACATTCCCTTTGGTGCCCGTGCCGTTCAGTGTCGGCGTGGTGTCATCGGTACGGCCGCCTTTCGCGATCAATCCGGTAATGCTGCCCACGTCGTCATACAGGCCGTTAACTACCGGGACGTTTACATTGCCGCCGCCGCTGTCGCCGCCACCTTTACCGCCGCCATCACCGCCGCCATCACCGCCCTTCCCGTTGTCCCCACCATTTTGATCGCTGCTGCCGTTTTCGTGAGCGTTTTTATCCTGATACTGCTCTTTGGCTGCCACGTAGCCCAGGCCGGCGGCCGCAGCGATAGCCGCCAATCCGCCTAAAGCGATCAACGCCGGGGACCATTCAAATCCTGAGGCCAGCATGAAACCAGAATCGGTATCAACCGTGCTCTCTCCAAGCGCTAATGCGGTGGTTTCGCCATCAGCCAATGCGGCAGCATCGTGATCGGCGTCACCATCGGTAGCGACGTATTCATGCATGGCGCCATCTTCAGCTTTACCAACTAAAGCACCTGATTTAGCGAAAAAGTCTTCGATAATCAGATCCGGTTCGCTGGCGTCGGATCCTTCCAGCATCACCAGCAAATCTTTCCCGACACGCTTAACGGTAATGTTTTCTGGTGCAACGCCGTCATTACCCTGGGTCAGCAAATATTTGC
This sequence comes from Pantoea sp. GCM10028869, assembly GCF_042666835.1. Lineage (NCBI taxonomy): Bacteria > Pseudomonadati > Pseudomonadota > Gammaproteobacteria > Enterobacterales > Erwiniaceae > Pantoea > Pantoea sp. GCM10028869. The sequence goes on along the minus strand of NZ_JBHTGO010000006.1, from coordinate 185,272 downwards.
CGTTGGTAATAGCCTGAACTTTTGCAGCTTTACCGTCTTTACCTACACGCAATGCTTCCGCTTTCGTTATTGTTTTTTTATCAATAACCGCAACACTCACGGGCGAAACGTTCATGTTTAATCCCTTCCGTACATTAGATTTTGATTGTGCGATTGCGTACAAGCGCAACAATCTCCCTGGCTTAACCCACCTGTGCGGGCTCAAAGTGAGCGACATAATCGGGAAAGAGAGATTTCCGAGACATAAGAAACGTCCCGTTAGGAAAGAAAAAATTTCCCAACATTGACAGAAAAGTTATTAGTTAATTAACTATATGAATTAAAGCGTTTTTATGAATAAAGATATGAAGATGAAGGGTAAATAATCGAGCAGGAACAAGACTATAACAGATGATTTTCCTGAATTTTTTCGCGTAAAAAACTCAGAAAACAGGTAATGCGCGAGGTAAGGGATTGATTGCGATAATAGACCGCGTGGATGGGTAAACGCTGTTCACGGGTTTCCGTTGCCAAAACCTGTACCAAACGCCCACTCTCGCGATCTTCACGGCTGACAAAATCGGATAAACGTACGATACCTTGCCCAGCTAAAGCCAGTTGACGCAATGTTTCACCACTGGAGGCGGACAGCGTAGGTTTGATGCGCAGGAACTCGCCTTCGCGCTGCCAAACCGGCCAGACGTTGTGTACATCAAGCTGACTGAACCCCAACAGCTGATGGTTCGCCAGTGCATCAACATTTTCCGGTACACCAAACTTTTCAAGATAATCCGGGCTGGCTAACAGGCGTATGGCGCTGCTTCCGAGCACACGCGCACGCAGCGTCGAATCGCGCAGCTCGCCGATGCGAATGGCGATGTCCGTTTGCTGCTCCAGCAGATCGATCACAATATCGTCGGTGTTTAATTCCAGCTGAATCAGCGGGTAGCGCTGACGAAACTCCGCCACCAGCGGCACAATGACGTGCAGGGTAAATGGCGTATTGGCATTGACGCGTAAGCGTCCAGAAGGAATGTCCCGGCGCTGCGCGATCAGTTCTTCCGCCTGTTCAACCGACGCCAGAATCTGCCGCGCATGATCGAGAAAAATCAGCCCCTCTTCGGTCAATGCCAGGCGACGCGTGGTGCGATGCATTAAGGTGGTTTGCAGCTTACCTTCCAGCCGGCTAAGCGCACGGCTCACGCCAGAGCTGGTTTGATCTAACTGCTCCGCGGCTGATGTGATTGATCCGGTATCCACCACCGCAACCCAGGCACGTAACTCTTCCAGTGTTATTTTCAAATTCCCATCCTTAAAGATCGAGACCTGTCTTAGCGCGGTTTCTAACACTTTTGACTTAAATTACGCCACTTTATTCGCGGCAGGATATCACAATGCGCCATAAACCTCGGTTGGCTAACGATTTACGTCAGCAACAAGCGGTAACCCAGTTGCTGCAGCAAGGGCGACAGGAAGAAGCCTGGCGTAAGATTCGGGCGCACCTGACGCTTGCTCCCTACGATGGCTGGTTCCTTCATGAAGCCGCACGGCTTGCACGGCGCAACGGCGATCTGGATACGGCGCAGCGCTATTATCAGCGGGCGCTAAAACTTGCGCCTACAGATGCGGGATTACTCAACGGTCTTGGTCTAACCCATTATGACGCCGGGTGCTGGAGCGAGGCGGAAGCCTGTTATCAGGCTGCGCAGCAATCACATATGGGCTATGCCGCCTGTCACAATAACTACGCTATTTTGCTGCATAAACAGCAGCGCTATCACCTTGCTTTAGATCAGTATCGATTGGCGCTGCAAAGCCAGCCTGATTATACCGAAGCCCGCTATGGCTTAAGTACGTTGCTAGCGCACATGGGCCAGCTACAAGAAGCAGAAAGTCAGATGCAGCAAGTATTGCAAGTGCGTGACGCCGATCAACGTTGCCGAAATTCGCTCGGCATGGTTCAGCTACAACAAGGCAACTTCGCTGCTGGCTGGTCTAACTATCAGGCGCGTTATGCGCCCGATAATCCCGATCGCTTCTTTACCTTACCGAAACTCCCTATTCCCTACTGGCAAGGAGAGGATCTGCGCGGCAAAACGCTGTTGGTAAGGACCGAGCAAGGCATGGGGGACGAAATTCAGTTCTGTCGTTATCTCACACGCGTTAAAACTGAGAAGCATGCGGTAAAAGTGATCATGCTGGGTAGCAAGTCCTTAAAATCATTGATGGTTACGCTGCCGCACCTCGATAATTATCTGACACGGGAAGATGTACAACACACGTTGCCACCGGCAGATTACTGGTGCTCTCTACTGGATTTACCGCAGCACTTCCTCAACTCAACACAGCCCTTCAGCGCGCATCATCCCTATCTGTTTAGCTCTGCAGAACAACAGGCGAGGTGGCCGATTGAGGGGAACGGGAAAAAAATTGGTATCGTATGGAAAGGCTCTAGCGGGCATAAGAATGATAGCCAACGATCGCTTGCGCACCTTTCACAGTTTGCACCTTTATTTGACCTGCCTGATATCAACTGGATTAGCTTGCAAAAAGGTGCAGGTGAAGAGGAAATCGCTGACTTTCCACACATACAGCCGCTTGGTGCCCAATTCACTGATTATCAGGATACCGCCGCGGTCATTTCACAACTGGATTTGGTGATTGGTGTAGATACGTCGGTGATCCACTTAGCAGGGGCGATGGGGATACCTTGCTGGGTATTACTTCCCGCCTGGGCGCGAGACTGGCGCTGGTTGGAAAATCGCGATGAATCGCCGTGGTATCCGCAAATGAGATTGTTTGGGCGCGGGCAGGATGAAGAGTGGAGCACGGTTATTACGCGGATTAAACAGGCATTACAGCAGCAATAAAACAGGGACGCCGCGGCGTCCCTGTTTTTTTACACTTCGAGGTCGGCTAAATCGCCTTTCTCTTGAAGCCAGTTGCGGCGGTCTTCCGAGCGTTTCTTCGCCAGCAGCATGTCCATCACGCGTAGGGTTTGATCGACATCCTCATCGCTGATCGTCAATTGCACCAGACGACGCGTATTCGGATCAAGCGTGGTTTCGCGCAGCTGCAGCGGGTTCATTTCACCCAAGCCCTTAAAACGCTGCACATTCGGCTTACCTTTCTTGCGCTTCAACTGGTCCAGCACGCCCTCTTTCTCATCTTCATCCAGGGCATAATAGACTTCTTTGCCGAGATCGATGCGATACAGCGGCGGCATCGCCACGTACACATGGCCGTGTTGCACCAACGTACGGAAATGCTTCACAAACAGCGCGCACAGCAGCGTGGCAATGTGCAGACCATCGGAGTCCGCATCCGCGAGGATACAGATTTTGCCGTAACGCAGCTGGCTCAGATCTTCGCTGTCAGGATCGATACCGATCGCCACTGAAATATCATGCACTTCCTGTGAGGCCAGCACTTCGTCCGAAGAGACTTCCCAGGTATTAAGGATCTTACCTTTAAGCGGCATGATCGCCTGATAATCACGATCGCGCGCTTGCTTGGCGGATCCGCCCGCAGAATCCCCTTCGACGAGGAACAGCTCGGTTTTGTTCAAATCTTGTGCGGTGCAGTCAGCCAGTTTGCCCGGCAGCGCCGGGCCGCTGGTGAGTTTTTTACGCACCACTTTCTTCGCGGCGCGCATGCGGCGCTGCGCGCTGGAGATTGCCAGCTCGGCCAGCATTTCAGCCGCCTGCACGTTTTGATTCAGCCACAGGCTGAAGGCATCTTTGACCACCGCGGAGACGAATGCCGCACACTGACGCGACGACAGGCGCTCTTTAGTCTGCCCGGCAAACTGTGGATCCTGCATCTTCACCGACAGCACGTACGCACAGCGATCCCAGATATCTTCTGCCGACAGCTTCACGCCGCGCGGCAGAATATTGCGGTATTCGCAAAACTCGCGCATGGCATCCAACAAGCCCTGACGCAAACCGTTGACGTGCGTGCCGCCTTGCATGGTTGGGATCAGGTTAACGTAGCTTTCTGTTAGCAGCTCTCCGCCTTCCGGCAGCCACAGCAGCGCCCAATCCACTGCTTCCACATCGCCTGCAAAACTGCCTACAAAGGGTTTTTCCGGCAGCGTGGGTAAGCCGTCAACCGCTTCACACAGGTAATCGGTCAGGCCATCCTGATACATCCAGGTTTGTTCGGTGTCGTTGACCTTGTCTTTAAAAACAATTTCAACGCCCGGACACAGCACGGCTTTGGCTTTTAACAGATGTGATAAACGAGAAACCGAGAAACGCGGGCTATCAAAGAAGCTTTCATCTGGCCAGAAGTGCACGCTGGTACCGGTATTGCGTTTACCGACGGTGCCGGTAACCGTAAGATCCTGCACCTTGTCGCCATTTTCGAAGGCAATCTGGTAGATTTCGCCGTTACGTCGCACGGTAACTTCCACACGCTTCGACAAGGCGTTAACCACCGAGATCCCGACGCCGTGCAAGCCGCCTGAGAACTGATAGTTTTTGTTGGAGAATTTGCCGCCCGCATGCAGGCGACAAAGAATCAGCTCAACCGCTGGCACGCCTTCTTCCGGATGGATATCCACTGGCATGCCACGACCATCATCAATAACTTCCAGCGACTGGTCGGCATGAAGAATGACTTCCACGCGTTTAGCGTGACCGGCCAGCGCCTCATCGACGCTGTTATCGATCACCTCCTGGCCCAGGTGGTTCGGGCGCGTGGTATCGGTGTACATCCCCGGACGACGACGCACCGGTTCAAGGCCGGTCAGGACCTCAATGGCATCGGCATTATAGCTTGATTGGCTCATCGTAAATGTCTGATTAGCAATAGGAAAATGGCCCCACTTCGCAAGGTCACTGGGCGTTTAATCCCAGAAAATCAACGATCTGTGCGAAATGGCGTTCGAATCCGATATAGGCATGATTGCCGCCCTCTTCAACCGTCTGGCGGCATGCGCTGTAATACTCCAGCGCCTGGCGATAATCGAGTATTTCATCGCCGGTTTGTTGCAGCAGCCAGAGTAAATCGGGCGCTTCAAGAGGGTCAATCTGCATTACTTTCAGATCGTAAATGTGGCGAGACTCTAACACATATTGCTGGCCGGTGTAGGGATTACGGTTTTCGCCGAGGTAATCCACTAACAGCTCAAACGGCCGTACGGCGGGATTAACCACCACCGCTGGCAACATAAAACACTGCGACAGCCAGGTAGCAAAATAGCCGCCCAGCGACGATCCCACCAATCCCAGCGGTTCACCGGCATATTGCATCACCAGATCTTCCAGCATGCTGGCGGCTTCAGACGGAAACGTCGGTAGTTGCGGCACCATCACATTAATATGCGGATGCTGTTCGTTGAGCCACTGCTGCAGCTGCGTGGCTTTCGCCGATTGCGGGGAACTGTTGAAGCCATGCAGATAGATCAGCGCCGCCATTGCTTAGTAGCCCTCGGAATCAAGATCGGGGCGGAACATGTCACTTTGCAGGCGGTTCACTTCGGTCTGCAGCGTGCCGTCGGGCTGCAAGGTAAACCAACGCCAGCCCGGCGCCAGCGTATCAATGGTGAAGTTAGTGCAATGCGGTTTGAACTGGACGCAGGTTGATGGTGAAGCCATCACACGGCGACCATGCCAGTCGAGATCGAGCTCCTGATGAATATGGCCACATACCAGATTACGCGCGCGCGGGAAGTGCTGCAGTACCGCTTCCAGCTGATGCGGATTGCGCAAGCTGTGCTGATCTAACCAGGTACATCCGGAAGCCAGCGGATGATGATGCAGCAGTACCAAAGTGTGGCGTTCTGGGTACTTGCTAAGTGCGGTGTGTAGCCACTCCAGCTGGTATTCGCTCAACATGCCGTGTGGCACACCAAATACCTGGCTATCGAGCAGCACCAGTTGCCAGTGATCGCCCAAAAGAACGTGCTTGTCAGATTTGATGCCCGCGTCGGCCAGCGTATCCACCATTGCCGGCTGAAAATCGTGATTCCCCGGCAGCCAGACGCAAGGTTTTGGCAGACGATTAATGCCTGCTACAAAGTGTTGGTAAGCTTCGACGGTGTGATCCTGAGCGAGATCGCCAGTGGCGATAATCAGATCATACTGACGCTGTTGTACTTCAATAGCATCCAGTACCGCATCAAAACTCGACCAGGTATTTACCCCAAGCAGCGATTGATGTTTTCCGGCGAAAAGATGGGTATCCGTGATTTGTAAAATCCTGATATCAGACCCATCTTGCGCAGGAAGAGTTAGCAGGCTATCCAAAGCGTTTCCTTAATCTCCACGCCATCGTTGCGTTTTTTACGCTATCAGCAAACCGGTACTGCCACAGCGCCGTGCGCTAAGCAGTAACGCAACCAATCCGCAAGGAACTGGTTAATCTGATGTTTTTCATCGCGCTGATGCAGTTTTTTATTAGGATAATCATAGCGCGCTTTAAATCGGTAGATCTGTTTAGTGGAACACACTTCAGCGACCATCGCATCATGGTAGAGCCGCACCGACATAGAAGGCAGGCTCCAGTAACTCACTGCGGGCGCCACCTGACGCACTTCCACCAGCGTGGTGTAACGCGTTGATTCCTCAATGGTGAGCTGATAGCTGGCGCCATTCACCTGATAAATCACCGATGCGCCTGCCTCGTCATTACGCGGCAGCAGGCGACGCAGCTGGGCGAAATTGGTTTCGCACAGGCGCATCATTTCGGGAAAGTCAGGGGTATAGCGCTGTTTCATTTTAGCTTCCACTCTTGTCGTAGTTTTTCATGGTGCAACGCCAGCCATTGCAAGGCGATGACAGATGCCGCGTTATCAATAATCCCCTCTTCCACCCAGCGATAAGCTTGTTCGCGGCTCACCACATGGACAAGAATATCCTCATTCTCTTCCTCCAGCCCATGATTTCCCTCTGCCAGGCTGGCATCCACTTCGCCCACCAGCACCGATAAACGTTCAGACGTTCCGCCGGGGCTGGCTAAGTAATTCACTATCGGTTTGACGCGGCCAACCTTAAGGCCCGCCTCTTCTACCGCCTCACGTCGTGCGACATCTTCTGGTGTTTCGCCAGGTTCGATGATGCCAGCCACCATTTCCAGCAGCCAGGGCGTTGGGCTGGAATCGAAAGCGGGTATGCGGATCTGTTCGATCAGTACCACTTCATCACGCAAGGGATCATAGGGTAGCAGCACGGCGGCGTGTCCGCGCTCAAAAACTTCGCGCACCACTTCACCACTCATTTCGCCATTAAAACAACGGTGGCGGAAACGGTAGCTGACGATGGAAAAAAAACCATCGTAACGCGTTTCGCGTGCAATAATTTCTACATCGTTTTTTGTGAAAGTCACAGGGGATTTTTTTTCACTCGCCATCGTCTGATTCCTTATGCAGATTGGGATGGAGCAAAGAAAAGCCAAGTCTACCGCTCCGTCCGAGTGGTTCTTTTTGAATTATTTACGTAAATTAGGGGAAGAAGGCACGTTCAGCCAACTTATCTCTGACGCCGCCTCTGTAGAATCGGCGATTATTTTTTTGGCTTACCTGCAGCACTACCAGTGCATTTTGCTGCAACAAAAGGAATGCAAATGAAAAAACTGCTCCCACTTTTTATTGGGCTGACTCTGGGCGGATTCAGCCTTGCCAGCCAGGCAGAAAACCTGTTGCAGGTCTATCAGCAGGCGCGCCTTAGCAACCCCGATCTGCGATCTTCAGCCGCTAACCGCGACGCTGCATTTGAGAAAATCAATGAAGCGCGTAGTCCTTTATTGCCGCAGTTAGGCTTGGGCGCAGATTACACTTATAACAATGGCTACCGTGACAGCAGCGGACTTCATTCCAACACGACCAGCGCCTCTCTGCAATTAACTCAAACTATTTTCGATATGTCGAAATGGCGTGCGCTGTCGCTGCAGGAAAAACAGGCTGGTATTCAGGATGTTACCTATCAGGTTGCTCAGCAAGACCTGATTCTTAACACGGCGACTGCCTATTTTAACGTGTTAAAGGCAATCGACACGCTTTCTTACACCGAAGCACAGAAACAATCTATCTACCGCGAACTGGATCAAACCACGCAGCGCTTTAACGTGGGTTTGGTCGCGATTACTGACGTGCAAAACGCCCGTGCACAGTATGACACCGTGCTGGCTAACGAAGTGACCGCACGTAACAACCTCGATAATGCGGTGGAATCGCTGCGTCAGATTACCGGCATGGATTATCTGTCGCTGGCTTCATTGAATATCGATCGTTTCAAAACCGCGCGTCCAGATGCTGTGGCCAGCCTGCTGAAAGAAGCGGAAAGCCGCAACCTGACCTTGCTGTCTGCGCGTCTGAGCCAGGATCTGGCGCGTGAACAGATTCGTTCAGCCGAAACCGGCCACATGCCAACGCTGGATTTGACCGCCTCAACCGGTATGTCAAACAGCAAATATGGCGGCAGTCGCGCCAATCAGAGCGCTGGCAGCACCGATTCCATCACCGGTTCTAACCAGGTTGGCTTGAGCTTCACCATGCCACTTTACAGCGGCGGCTCGGTCACCTCGCAGGTGAAACAAGCGCAGTACAACTATGTCGCGGCCAGCGAACAGCTGGAAGGCGCACATCGTAGTGCGGTTCAGACGGTACGTTCATCATTCAATAACGTGAATGCCTCTATCAGCAGCATTGATGCTTATAAGCAAGCCGTTGTCTCTGCACAAAGCTCACTGGATGCGATGGAAGCCGGGTATCAGGTCGGTACGCGTACCATCGTCGATGTGCTGGATGCGACCACCACGCTGTTCAATGCTAAACAGCAGCTTTCAGATGCGCGTTACAGCTATCTGATCAACCAGCTGAATATCAAATATGCGCTGGGTACGCTGAACGAGCAGGATCTGCAGCAGCTGAACAGCACGCTGGGCAAAGAGATCACCACGACTCCTGAAGTGGTGGCGCCGGAGAATAACCAGCAGGCCGCGCGTGTGGATAACGGTCCGAAAGCTTCATCGCCTTCAACTGCCGCACAAGCCCGTCCAGCTGCCGCACGCAGCAGCGGAAATCCATTCGGTAATTAATTCCCCAGGGGGCCGTATGCGGCCCCTTTCGCATTCAATCGTATAGCTACGTAAAGATCCTTTCCCCATCTGGCTTCGCGCTTCATTTTCCACCGCTCATCCCCTATCCTTACCCCACCTTTGGGCACAGGATGAAAATAATGAAACGGACGAAAAATATTCGCCATGCCGCTTTTCGTAAAAGCTGGCAGGCACGCCACTTAACGCCAGTCGCCTTTGCCGTTAGCGCAGTGTTTATGCTGGCAGGCTGCGAGCAGAGTGACGAAACGGTGTCGCTCTATCAAAACGCGGATGATTGCGCCAAAGCCAATCCAGGCCAGAGCGCGCAATGTACCACTGCGTATAACAACGCACAGAAAGAAGCCGAACGTACCGCGCCAAAATACGCTACACGCGAAGATTGTGTGGCTGAGTTTGGTGAAAACCAATGCCAGCAAACGCCTGCACAAGCGGGTGTGGGCACCACCGCAAACAATGCTGAAGCTCAGCAAAGCGGTAGCTTCTGGATGCCGTTGATGGCCGGTTACATGATGGGACGTATGATGAGCGGCGGTGCAGGGTTTGCCCAGCAGCCCCTGTTCTCGCCAAAAAATCCGAACAGCCCGGCAAACGGTAAATTTGTTGATGCTGCGGGTAAAAATTACGGTAATGCCACATCGGGCCGCACCATCAACGTGCCGAAAACAGCAATGGCGCCGAAACCCGCGACCACTTCCACCATTACGCGTGGCGGCTTTGGTGACAGCGTGGCAAAACAAAACACCATGCAGCGCAGCAGTGCTTCTGGCACCGGCAGCCGCTCGCTGGGAGGCTAAGCCTCAGCATGCAACGTATTGCAATCCCCGAACGTCCAGACTGGCGTGAAAAAGCCGCGGAATATGGTTTCCAGTTTCACACCATGTATGGCGAACCTTACTGGTGTGAAGATGCGTACTACCAATTCACGCTAGCGCAGGTTGAACAGCTTGAGGATACCACCGCCGAATTGCACCAGATGTGTTTGCAGGCGGTGGAAAAAGTGGTGAACAGTGACGAGCTGCTCACCCGTTTCTGTATTCCTAAGCACACCTGGGACTTTGTGCGTGATTCCTGGAAGTTGCGCCAGCCTTCGCTCTATTCGCGCCTCGATCTGGCATGGGATGGCAAAGGTGACGCTAAGCTGCTGGAAAACAACGCGGATACACCAACCTCGCTGTATGAAGCCGCCTTCTTTCAGTGGATTTGGCTGGAAGACCAGGTCAAAGCGGGCAATCTGCCACAGGGCAGCGACCAGTTCAACAGCCTGCAAGAGAAGCTGATTGAGCGCTTCGCCACGCTGCATCAGCAGTTCGGTTTCAACTGGCTACACTTTTCCTGCTGCCGTGATACTGAGGAAGATCGCGCCACGGTGCAATATCTGCAGGACTGCGCCACTGAAGCCGGATTGCCGAGCGAATTTCTCTATATTGACGAGATTGGATTGGGTGAAAGAGGCCAGTTTACCGACGTAAACGATCAGGTCATCAGCAATCTGTTTAAGCTCTATCCGTGGGAATTCATGCTGCGCGAAGTGTTTTCTACCAAGCTGGCGGATGCAGGCGTGCGTTGGCTGGAGCCGGCCTGGAAAAGCATCATTTCCAATAAAGCGTTGTTACCGCTGCTGTGGGAAATGTTCCCTAATCATCCCAATTTGCTGCCCGCTTACTTTGCCGATGATAAGAACGCGCCGCAGATGGATAAGTACGTGGTGAAACCGCTGTTTTCACGCGAAGGTGCCAATATTCGTATCATTGAAAACGGTCAGGAGATCGCCCGCGCCGATGGTCCGTATGGCGAAGAAGGCATGATTATCCAGCAGTTCTATCAGCTACCGAAATTCGGTGATAGCTATACCTTGATCGGCAGTTGGCTAATTGACGATCAACCTGCGGGCATCGGCTTACGCGAAGATCGTGCCTTGATCACGCAGGATCTGTCGCGCTTCTATCCGCATACCTTTGTTGAGTAAAAGCTGTGCCGCCCGCACTCTTCGGGCGGCCTTGCGCATTAGCCAATCTGCACTGACATCATGCTGATCGCGCCCATCTCCATCCCTTCCACAGGAATACTGATCGCTTCATCAGCGGCACGCGCGCCAAGAATATAGAGCAGCGGTAGATAGTGTTCAGGCGTTGGGTTCGAAAGCTGTGCATCCGGATGCTGCATAAAGTTCACCAATGGGTGATCTGCTGCCTCACCGTGGAAATCCAGATTCTCACGTACAAACTGATTGAAGCTCTCCGCCCACGGATACGCAGTTTCTGCGCCTTGCCAGCGCAGCATACGCAGATTGTGCACCACGTTACCGCTGGCCACGATCATCACATCCTCATCTCGTAATGACGCCAGCTTTTGCCCCAATGCGTAGTGCCATTCAGCAGGTTTAGTGCCGTCGATACTCAGTTGCACCACTGGGATGTCGGCATCGGGATACATTTTTGCAAGCACACCCCAGGAACCATGATCAAAACCCCACTCCTGATCGGCATGAACGGCGATCGGAGCCAGTAAATTCATCACTTGCTGAGCCAGTTCTGGCGATCCCGGCGCGGGATAGCGCACATCAAATAGCGCCTGCGGGAAACCACCAAAATCATGGATAGTGCGCGGATTATTCATCGCCGTCACCGCCGTGCCGCGTGTGTACCAGTGCGCCGAAACCGCGAGAATCGCACGTGGACGCGGCAAGGTTGCACCCAATTGCTGCCAGGCTTGGGTATAACGATTATCTTCCAGTACGTTCATCGGGCTGCCGTGACCAAGGAACAGCGCAGGCATGCGTGTAGTGCTCATGATTAATCCTCTGACGGAGTGTCGCTTTGTTAACCGCTACGATACGCGCTTTCGCTGGGGGATTAACGCTGATAAGTATGATGGTCTCTGTCAGAGAATTTGAATGATATAGGGCGGATAAATTCGACACAGGTTAGGTCTTAATATTGCACGCGAGCCTTTTAGATATCAGTGATATAGCCCGCACCTAAGACCGAGCGAGACCAGTCTTGTTACATCCAATCAATCTACTTCTTAAACTCCCCTCGGTTTTAGAAAGATGAGTTGGAATTTATGTTAATTCAGGGAGCAATATTGTGCCTGGCGATGAATATCTACCATGAAGCGCGTGGCGAACCGATTAAAGGACAAATAGCCGTTGGTACGGTGACCATGAACCGGGCCAATTGGGATGTCAAAGAGATCTGTCCTGTGGTGTATGCACCTAAGCAGTTCTCCTGGACGTCTCTCAAAAAGCATCCTTATCGTTATCCACCAAATGAAGATAAAAGCTGGCAACGCGCCAGAAAGCTGGCACAGAAGATTGTTGAAGGGGAATTACAGGACGTAACGAAAGGCGCGACCTTTTTCCATGCACATCATGCTAAACCGGCCTGGCGTCATACCTTTCAGCGTACAGTAGTAATTGGCAATCACGTGTTTTATGCCAATCGTTAAAACAAAAAAAAGAGGCCAGATAGATATCTATCCGGCCTCTTTCTTCTGTATTAATTCAGTTAACTGGCGTGACGCGTTTCCCGCTGACGGCGATACGCCACCAAATCTTCAATGGTGACGACCGGCATATCATGTTGCTTAGCAAACACGATCGCTTCTGGCGCGTGCGCCATGCTGCCATCATCATTGGTCAATTCGCACAATACCCCTGCAGGTTTAAATCCCGCCAGCGTCACCAGATCGATAGTCGCTTCGGTGTGTCCACCACGCGACAGAACGCCGCCTTCACGCGCACGCAGCGGAAACACATGGCCCGGACGGTTAAGGTCTGAAGGCTTAGCGCCATCAGCCACCGCAGCGCGAATCGTGGTGATGCGGTCGGCAGCAGAAACGCCGGTGGTCACACCGCTTGCAGCTTCAATTGTCACCGTGAAACCGGTGCCGTAAGCGCTGGTGTTAGTTTCCACCATCATTGGCAGCTCAAGCTGCTGACGGCGCTCTTCGGTGATGCAGAGGCACACAATACCGCTGCCGTGACGGATGGTTAATGCCATCTGTTCAACGGTCATGGTTTCTGCCGGGAAAATCATGTCACCTTCGTTTTCACGATTTTCATCGTCGAGCACCATTACACCGCGGCCGTTGCGCAGCGCATCAATGGCGCGCTCTACACGCTGTTCAGGCGTGCCAAATTCAGAAAGAAGCGTCTGATTCATGGTAAAAAAACCTTATAAAATATGAGTTACCAGAACCAGGGCGTGCTTAGGAGTGCGTACAAAACACATGGCAAAAACGTGACGCGGGCAAAGCCCGGCTGATGTCGTTACCCTCTCCCATCCGGACTCTAACCGTCGGCTCCGGAATTACACCGGATCTGCTGACCTCTCACATTACTGTGAGAGCGCTCGCGGGCTTTCAGCAAGAGCTGATTTACCGCCGGTGGGGAATTTCGCCCCGCCCTGAGAATAAGCGAACAAACTATAACGCCAATCATCTGGTCGGGCAATCGACAAAAGTGCAAATGCTTTTGCATTTCCTGCGTTGCGGATTTCAGGTTTAACCTTTTCGTTTCAGGCATTACACTTAATAGCTATTGAGTCCGAACACGCGCAGCTATCGGCCACCGTAACCAGGAAATAATCATGATCGACACGAAAAAAATTGAACAACTGGCTCGCCAGGTACATGAAGCTATGCCGAAAGGGATTCGCGATTTTGGCGATGATGTCGAAAAGAAAATCCGTCAGGTATTGCAGGCGCAGTTGACGCGCATGGACCTGGTTAATCGTGAAGAGTTTGATGTGCAGACGCAGGTACTGCTGCGCACGCGCGAGAAATTAGCTGCGCTGGAACAGCGCCTGGCGAAGTTAGAAAGTGAAAGTCCAGCGGCACCCGCGCCGGCGATCATCACGCCAGATCCCGCTGGGAAAATTGATACTCCGCAGTAAGCTAATCGGCGGGAGTTTTCCTCCCGCCCATTCACACTTAATGACTGCGAATCGTTTTGATGATGTTGCTGGTTGAGATGCCATCTTCGAAGTTTAATACGCGCACGTCACCACCGTTTGCCCACACTTCTTTGCTACCCGCGATATCTTCCGGCTTGTAGTCGCCGCCTTTTACCAGCAGATCTGGCAGCACTCCCGCAATCAGACGCTGTGGCGTATCCTCTTCAAACAGCACCACCCAATCCACCGCTTCCAGCGCACCCAGCACAATCATACGGTTTTCTTGCGGATTGACCGGACGCGTTTCGCCTTTCAGACGCTTCGTCGAGGCATCACTATTAACGGCCACAATCAGACGATCGCCCAGCTTGCGCGCATTCGCCAGATAAGAAACATGGCCAGCGTGCAGGATGTCAAACACGCCGTTGGTCATTACCACTTTCTCACCACGCTGACGCGCCAGCGCAACAGCGGCTTTCAGCTCCGCTTCGGTCATCACACCAAATCCCGTTTCCGGACGGGCGTGAATGGCATTTTCCAGCTCAACAGTGCTGACAGTGGAAGTACCGAGCTTCCCGACGACGACGCCAGCCGCAGCATTCGCCAGGAAACAGGCTTCTTCCAGGCTGTCGCCAGCCGCCAGCACTGCGGCTAGCACGCCAATCACCGTATCGCCCGCACCGGTCACGTCATACACTTCCTGCGCCTGCGTAGGCAGATGCAGCGGCGCTTTGCCCGGCTGCAGCAGCGTCATACCGTTTTCAGAACGGGTTACCAGCAGCGCGGAAAGCTCATAATCAGCGATTAACTGCATGCCACGACTGACAATCTCTTCCACGCTTTTGCATTTACCCACAACCGCTTCGAATTCAGACAAATTCGGCGTCAGCAGCGTTGCACCGCGATAACGTTCAAAATCAGTGCCTTTAGGATCAATCAGTACCGGCACTTTAGCTTCACGCGCTAATTGAATCATGGTCTGCACGCTGTTCAGCGCGCCTTTGGCGTAGTCAGACAGCACCAGCGCACCCGCTTGCGTCAGCGATTGACGCATACGATCGTGAATCGGCTGCGGATCAATCTCCTCAAAACCCTCTTCGAAATCGAGGCGAATCAGCTGCTGATTGCGCGAAAGCACGCGCAATTTGGTGATGGTTGGATGGCTTTGTACCGCCACAAAATCACAGTCGACGTTGACCTTTTGCAGGGTTTCGCTCAACACGCGCGCGGCATCATCGGCGCCGGTCAAGCCAATCAGCCGTGATGCTGCACCGAGCGCAGCAATGTTCATGGCGACGTTTGCCGCGCCGCCTGGACGCTCTTCAATGGTATCCACTTTCACCACCGGCACCGGCGCTTCCGGGGAAATACGGCTGGTTGGGCCATACCAATAGCGATCTAACATCACATCGCCGACGACCAGCACAGTGGCCTTGCCAAAAGTGGGCAGTGTTACTTTCATTCAGAGACTCCAACACGGTCAAAATAATGCGCGGGATATTACCACATAAGCCATCAGGCTCACTGTTCCGCGCTGTCAGATTGGATACCGCTTAACCAACGCTGCCAACTGTTGTTGACCACCGCGCGTTCAGCGACAAAGGCTTCAGGCGCCACATGGCCCGGTAATTCCTGCAATGCCAGATGGTGCAGTGCATCACGCAGCGTGACGTACGCATGCGTCAAAGCCTGCGCCTCTTCATCCGGCATAATGCCATGACGCGCCATTAATTCGAAAATGCGGACATTATCCGACCAACGCGTCAACGCTGGCTGATCGGCCGCGTAGCTTAAGACAAGGTATTGCGCGATGAATTCAATGTCGGTGATCCCGCCCTCATCGGTCTTAATTTCCCAGCGACCTTTATGTTTGTTGCTGAGATGCGCCCGCATTTTTTCGCGCATTTCACGCACTTCTTTTTGCAACGTCTCAACGTCTCGTGGCAAGCAAAGAACGTTACGGCGGATTTCATCAAAGCGTTCACAGAGCGCAGGTTCGCCAAACACGATGCGCGCGCGCACCAGCGCCTGATGTTCCCAGGTCCATGCTTCGCTGCGCTGGTATTCGTTAAAAGCGGAAAAAGTACTGACCAGCATACCCGCCGCGCCAGAAGGACGCAGACGCGCATCCACTTCATACAAAATGCCGGACGACGTGCGCGTGCTAAACAGATGCATTACACGCTGCGCCAGGCGCAGATAGAACTGGCGACCATCAATGACGCGCTCGCCATCGGTTTCCGCATCATCCGGACAATCATGCAGGAACACCAAATCAAGGTCAGAGCTGTAACCCAGCTCCCAACCACCCAGCTTGCCATAACCGACAACCGCAAAACCGCGCTCACTGTCGCTAGTCAAATGCGATGGACGACCATATCGCTGCACCATCATCTGCCAGGCTTGCTGCACCACGGATTCAATAATCGCTTCTGCCAGCCAGGTTAAGTGATCGCTCACTTTCATTACGGGTAGCGTTTCAGCAATATCGGCAGCGGCGATGCGCAGATGCTGCGCCTGTTTAAACTGGCGCAATGCTTCCAACTGCTGCTCTTCGTCATCGGTGGGAATACGCAGCAGATATTGGCGCAGTTCGTCGCGGTAAGCGTCGGTTGCGGTAGGTTGATACAGCGTTGCGGGATCGAGTAACTCATCCAGCAGCAGCGGATAGCGCGCCAATTGGCTGGCAACCATTGGTGACGCGGCACACAGACGAATCAGATGACGCAGCACGCCATGATATTCGGTGAGTAATTCCAGATAAGTGCTGCGCGTCAGCACGCCCAGCAACAACGGCGTCAGACGATTCAGCAGCACATCGGCATCTTCGCGCGGACAAACTTCACAGAGCAGACGCGGCATCAACTGGTCGAGCGCCAGACGACCACGCGGACCAATAGTACGGCGGCTCACATCCTGGCGGAAGTTGTTCAACGCGTTGTAAAGCGCGTGACGCTGCGCATCGTCCAATTGCGGTACCACCGGGATGAGATCGCTCTCTTCCAGCGCGTCCTGCCACAGCCCGGCAAACTCAGCCAACTGCGGCTGATCGTCGACATCCGGTGCATCGTCGCCAATCAGCTCGTCAAAGATGGCGCGCACACCGGCCATTTGCAGCTCAAGCTGCGCCATCAGCGCGGTCCAGTCTGCCGCGCCCATCGCCCAGGCTAAGCGCTGGCGGTCGAGCTCGTTCTCTGGCAGCGTTTGCGTTTGCTCGTCATTAATGCTTTGCAGCAGGTTTTCCAGCCGACGCAGGAACAAATAGGCTTCACGTAGATGATCGACCTGTTTCTGACTTAACAAAGCTAGCTGACCAATCGCTTTGAGCGTAGGGAGCAAGGAGCGCAGTTGTAGTGAGCGCTCACGTCCGCCGCGAATCAGCTGGAACACCTGCACAATGAATTCCGTTTCACGAATGCCGCCGGCGCCGAGCTTAATGTTGTCTTTCAAGCCGCGTCGACGCACCTCGCGCGCAATCATGCCCTTCATGTTACGCAGCGATTGAATCACGCTGAAATCGATATAGCGGCGATAGACGAACGGCCGCAGCATTTGCTGCAATTCCTGGCTCCAGTGGCCATGATCGTCGCCCATCAGCCGGGCTTTGACCATCGCATAGCGTTCCCAGTCGCGGCCCTGCTCCTGATAATAATCTTCCAGTGCCGCGAAACTCAGCACCAGCGGACCGCTATCACCAAACGGACGCAGACGCATGTCCACGCGATAGACAAATCCATCCATCGTTGGTTGATCGAGCACTTTGATCAGCCGCTGCCCCATGCGCGTGAAGAATTGCGCATTGTCGAGCTCGCGCCGTCCACCTTGGGTTACGCCGTTTTCCGGCCAGGCAAAAATCAGATCGATATCAGAAGAGAAGTTGAGTTCACAGCCGCCGAGTTTACCCATGCCGAGAATCAGCATCGGCTGGGCTTCACCCGCTTCATTGCATGGCGTACCAAAGTCGCGGCTGCAATCCTGCCAAACCCAGTCGCGCGCGGCAGCGATGAGGATTTCCGCCAGCGTGCTGAGTTGCTGCAAACTTTGTTCGGTAGTGGCATGTTGCAGCGCCTGCATCCAGGCGATGCGTACCAGCATATGACGACGGAACAAACGCAGTTCACGCATCAGGGAGATTTCATTTTCAACCGAGTGCAGCACGTCATTCAGCCAGCGGGCATAGTGCTGCCACTCTTCTGGCACAGGCGCTTGCTGTTGCAGATGCTGCCACCATTCGGGATGCTGCTGCAGGTTATCGAGGATAAAGTCACTAAAGGTCAGCGCGCCCGCCTGTTCTGGCGTGAACGCTGAGGATGGCAAATTAAGTCGCTCTGCCACATTAGCCAACTGCGCCTGCATGAGCGCCGGTAACGGTAACAACATCTTCTCTCCCTGATTGGATTTTTCGTTAGCGTTTGATTCCGCTATTGAGCCAGAAAGGTGCGGGGCGCACGGCCAGGTTAACCAGATGCATTAAGCCACGTTCCTGCTTCTCTCGAATCGCATGCTGTAACTCCAGCCAACCGTCCAGCCAAACATTCACCTCTTCGGCCGGATAAGCACCCGCCAGCAGGTTCACCGCCAACAGCTGGCGATTCAGGCGCGTCGCTTTATCCTGGAACTCATTGAATAGTTGAACATCAACGAATGTTTCTCTGAGATCGGCGGCAATACGACTTAGCATAATATCGCTAAAGCGCTTGAACGATCCCTGCAGCTTGCTTTTGCTCTTGTCGTCGAGCCATTTTTGCCACTGCGACTCGACCAGCCAGTGAGTAAGTGCTAACTGAGCCTCAACCGAAGTTAACGAAAAGCAGGTAGCTTCAGCATTGTTCTCATCATCGGCCAGCAACTCTTCCTGACGGGTTAATTTCTGGCGCAGATCGCTGCTGGCTTTGCGTGGCACCAACGCACCAAACAGTGAGAACGCCTGACGCAGCGTTTCCAGCGCATCAATTACCGCTGCTTTGGCATCTTTATCACCACGCAGCCACACTTCTTCGTGATATTGCCAATGATTCAGTGCCGCAGTCATTGCGTTGATCATGCCCTGCTCAACCGACGCTTTCGCGGCGATTTTCTGCAATGGCAACGTACGGATGGGGCGCGGTAAGTTACCCTGCGCCAACTGATAGCCTCGCGCGGCTTTGCTCAGGCTGCCGAGACGTAATCCGCCCATCGTAACCAGCGCTTCAGCGAACTTCAGCATGTCATCGCGTTGACCACTTTTAAGCTCCAGCTCGACTTCATAAAGCGGTTCGCTGAATTCACCGGCAGCGACTTCGCCGCGGTCAAACGCCACTTCAATTTCGCTGTCGCCAAATTGCACCAACCAGGCTTCGCGCTGGAAATGAGTGCTGAACAGCGGCTGTAGGCGCGATTGCAGTGCAGCAATATCGGTGCCCTGCGGCCAAATCTCGGCTGGCAGGCGCGCGATATCCAGCTGCGGCTCCGTGAGATCAACATTGTATTCCGGACGCTGATGCAGACCGCCAACGGTTTTACCGGCCGCTTTCAGCGTCATTTCATAGCGTTGATCAACGCCACGAATGCGCAGGCCCATGTCCCAGCGACGCAGTTGGTTGTCGTCGGTTTCATAATAGATATTGGTCAGCTCGCGCGCGGCGAAGTGCTGATGTGGCCACGCGGCAAGCTTTTCCGCCAGTTTTTCGGCGGCTTGCGGTGTAGCAATGAACTTTAATTCGATTTCGATGGTCATAATTTTTTATTCAATACGCTGCTGGCACTTACGAGTTTAATCTGGCGAAGAGTAATGCACCGGAAGCCCGCTGTCTCCGCTTTCTTGTGCTTTTACGACCCTTTTCGCACCGGATTGAGACCAGGATAGTTCTCATTCAGATTTTTGAGAAGCGTCTCCAGACTGTGCCGGTAATTTTACGCCATTAAGAAAAAACGACATCGAATGAAAAAAATCACACTTGCTGCCCTTTCTTTGCTGGCTTTCAGCGCCATCACACCTGCTCATGCTGCTGACGAAAAACGCTACATCTCCGATGAATTATCCACTTGGGTGCGCAGCGGTCCGGGCGATCAATATCGCCTAATCGGTAAGCTGAACGCCGGAGAAGAAGTGACCTTGCTGCAGACCAATAACGACTCTCAATATGGTCAGATTCGTGATGCAGAAGGCAAAACTAACTGGATTCCACTGTCGCAACTGAGCGCCAGTCCTAGCCTGCGTACCCGCGTACCGCAACTGGAGCAGCAGGTTAAAGATCTGACGGCCAAGCTAGCGAATATTGACAACAGCTGGAATCAGCGCACTTCTGAGATGCAGAACAAAGTCGCCAACAGCGACGGCACCATTGATGGCCTGAAAGCGGAAAATCAGAAGCTGAAAAATGAGCTGATTGTCGCGCAGAAGAAAGTCAGCGCCGCCAATGTGCAGCTGGATGACAAGCAGCGCACCATCATCATGCAGTGGTTTATGTATGGCGGCGGCGTGCTGGGCGTTGGTCTGCTGTTGGGTCTGTTGCTGCCGCATATGGTGCCGCGTCGTAAGAAAAACGATCGCTGGATGAACTAACGCGCCACGCAGATTTGTTCTTTTATTTAAGGGGATCGTAAGATGCCCCTTTTGGCGTGCCCGATATTTAGCCAAAGTATGCAACAATAAAGTAACAAGCGTGTTCAGCACGCAATTTTTGATCTGCCTCTGGAGTGGTTGAGTGAAGACGTTTCTGGTCGGTGGCGCAGTGCGCGATGCCTTACTGCGTTTGCCGGTAAAAGATAGAGATTGGGTTGTAGTAGGCGCGACGCCAGATGCGATGCTGGCGGAAGGTTATCAGCAGGTTGGCCGGGATTTTCCGGTTTTTTTGCATCCGCGAAGCCGTGAAGAGTATGCGCTGGCGCGTACTGAACGCAAAAGCGGCAACGGTTACACCGGCTTTGTGACGCAGTTCGCGCCGGATGTCACGCTCGAGCAAGATTTGCAGCGCCGCGATCTCACCATCAATGCCATCGCCCAAAGCGACAGCGGTGAGCTGATTGATCCGTATGGCGGTCAGCGCGATCTGGCGAAACGCCAGCTGCGCCATGTTTCCGCCGCCTTTAACGAAGATCCGCTGCGTGTACTGCGCGTGGCGCGTTTCGCCGCCCGCTTTGCCCATCTGAATTTCCGGATTGCTGATGAAACCCAGGCGCTGATGCGCGAAATGGCGGTCAGCGGCGAACTGGCGCATCTCACAGCAGAACGGGTGTGGAAAGAGACGGAAAAAGCGTTGCTGACGCGTAATCCACAGGTCTATTTCCAGGTATTACGTGATTGCGGCGCGCTGCAGGTGCTGTTCCCGGAAATCGATAATCTTTATGGCATTCCGGCCCCGATCAAATGGCATCCCGAGATTGATACCGGCATCCATGCGCTGATGACGCTGGCGATGTCCGCTGCGCTCTCGAATCAGCTTGATGTGCGTTTCGCTACGCTGTTCCACGATGTCGGTAAGGCGCTGACGCCAGCAGAAAAATGGCCGAGCCATCATGGTCATGGCCTCGCGGGCGTGCCGATTGTTGAAGCGCTGTGCCAGCGCCTGCGCGTGCCGAATCAGGTGCGTGATTTGGCGTTAGTGGTGACCGAATTCCATGACGTGGTGCACACCATTGAGCGCCAGCCAGCTGACGCGTTAATCGCGCTTTTTGATCGAATTGATGCCTGGCGCAAGCCCGATCGCGTGGAGAAGATGGCGCTGACCAGCGAAGCGGATGCGCGCGGGCGTGCGGGTCTGGAAAGCATGACTTATCCGCAAGGCGACTATTTGCGTCAGGCGTTTGCGCTGGCGCAAGCGGTGCCAACCAAAGATGTGGTGGCAGCAGGTTTTAAAGGGGCGGAAGTGCGGGAAGAGTTGACGCGTCGGCGTGTGGTGGTGCTGCAGGCGCAATTGATTAACGCGCGGCCAGTGTAACCAGCCGCGCGGGGCAACTTACATAAAGATGGCGTAAACCACGGCCGCAACAATGAAGCGGTAGATAGCGAAAGAGACGAACGAGATACGCTTGATCAGCTCAAGGAACACCTTGATCGCCAGCAGCGCCACGACGAAAGCCGTTACAAAACCGACGGCAAACATTGGGAAATCCTGCATCGTCAGGAAGCCGAGGCTCTTGTAGAGATCCAGTCCGGTGGCGCCAATCATCATCGGCACCGCCAGAATGAACGAGAACTCTGACGCTGCATAACGGCTCACGCCCATCAGCATACCGCCAGAAATCGTCGCACCTGAGCGCGAGAAGCCCGGCCACAGCGCCAGGCACTGGAAGCAGCCAATCATAAATGCCTGACGGTAGGTGATATCGTCAACGCCAACCGCTTTCGGCTGCTTCGGCTTGAAGTATTCCGCTACCAGCAGCAGCACACCGCCGACCACCAGCGCATACATCACGTTGATCGGGTTAAACAGCGTTTTGATTTGGTCGTGCAGCAGCAAACCAATCACCACCGCTGGCACCATACCCAACAGAATATGAATCAGGGTTAATTTGCCCGTACCCACGCCTTCATGTTTGACCTCACCGAAGTGAATGCCGATCAAACCAAACAGGCGACGCCAGAACATCACGACCACAGCCAGAATCGAACCGAGCTGAATCACCACTTCGAAGGTTTCAGCGGTCTGGCCTTCAAAACCCAACAGATGGCCAACAATAATCATGTGGCCCGTGGAAGAGACCGGCAGGAATTCCGTGAGGCCTTCTACAACCCCCAGGATTGCAGCTACCCAAAGCTGGTGAATGTCTGCCATCAAAATATTTCCTCTATCCGTTTTAAACAGTAAAAAGGCGGTCGCAAAGGGCTACCGCCTGAAATTATGCCTGCGTCACGCTGAAGGAAACCTTAAGAAATTCGGTCACTTCCTGCTGGTTAGCGCAACGGCCTCAAGTGAGACACACCATAATTTGGTTTGGTTTCATTGTGATGGCAATCACGGAAGATTTATTTCGGAATAGTCCCGCGCTCAATACGCACGCCAACGCTGGCCGCCTGGGCTACAGCGCCCGGTTTGCCTACCTTTATGCGTACTCCAGGGGTTTTGAAACGATTCATCAACAGATCGGCGATTTCTTCTGCTACCCTTTCGACCAGGGCAAAACGCTGGCCTTGCAGATGATTGAGGATCACTTCCGTGACATCGGCGTAGCTCAGACAATCATTCACATCGTCGCTGGCGGCGGCGTGACGGTTGTCCCACGCCATTTCGACATCGAGCACCAGCTTCTGCTGCATGCCCTGTTCCCAGTCGTAAACGCCAATAGTTGTGAACACGGTAAGCTGCTCGATAAATACGATATCCATGATGTCAGTCTCTGTTTTTGGCTAAGCCGGATACCACTTCCGGCGGATTATGCGTATTATCCACGCTTATCGAGAACAAAACGACCCAAAAGGAACGGTACGACGCTATGAGTGCTATCGCGCTTGGTATGATTATTTTCGCGTATCTTTGCGGCTCGATTTCCAGTGCGATACTGGTCTGTAAACTGGCTGGTTTACCCGATCCGCGCTCGCAAGGCTCAGGCAATCCTGGCGCGACCAACGTTTTGCGCATTGGTGGCAAAGCCGCCGCCGCGGCGGTGCTGATTTTCGACGTGGCAAAAGGCATGCTGCCGGTGTGGATCGCTTATCTGCTACACGTTGCCCCGCTCTATCTTGGCCTCACGGCGATTGCCGCCTGTCTGGGCCACATCTATCCGGTGTTCTTTCGTTTTCGCGGCGGTAAAGGCGTGGCAACGGCCTTTGGTGCGATTGCGCCGATTGGCTGGGATTTGACGGGATTGATGACCGGAACCTGGCTGCTGACGGTGCTGCTAAGCGGCTATTCGTCACTTGGCGCGATTGTCAGCGCGCTGATCGCACCCTTTTACGTGTGGTGGTTCAAACCGCAATTCACTTTCCCCGTTTCGATGCTCTCGTGTTTGATTCTGTTGCGGCACCACGACAACATCCAGCGCCTGTGGCGCGGCCAGGAAAATAAGATCTGGAAACGGAATAAGAAGAAATAAAAAAACCGGCGCAAGGCCGGTTTTTTTATATGGCGGGCAATTCTGCCAGCGGCCAGCGCGGCCGCACGCTGACGCTGAGTCCACCGCTGGTGCCGCCTTTGAGGCGCACCATGCCCGCGTAAGCAATCATCGCGCCGTTATCGGTGCAAAACTCAGGGCGTGCGTAAAACACCTCGCCGCCACGCTTTTTCATCATCTCGGCCATGCGCTCACGCAACGTGCGGTTGGCGCTGACGCCACCCGCAATCACCAAACGTTTAAAGCCAGTTTGCTCAAGCGCGCGTTTGCACTTAATCATTAAGGTATCAACCACCGCATCTTCAAATGCGCGAGCAATATCCGCGCGAGCTTGCTCGTCGCCCTGATGCTCGCGAATGGTATTCGCCGCAAAGGTTTTCAGGCCGGAGAAGCTGAAATCCAGCCCCGGACGATCGGTCATTGGCCGCGGGAAGCGGAAACGGTTTGGCGTGCCTTGCTGCGCCATACGCGACAGCATCGGTCCGCCGGGATAATCCAGCCCCAGCAGCTTGGCGGTTTTATCGAACGCTTCGCCAGCCGCATCGTCAATCGATTCGCCCAATAAGGTGTATTCACCAATGCCGGTCACGCTGATCAATTGCGTATGCCCGCCGGAAACCAGCAGCGCGACAAACGGGAATTCCGGCGGATTCTCTTCCAGCATCGGCGCCAGAAGATGCCCTTCCATATGATGCACCGGCACCGCCGGCACATTCCAGGCGAATGCCAACGCTCGGCCAATGGTGGCGCCAACCAGCAGCGCCCCCACCAATCCGGGCCCGGCGGTGTAGGCGACGCCGTCAATCTGTTGTGGCTCAAGGCCCGCTTCTTTCAGTGCCGCCTGAATCAGCGGCACGGTTTTACGGACGTGGTCACGCGATGCCAGTTCCGGCACCACGCCGCCGTAATCGGCATGCAGTTTCACCTGGCTATATAGTTGATTTGCCAGCAGACCGGACGCATCGTCGTAAATCGCGATGCCGGTTTCATCGCAGGACGTTTCAATACCCAGAACTCGCATAGCTTTTATCACCCTCTTCGTGCGGCGCGCAGTGTAACACAGGCAATTCTCACGCCAGAGACTTTGCCCCTGAAAAAGTGTTTTTCTGTCGCACAAAGAGTGCGCTATACTCCACGGCCTGAAAAAACCGGCAGCCGCGATGGCATATGCCCCTGTTGGTTCTAAATTATACATGGTGCTTTACAAGTCGGCCGCGGCTGGAGTAAAATGCTGCACCATTTTGAAATGTGCTGGCGCCGCAGTCAGCAGCAAAAACCGAATTTTATCGAGGTAAGAGTTACATGCCGGTAATTAAAGTACGTGAAAACGAGCCGTTCGACGTAGCACTGCGTCGCTTTAAGCGTTCATGCGAGAAAGCAGGTGTTTTGGCAGAAGTTCGTAGCCGTGAGTTCTACGAGAAGCCTACCACTGAGCGTAAGCGCGCTAAAGCATCTGCAGTTAAGCGTCACGCCAAGAAACTGGCTCGCGAAAACGCACGCCGCACTCGTCTGTACTAATTTCTTGCGGAAGCTTGCTTCCGCCGCGTGATAAACGCAGACAGAGTCAAGTAAAAGGCCGTGCTTTCCGAAAGGAAGCGCGGCTTGTTGTCGTTTATGAGCTGAAAAATCGGGGCTTATGGCTGGACGAATTCCACGCATATTTATCAACGACTTACTTGCCCGCACGGACATCGTGGATATTATCGATGCCCGCGTTAAGCTGAAAAAGCAGGGTAAGAACTATCACGCGTGCTGTCCTTTTCATAACGAGAAAACCCCCTCTTTCACCGTAAGCGGTGAGAAGCAGTTCTATTACTGCTTCGGCTGTGGCGCCAAAGGCAACGCCATCGACTTCCTGATGAATCACGATCGTCTGGAATTTGTTGAGAGCGTTGAGGAGCTCGCCACGCTTCATGGCTTAGAAGTGCCATATGAAGCGGGCAACGGTCCTAGCCAGATGGAGCGCCATCAACGTCAAAGTCTTTATCAGTTGCTGGATGGCCTGAACGGCTTCTATCAACAGAGCCTGCGTAATCCACAAGCGCAATCTGCACAGAACTATCTCGCCACGCGCGGTCTTAGTCAGGAAGTGATCGATCACTTCGCTATCGGCTATGCGCCTGCGGGTTGGGATAATGCTCTGAAGCGCTTTGGGCAGCAGAAAGACGATCGCGAATCGCTGATGGAAGCGGGCATGTTGGTCAGCAATGACTCTGGCCGCACCTACGATCGCTTCCGCGATCGTGTGATGTTCCCTATTCGCGATAAACGTGGCCGCGTGATTGGTTTTGGTGGCCGCGTGCTGGGCAACGATACGCCGAAGTATCTGAACTCACCCGAAACACCGATTTTCCATAAAGGCCGCCAGTTATACGGACTTTATGAAGCGCAAAAAAATCATCCGCAACCCACGCGTTTGTTGGTTGTCGAAGGTTACATGGACGTGGTGGCGCTGGCGCAGTTTGGCATCGATTATGCCGTAGCTTCGTTGGGCACTTCGACCACCGCTGAACACGTTCAGCTGCTTTACCGCTCAACGGATACCGTGATTTGCTGTTACGACGGCGATCGCGCCGGACGTGAAGCGGCATGGCGTACGCTCGAAACCGCATTGCCTTACATGAATGATGGTCGTCAGCTACGCTTTATGTTTTTGCCCGATGGCGAGGATCCGGACACGCTGGTACGCAAAGAGGGCAAAGCAGCCTTTGAAGCGCGGATGGAGCAGGCTACACCGCTCTCCACATTTTTGTTCGACAGCCTGATGCCGCAAGTGGATTTGAGTACACGCGATGGCAAGACCAAGCTGGCGACCTTGGCGTTACCGCTGATTAGTCAAATTCCCGGTGAAACGCTGCGCATTTATATGCGTCAAACCTTGGGTAATAAACTCGGGATTCTTGACGATAACCAGTTAGACAAGCTGATGCCGAAGCTGGCAGAAAGCGGAATGCTGCCAACTGCCCCACCGTTGAAGCGCACCACCATGCGCGTATTGATCGCGTTATTAGTGCAGAATCCGCAATTTGCCTCCATCGTGCCTACACTGGATGGACTGGAGCAGTCAAAAATGGCGGGTTTACCGCTATTTGTGGAGTTAGTCAGCCGTTGTACAGAAAATCCTGGCCTGACCACCGGACAGCTACTAGAGTTATATCGCGGAACAAATTTTAGCCAGCCCCTTGAAACACTGGCCACCTGGAACCACATGATAGTGGATGAAGAGGCGGAAGAAGTGTTCCAGGATTCACTGGCGAGCATTTACGATTCCGCACTCGAACAGCGCCTTGAAGCGCTGATAGCGCGCGAGCGAACTGAAGGCCTAAGCGCCGTCGAACGCCGTGAATTCTGGGCTTTAAGCCAGGCATTAGCGAAAAAATAAGATTTTAACGGGATCAGAACTGCAAGTACGTTAAAAACAGCATTCTGGTTCAGTGATTTCCGGAATAATAGACGCGATAAGCGAAGCCGGAAACACACAGCACAAATTTAGAGGCGTCAACGTCGCAGCCAGTTTCAGTGCTGCCAGCGCACAGCAACCGGAGCGTACTGAAGTACGTGAGGATTGCGAGCACTGCCAGCACTGAAAATGGCAAGTAGGTTAGCCTCGGAAAGAACACAAGCGGCTTAAGTGCCGATTATAGATGGGCTTCAGCCCTGGCCGCGATGTAGGCAGCGGCAAAAACACAACGCCTTCACTGTTATAGTTGGCTCGCGCCGACCGACACCAATCTAATTAACAGAAGTGTGGATACCGTCTTATGGAGCAAAACCCGCAGTCACAGCTTAAGCTACTTGTCACCCGTGGTAAGGAGCAAGGCTATTTGACCTATGCTGAGGTCAATGACCATCTGCCGGAAGATATCGTCGACTCCGATCAGATCGAAGACATCATCCAGATGATTAATGACATGGGTATTCAGGTTGTTGAAGAAGCGCCTGATGCTGATGATCTGATACTGAATGAAAACAGCTCCGATACTGACGAAGATGCCGCAGAAGCCGCCGCTCAGGTTTTATCCAGTGTTGAATCTGAAATTGGCCGTACCACCGACCCGGTGCGCATGTACATGCGCGAAATGGGTACCGTTGAACTGCTGACGCGCGAAGGCGAAATTGACATCGCTAAGCGCATCGAAGACGGTATCAACCAGGTCCAATGCTCTGTAGCCGAATATCCGGAAGCGATCACCTATCTACTCGATCAGTATGATCGCGTTGAAGCGGGCGACTATCGCCTGTCTGACTTGATCATCGGCTTCATCGATCCTAACGCGGAAGAAGATATCGCGCCGACCGCCACGCACGTGGGTTCTGAGTTATCTCAGGAAGATCGTAACGACGATGAAGAAGAAGATGAAGAGGATGACGACAGCTCTGACGACGATAATTCTATCGATCCAGAACTGGCTCGCGAGAAGTTTGGCGACCTGCGTACGCAGTATGAAACCACGCGTACCGTCATCAAAGCGAAAGGTCGCAGCCATGCTGACGCCGTAGCCGAAATCCAGAATCTCTCTGAAGTGTTCAAGCAGTTCCGCCTGGTACCGAAGCAGTTCGACTACCTGGTAAACAATATGCGTGAAATGATGGAGCGCGTGCGTACGCAAGAGCGCCTGATCATGAAGCTGTGTATTGAACTGTGCAAGATGCCGAAGAAAAACTTCATCACGCTGTTCACCGGCAACGAAACCAACCCAAGCTGGTTCAAAGCCGCGCTGGCAATGAACAAACCATGGTCTGAGAAGCTGCTGGAAGTTGAAGATGATGTGAATCGTTCGCTGTACAAACTGCAGCAGATCGAAGAAGAAACCGGCTTGACCATCGAGCAGGTGAAGGACATTAACCGTCGCATGTCTATCGGCGAAGCGAAAGCGCGCCGTGCGAAGAAAGAGATGGTTGAAGCAAACTTACGTCTGGTTATCTCTATCGCCAAGAAATACACCAACCGTGGTCTGCAGTTCCTCGATTTGATTCAGGAAGGCAACATCGGTCTGATGAAAGCCGTTGATAAGTTTGAATATCGTCGTGGTTATAAGTTCTCAACTTACGCTACATGGTGGATCCGTCAGGCTATCACCCGCTCTATCGCTGACCAAGCGCGCACCATCCGTATTCCGGTGCATATGATTGAGACCATCAACAAACTCAACCGTATTTCGCGTCAGATGCTGCAGGAGATGGGTCGCGAACCGACGCCGGAAGAGCTGGCTGAACGTATGCTGATGCCTGAAGATAAGATCCGCAAAGTGCTGAAAATCGCTAAAGAGCCGATCTCTATGGAGACGCCGATTGGTGATGATGAAGATTCGCATCTGGGCGATTTTATCGAAGACACCACGCTGGAGCTGCCGCTGGATTCCGCAACCTCGGAAAGCCTGCGCTCAGCGACCCACGACGTGTTGGCTGGCCTGACCGCGCGCGAAGCGAAAGTTTTGCGTATGCGTTTCGGTATCGATATGAACACCGACCACACGTTGGAAGAGGTTGGCAAACAGTTTGATGTAACGCGTGAACGTATTCGTCAGATCGAAGCCAAGGCGCTGCGTAAACTGCGTCACCCAAGCCGCTCAGAAGTACTGCGTAGCTTCCTCGACGATTAATCGTTGTCGAGACGAAAAAACCCTGGCTTGCCGGGGTTTTTTATTGCCTGAAGAATAGCTCTTTCACGCGTTGCTCTGCAGCCAATCATGCAGTTGGCGATAGGATGCGGCCATCTCTTCCAGCGTCGTACGATTTAACCCGCTCGGATTAGGCAGCACCCACAAACGCGTTTCACCCAGCGTTTGCGGCTGCTCGCCCCACTCAACTTTGCGCTGACGAAATGCTTTCTCAAAAGCATCCTTGCCCAACACCGCCAACGCACGCGGCTGATAATGCAGAATTTTTTGCTGCAGGCGTGAACCACCGTCGCGTAATTCATCGCCGTCCAACTCGTTAGCCTGCACCGTTGGACGCTCCACCAGCATGGTGATGCCACAGCCAGTTTCCAGCAGCCGCTGCTCCTGCTCGGGCTTAAGTAACTCGCGCGTAAAGCCGGCCTGGTAAATCACCTTCCAAAAGCGATTACCGGGATGCGCAAAGTGAAATCCGGTGTGCGCCGACGATTTGCCCGGATTGATGCCACAAAACAGTACCTGTAAATCAGGCGCAATAATGTCGCGGATATCGTGCTCGCTCATGCCATCTCCAGTCCGGCGCGTTGTTTTACCGACCGACGACTGCTCGCCAGCATCGTACGTGCTTCCTCGTCGTCCGGACAAGCACGTGCCATTGCCACCGCGCCAACCATTTCAGCCAACATGGTGGTCGCGGCGTCATCCGCATGCGGATGGTTAAGTTCATGTAGCGTCAACGCCAGGCGCTGCCGCATGGCTTCTCGCCGCTGGGAAAATAGTGTGCGCGCCTCAACCGGTAAATGTGCCATTTCACTCACCAGCGCAGGCAGCGGACAGCCTTCACCCGGCGTGTTGCAATGATGCTCGGATAAATAGCTATCGATTAACTGACTCAGTCGTTCAGCGGGATCGTTAATTGAGGTGATATCCGCAAAGCGGCGCGCCGAATCGGCAAACATCTCAGCGATCACCGCTTGCACTAAATCTTCGCGCGAGGCGAAGTGGGCATAAAAGCCGCCGTGCGTTAAGCCCACGCGCTTCATCAGCGCCGCGACACCGATGCTTTCAGTGCCGTTCTCGCGCATTACCACAGAGGCTTCATCCAGAATGCGCTGTCGCGTACGCGCTTTATGGCTCAGCTTTTCCATCTTCATTGACTCCCATATCGTTGATAGCAATCAGTGTAATTATTACAACCATCATATTCTAGCTTGACGACAAATATTATGATCGTCATATTAAACCGCGTAAATATGATAACCATCATTTAAAGGAATACACCATGTCACAACACTTGGCTTTGATCACCGGCGCATCAAGCGGAATTGGCGCGACCTATGCAAAACAGCTGGCAGCACGCGGCACAAACTTGATTCTGGTGGCGCGCGATGCAGCCAGGCTCAATCTGTTGGCGCAATCTTTGCGTGAATCACATGGCGTTGAAGTCAGCGTGTTAGCGGCCGATCTCACCAACCATAATGATTTGCAAAGAGTCGATCACGAAATCCAGCAAAATAAAGCGATTACTCTGCTGGTAAACAATGCGGGCATGACGGTTGAAGGTGAATTCATCGACGGTGACATCGCGAAAATTCAAACAATGCTGACGTTAAATATCGTGGCGCTGACACAGCTGGCCCACACTGCTGCGCAGGCGTTTCGTGCACGTCGCAATGGTACGATAGTAAATATTGCTTCAGTGCTAGCGCTAGTGAGCGAATCGGCGAATGGCGCGTACAACGCCAGCAAAGCGTATGTGCTTTCCCTGACCCGTAATTTGCATCGTGAATTAGCCGAAAGCGGTGTGCGTACGCAGGCGGTGTTGCCAGGCTTAACGCGTACCGAGATTTTCGAGCGCGCAGGAAAATCCATTAACGAACTTCCCGCTGAGATGCTGATGGAAGTGGATGATTTAGTCTCGGCTGCGCTACGTGGACTTGATGCCGGCGAACTGATAACAATACCATCCGTTGAAGATGTGCAGCTTTGGCAGAGTTACGAAGAAGCACGCATCGCCATATTGCCGTTCATCTCGCTTAACAAGCCTGCATCACGCTATTTGTAGCATAAGCAAACTTTCGAATGAGCCTGGTCTCAAAAACCAATGATGATTGGGCGCTTAATAAGCGATAGAGCGTGGGACGATAGAATTTTCTTTTGAGATCAATGAGTCAGCTATTGCTGTAATTTTCACCATCCAAATGGCGAACTCTGGATCACCCTAACAAGATACTCTATAATCCCCGCTCCGCTGGCCCCTTAGCTCAGTGGTTAGAGCAGGCGACTCATAATCGCTTGGTCGCTGGTTCAAACCCAGCAGGGGCCACCAAATTTAGTGATGAAAATCATGCAGTTAAGCCACCTTCCTTGAGGTGGCTTTTTCGTATTTGGCTTTCATTGCCCCCTTTTTGTCCACCGAGATCCAAAAGCTAGACAGCAGCATCTATCATTTGTGAACATAAGACGCTGGAACTAACTCAATGCGTAAGGAATACCTAATGATTTATGATTGTTTTTTATACTACGACGAAGATATGCTACTTGATATAAGATTAAATAGTTTGGACGATGCCGTAGATTATTTTGTCATTGTAGAATCTACTCATACATTCACTGGGAAACCTAAGAAATTAAATTTCGATATAGATAAATATGAAAGATTTAAAGATAAGATTATCTATGTTGTCTTTGATGAGTTACCAATTCTAGAAAATGGTAAAGCAGGGAACTATGATGCCTGGGCAAACGAGGCTGCAACAAGAAACGCTATAATGCGAGGATTAAAAAAGGCTAAGGATGAAGATTTGATATTAATTTCCGATGTTGATGAAATTTTTAACTCAGAAATTATAAAAAAAATAAATCCCAAGAAATTATGTACGATATTGTATATGCCTTTTTATAATTATCAATTTAATCTTCAAGTATTCAATGCTGACGGATCAGAGCGTCAATGCCGATTACCACGGGCTACTAATATGCATAATCTCAAACATTATTTTGACGGTAAGCCAGAGTTGTTCCGAAACATAAAGAAATCAGAATTATACAGTCATTTTATTTCAAGAAACTGGTTTAAGTTACGCAGCAAGGTCATAAAAAATGCAGGCTGGCATTTCTCATGGATTATGACTCCAGAACGGATATCAGAAAAAATGTCTTCAATTTCTCATACCGAATATGATTTACCTCATTTAAATAATAAAGAGCACATTATTGATGCGCTGAAAAATGGTAAAGATTTATGGAATAGGGAAAGAAAACTTGTCAGGCAAGAGTTAACTAATGATAAATTCCCATCTTACCTTGTTGCGAACAGAGAAAAATTTAAACAATTCGTCTTGTGATAATTTAGGTTGACAATAAACGGTTAATTCTTAGCGTCATTTAAACTTTTGGAAAGCACAACCACCTATAATCGTGCTAATTTTTAATGACGCCTGACACTGTTTTTACCCCTCTGTTTTTCAGTCCATTCGAATCAGTCAATTTTACCGCAGCCCCCTAACCAATCATGGCCAAATGGACATTGCTTACGCTCAAGCAGCAGATCCATTCAAGATCCAATAATCTGCAAATAACAATCTTGTCTTTTTCTCATTGAGCTGTGCAATTACCAAGATCCAATATTGATCCTTCAAACTGAAAAGCACTCAAAATCTTTTCAAGATTTTAATTTGCCTAATTACATCAGAAAGCCAGCAGCTACGTGCACTGGCGCATCGGTTTGCATAAAAATAAAACTGAAAAATTTTTATGATGTAAAACCCACAGGCGGGTGCGATGTAGCGCCGTTTTCGTCATTGTGGGGCTGTTGCTGCACCTGTGCCCTACTGTGCGGATGATCCATGTGAGGGTGATTAGTCGAGTGGCTGTTCTGATGCGTGCGGCTACGTGCGTTCTGTGTGGTGTGATAGCAGGCATAAAAAAACGCTGTGTTAGCAGGTCTGGTGAAGTGGATAATTTACCGATAACTTGAGAATATTTCGCGGCGAGTGCAGTGACATGTATGGCACTTTTCCCGATGGCGACTCTGTTGGTTGGCTGCCCGGTAGACGGGTGCGTATGACTTGCCATTCACTGCATAAGCGCAACACTGTCAAGCATCAACTGCGCCACGTTGATTTGCTCTGAACCAATCCAAACCACTGGCGCGATAGTCTCCTGACGTGTAGCCGCGACGCTTTGCCTGATTTCGTAAAAGATTAGGCTCAACATAAGCCTTGGCTGGGAGATAAAGCGGATAAGCGAGAAGATCACCCGCTCCAGCCGAGTGAAGACGGTTACGCCGCGCACTGTTAATTTAGAGCTGGCATATTTTAGGGCAATGTTTAACGAGCTACGCCGGTTAGATTAATGAACCGCTCCGAACTCGCTTGAAAACGTGCGCGAGTTTAAAATCAGTGAATCGGAGATGGCGTTTCTCACCATTGAGGAAATTAAAACACTCCTCGCTGAATGTGGGAACAGCCGTTCTAAAGATTTAACTACTATTATGAAGATCTGCCTGGCAACTGGCGCACGTTGGAGTGAAGCCGAAGGCTTAAAGGGCAACCAAATCCGCGCCGGTCAGTTCATCTATGTGAAAACTAAAGGCAAGAAAAACCGCGAGGTGCCGATAACTAAAAAATTACAAGCTGATCTGCCAGCCTGCAGGAAAGCACAGGTGCTCTTTAAACCTTGTTACTTAGCCTTTAGGAAGGCCATGCAACGTGCCGGTATCGAAACACCTGCTGGGCAGTTTTTGCACGTTTTGCGCCACACGTTCGCGTCTCATTTCATGACGAACGGCGGCAATATTCTCGTACTTCAGCGGATACTGCGGCATACAGATATTAAGGTAACAATGAGATATGCGCATTTTGCGCCAGATCACTTGTCAGAAGCTATTTTACTTAACCCTCTCAGCAAAATGGAATCGTGATGGAGAAGGAAATTCCGTGTGATGATTTAGAACTCGAAGAACTCCTATGCGTTAGGGTTTTCAGTAATACATTTCATGTAATTGGCTTGGATAGGTATTACAAAGCGATAACAGAATGGGCTGAAAGAAAAGACTTAATAGGCGAAGAGTCTGATACTCTCCTTATTCTGGCATCTCTGAATTTAGAGCCGATACCTGATCGTAATGAAGTAGAGCAATATCTAAAAATTTACCAGCGAGAGATGAACATACAAAATCCACATCCTCATTACAGCGCATTAGTATGGCTACGGATGCAAATAGGATATTTGATTGCTTCTAAATCCGGTGAAGATGTTGAGGGCAAGCTTGCATTATTTACTCATTATTTCTTAGATTTTCCGCCAAGAGCTTTCGCCAGATCAGCGAATATTCTATCCAATTTTTATTGGGAACTGTTTGACGAAGCAATACCTATCTTTTATTCAAAAGCTTCTGAAATGAGTGAAAACGAACTCATTTTGCATGTTAAAGAGCGTCTAACCCCCCTCTACAGGAAGTTAGACAACTCTGACTGGATGGGAATTCTAGCTAGAGAAATTTTTGTGTAGAAATGGCAGCAGAGTGGCAGCAGAGCTCAACGCTATGTGCCACTTTTCATCACTATTCGGCCTAAAGAAAACATTAAATTCAGTAAATTACTGATTCCACTCGCTATAAATTTTAACTTGTTACCGCTTGGTCGCTGGTTCAAATCCAGCAGCGCCACTAATTTTAGTAATGTAAATCATACTGTTAACCCACCTTTTTCAAGGTGGCTTTTTTGTTTGTCATTCATAGTGGCGATCAAATGGCGATACGTTTTCTAAAGCACATCTAAATATCAATCACGCTCCAACTCATTCACCTGCCAACGCACCGAACTTACGCCCTTCTCCAGACTGATGCGGCTCACCAAGCTTTCCAGCTGATCGGTTAACGTGGGATTGCCAATCACCTCAGCATTCACCTCCATGCGATGCGGCGGATCCAAATCTTCACTGTGCAGTGATTGCAGACGCAATCCGCTGCCGCCCAGCGTGTGCAGCATTAGGCTACGAACCTGAACCTCATCCTGCGCGAGGCAGATGATTTGTACTTTGTAGTGTTGCATCGCTTCGGCTGCTGAGACGATGGTTTGGCGGTTGATACCCAAAGCCAGTTCACGCAGCAGTATATTCGCGCACAGGATCACCATGCAGCCGAGGGCCGCCTCCAGCAGCAATCCCATGCTGCACAGCACGCCAATGGCGGCGGTGCACCACAAGGTGGCGGCGGTATTCAATCCGCGGATGTTCAAGCCATCGCGCATGATCACTCCGCCGCCGAGGAAACCGATACCGGAAACCACATAAGCCGCAACGCGTGACGCATCCGTAGCGATGCCGGGCACGCTTTGTGTCATCAGAACGAAGAGACAAGCGCCGGTGCTCACCAACGCATTGGTGCGTAATCCAGTCATGCGTTGACGTAGTTGGCGCTCACTGCCGATCAGCGCACCCAAAACCAGCGCGACGGTGACGCGCAGTAAAAAGATTTTCCAATCCATGATAGACCTCAATCCGCAGCTTTCTGTTTGCGGAACAAAAGATTAATAAATGGATTACAGACAGTGCGAATACCGCTGGGAACCAGCCGCATTGTGCTTATGAAAAGGGGTGATTCTGGAAGGAAATTCACCGTCTTAACGCGCAGTTAAGACAGCGTGAAGGCTATCTTACCGCGAGGTCCTGCTGTAATCGTTTGGGACTTGTGTCCAATTCTGTTCTCCTCTCGGGTAAAAATCCGCCGCGATTCTAAAGTGACTTACGCAGCGTTGCCAACTCAAATAGCCTGTTCGTTTACGTTGGGTTAAAACAAAAAACCCGCCGAAGCGGGTGTATGGAATTGTTATCGCCCCGTCGTTAGCCAACGACTTAGCGTGCCCGAGTTAGCATATCCGCTGATAATGGCGGCATAGCTATCGAAACGGTTGCTGACTTCACTAACCTGGTTGTTGTACAGATCGCTTTCTGCGCTCAATACATCCAGCAATGAACGGCGGCCTAAGTGATACCACTGATCAAAGAAGTCCTTACGAATCCGATCGGATTCCACAATCAGGTTTTTGTAAAGCACGGCGCGTTCCGCTGTTGAGTGGGCATTCTGGTTGGCAGCACGCACACGATTTTCCAGATCGCGGCGTTGCTCCTGCACCTGCTGACGACTCGCTTCGGCACGTTTAATCGCCGCAATTTCCTGGGCGTTGGTTGAACCGCCGCGGAATAAGCCCCAGCTAACGTTCAGGCCGGTTTGCCATGCCTGTTGGCGTCCGAGCTGATCTTCACGGGTGTTTTTGCTTACCGTCCAGTTGAGCTTTGGCAGGCCAGAAGCTTTGATTGCCTCCGCCTCTTTAAAGGCTGCTCGCTCCTCAGCGCTGGCGCGCAAGATCAGAGGATGGACATCCAAACTCGTCAGTTGGCGGTTTAAATCACCAAAGGAAAGCGCCCACTTATCGCTGGCTGGTAACGTCACGCGGTTGTTGCCCATCAGGCGATTCAGAGTGATTTCAACATCCCGCGCGCGAGACTCGGCATTTTCCAGGTAGCTTTGCGCTTGCAGTAAGCGCCCTTTTGCCTGCGTCAGTTCACTGCGACGTCCAGTATCTGACTGAACAATACCGCTGAGCATTTTGGTCAGCTCTGCCATACGCGCCAAATACTGCTTACTGATGGCGATGACGTGCTGCTGTTTATTCCACTCAATCAAGGCGTTACTTACCTGCATCGCCAAATCTTCTCGCTGTGCCTGCACCGACTGTAAGGCTGACTTAACGCGCTCTTCGCGACTTTCAATGGTGCGACTGGTTTGGCCAAAGTCGATTAGATTAGTCGCTACTGAAACACCTAAAGACGGCATATTCCCCTGGTATTCATAATTTTTAGTTCCACCACCAAACTCTTTGGTTGCCGAAGCGGCGCTTACATCAACTTGTGGCCAGCGCTGGCCTTTCGCTTCATCTACGCTGGCTTCAGCCGCATCACCCTGAGCGATATAGGACTTCAGCGCCGGGCTGATTCGCCAGGTGATACGCGCAGCTGAGAGAAACTTTTGCCGTATTTCACTCTCGGCAACTGTTTCATTAACTCCGCCGCTTAACGTAACGGGTGAAGTCGTTTCTGCCGCTGTAGTCGCTGCTGGAGGGCTAACATAACTAAAATCTGCCTTAGCGCTTTCAGCTGGAGCATAGGTTTTCGTTGCTGCAGCCTGCTGCTGACCCACATTTCGCGACGATTGCATCGGGTTAAACGGCTGTGGTTCAGGGCGACGCTGATCCTCCGTCAGGAAACCTCCGCCCTGAATTTCAGCATGCTGGCTGGTTTTCGCGCTGATCTGTGCAGGACGTTCGGCGGCTTCGCGCTGGTGCGGCGCTTCTGCTATTGGGGCCGGTACGATTGGCGCAACTGGCGGCTGAACCCGCGGAGTAATCGCGACCTCCGGTATCTGTCTTTCAACAAACAGCGGCGCTGGCGCAGTGAACGTTGGTTGCGCAACCTTTGCCGCAGGTGTCGTTGGAGCAGATGCAGGCGCCGTAGAACCTTGCAAACGTTGCGTTCGCACCGGCGCTGCCGCAGGAGCGACAGGACGCTGGCCGCTCATTTCCGCAAACATCATCAACTCACTGGTGGAATCCGCCATCACGTTAACCGCGGGCGCCATCACAACGGCAATACAAACGGCAAGCAGAGAGAGATGACGCGCCTGTGCATGGCGCATCTTGTTATTATTTTTCATGATTATTAACGCTCGCGGAATGCTTCTTTAGCTTTCAGGACCGGCTTCAGCAGGTAATCGAGAATGGTTTTCTCACCCGTGCGCACCTCGACGGTAGCGATCATGCCGGGAATGATCGGCAGATCTTTGTTACCTGCGTGCAGCGTGCTTTTATCCGTCAGGATCAGTACGCGATAGTAGGTATCATCCGGGCGTCCACTGGCGGCTTTCTGATCGTCTTTTAAGGTATCCGGACTGATATACTCCACGTGCCCATCAAGCCCGCCGTAAATGGCAAAGTCATAGGCGGTGATTTTCACCTTGGCTGGTAAGCCTGGACGCAGGAAGGCGACATCCGACGGACGGATTTTTCCCTCCACCAGCAACTGCTCTTCCAGCGGAACGATTTCGAGAATATGCTCACCCGGCTGAATAACCCCGCCAATGGTGTTAACGCGTACGTTTTTCACCGTGCCGCGCACCGGTGCGACGATCGTGGTACGATCAACAATATCGGCACGACCAATCAGGTTTTCGCTAACCTGGCTCAGTTCTAATTCCAGACGTCCCAGCTCGGTGTGGGCATCTGATTGATAGCGGTTACGACGTTCGACGATTTGCGCCTGAATGTCATTGGCCTGACGCTGCATACGCAGCAGTTCGACTTCTGACAAGAGACCTTTGGCCGCTAACGGCTCAGCCAGATGAATCTCGCGCATCGAAAGTGCGTAACTGCGTTGCAATGAGTTGATGCTGTCACTTAGCGCACGTTTGCGCGATTCATAAGCTTTAGTTTCCTGCGCCACAACGGCGGGATCGCTCTGTACCTGCTCATCAAACGCCAGTGGCAATGAATAAGCTTCAGCACGTAAACGTGCAATGCTGCCCTTCAGACCCACCACTTTACTCAGTACTTCGCGATAGCTGGATTGCGCACGCGTTGGGTCAATTTTCAGTAGCACATCACCGCGATCTACAACCGTACCTTCACGCACATTCATCTCTGCCAGAATGCCGCCTTCCAGGCTTTGAATAACCTGTTCACGGCTGCGTGAGATGACCTTGCCATCACCTTTAGTGATCTCTTCCACTCGTGCGTAATTGGCCCAGGTAAGGCCACCAACTAACACCGCGATGATGATCCACATCACTAGCTTGGAACCCGGCGTGGTTTGCGACAGCAGAGAAGCCTGCACGTCATTCATAAATTCGGCATCAGCAGCGGACATACCTTTCTCGCTCTTACGCCATGACATTAACTTGCTCATACTGCGGCCTCCTCTGCTGCTGCTTGCGTCGGCGCTGAATCGTTAGCGGGAGCTGGCGCACGTACCGCCGGTTCAACCGCCTGACGCGGCTGTTTGCGGGCTTTATTTTTTCCTTCTAAAGCGGCAAGCACCTGATCTTTCGGGCCATCCGCCACCACTTTGCCTTCTTCCACCACGATGATGCGATCGACCAATGCCAGGATGGATGGACGATGCGTCACCACAATCAGCGTGTGTCCTTCACTGGCGCGACGTAAATGCGCGAGGAATTGGTTTTCCGTCATGCTATCCATGGCGCTGGTTGGCTCATCCATCAGCAGCACTTTAGGCCGGGTGAGCAGCGTTCGCGCCAGAGAAACCAGCTGACGCTGACCGCCAGACAAGCCTTCGCCGCCCTCGCCAACCGTTAAATTGATACCACTTGGATGGCGTGCCGCAACGTGGTCCAAACCGGTCAGATTTAGCACGCGCAGCAGCTCATTGGCGGTGGCGTCCGGGCGCCCAATCATTACGTTTTCGCGCAGCGTGCCGTAGAACAGACGCGCATCCTGACCGACAAAGCCAACAGCCTTGCGCCAGTCCGCCGGATCAATCTGGTTAACATCCAGACCATCGGCCGAAAGCTGACCTTTCACCGGTTGGTAAAGGCGCGCCATCACACGTAATAAGGTGGATTTGCCGCTACCGATGCGGCCAAGAATCGCGACGCGTTCCCCGGCTTTAATGCTCAACGAGATATCTTTAAGGATCTCCGGGTTGGGCTTCATTGGCGGTGCCGGATAGGAGAAGTTGACGTTGGTCAGCGTGATCTCACCACTCAACGGCGGATCGGTGAGATAGGTTTTGCTGCTGTCACGATCAATAGGCATCTCCATCAGCTTGTTGAGTGACGTTAGCGCCGCTTTTGCCTGCTGATAACGTACAGCCAGGCCAATAACCTGACCGAGCGGGCCAGTCGCGCGGCTGGCAAGCATCACGGTGGCGATCATCGCACCCATGGTGAACGTGCCTTCATTGATCAGATAAACACCGGCCACCACCAACATCACCGTCTGAAACTGCTGCAGGAACGTCACCACGCCGGTTGCCAGCGTTGAGTAGCGTTTTGATTTCATCGAGTTAGCGGATTGCAGTGCACTGAAATTTTCCCAGCGACGCTGCATGTGTGCTTCACCGCCCACTGCTTTCAGCGTTTCCATACCTTCAACTGATTCAATCAGCACGCCTTGTTTGAGTGAGGCGTCACGCAAGTTCTCTTTCATAATGCGCGCCAGCGGCCACTGGATCGCGGCACTGACGATGATGATCAATGGGATCATCATCAGTGGAATGATCGCCAGCGGACCGCTGATAAAGAAGATCACACCCACAAACATCAGAATGAAAGGAAGATCGGAAATCGCCGCCAGCGTGGCAGATGCCACGAAGTCACGTACCGATTCATACTCACGAATCTGGTTGGCGAAGGTACCGGAGGAAGCGGGTTTGTGTTCCATCTGGATAGAAAGTGCCTGACGGAACAGCATACTGCCGAGCACTAAATCGGCCTTTTTACCCGCCATATCCAGCAGATGCGCGCGTACGAAGCGGGTAACGGCTTCGAAGATCATCGCAATGGTCACGCCAATCGCCAGTGACCACAGTGTCACGAATGCCTGGTTCGGCACCACACGGTCATAGACGTTCATGGTGAAGAAGATGCTGGAAAGACCGAGAACGTTGATCAATACCGCCGCAATCGCGGCACTGCGGTAATAGCGACGATAGCGCCACAGTGTGGTGAACAGCCAATGGCCTTTTACTTCCGGCAGCATTTCACTGGCACGCTCATCGACCACAGCAGTGGGTTTCGCCATGACGGCGAAGCCCGCGTAGATCTCATTCAGCTCGGCCAGATTCATCTCAACGGCTGAAGCGCTGACTTCTGGCATCACCAGCTGGAAGCGCAATTCGCGTTGATTTTCCTCATTAGTGTGAATGCGGCGCGACAGCACAATGCAACCGCCGCCCCCTTTGCGCAGCAGAATCATCGGCATCAACTGCTCCGGCAGATCCTGCAGACGACGCTCAACCATGCCGCCGGTAATGCCGGCGTTTTCGAGCGCTGTCATGGCCTGTGATGGTGAGAGCAATGTCGCTTTTGGCAAACCTGCCACCAGCGCTTCTTCACTTTTCTCGCGTTTGTAGTGTTTGCAGATCCAAGCCACGCTTTTTAACAGCGTGTCATCTACCGTGGTTTCAATACGAGCAACAGAACGCGCATCCTGCTCCACAGCATCCTGCTTCTGGTCGACCATTTCCCGACTCCTGTAAACCTGACAAAAAAACGGTGAGCACATTGCCCACCGTTGCACCTGTTTGAATTGGGAAAATTCTGACAGAAGGCAGGTTTTGAGCAGTCCAAGACTTGTCTCAAACGGTTAGGAATAATTGTTTAAAGTCGTGATTGCAGGCACGGAGGCGGGCTTTTTGCACTGCCTGGCGCAGAAAAATGCAAGGCTGTTGATGCTCGTCCTGGGCGTGTTATCTTACTGGCTCGCTTTATCGCAATCGGACAAATAGCAATGGTAAAACAGCGCGTAGGGATCGTGTTTGGCGGCAAATCGGCCGAGCATGAAGTGTCATTACAATCAGCCAAAAACATCCTCGAAGCCATCGATAAGAGCAAGTACGAGGTGGTGTTGCTGGGAATTGATAAACAGGGTGAATGGCATCTCAATGATGCTTCGGGATTCTTGCTCAACGCAGAGAACCCGAAGCTGATTGCGCTTAATCGTTCAGGTGAAAATGTCGCGCTGGTTCCGGGCAGTTCTTCCCAGCAGCTGATTACCCGTCAGCAAGCGCAGCCGTTGTCACAGCTGGATGTCATTTTCCCCATCGTGCACGGCACGCTGGGTGAAGATGGTTCGCTACAGGGCTTATTGCGTATGGCGAATCTGCCGTTTGTCGGCTCTGACGTGCTCGGGTCTGCCGTCAGCATGGACAAAGATTTTACCAAGCGGCTGCTGCGTGATGCCGGACTGAACGTTGCCCCCTGGCTGAGCGTGACGCAGGCACAGCGAGCGAACATTGATGCTGAGGCCGTGATTGCACGCTTTGGCCTGCCGCTGTTTATCAAACCGGCTAACCAGGGATCGTCCGTTGGCGTGAGCAAAGTCGAGAGCCCTGAAGCGTTCGATGCCGCGCTGGATCTCGCTTTTAGGTTTGATCGCAAAGTCTTGATCGAGCAAGGGATTAAGGGGCGCGAGATTGAATGTGCCGTGCTGGGCAACGATACGCCAGAAGCCAGCCCGTGCGGCGAAGTGGTGGTGCATGATGCCTTCTACTCATACGACACCAAATACATCAGCGAAAGCGGTGCGCAAGTGGTGGTGCCAGCGGCAATCAGCGATGAAGCCAGCGAGGCGATTCGTCAGGTGGCAATTACTGCGTTTCAGGCGCTGGAGTGTTTTGGCATGGCGCGTGTTGACGTGTTTCTGACGGAAAGCGGCGAGATCATTGTCAATGAAGTGAATACTTTGCCGGGTTTTACCAATATCAGCATGTATCCGAAGTTATGGCAGGCAGCGGGTTTGAGCTACAGCGATCTGATTTCCCGTCTGATTGAGCTGGCTCAGCAGCGTCACCAGCAAACCAGCCAACTGAAAAGTAGCGTTTGAATCGCCATGACGTGGCTCAGGCCACGTCATTCATCATGCTGCGCGGCTCCATCGCCGGTGAGGTTTGATTACGACCATTGCGTTTGGAAAGATAAAGATTCTTATCCGCCGCTGACACTAAGCGATTGATCACGCTTGGCC
Organism: Pantoea sp. GCM10028869; assembly: GCF_042666835.1. NCBI lineage: Bacteria > Pseudomonadati > Pseudomonadota > Gammaproteobacteria > Enterobacterales > Erwiniaceae > Pantoea > Pantoea sp. GCM10028869. The sequence continues at coordinate 141,922 of NZ_JBHTGO010000006.1, read as the reverse complement.
ATTCACGTTCATTCTGCGCACTGCCGCGCGCCAGACCTAAACTGGCAGTTACCGTCACCGTGTTGCCCTGAATCCAGAACTTCTCTTTGACCATCGCCTGACGTACCGTTTCGGCGAGTTGGTAAAGCTGGCTATGGCTACAATCGAACATCACCATCACAAACTCTTCGCCACCAAAGCGACACACCATGCCACGATTGCCAACCACGCGCTGAATGCGCCGCGCAATCTCTTCCAGCACGCAATCACCGGCATCGTGGCCAAAATTGTCGTTAATGGCTTTGAAATAGTCAACATCAAGCATAATAACGCCTGCTTCCCGTTGTAGCGAGAAAGGTTCATTTCTTAAGCTTTCATACAGACCGGAACGGGACAGCAACTGGGTGAGAAAATCAAAATTAGCGCGGAGTGCAAGGCGATGATTTAACTGGCGGATCGCATCCATGCTCACCGCCACCAGCAGCGGGCTGAGCGCAACGGTGGCGACGCCAAGCCGTGCCGAGGTGAGATGGCTAATCGGTAGCAGTGCATCGTCTCCCTGGATGTTCATCACACCATGCGACACCAGCACAATCTCCGTGATACCGGTTATCAGGATCACTAAACTAGTCAATGGAATCGGTAACACAATGGCGCACCAGATCAGCGCAGGAACCGGGAATGTCAGGCTACCGGCCCCGCCAATTAGTGCCCCAACAGTCAGCGATAGAATCACCGCCGCCAGCGGCAGCAATTTGCCGGGATGCATTAAGGTGCGCGGTGAAACCGTTCGCAGCGGGCGTGCCAGCATCACCGGCAGCAGCATCAGCGAAGTAGAGAACTGTTCGCTGAACCAGTCGCTCCACGCCACAATAAAGCGCGCATTGAAATCAATATCCTGTGCCCACGCGCCCCAGGTTGCACAAGCCGCCGCGCCAAGAAAACAGGCGGGAAAAATGCGCATGGCATTGAACACCTGGCTGTGGGCGGAAGGACGTTGCAGATGTTTGATCAGCATGCTGACCGCGACGAGAATAAACAGAATGTTGGCAAAATTGACGGTAAACGCTGGCAGCGCCCAGCCGGAAAATACCGTGTCGTTAAAAATCATCGCACTGAAGCACACCAGATAGCTGGAGGTAGTGTGCAAAAACGGATTCCTCACTATTAATCCCGCCACCAGCGCATTCACCGGCCAGAATAGTGAGAACTCTTCGGGGATGCGTAAATGGCTGCCGATAAAGCAGAAAAACAGCGTAATGAAGAACAGCGTGAGGGCATTCTTTTTAAAATTATTCTCTTCAAACAGCATAACGCGCATACGTCTGAACCCTGTAACCTGGAAAGTGCCGGCATCAACCCTAAGCATCAGCAAGCATTAAACCGGAAATACCCGTGCGATGATTCGGTAATTAAGCAAGTGTTCGCCATCCTACTCTGCGGCTGGGCGGCGCTCACCTGCCATAAAAAGCAGCGTCGCGCCAAATGGCATTGTGGAAACGCCAGAGACAAAGGATAAAACTTGTGGCAATTATGCCCTGTAAATAAAAAAATCGGCTATCCGAGATATCCGATTTTTTAGTTTTAAAACGGTTGTTCCAGCACAGACTTATGGCTATTTCACCGCAACAGGCCATTGACTTAGACGAATGCCACGTTGGCGTGCGTTTTCACCAAAGTCTTTTAGCACCGCTTTAACGTCGGGATCCATATATTGGGCATTGCCGTGCTCAGCAATCACCACGCTGTTTTCAGGAATCTCCGCCAGCAATCCCTGCAGCTTTGGATTGTGCATAAAGGTCAGATTTTGCTGCAGGCGTAAAACGTAGTGATCGTCATGTCGCGTGAGCTGCAAGGCGTTGCGATGGCTTTTATAGATGCTGTAGAGGATTTGCGTAGCGATGCCAATTCCGATGCCGGCCAGCATGCCAAACACAATAATGCCGCCGATAGTGGCAAGGAATGGCACATATTGCTGCGGTCCCATGCGCATCTGCTCAATGAACAGGCGCGGCGTGGCCAGCTTATAGCCGGTATAAAGCAGCACCGCCGCAAGGCTGGCAAGGGGAATCGCGTTAAGCAGATTACTGAACCACAGGCCGCAGATTAACAGCAGCACACCATGAATCAGAATCGACAGTTTGGTTTGCGCGCCAACGCTGACGTTCACCGAACTGCGCACAATCACTGCAGTAATCGGCATCGCGCCAAGGAAACCGGCGGTCAGGTTACCAATACCCTGCGCAAACATCTCTTTGTTAGGTGAAGGTGCAGGATGTTGCGGACGCAGTTTCTTCAGCGCTTCCTGGCTGAGCAGCGTTTCAAGGCTCGCGACCAGCGCCAGCGTGATCGCCACCATCCACACCGCAGGATTCTGCCACGCTTGCCAGTCTGGCGTTTCCAGTTCAGCCACCAGCGCCGACATGCTGTCGAACGCGGGCAGCGCGATACGCGGCAAGCCATCAGCTAACGCTGGAAACAGGCGATCCCCAAACACCGTCGCCGCACAGCCTACCAGCACCGCTACCAGCGGACCGGGCATCCAGCTCAGCACTTTAACTGACTTGATCAGCGGCGTGGTCCACAGCCATAAAATAGCCAATCCCACGCCAGCAACCAGCATCGCGCTGCTGGAAAAATGAAATTCCCCTTTTACCAGCGACAACAGCTCAACATCGCCCGCCGCGCCGAATGCTACCGGAATTTGCTGCATAATCAGCAAAATACCAATCGCCGCCAGCATGCCTTTAATCACGCTGCTCGGCACTAAGGCGATAAAACGTCCTGCACGCAGTAAGCCAAACAGGCACTGCAACACACCCGCCAGAATCAGCGCGGTGAGAAAGGCGGAAAAGCTGCCTAGCGTGGCGATCGACGCGACCACAATCGTTACCAATCCCGCCGCCGGACCACTAACCGCAAAACGCGAGGGGCTCAGCGCAGTCACCAGCAACCCACCAATCACGCCGGTGAGCAGACCCGCAAAGGGCGGCAATCCACTCGCCTGCGCGATGCCAAGACAGAGCGGCAGCGCGACCAGAAACACCACCAAACCAGCCGGAATATCCTGACGAAGCGTGCTTAAATTCATGGCGTTGATTCCTCTGCAGATGGCTGAATTAACCGCGCGCGGCGCCGCAAAGCCAGAGTACGATTTATCACTAATAAGGGTTTCAGGGTCATCACAATAATCTTCTCTCAACATTTAAAAAGATCGCTTTCAGGCAGATAGCGACGTCATTAAACGCGGCTATGGAGAACCATTGAGGATGAAAGCAGAACTTCCTCACAAAAATAGTTTATAGACGCTTAAGCATTACCTTGCATCATGAATATTTCTGACGTCGACAAAACGAATCTTTTTGTAAACACAAATTCAATAAACGTATGAATCAGGTAAGTTTATGCAAGGAGCGGAATGATGAGCAGGATCGATAAAAAGCATTATTAACAATTAAATAAGTGCGATTTTAAATGTGATATTTTCGGTGCAATTACAAAACAATACACGCAAAAATTATATGCCATTTTAGCGACGCTATAATTTAATCCTTATGAGCTGGGAGAATTCCTAATTAAAAAATTTATGATTAGTGCGATTCACTGCCATTCAACAAATAAGACGAGATATTTCGCTATTCAGTTGCCATGAATTTAGTAAGAGATCAGGAAAACAGTGAGGGGAATAATAGTTACGGAGTTATGTAAATATTGATGGACCTGAAAAGGACATGAATGCGCCTGCCTAAGCAGACGCTATTTTACCTGACGAATTATTTACCGTTCCACGCTTTCATACGCGCTTCACGCACCTGCAGTTGCTGCTCAGGCGTGAGTTTGTTGTAGTTTTCCGCCATGCCACTTTCCCAGTCGCCATACAGCGGGTTCGGTAACACGATGAATTGGGTGCCAAAACGCTGATGATTAAGGCTAACGAACTGCTGACGCTGCGCATTTCCCTGATGCCAGGTTGAACCGCCAAAGTCATTCAAGTTGTCGCCCACATACAGCACCACGTTGTAACCGGCATTCTTAACTGCGTCGAAGCGCTCTTGCTTGTTAGAATTACCGGTACTCAAGCGCACCGTCTTCTCGCTCACGCCGCTGAAGCCCAGCTTATTCAGGTTCTCAACCGTTGCGGCAAAATCTTTTTGGTCGCGGTTGGAGATATAGAACATAGTGCCGCCGTGGCTGTTGACGTAGTTGGCAAACTCCACTGCGCCCGGAACGGCCGTTGCCTGACGCGCCTGCGTCCACGCTGACCAGGTTTTACCCGAGAAGGGCTGGCCGTTTTTCGCCTGCCACGCGCTGTAGGCGCTGTTATCAATCATCGTTTCATCTAAATCGACGATAACCGCTTTCGGTTTACCCGCCAGCGATGGCGCCTGATCGAAGGCCATGCGCGCGCTGTTAAATGCCTGCCAACTCAATGCCTGATATTCGCCGGATTGCTGGAACCAGTTTACTGCCAGCACCGATTGCTGGCCGAGCTGCTGCTGAGCCTGCTGTTTAGAAGGCTGCGCACAACCGGTTAATGCCAGCGCCATTAAGCCGGATGCCGCCAGCAAGGTGGTTTTCTTCATCATTTCATCCTTAAGTGATTAGGGTCAGTTTTTGTAAAGCTACAAAAATGTAGCAGTTAACGTAAGCTGTGGGCAGCAGAAAGCAGCGGTTTGGTGAGAGGAGACACTTATGGTACAGCACCCCCACAGCGGTCCACGATCAAGACTATTGGATGACTTTTCCTGGCTGGAATACGCCTTTCAGCCGGCTGGCCAGCCCGTTCCGGCAGAGGCGGCTTATGGTCAACAGCGTCACAGCGCCAATGTGTTGCTGGCAAGCCAAAACATCCCGCCTAAACGTTGCGAATCGGATGGCTTGATTGGCGAAGATCATCTGCCGGTCGCGGTGTATACCGCCGATTGTCTGCCGGTGTTATTTGCCGATCCGCAACAACAGCAGGTTGCGGCGGTGCATGCCGGATTAAAAGGCACGCTCGGTGGCGTATTGAACAACGCGATTGATCGTCTGCTGGAGCGCGGCGCCAGCCGTGAAACGCTGCGTGTGGTAATTGGTCCAGCGATCGGGCCGTGCTGCTATGAACTGGGTAACGATCTGGTGACACAGATGCAGGATCGTCACGATCTTCCGCCGTTACCCTACTCCACCCAGCAGCCGCACAACGCACAAGCGATCCGTCCGCAGGCGCGGGCCCAGCAGGATGGAATCTGGTTTGATCTGCCTAACCTGGCGCGAGGCTTGTTGTTACAGCGGGGAGTGGTGGCGGAACATATTGAAGTGCTGAACGTCTGTACCTACTGCATGGCGGAATCGGGGTCCAGCTATCGCTACAACACCCATTTTGACAGCGGCTATCAGTCACGTTTCTCGTGGATCCGCACGCGCGGTTAAGGGCTTCACATCCTTGTGAAGCTTTATCGATCAGTGAATTATGGCATTGAGCGCCAGTACGCCGGCTAAACCGAGAATTGAGATCAGCGTCTCCATCACCGTCCAGGTTTTCAGGGTTTCCACCACGCTCAGGTTGAAGTAACCCTTGAACAGCCAGAAGCCGGGATCGTTCACGTGTGAAGCGATCACGCTACCGGAACCCACCGCCAGTACCATCAAGGCAGGATCGGCATGCGTGGCCGCGATAATTGGCGTCACAATACCGGCGGTGGTGATCGCCGCCACCGTGGCTGAACCCAGCGCCACACGCAGCATTGCCGCAACCGTCCAGCACATCAGCAGCGGTGACAGTGACGATCCCTTCATCATATCGGCGATGTAGTTACCCACACCGCTGTCCACCAGCACCTGTTTAAAAGCACCGCCGCCCGCGATGATAAAGATAATCATGGCGATGGCGGCAATCGACTCGCCGCACATATCCATCACTTCTTCCATCTTACGGCCATTGCGCAGCCCCAACGTCAGCACCGCTATCACCACCGCGATAAACAGCGCCACTGCCGGATTACCGATGAATTCGAAGAACTGACGCAGCGCGTTCTCTTTCGGCGTGGTCAACTCGAAGACGGCGGCAATCGCCATCAGCACCACCGGAATCACCGCGGCAAAAATACTGATGCCGAAGCCTGGCATCTCCTCTTCCGTGAAGATTTTTGGGTTGTAGAGCCCTTCCGGCGGTGACTTCTCAAAGCTTTTAAGGAACTTCGAGAAAACCGGTCCGGCAATAATCACCGTTGGAATGGTGATGATCATGCCGTAGAGCAACGTGGTACCGAGATTGGCCCCAAAGATAGTGGCAATCGCCGTTGGGCCAGGATGCGGCGGCAGGAAGCAGTGAGTGACCGAGAGCGCGGCGACCATCGGCACGCCGACGTACAGCAGCGGCAAACCGGCAGCCGCCACGATAGTGAACACCAGCGGCAGCAACAGTACGAAGCCAACTTCATAGAACATCGCCAGGCCGACGATCAGTCCGGTCACCACCAGCGCCCATTGCAGCCGCTCTTTACCAAAAGCGGCGATCAGCGTGGTAGCAACACGTTGTGCGGCACCGGTATCGGAAACCAGCCGCCCGAGCATGGCGCCGAAGCCGAGGATCATGGCTAATCCGCCCAGCGTCGAGCCGATACCTTTCTGGATCGAGGCCATTACATTCAGTGGCGTCATGCCTTCGGCAATACCGACCACCGCCGAGACAAATACCAAAGCAATGAAGCCATTGACCTTAAATACAATCATCAACACCAGCAGCAGTATCACACCCAGCACAATGATGGTTATTGGCATTTTTATTATCCTTAGGAATACAGAGGGGTGATTAAGGTTTAGGCGCGGCCCGATGATAATGCCAGCCGCGCCCGGTCATCACACGGCGACGCGCATGCCACCGTCAACGAACAGCAGATGCCCGTTAACGAAGTTCGATGCACCGGAAGCAAGGAACACTGCCGCGCCAATCAGCTCTTCCGGTTTGCCCCAGCGAGCGGCTGGCGTGCGCTTGGTTAGCCAGCCGGTAAAGGCAGGATCGTCAGCCAGCGCCTGAGTCATCTCCGTGACGAAATAGCCCGGCGCAATGGCGTTCACCTGAATGTTGTGACGCGCCAGCTCCACGCACATGCCGCGCGTCAACATAGTCACCGCGCCTTTGGAGGCCGCGTAAGGCGTGATGGTGTCGCGCCCTAATTCGCTCTGCATCGAACCGATATTGATGATTTTACCCTGCTGACGCTCGACCATTTTTTTCGCCACGGTTTGCGAAACCAGGAATACGGCGGTCTGGTTGACCGCGATAACGTCATTCCAGTCCTGCTCCGGGAATTCAAGGAACGGCCGACGGCGCTGGATGCCAGCATTATTCACCAGCACATCAATCGCGCCCCACTCCGCTTCGATCTCATCTACCGCCTGTTTCACCTGCGCCGATTGCGTGACATCAAACGCTTTGGCGTGCGCGCGTAACCCCAACTCACGCAGCTGCGCCGCGCCCTTCTCTGCGCCTTCGTGCGTGGTGGCGTTGACGATCACGTCAGCACCGGCTTCCGCCAGGCCGCGCGCCAGCAGATATCCAATGCCGCGCGCCGAACCGGTCAACAGCACACGCTTGCCTTCGAGGGAAAATAACTGGCTCATCACTGCTCCTTAAAAGGTTAACTGGACTTTAGCGGCACGGGTTTTATCGCCGGCAAACTGCAGCGCGGCATCGATATCCTGCAAGGCATACTCACCGCTGAACAGCGGCAACGGGTTTACCACGCCGGTAGCCAGCCATTCGACGGCGGTGTTGAATTCATGAGTAAAGCGGAAGGAACCAACCAGATTAATCTCTTTGGCAATCAGCGCCATGATCGGGAAATTGGGAATGGTGCCGCCCATGCCAACCTGCACCAGCGTACCTTTGGCGCACACCACATCGAGGCAGCGCTGCAGCGAAGAAGGATGGCCGGAGGCTTCAAACGCCACATCGAAATAGCCTTTGTCGGCAAGATAGGGCGCGAAATCGCCGTCGGCGGCATGAATCACCTCGCTTGCGCCCATCTGCTGCGCCATCTCCAGTGAACGCTCGCTGATATCGCTGCACACAATGGAGGCCGCGCCGCGCGCTTTGGCCGCCGCCGCAATCAGGCAGCCAATCGGACCCACGCCTGAGATAAACACGTGCTTGCCGGTGAGATCACCTGCCTGCTGCGTGGCGTGAATACACACCGCCAGCGGCTCAGCGAACACCATGACCGTTTCATCAGCATCCTGCGGGAACGGCACGCATTGCGCGCTATCCACCACTTTGTATTGGGTAAAACCGCCGTCAACGTGCGGCACATACATGGCGCTGCCGAAGAAGCGCATGGTGGTGCACTGGTTTTCCTGATCGCGCTGGCAATATTTGCACGCGCCGCAAGGCTTAGAGGGATTTACCGCGACTTTTTGTTGGGGTTTAAGTGCTGGATTGTCGCTCTCAACCACATAACCAATCACTTCGTGGCCCAGGATCATCGGCATTTTGATCTCAAAACTACCGACCTTGCCTTCCTGATAGTAATGCAGATCGGATCCACAAATGCCGCCACGCGTGATACGCACCAGCGTACCTTTGCCGTCCCATTTCACCTGCTGCTGCGCAACGCTGACTTGTTTTTTTCCAGTGATTACGCCGGATTGCGTTTCGATATTCATAACGTCCCCATAAGAGCTGTAGCAATGGGGGCCATCAGACCGGGTTATGCGGCTTAAAACTGTGATGAACATCACCTAAAAACATGTTACGGAAAGCTGTTACCTGGAACGTGAAGTCTGCGATGCCGAAGAGGAAACAGGCGGCCGTAAGTGGCCGCCTGTGAAGAGAATTAATAGCCTGACATCAGGTCGTGGCTGTATTTGAACAGCTCAGAATCCGAACGTAAACCGAGCTTTTTCAGCGCCGATTGTTTCTGCCCGCTCACGGTTTTACGACTGCGCTTAAACTTCACGGCAATTTGCGACACGCTCAAACCATCGAGAAAACAACGCACCACTTCAACTTCACGCGGGCTGAGGGTTTTCACCTTCTCATACATATTGCCTTTGCTGCTGAAATCGAGGCTGTCATCCAGCGACTCTTCGCTCATGACATAGAGATTTTCAACCTCGTAAGCGACTTCTTTAGACAAGAACAAACGGCCCTGCGCCACCTGACGAATCGCATGGGTAATTTCCTGCATATTGTGGCTTTTGCCAATAAAGCCCTTCACGCCTGCGCTTAGCACCATTTTGACGATGGCCGGACTCTCCATCGAAGAAGAGATCAGAATTTTTTGCTGGGGATGGTGATTACGCAGTTGCTTCACCAGCGCCAAACCATCCAGTTCACGTTCACCCAGCAGGAAATCCAGTACCAGCACATCGACTACGGTACTTCTCAGCTGATTAAATAATTCATTACTTGAAGCCCAGGTACCCACCAAATGAATATCGGGCTCATGTTTCAAACACAACTCGAAAACGGTACGGACCATGGGGTGATCATCAAGGACAGCCACACGCACTTGTTTATTGTGTGCATATACCATTTGTTTATTCCTTTATTACAGCATTAACTTTGTCCAATTCTGACTGTCACACCCGCTTCAATAAATAAATGGTGTCGATTACAACAGCTGTGAAAAAATAGCCTTCACAACATCAGAATTCTAAATCGATAGCGTCACCCTAATAGCGGTCATTTTCATATACCCCTTTTAGGTTTATATTTTTCCGTGATAGATTCTTACTTTCCTGCTCACGTAAAAGTGGGAAAAGTCTGACTTAACTCCTTAACAAGACCACATAAGAATTGTCTTGAAAGAAAAGGGGCAATCTAACTAACTGAATAAGCTAAGAAATGAACATCATATAGTGACATCGTCATCACCCTCTCTCTTTCGCTAAAAATCAAATATTTGAGAATGGTCGCAAAATTTTAACAGTAAAAGAATAGAACGAGCGAAAGATAATAATATCTTTATAATCCCTGGTCCTAATAGATATTAATGGATACCTTAAGAAGGCAGCGTGCTAATTAATCTTAATACTTTTCGCTTGTTGGCATTATTTTTTCTGGCTTTAGTTTCATGTTCATTAATAGCATCAGAGAAAAAACTGCAATTACTGGCGCGATATGATGTAGCTCAACCTGCTTTACAACTGGCTGAACCTATCTCTTCAGAGTTTCGTCATCACGTTCTCAAAGTTGCTGTCGCTGGGCAACCACAACCGCCCCTTTTTATGGATATAGATACGCGACGATTCGAAGGCGTGAGTGCGGATTATCTCTCTCTGATTCAGAATATGCTGGATACCACAATAGAAATCCATTATTACGCCAGCCATAGCGCGGCCCAGGAAGCCGTAACCAGCGGAGAAATGCAACTATTAGCGATCTATGTGGAACCCCCCTCAGTATCAAAGCCGCAAACCTTGATCGCCAGCGACCCCTGGATGCTGGATTATGCAGCGATCGGTTTTAAGTCTGGGCAGAACGCTCCATTAAAAATTGATGAACCCAATCGCATGGCCTGGTCTGGTTCAGCGTTGATGCGTGCACATTTAGAAGAGACTTTTAAGAGCGACCTTTTAGTTCGCTTTCCTGGTTACTACGATGCTGTCGCAGCAACAGTATTTGGCCAAACAGAGCGTGTATGGGGCAATGCCGCCACACTTACGCACCTTAATCGCTTCATGTTCGCAAATGCGCTGGATATAACCAAAGATGACCACGCTATTCCAATGAATTTCAGCTTTGGCATTAGCCCGCGTTATCCACAACTTGCCGAAGCGATTAATTTTTCCTTAACACAAATTCCTCTCTCTATTCGCATGCAGATAGCGAAGCGCTGGCAACTGGATACGTACCATGTGCTGCAGCGTAATCCGCTTGCACTCAAGCATGAAGAGGAGAAATGGCTACAGGCACACCCGCGTATTAACACCGCACTACCGCAAACCCTCGCTCCACTCAGCAGTCGCAACGGAAGCATGCCGTTTCGCGGCATGATCATTGATGTTTTAGATCTGATAGCCAACCAAAGTGGCATTACATTTAATTCAGAAGTTCAGGAAGAAAGTGGACGTAACCAAACCGATAAGCATTTTCCACATCTGTATGCGCTTGAGATGCTTACCCCGGATATGCCACCTCAGTTAATAACCCGCCCATGGCTGGTTTCACACTGGGTCATTATTCGCCATAAACGCCCTCGGAATATTATGGCTCGGGATCCTTTTCCCTTTGGCTCGGCTCTCATGCTGAACAATCGGCAGATGAAGGATTGGATGCTTCTGCATTATCCCCATCTGAACCTCGCCTATATCAACGATCCTTTGCAGGCCTTGCGCGAACTGCAGGCGCATGAAATCGATGCGGTAGTGCTGCCAAAAATTTTTGTGGATTATCTGCTCCACAACCATTATGCAGATGACCTGATTATTGAAACCACGTTGGGTGCAGACCCGGCACGTTTTGTTATGCGTGTTGAACCCGGTAATGAAACGCTGATTAGCATTCTCAATAAAGCCTTGATCGCGATTCCTCCCGAAACCATGTTCAAGTTGCTGGCACATTGGCGTCAGTCAGAGATGCCGTTCCTCAGTGCTTCATGGCAGAGTTACAAACAAGTTATCTTGCTGATCGTGTCCGTCTCGGCCGGATTGATAGCCCTTATTTTGCTGTGGAACCGTCATCTGCGGAAGGTTATTCAGCAGCGTATTCAGGCTGAAAATGCATTGAAAAATCAGCTCAATTTCACTCATACACTCTTCAATGACTCGCCCGTTGCCATGTATATCCGCGATAAACAAACCCGATTAGTGGATTGCAACAATGCCTACCTACGTTTTATGGATTTCCAGCGAGAAGATGTCATCGGTAAACGACTGTCGGACGTTCTTACTGGCAATAACGCCAGTATTCACAGTATTGAAGATGGCTATCAAAAAACCTTACTGGATGGCGAAGCCGTCATGCGCGATATACACATGGATTTTGAACAGCGGACATTCCAGCTTTATCACTGGACGCTGCCGTTTCGCGATCGGCACGGTGATGTCGCAGGTGTTATTGGGGGCTGGCTGGATGTCACTGAACGCAATGCGCTGCTGCAGGAGTTACAACTCGCCAAAGATGTGGCTGATAAAGCCAACCGCTCCAAAAGTGAATTTCTTGCCAGCATGAGCCATGAAATCCGCACGCCACTGCATGCCATGATTGGCTTACTGGAGCTCGAAACTCGCTTGCAACCGGCTGATTCACTCTCAGAGAACATCCGGGTTGCGTACCATTCGGCACGCGCGTTGCTGTCATTGATTGGCGATATTCTCGATTTGTCGAAAATCGAGTCCGGCCTTTATCAACCAACGTTAGAAACGGTCTACCTTCCTGATGTTCTCGATCAAGCGGTTACGCTATTTCGTAATAAAGCAGAGATTAAGGGACTTGAACTGCGGGTAGAGATGGATATTGCTGCTTACTGGGTGAAGACAGACCCATTGATGCTGAATCAAATTCTCTCCAACCTATTGAGCAACGCCATTAAGTTTTCCGATTACGGTACTGTCACTGTCGTGCTCATGCAGGGCATTGCGCAGGAGGAGGACGGTTGTGAATTCGTGATCGAAGTTAGCGATCAAGGTTGTGGCATGACGGAGGACCAACAGCACGCCATCTTCGAACCTTTTGTGCAGGTGGGCGATCGTCAGCAGCAGCAAATTGGCACCGGATTAGGATTAAGCATTTGTCGTAATCTGGCGCATCTACTGGATGGTGAGCTGATTGTGGAAAGTGCGCCAGGGGAAGGCGCGGTGTTCTCTTTTTATTTCCGTGCCTTGCCCGGTGAACCGCAGGATCAAACACAGCCTCATTTGTCGCAGCCGCTGATCTCCGACAAGCTCTCCGTGATGATCATCGATGATCACGCACCCAACCGATTACTGCTTGGGAAACAGCTTGAACTGGCCGGCCATCAAGTCATGGTGAGTGAAAGTGCGGCAGAAGCACTGACGTTATGGCAGCAGGATCCATTACGTTTCGACCTCATCATCACAGACTGTAATATGCCGGGCATGAACGGCTTTGAGTTCGCTGAAGCGCTGCGTCTATACGAGCATGAGCATCAGTTAACACCGATCATGCTATTCGGCCTGACTGCATCGGCTGAGCAGCATATTATGCAACGCTGCCTTCAGGCGGGAATGAACGATTGTCTTTTCAAGCCGCTGGATTTAGAGAGCTTACTTGCTCAGGTTGCACGTTGTACCCGGCGCAGCGCCATAAAACCAGAAATCCAGGCCCCGCCGGCAGCAAGTATCTCCTCTTTCCCACAGCTGTTAACACAACTGGCCGAACAGGATAGTGAAGGTTGTCTGGTGTTACTCAACAGCATACGAACCAGCCACGATGAGTTGTTGGTATCACTTCAGCAAACCGATGATGTCAGCGCCCTGTCACAGCTGGGTCACAAATTAAAAGGAGGAGCAGCAATGCTAAATGCTCCAACCTTGACTGAACTGGGCCGCAAGTTGGAGAAACACCGCGAGGAAGCCCTCGATCCGCAAGTGTTAATTCAGCAGATTGTCGAGGAAATGAAACGTGTTAATGAGTCCTTGCAAGAATTTGAGAAACATCGCCTGAAAAAACATCAAGATTTATAGAATCATAATCTTATCGAGACATTTCTCGGTTCGCCCTATTAATCTGCCGGACATAATGGCCGTCAACGTCATCATTACGGTGCCGTTAAAGGGAGAGATATGTTTAATGCAAAAATTCTCATCGTTGATGAGCATCGTTTGGTTGCCGCCGGCGTGCAGGCTTTATTATTAATGAATGGCTTTAATTGTGTCACTACTGCGCACACAATTAACGATGGTATTGATGATATCATTCATCAACACATCGACATACTAATATTAGACCCTGACTTTAAAGAAAAAAATGGCATCGCATTTCTACGCGATATCGTCAAATCAAAGACGTGGATGAAAGTCATATTGATTAGTCGGGATAGCAACAACCATCTTTCAATACAGTCACTTAGCCAAGGCGCGAACGGGTTCGTGTCAACTTACGATCCCATTCAAACACTGATCGCCGCCATTGGCTGCGTTTCTAATAATGTGAATTATCTACCGGGCGACATTCTGGACAAACGTCAGCGTTATGCAAATGAGCAAGATATGCTTTCTCGCCTGACTGACCGTGAAAATTTAATTTTGCGACAGCTCGCACAGGGGAAGTCGAATAAAACCATCGCTTGCGAATTGGGATTAAATAATAAAACAATCAGCACTTATAAAACAAAGATATTCCAAAAACTTGAGTCAAAAAACCTGGTTGATATCATCGAACTTGCACGTCGCAATGGGGCTTGTTGAAAGAAAAATCAAGACTAGTCTTGCTGATTAATAACGTTATGGCGTGGCATGATATGCCTTGTCCTAACCCCGGACAGTTTTTAAAAAGATTGAGTTATAAAGGAATTAATAACCACAGAGCTAATTTATTAGCCCCTTCTTCATGCTATTACAGGGCGAGTAGGTTTCTTCCCGTGCCTGCCGAAAGAAGTCCGATACTTTCGTCTGCGACTTACCGCCCTGCTTTTTTTTGATACTTCTCACAGGCTGAACGCCACACACTTCCTTCCCTGCAAAATCCCGCTAGAGTTCACTCATCCGACCACTCTCTGAGTATGTGATTATGTCTGAGCATTATGCCCACCTGTTCGCCCCGCTGGATCTGGGTTTCACCCAGCTTAAAAATCGTTTTCTGATGGGTTCGATGCATACCGGACTGGAAGAACACGCCGAGGGCGCAGAGCGCCTGGCCGCTTTTTACGCTGAGCGCGCGCGTGAAGGCGTGGCGCTGATTGTCACTGGCGGTATCGCGCCCAATCCGCAAGGCGTGGTGGCACAAGGCGGAGCGATCCTCAACCAGGAAAGTCAGTGCAACTGGCACCGTATCATCACCGATGCGGTGCATGCAGAAGGCGGGAAAATCGCGCTGCAAATTCTGCATGCCGGGCGCTACAGCTATCAGCGTGACCTGGTTGCCCCATCGGCATTACAGGCGCCGATCAATCCTTTTACGCCACAAGCGCTCAGCGATGCGGATATTCAGCAAACCATTCAGGACTTCGCGCACTGCGCCAAACTGGCGCAACAGGCCGGCTATGACGGCGTGGAGATCATGGGCTCGGAAGGTTATCTGATTAACCAGTTTCTGGTGGCGCACACCAATCAGCGTGAGGATGACTGGGGCGGCGATGTGACGCGACGCCAGCGCTTTGCGTTAGCGGTGACGCAAGCGGTTCGTGATGCCGTCGGCAGCGACTTCATCATTATCTTCCGCCTGTCGATGCTCGATTTGGTCAATAACGGCAGCTCGCTGGAAGAGACGCTTTCACTGGCGCAAGCGTTGGAGCAGTGCGGCGTTACGCTGTTTAACAGCGGCATTGGCTGGCATGAAGCGCGCATTCCCACCATCGCCACCTGCGTGCCGCGTGCTGGTTTTGCCTGGGTCACGCAGCACCTGCGCGAGCGCGTATCGGTGCCGGTCATCGCCACCAATCGCATCAACCATCCCGACGTAGCTGAACAGCTTTTGCGTGATGGCATCGCTGATATGGTCTCGATGGCGCGCCCTTTCCTCGCCGATGCGGCTTTTGTCCGTAAAGCCGAAACCGGCCAGCCCGATGCCATCAACACCTGCATTGCCTGTAATCAGGCCTGCCTCGATCAAATCTTTGTTGGCAAAATCACCTCTTGTCTGGTGAATCCGCGCGCCTGCCACGAAACGTTGATGCCGGTGATCGCCACCAAGCAGCCGAAACAGCTGGCGGTGGTGGGCGCGGGGCCCGCGGGTATGGCGTTCGCGCTGCAGGCGGCGCAGCGCGGCCATCAGGTCACGCTTTACGAGGCCGATGCGCAAATTGGTGGGCAGTTTAATATCGCCCGGCAGATTCCCGGCAAAGCCGAATTCAGTGAAACGCTGCGCTATTTCCGTCACCAACTTGCTGCCGCAGGCGTAACGATTAAAACGGAACATCGCGTCAGCGCTGACGAACTGGCAGCCGCTGACGAAGTGATCATCGCAACCGGTATCTTGCCGCGCCAGCTGACGATTCCTGGCATCGATCATCCCAGCGTACTGAGCTACCTTGATGTGATTCGCGATAAAAAACCGGTGGGAAAACGCGTGGCGATTATCGGCGCGGGCGGCATTGGTTTTGATACCGCTGAGTTTCTGCTGCATCAAACCAGCCATGACGATTTTTACCAAAGCTGGGGCATCGATCGCAGCCTGCAGGCGCGAGGTGGTTTGATTGCGCCACAGCCACAGCCCGCCGATCGGCAAATCTGGCTGCTGCAGCGCAAATCCGGCAAGCCGGGCGCAGGCTTAGCGAAAACCACCGGCTGGATCCACCGCGCCAGCTTGCAGGCGCACGGCGTGCAGATGTGGGGCGACGTCGAATATTTGCAGATTGATGATGCTGGATTACATCTGCGTCATCAGGGCGAAGCGATGACGCTGGCGGTGGATAACGTGGTGATTTGTGCCGGACAGGAACCGCTGCGCCTGCTGGCGGATCAGCTCAGCGCGCGTGGCAAATCCGTACGTGTGATTGGGGGTGCGGATGTGGCGCAGGAGCTGGATGCTCGCCGCGCCATCGCTCAGGCGACCGAACTGGCGCTGAGTGTGTAATTAGCGCAGTTTGACCGAACGCAGTACCACGAACTTGGCGTTGGACGCCACCAGCTCGCAGTTGCCAAACAGCTTTTTCATTTTGACGTGATAACCGAGGTGGCGGTTGCCGACGATGCGCAACTCGCCGCCATACTGCAGGCAGCGTTTCGCATCACGCAGCATTTGCCATGCCAGATGATCGGTCACCGCGTGCTGCTGATGGAATGGCGGATTGCACAGCACCGCGTGCAGGCGATCGGACGGGAAGCCACTCAGCACGTTGTTAACGCGAAACTGACAGCGCGCCATATCCTGCGGACGGTTCACTTCCACGTTCAGTTTGCTTGATGCCACCGCCATGTAGGATTCATCATAAAACAGCACGTCCGCGTTTGGGTTCTGTTCCAGTGCCAGCAAGCCAATCACGCCGTTGCCACAACCCAGGTCGAGAATCTCACCTTCAATGTCAAAAGGCAGATGCTGCATAAAGAAGCGTGCGCCCACATCCAGCGACGCGCGGGAAAACACGTTGGCGTGATTGTGGATCTGGTATTCAGAATCATCCAGCGGCCAAACGATGGTGGCGGGCTGATCCGCTAATTGCGGCGCAGTGAAGCGGCTGTAAATCAGACGCGCTTTTTTCCACGCCAGCGAGGTTTTGCTCTCGCCGAGGATGCGCTCGAACAGTTGCAGCGTGGAGTTGTGAATATCTTTGGCTTTCGCCGCCGCCAGAATCAGCGTGTCCGGCGTGACCACTTCGCGCAGTGCACGCAGTTGATGCTCGAGCAGCGCCAGCGCTTTGGGGATTTTGATCATCACCACCGCCGGTGCGGCCGGCAATGGCGCCAGGCTATCGAGAAAATGCACCTGATCTTCATCCATCTCATTGAGTCGCAGGTTCTGTTTTGCCGCCTGTTCGCTCAGCAGTGAATCGCTGACGTGCCACACCGGACGTGCACCCAACCCGCAAGTCAGCGCGCCAAAGCTGTCGTTGAACACCAAAACCGGTCCCTCAGGCAGCGCTTGCTGCAACAGGTATTCATCGGCGGAATCCCACGCCTGTAGCGGGCTTTCCTCACGCATTGGCGGGAAGCGGTGCAGCGTCAGCGTGCGATTGGTCAGTTCAAGTTGGCTCATGGAATCTCCGGCGTGGTACACTTTGCGCGATTTTCGCCCTAAAAAGGGGGCGCAGTATACTGTCTTTCGCCGGGAATCCCAATGTCATTAATCTATCTGCAGGGCTACCCTGAAAACATCCTCGAGCAGGTTCAGACGCTGATCGAACATGAGCGCTTAGGTGCCTTTCTCCAGCAACGCTATCCCGATACGCACAATATCGTCAGCGACCGCGCGCTCTATGATTACACGCAGGCGCTGAAAAACCGCTATATGCGCAGCGCACCGCCGGTGAGCAAAGTGATTTGGGACAATAAAATCAAGGTGATGAAGCACGCGTTGGGGCTGCATACGGCGATTTCGCGCGTGCAAGGCGGCAATCTAAAAGCCAAAGCGGAGATTCGCATCTCCACTTTCTTCCGCCTCGCACCGGAAGCGTTTTTGCGCATGATCGTGGTGCACGAGCTGGCGCACCTGAAAGAGAAAGAGCACGACAAAGCGTTTTACCAACTCTGCTGCCACATGGAACCGGATTATCATCAGCTCGAATTTGACGCACGCTTGTGGATGACCGATCAGGCGATGCGCGGCAACGCGGCTTAAAGAAACTCCTGCGCTTTTTGGATCAGGCTGGTTTTGGTCAGTGCGCCCATAAAACGGCGCTCCTGCGGATTATTTAGCACCGGCAGGCGTTCAAGCGTGACGCGGGCAAAGGCTTCCCAGCCTTCGCGCATGCTTTGATTCTGATAAATGCAAGGAAAGTTATTGTCCATCACGCTACTGACTGGCGAATGCAGCGTGATCTCCTGCGACAACACCTTGCGTGAGATATCGTGTATCGACACCACGCCGAGAAATTGCCCTTCACTATTAATCACATAGACATAACGTTCCCGCTTGAGCGAGCTCACCGCCAGCGCCTGCCCTACTGACTCTTCTGGCTGCAACGCCGCGCCGGGAATGATCAACTGATCGACACGCATGTTATCGAAATCATACTTGGCTTCGGAACGACTGAAATGGCTGCTCACCACCGGATAAGTGCTGGACGATTGCAGGCGATACACCACCATCGAGGCCAGCACTGACGCGATCATAATCGGGAACAGCAGGCTGCTATTCAGCGTCATCTCAAGCACCATCAGCATCGCCATTAACGGTGCCTGGCTGACCGCCGCCAGCACCGCCGCCATGCCGATGGCCGCATACAGCAAAGTATTGCCGACCGGTAAATGCAGCATCACACCCATCTGCGCCAGCGCCACGCCGAGCAGTGCGCCGATCAATAAGGAAGGGGTAAACAGCCCGCCCACCGCGTTGGAACCCACCGACAGCGTGGTCGCCAGCGTTTTTAGCACCAGCAATCCCAGTAATCCCATCAGTAGATATTGGCCATCAATGATTTTCACGATCACTTCGTAACCGTTACCGAGAATATCGGTGGAGATCAGCGCCAAAAACCCCACCGCTAATCCACCGGCGCCGAGCCGCAGCGGCAGCGAACGCACGCGGCCAAACAGCGCCTTGCTGCGCGCAATCAGTTTGATCAGCAGCCAGCCGGCGATACCGGCGACAAAACCAATCAGCAACGTCATCAGCAAACTGCTGATATCCATCTGGAATAGCGCTTCGGATAACGGATATAGCGCGCTGCGAAAACCCAGCGACCACATGGTCATCACCGCCACCGCCGACGAGACAATTAGCGGAATCAAGCGTTGTAGCGCCGAGATGCCAAAAGCGATCTCCGCGACAAATATCGCCGACGCCAACGGGGCGTGATACACCGATGAAAGCCCGGCAGCAGCGGCCATCGCCACGATATCGCTGTTGCGCAGATTCAGCGATTTCGGCAGCCAGCGCCCGATTAAACTGCCGCTCAGCGCCGATAGCTGCACCATCGGCCCCTCTTTACCAATCGACGCGCCGCTGCCGATGCTGGCCATCGATGACAGCGCACGGAACAGCGAGGTTTTGGTTGGTACCGCATCGAGCCGCGCGTTGATCACCTCCAGATAATCGGTCTGCACCGTTTCCTGTTTCTCAATCGCCACCGCATAGCGCAGGAAAAAACCGGCCAATACGCCGCCCGCGCCCACCAGCAGCGGCCAGAAGATCCACGGCCAGACATGCATCGCCACGGTGATTTCACTGTCACTGTTGAATAGCAGATGGTTGATCAATTCAATCACGCCGCGAAAGGCCAGCGTCACCAGCGAGGCCACACATCCAACGGGGATGGCGATCAGTAATGTGGTCCAGTTCAGAGCATGTTTACTTCCACTCACCCGCGCGTCCCCGCTAAGTCGGTTAAAAAGTTGTGCGGCATCATCATATTGGAATGCGGATCTCAGGATCAAATTTCGCCTGCCTGGCGCTCAGATGAACATGTTACTCTGCCGTTTTACTTTAGCAGGAGAGCAGCACGTGATTCGTTTCGCCATCGTGGGAACCAACTGGATTACCCGCCAGTTTATCGACGCCGCGCATGAAACCGGCAAGATGAAGCTGAGCGGCGTCTATTCGCGTAGTCAGCAGCAGGCCGACGCGTTTGTGGTGGATTATCCCTGTAAGCTGACCTTCACCTCTCTGGATGAGCTTGCCGCCAGCAGTGAGATCGATGCGGTGTATATCGCCAGTCCGAATGCGCTGCACAGTGAGCAGGCGATACTGTTTATGTCGCATGGCAAGCATGTGATTTGCGAGAAGCCGATGGCGTCTAACCTGCGTGAAGCCGAGGCGATGATTGCCTGCGCGCGCCAGCATCAGGTGGTGCTGTTCGAAGCCTTTAAAACCGCCAGCCTGCCCACCTTCCTGCAACTGCAAAAAACGCTGCCGCAATTGGGCAAACTGCGTAAAGCCTTGATCAACTATTGCCAGTATTCCTCGCGTTATCAGCGCTATCTGGATGGTGAGAACCCGAATACCTTTAATCCTCGCTGGTCGAATGGCTCGATGATGGATATCGGCTTTTACTGCCTCGCCGCCGCTGTCACCTTGTGGGGTGCGCCACAGCAGGTCAAGGCGCAAGCTTCCCTGCTGGAAAGTGGCGTTGATGCGCATGGCGTGGTGGTGCTGGGCTACGGCGATTTTGATGTCACGCTGCTGCACTCAAAGGTCAGCGATTCACTGATCCCGAGTGAAATTCAGGGCGAAGCGGGATCGCTGGTGATTGAAAAGATCTCCGAGTGCCAGCAACTGCACTTTATCCCGCGCGGTGGCGAGAGCCAAAACCTGACGCAGCCGCAGCACATCAATACCATGCTGTATGAAGCCGAAACCTTCGCCAAATTGGTGGAAGCCGGTGAAGTTGAGCATGCGGCCTTAGAAAACTCGCGCATTACGGCGCAACTGCTCACGGAAATCCGTCGCCAGACCGGCGTGGTATTCCCGGCGGATCAGGCTGAAGTGTAAATATTGCAAAACATTTCCAAAGCCCTCTTGAAAGCGATTATCGAACTCCGTATGTTTAGCGCTGCAAAGGGGAGTAACTTCTACGCTGATTGATCGTCATTACGATGCGCCACGCAATATGCGTTACGCATCCGGTCGTCAGGCAACCCGGAATCTATTCTGAGTTGTAAGTGAGACCTTGCCGGAAGGCGAGGTTTGCTTGCAGCACGATCAAAGCGGCTGACGTCTTCTGACTTCAGCCGCTTTTTTATTTCTGGAAAAGGATACGACTATGCACTCAGTTGGCACACCGTTACTTTGGGGCAGCTTCGCTGTCGTAGTGCTCATCATGCTGGCGATCGACCTGCTATTACAGGGCCGACGCGGCGCACAAACCATGTCATTCAAACAAGCAGCGGTCTGGTCGCTGATTTGGGTGTCAGTTTCACTGCTGTTCAGCGCCGCCTTCTGGTGGTATCTCGACGGCACCGCCGGACGTGAAGTCGCCACCGCGCAAACCCTCGCTTTCCTCACTGGCTACGTTTTAGAGAAAGCGCTGGCGGTGGATAACGTCTTTGTCTGGCTGATGCTGTTTAGCTACTTCGCTGTACCGGCCAACCTGCAGCGCCGCGTGCTGATTTATGGCGTATTGGGCGCGATTGTGCTGCGTACCATCATGATCTTCGCTGGCAGCTATTTGGTTACTCAGTTCAGCTGGATCCTCTACGTGTTTGGCGCCTTCCTGCTGTTCACCGGCCTGAAAATGGCGCTGGCGAAAGAGGAAGATGACAGCACGGTGGGCGACAAACCGGTGGTGCGCTGGCTGCGCAAACATCTGCGCATGACCGATAGTCTGGACGGCGAGAAGTTCTTCACCCGCAAAAACGGTGTGCTGTTTGCTACGCCGCTGCTGCTGGTGCTGATCATGGTTGAACTGAGCGATGTGATTTTCGCCGTGGACAGCATTCCCGCTATCTTCGCGGTGACCACCGATCCGTTCATTGTGCTGACTTCCAACCTGTTTGCGATTCTCGGCCTGCGCGCCATGTACTTCCTGCTGGCTAACGTCGCGGAGCGTTTCTCGATGCTGAAATATGGCCTGGCGATTGTGCTGGTGTTTATCGGTATCAAAATGCTGATTGTCGAGTTCTATCACATTCCCGTCGGCATCTCGCTGACGGTGGTGGGTGTAATTCTCGGCGGTACGCTGCTGATCAACGCCTGGGTAAACCACAGAAACGACCAGAAGAAGATCTCACCATAATCTTCTGCAGGGGCGCTAATCGCCCCTGCTTTGTTTCGCCAGTGGCAACCTTCACCTTTTATATATCTGTCACACTTCCCATCATCAGCAGATCAAAAAACCGATCTGCTGCGCATGCACAGAATTATCTCTTTCCTCATAAGCTCTTTTCCTTATACTCCGCCGGGCAAACCGTTGTGCGTGGTGGAACCGCGCACAATACTCATGACCGCGAATATAAAAAGACTGTGATATGCAAAACAACTTTATTGGACGTCTGGGCGCACTGTTCGCAGGAAGCCTGGTAAAACAAATCATGATCGGCCTGGTGGCGGGCGTGGCGCTGGCGTGGTTCTCACGCGATGCCGCACTGGCCGTTGGCTTGCTGGGTGAGCTGTTCGTGCGTGCGCTAAAAGCCGTCGCGCCGCTGTTGGTTTTGGTGCTGGTAATCTCTTCGATCGCTAACCATCAGCAGGGACAAAAAACCAATATCCGCCCGATTATCATGCTGTATCTGCTCAGCACGTTCTTTGCTGCGGTTGTGGCGGTGATCTTCAGCCATCTGTTCCCTCAGACGCTGTCGATGAACGTCGGCGCCACGCAAATTACGCCGCCGTCGGGTATTACCGAAGTGCTGCACGGTTTGCTGATGAGCATGGTGTCGAACCCGATTGAAGCGCTGATGAATGCCAACTACATCGGTATTTTGGTGTGGGCGCTGGGATTGGGGCTGGCGTTTCGTCATGCCAGCCCAAGCAGCAAAGCGTTTCTTAATGACGCGTCCAATGCCGCGACCTGGGTCGTGCGCTGTGTGATCCGCTGTGCGCCGCTGGGAATTTTTGGTCTGGTGGCCTCTATTCTCGCCTCAACCGGCTTTGACGCGCTGTGGGAATACGCCAATCTGCTGGCGCTGCTGCTCGGCTGCATGCTGATTATGGCGCTGGTAATCAACCCAATGCTGGTGTTCCAGAAGATTCGCCGCAACCCGTATCCGCTGGTGTTTACCTGCATGCGTGAAAGTGGCGTCACCGCGTTCTTCACCCGCAGTTCAGCGGCCAACATTCCGGTCAATATGGCGCTGGCGAAACGTCTCAATCTGGATGAAGACACGTATTCCGTGTCGATCCCGCTGGGTGCCACCATCAGCATGGCTGGCGCATCCATCACCATCACGGTGTTGACGCTGGCGGCAGTACATACGCTGGGTATTGCGGTGGATGTTCCAACCGCCATTCTGTTGAGTCTGGTAGCGTCACTGTGTGCTTGTGGCGCATCCGGTGTGGCCGGCGGTTCGCTGCTGCTGATCCCGGTAGCCTGCAACATGTTTGGTATTCCAAATGATTTGGCGATGCAGGTAGTGGCGGTGGGCTTTATTATTGGCGTGCTGCAGGATTCCGCCGAGACTGCGCTTAACTCCTCGACGGATATTCTGTTTACCGCGGCCGTATGCCAGGCCGAAGCCGAGCGCCAGCCGCGTCGTACGGTGTCAGAATCGGAGTAAGGTAAGGTTTTTGAATATGGGTCGCCATTCATGGCGACCTGGTTTTACAAGGTCACACCGCTTTTAAAGATGGCTAACTCGCGAAAATCATTAGTTTCGTTGCGCGCGGGTTGGCCATTGGCAATCGCCACAATCATGTCGACGAAGTCCTCCAGCATCTCCGCCATACTCATTCCTTCAAGCAAACGCCCGGCATTAAAATCGATCCAGTGCGGCTTCTTCTCGGCGAGCTGCGTATTGGTGGCGATCTTCACCGTCGGCACAAAACCGCCGTACGGCGTGCCGCGTCCGGTGGTAAACAGCACCATATGACAGCCAGCGCCCGCCAGCGCGCTGGTTGCAACCGCATCGTTGCCCGGCGCACTTAACAGATTCAGTCCCGGTGTATGCAGGCGCTCACCGTACTTCAGCACATCCACCACCTGACTTTGTCCGGCCTTCTGCGTACAGCCGAGCGACTTCTCCTCCAGCGTGGTGATGCCGCCCGCTTTGTTGCCGGGTGATGGATTCTCATAAATCGGCTGCTGGTGATCGATAAAGTAGCGCTTGAAGTCATTTATCATCGCCACGGTTTTTTCAAAGGTGGCTTCATCGCGGCAGCGACTCATCAAAATGCGCTCTGCGCCAAACATCTCCGGCACTTCGGTCAGCACCGTGGTACCGCCGTTGGCAATCATCTGGTCAGAGAAACAGCCCAGCATAGGATTGGCGGTGATGCCGGAAAAACCATCCGAACCGCCGCACTCCAGGCCAAACTTCAGCTCGCTGAGTTTGCCCGGCTGGCGTTGATCCGCGCGCATGGCACCATAGAGTTCGTGCAGACGTTCCAGCCCCGCTTCCACTTCATCATCCTGCTTCTGGCACTCCATGAACTGCACGCGATCGCTATCGAAGCCACCAAGCGTTTCACGAAACACATCAACCTGATTGTTCTCGCAGCCAAGCCCAATCACCAGCACCGCGCCGGCATTGGGATGGCGCACCATGTTCTGCAACATGGTGCGGGTGTTCTCGTGATCCTGCCCGAGCTGCGAACAGCCAAACGGATGGCTGAACAGATGCACGCCATCAATGCCTTCGGCGTCATTGGTCTCTTTCATAAAGCGCGTCAGGATTTGCCGCGCGATGCCGTTGACGCAGCCCACGGTGGGCAGGATCCATAACTCATTACGGATGCCCACTTCCCCGCTGGCGCGACGATAGATCTGCACGTCGCGATCGCCAGCTTGCGGCGGCAGATCGAGAAAATCGGGTTGATAGTCGTACTCATCCACGTCGCTTAGGTTGGTGCGCGCATTGCTGGAGTGAATGATTTCGCCGGCCGCAATCGGTTGAGTGGCGTGCGCGATCGGCAAACCGTATTTGATCACCAGCGCGTCGGTGGCTAAAGGCTGCAGCGCAAACTTATGGCCGCGTCCAACCTCCTGCTGCAAGATGATCGCCTGTTGATTGATTTCGACCTGGGTATTGGCTGGCAAATCGCGCAACGCCACAGCAACGTTGTCGCGTGAATGGATTCTAATGGCATCTTGCATAGCGTTATCTCAGTTGTGTCAACGCCGTCCGCATCCCGTGGACGATGATGTTTTGCAGGTGTTGGCTGACCGCAGCCACTAATCCGGGCTGCTGAGTGAGATCTTCGCCCCAGTGATTGGCGTCGCTGAGTACCGCGCGCACCAACTGTTCTGGAGTCTGTTTATCGTTATTTACTGCTGACCACAGTTCAGCGAAACGCTGCAGCCACTGTTCGTCGTCCTGCAGCGGCCAGTGACGTTTGCCCTCTGCACCACGATAAAAGGCCAGCAGCGCGGCAAAGGCGAAGGTCAGCCGCACAGGCCATTGCCCGTTTTGCTGCTGCGACAACAACAATTGCGGCAGCAAACGGGTGCGGAATTTGGTCATGCCGTTAAGGGCGATGGAGAGCAACGCATGGCGGATAAAGGGATTGCGGAAGCGACGCTGCACCGCGTCGGCAAAGGCGTGCAGCTCGTCGCGCGGCAGATCCAGCGTGGGGATCACCTCATCGCGCAGCAGCGCATCGACAAAGCCAGCCATCTGCGCATCATCCATCGCCTCTCCCACGCTCTCCAGCCCGGCCTGAAATGCCACCGGCACCAGCGCGGTGTGCGCGCCGTTAAGGATCGCCACCTTTTGCGCTTTGTACGGTGTGATGTCCTCCACCAGCTTCACTTCCGGTGCCAGCGCGTGCAGCTGCAGCTCCTGCGCCAGTGCATTTGGTCCCTGAATCACAAACTGGTAATAGACTTCGCCCGCCACCAGATAGCGATCTTCGTAGCCTAATGACGCTTCGATCGCCGCGCTATCCGCCGGATAACCGGTGACAATGCGATCCACCAGCGTGTTATAGAACGCGCAGTGATCCTGCACCCAGCGGGCAAATGCCGGCGGCAGCTGCCAATGCTGGCTGTAGCGCAGCACCAGCTCGCGCAGCGTGTCGCCGTTGTAATCGATCAGTTCACAGGGCACCACCAGCCAACCTTTATCGCTGGCACCGGCAAAATGGTTGAAGCGCGCCCACAGCAGCTGCGTCAGCTTGCCGGGGAAGGATGAGGCGGGCGTGTCGTCCAGCCGATCCTGCTCCGCAAAGGCAATGCCGGCTTCTGTGGTATTGGAGAAGACAAAGCGCATTTGCGGTGCGCGTGCCAGCGCGAGAAACGCATCAAACTGCTGATACGGCTGGATTTCACGATTCACGCTGCGGATCAGGCGGGCTTCACTCACCTGCTCACCCGCCGCATTGAGTCCGCGAATCAGCGTGGTGTATAAGCTATCTTGCTGATTCAACGTCTCTTCCACCACACGGTTGCGCGGCCGCACCACCACCACGCCCGCATCGGTATTGTGATGCTGATTAAGCCAGTCGAGCTGCCAGTCGATAAAGGCGCGCAGGAAGTTGCCTTCACCAAACTGGATAACGCGCTCGCTGTAGTGCGCGCCAGGAAAATCGTGACGGTTGAGTCGCTGCATTATCAGGCTCCCAGCTCAATACCGAAGTAATCGCGCGCATTGTTGAAACTGATGTTCTGTACCATCTGCCCTAACAACGCCTCGTCTTCAGGCGCTTCGCCCCGCGCCACCCAATTGCCGATCATCTGGCACAGCAAACGACGGAAATATTCATGACGCGTGTAAGAGAGGAAGCTGCGGCTGTCGGTTAGCATGCCGACGAAGCGGCTCAGCAGGCCGATTTGCGCCAGCTGCGTCATCTGCCGCTGCATGCCATCCAGCTGATCGTTAAACCACCACGCCGAACCAAACTGCATCTTGCCGGGTTCGCCTTCACCCTGGAAATTGCCTGCCATGGTCGCCAGCACTTCGTTGTCGCGCGGGTTGAGGCAGTAAAGAATGGTTTTGGGCAGCGCGTTATTGCGGTTTTGCGCATCCAGCAGACGCGCCAGCGGAATCGCCAACGGCGCATCGTTAATCGAATCGAAGCCTACATCCGGCCCGAGAATATCGAACTGGCGGCGATTAGCGTTGCGCAGCGCGCCAATGTGATACTGCTGCGCCCAGCCGCGACGCGCATATTCGCTGCCGAGCCACACCAGCACGGCAGTTTTAAACTGGGCCGTCTCTTCAGCGGAAGGCGCTGCACCTTGCAGTCGGCGCGCCAGAATGCCATCCAGCGTGGCGTCATCCGCTTCCGCAAACACCACCACATCCAGCGCGTGATCGGAAATTTTGCAGCCATGCGCGGCGAAGTGATCGAGTCGCTGGCTTAAGGCGCGGCGCAGATCGTCAAAGCGCTGCACGTTAACATCCGCGACCTGCGCTAAGCGCTGAATCCACGGTAGGAAACTCTCCAGCTCAATGTTAAAGGCTTTGTCTGGACGCCAGCTCGGCAGCACTTTGACGTCAAAGCTGCTGTCCTGCGCCAGCTTGCGGTGATGCTGTAAGTCGTCGAGCGGATCGTCGGTGGTGCCGACCATTTTCACCTTCATCTGCTGCATGATGCCGCGCGCGCTGAAGGCGTCCTGCGCCAGTAGTTCATTGCACTGCTGCCAGATGCGATCTGCGCTCTGCTCATTCAGCAGCACATCGGTGATGCCAAAAGGGCGGCGCAATTCGAGGTGCGTCCAGTGATAGAGCGGATTGCCGATGGTATGCGGCACGGTACGCGCCCAGGCGTTAAATTTCTCACGATCGCTGGCATCGCCGGTGCATAACGCTTCCGGCACGCCGTTAGCGCGCATTGCACGCCATTTGTAGTGATCGCCTTTCAGCCAGATGTCATAGAGGTTGGTGAAGCGGTAATTATCGGCAATCTGCTGCGGCGGTAAGTGACAGTGATAGTCGAAAATCGGCTGGTCTTTAGCGTAGTCGTGGTACAGACGACGGGCGAACTCGGTGTCGAGTAGAAAATCCTCACTCATAAAACGCGACATACCTGCTTCCTCATTTTGTAGCCAGATGGCTTTTAACTAAAAGTTATCATACCAATTTAAACGGGCGGCAAAATTGTTTGCGATCCGACTCACAATAATGACAGTTTCACTGTGGGTATATGGACGATTATGTTGCGGATAATGCGTTAAATGGCTGTTTTAACGATCTTTAGCCCTAACACACACTGGCCGCAAGGTTTATGTGATGGCATTCAACTTTTAAAGCGGTATAACAAGTTAACCTCTCGCTCCGTTGCTAACGGGATTAATGGCACAGGCAAGGAACTGCGGGAGTGAACAGCACTGTTCACGTCTTCCCGCTCCAGATAACTACAACGGTAAAACCGCAACGACAGACTGGACGAGGTTAATAATGCGTAAGATCAAAGGGCTACGCTGGTACATGATTGGGCTGGTGACGCTGGGCACCGTGCTCGGTTACCTGACGCGCAATACCATTGCCGTCGCTGCGCCCACGCTGGAAACGCAGTTGGGTATCACCACGCAACAATATTCTTATATCGTCGCCGCCTATTCGGCGTGCTACACCATCATGCAGCCGGTAGCCGGTTATGTGCTGGACATGCTCGGCACCAAAATTGGTTATGCGGTGTTTGCCGTGCTGTGGGCAATCTTCTGTGCGGCAACCGCGATGGCGGGCAGTTGGGGCGGCTTTGCACTAGCACGCGGCGCGGTGGGTGCCGCCGAAGCAGCAATGATTCCCGCAGGCCTGAAAGCCAGTAGCGAATGGTTCCCTGCCAAAGAGCGTTCGGTGGCGGTGGGCTATTTCAACGTGGGCTCGTCAATTGGCGCAATGCTGGCGCCGCCGCTGGTGGTGTGGGCGATCATGGCACACAGCTGGCAAATGGCGTTCATTATTACTGGCGTGCTGAGCATGGTGTGGGCCCTCTGCTGGCTGGTGTTTTATAAGCATCCTAAACAACAAACCAAGCTGAGCGATGAGGAGCGTCACTACATCATTGCCGGCCAGGAGTTGCAGCATCAAACCGGTAATAATAAGAAGATGTCGGCACGCCAGATCCTGCGCAATCGCCAGTTCTGGGGCATTGCGCTGCCGCGTTTCCTCGCCGAACCCGCGTGGGGAACGTTTAACGCGTGGATTCCGTTATTTATGTTTAAGGTGTACGGCTTCAATTTGAAAGAGATCGCCATGTTTGCCTGGATGCCGATGTTGTTCGCCGATCTCGGCTGCATCGTCGGTGGCTACTTGCCGCCGCTGTTTCAACGCTGGTTTGGCGTCAATCTCATCGTCTCACGCAAACTGGTGGTGACCATGGGCGCGGTGTTAATGATTGCGCCAGGCACCATCGGGTTGTTCACCAGCCCGTATGTGGCGATTGGGTTGTTATGCGTCGGTGGTTTTGCCCATCAGGCGCTTTCAGGCGCGCTGATCACGCTCTCTTCGGATGTATTTGGCCGTAACGAAGTGGCTACCGCCAACGGCTTAACCGGCATGGCGGCCTGGACGGCGAGCACCCTGTTTGCGTTGGTGGTCGGTGCGCTAGCCGATACGCTGGGCTTCAGCCCGCTGTTTGCGGCGCTGGCGGTGTTTGATCTGTTAGGCGCGGTGGTTATCTGGACGGTGCTGAAAAACCAGCCGGTTTCTGAACTCGACGATCAGCCTGCGGTGCAGTCCGCTGCAGTGCGCACCTAACCTTTCCGGGCTGGCATCGGCCAGCCCATTTCCTCTGTGCGGCTGAAGTGGTATAACAACTCAACTTTCTCCCACAGCGGACCGCGCAATGGACCTGACCGAATCACGACGCCTCTATCAACAACTCGCCAGCGAACTCAAACGCCGCATTGAAGCTGCCGACTACCGGGTCGGCGACAAACTGCCTGCCGAGCGTCTGATTGCGGAAGAGATGCAGGTGAGCCGTACCGTGGTGCGTGAAGCGATCATCATGCTCGAAGTGGAAGGTTACGTGGAGGTGCGGAAAGGTTCCGGCATTCACGTCATCAGCAGCCAGCAGCAGAACCGCGTGGTAACGTCCAGCCAGCTGGAGTTCGCTAATTTTGGCCCCTTCGAGTTATTGCAGGCGCGCCAGCTAATTGAAAGCAACGTGGCTGAGTTTGCCGCCACGCAGGTGACACGCCAGGATATCGTGGCACTGATGGCAATTCAGGAGAAAGCACGTCAGGAAGATCATTCGCGCGATTCGGCGTGGGATATGGAGTTTCACGTGCGCATTGCGCAATCGACGCAGAACAGCGCCTTAGCAGCGATTGTCGAGAAGATGTGGCTGCACCGTCTGCACAATCCTTACTGGTTAAAGCTGCACGAACATATTGATGCCAAAAATATCACCAGCTGGTGTGACGATCACGACCAGATCCTCAAAGCCCTGATCCGCAAAGATCCCGCCGCCAGTAAGCTGGCAATGTGGCAGCATCTGGAAAATACTAAGCAGATGCTGTTTAACGCCACCACCGACGATTTCGAATTTAACGTTGATCGTTACATGTTTGCTGAAAATCCGGTCATCCTGCCTGAAGGTAGCGAAAACCCACGCTGATCCTGCTTATTTTTCAGGCGTTTTGTTGCTGAAAAAGTCAGTTAGTCTGCAATAGTGTCAGCTCATGTAAAGCTCCTTTTGACCACCTGCGTCTAAAGGTAAAACTCCTGTGCGGCAGGCACTTTCCCCTGTCTGGATAACGTTATTTTTGTTACAGTTATCGCCCTTTTATTACCCTTTGCGACAGGGCTTTAAAAAGTCGCTGATTTAACAATCAATTCTGGAAGGATCCGGAAACTCCTGCTCAGGCTGCTTATCTAAAATGTATAACCAACGCCAGTCTGCGCCTAAGCCCCTCACGGGCACGTTTAACAATGATGTTCAGGAATGATTGATGGATATTTTGCAAGCATTGCTGCATGCCTTATGGCAGCAGGATTACGAAATGCTCTCCGACCCGACGTTGGTTTGGGCCATTTATGGCGTGTTATTCATGATTCTGTTTCTGGAAAATGGATTGCTGCCCGCCGCCTTTCTGCCGGGCGATAGTTTACTGATTTTGGTCGGCGTTTTGATTGCCAAAGGCACCATGGGTTTCCCGCTGACGCTGCTGATTCTGACCACCGGCGCCAGCCTTGGCTGCTGGGTGAGCTACATTCAGGGTCGCTGGCTCGGTAATACGCCTACCGTGCAAAAATGGCTTTCACACTTGCCCGCGCAATATCATCAACGCGCCCATCGGCTGTTCCATCGCCATGGCTTGTCTGCACTGCTGGTGGGTCGCTTTATTGCCTTCGTCCGCACCTTGCTCCCTACCATCGCCGGGCTTTCTGGCCTGAGTAATGCGCGCTTCCAGTTCTTCAACTGGGTAAGTGGCTTCCTGTGGGTGCTGATCCTTACCGTGCTGGGTTTCGCTCTGGGTAAAACGCCGATTTTTCGTCGTTACGAAGATGAGCTGATGTTGTGCCTGATGCTGCTGCCGCTGGTGCTGCTGGTGATTGGCCTGATCGGTTCTTTAGTGGTGATTTGGCGTAAACGTCAGTCAGCGCGTAGCGGGAATTCACAGTCATGATCACATTCCGTGGATTCCCAAGGCGTTTCCTGCCTTGGGCGCTGGGTGGCGCGTTGGTGCTGCTGGCGATCTGTTTCGTTCCGACCTTGATGCAGCATGAAACCGTGGTGCAGATCCGCGTCGCCAACAGCGGCACCAATCTGCCCGATGGTTTTTATCTTTATCAGCAACTTTCTGCGCAGGGCGTGCGTATCAAAAGTATTACGCCCTCCGGCGATGCGCTGGTGATTCATTTTGAGAATGAAGAACAGAGCCTGGCGGCGCAAAAAGTGTTGAAGCGCCTGTTGCCACAAGGCTTTGTCGTCGCCGCTGGCCCGCAGGCTTCGCAGCAATATCCTGACGCCAGTCGCCCAATTTTTAGCTAAATTTCACCGCCTGACGTTAAGCCAGGCGGTGAGCTAATCCTCGCTATCCCCGCGTCTTCTTTGAATTTTTTCGTCTGCTGTCTATCCTTAGAGATAGCGTAAGCCTAAGACATGCTGGGAAGCTTCTCCTGTCTGCTCTCGGGCAGGTCATCAACAATGGAAGGTCACAACCTGATGAAACATCAATTACTGCTAGGTGCTATTCTTTTTTCACTCTCGGGTTCGCTGCTGGCGGCTGAATCGCTCTGCCAACAAAAAGAGCAGGATATTCAACGCGAGATCGATATGGCGAAACAGCACGACAACCAGCGCCGCGTTACCGGGCTGGAGCGCGCGTTAACCGAAGTCCGCGCAGGCTGCACCGATGAGAAGCTGAAATCTGCACATAGCGAACGCATCGCTGAGCAGAAGCACAAAATCGCCGAACGTGAGCGTGAGCTGAAAGAAGAGCGTCAGGATGGCGACAAGGACAAAATTGAGAAGCGCGAACGTAAGCTGCTCGATGCGCAGCACGAACTGAAAAAGCTTGAAGCTGAACCCTATTAATCGGACTTAACTCAATGCTGTAAAAGGAGATTTCCATGGCTAAAGAAACAACATCTGAACATCTGCGCGCTGAATTGAAAAATCTGGCTGATACCCTGGAAGAAGTGCTGAGCAGCTCAGCAGATAAATCCAAAGGTGAGCTGGATAAACTGCGTCATAAAGCGCGCGGCGCTATTGAAAGCTCCCGTGAACGTCTCGGCGATTCCGGCGAACGTATTGCACAAACCACGCGTGAAGCAGCGGAAAAAGCGGACGAATACGTGCGCGACAATCCGTGGCACGGCGTGGGTATCGGTGCAGCGGTAGGTATTCTCATCGGCATTTTAATCTCACGGCGTTAATGATGAGTGATAGTCAGCAAAGCCACGGCCCCGGCAAAGGGGTCTTTAACATCGGTCAACGGGTAGTTACCACGCTGGTCAGCATGGTCGAGACGCGCGTTAGACTGGCAATTGTGGAACTGGAAGAGGAAAAGGCCAACCTGATTCAGATGCTGATGATGGTGGGCCTTACTATGCTGTTTACCGCTTTCGGTCTCATGAGCCTGATGGTGTTGATCATCTGGGCGGTGGACGCACAATATCGCCTGATGGCGATTGCCATCACTACGGCGGTGCTATTTGCTCTGGCGCTCATCTTCGGTTTGTGGACGTTATACAAATCACGTCAGTCAACGTTGTTGCGCCATACGCGTAAAGAGCTGGATACCGATCGCAAACTGCTGGAGGAGCATCGCTCATGAGCCGCCGCGAACGTGAAGCACGCATTCACGAACTGCTCAATCAGGTGCAGCAGCAGCGGCTTGACCTCAGCGCCGACAGCCGCGACTGGCTGACCAGCACCGCGCAGTACGATCGCGGCTGGTTAACCATCATTGGCATGCGTCGTTATCTGGCGATTGGCAGCAGTGCATTGGCCATTTGGTCGATTCGCAGCCCCAATCGTCTGCTGCGCTGGGCCAAGCGCGGTTTCGGCGTCTGGAGCACCTGGCGCATGATCAAATCGACTTTAAATACCCGCTAGCTTCTCTCTTTAAAACCGGATCGAATTGATTCGGTTTTACTCTCCTCAAATTTACTGAACAACATTGACAGTTTATCTCGCTTACAACTCTTTCAACCTGCGATTATCATCTCCCTCCATCAGCCCAGTGAACTGAAACAACCGGTTCAAGGGGATTCAAAACCCGCAGGCCAACAACCTGCAACAAAAACCTTGTTGGAGTAGATGATGAAAAAATTCGAAGACTCAGGCCTGCTGGTAGCACGCGTATTAATGACCATTCTGTTTATCACCGCAGGCTGGGGCAAAATCACCGGTTACGCCGGTACCGCACAATACATGCAGGCAATGGGCGTCCCAGGCTTCCTGCTGCCGCTGGTTATTCTGCTGGAGTTCGGTGGCGGCCTGGCGATTCTGTTCGGTTTCCTGACGCGCTTTACCGCCCTGTTCACCGCTGGCTTTACTCTGCTGACCGCGTTCCTGTTCCACAGCAACTTCGCGGAAGGTGTTAACCAGCTGATGTTCATGAAAAACCTCTCCATCGCCGGTGGCTTCCTGGTGTTGGGTCTGGTAGGTCCAGGCGCTTACAGCATTGACCGACTGATTCGTCAGCGCGTTCAGCCAGCGACCGCACGCTAAGCAGCACAAGCGTTAGAGAACACATATACTGAATTGCAGGGGCGGGGATTTTCCTCGCCCCTTTTTATTATGGAGGGCTTATGGGACAGCTGATTGACGGTGTCTGGCATGATACCTGGTACGATACGAAGTCAACTGGTGGCCGCTTCAAGCGCACAGAAGCCGTCTGGCGTAACTGGGTTACCGCCGATGGCAGCGCCGGTCCAACCGGCAAAGCGGGCTTCGCCGCTGAGCGTGATCGCTATCATCTTTACGTCTCGCTTGCCTGCCCGTGGGCGCATCGCACGCTATTAATGCTTAAACTCAAGGGATTGGAGGAGATGATTTCGGTTTCGGTGGTGCATCCGCTGATGCTGGAGAACGGCTGGACCTTTGACGCCAGTTTCCCTGATGCCACCGGCGATGCGTTGTATCAAAAAGAGTTTCTCTATCAGATCTATCTGCACGCCGATGCGCACTATTCCGGCCGTGTGACCGTGCCAGTGCTGTGGGATAAAACCCAGCAAACCATCGTCAGTAATGAATCCGCCGACATCATGCGCATGCTCAACAGCGCTTTTGATGCGCAAGGTGCCCGCGCGGGTGACTATTATCCGGCGGAGCTGCGCGACAAAATTGATGAAGTGAACAGCTGGGTTTACGACACGGTCAACAATGGCGTGTATAAAAGCGGTTTTGCCACTTCGCAGGCGGCGTACGATGAATCGGTAACGGCGCTGTTCCATTCGTTAGCGCGTCTCGAACAGATTCTTGGCCAACACCGCTATCTCACTGGCAACCAACTCACCGAAGCCGATTTGCGCTTGTGGACCACACTGGTGCGCTTCGATCCGGTCTACGTCACCCACTTTAAGTGCGATCGTCACCGCATCAGTGATTACCGTAATCTGAGCGGCTTCCTGCGCGACATCTATCAGATGCCAGGCATCGCTGACACGGTTAATTTGCCGCACATTCGCCATCACTACTACTGCAGCCACAAAACCATCAACCCAAGCGGCGTGATCTCGCTGGGTCCAGCCTTTGACTGGGATGAGCCACACGGCCGGGGTTGATGTTCTTACCCTCTCCCAACGTGGAGAGGGTACTTTAGGCAAACTTAATCAGCACCATACCGATCAACAACAATCCCACACCCAGCCAGCCAACCCGACTCAGACGCTGGCCAAACAGAATCCAGCCTGCCGCCACGGTGGCGACCAATCCCAGCCCGCCCCATAACGCGTAGGCGACCGTCAAATCAATGCCTTTCACCGCCTGCGCCAGCGCACTGAACGCCGCCAGCACCGCCACCAGCGATAACACGCCAAACAGTGGACGGCGGAAACCGTTGGAGTATTTCAGGAAGATATTGGCGACGATCTCCAGGCCAATGGCCAGCGCCAGCCATGCGATATGCAGCCAGTTAAACGTTGCCATGGCGCAGCTCCTTGCGGCTCAGCGTGCCGGATTTGATCAGGACGATGCCGAGGATCAGCGTCAGCAGGCCGGCTACTTTGATGGCGGATAAGGCTTCATCGAACAACAGCACGCTAAACAGCGTAATAAACAGAATGCCAATGCCTTCCCACATGGCATACGCCACGCCAAGGGCAATACGTTTAATGGCGAAGGATAAACAGATATAAGAAAGTGCGATCATCATCAGCATAAAAATATAACCGGCGTTGCCACCGTTTACGCTGGCCCATTTCATTGAGACGGTGCCAATAATTTCCGCGGCGATCGCCAGCGCTAATAAAATCCAATACAGCATGATTTCTCTCCTGAACGAGAAATAAACGCCACCCACGCGAAAATAGGCGTGTTAGCAAAGTTAAATTAAAAAGTCAGAATAGGAGAGAACGGAACTAAAGCGCGAAGCGCCAGTGCTGATCGCAGATTGAGCAGTTTGATTCAGAGAGAGAGGAGGAGAGTGAAGCCTTATTTGACGCAAACATTTTGTCCATAAAATTACAACTTATCCACGTTGTTGCTTCTCGTCAGTGTGGATTAAATTTGTCCTCAGTAGTTAAACACGCGCTTATTCTGGCATAGCGGCAGTAATGTTTTTAGGGATTTTCATTTCTTTACGTGGAGGCGTTTAATTAATGTTATTGGACTGATGCCCTCACCCTAGCCCTCTCCCACAGGAGAGGGAATAAGCCGCTGCGGTTTGAAAGATCGCTCGATCGGTCCCTTCTCCCGCCTGCGGGAGAAGGTTAGGATGAGGGACAGCGCGCACCCAGCCCCAGAAAACACAAAACCCGCCGAAGCGGGTTTTGTGTTTAAAAAAGTCGAAACTGACCGATAAGCCGGGTTCTGTCGTGGACAGTCATTCATCTAGGCCAGCAATCGCTCACTGGCTCAAGCAGCCTACCCGGGTTCAGTACGGGCCGTACCTTGTGAACCCCTATTTGGCCTTGCTCCGGGTGGAGTTTACCGTGCCACGAACTGTTGCCAGCCGCGCGGTGCGCTCTTACCGCACCCTTTCACCCTTACCTGATCCCATTACTGGGCCATCGGCGGTTTGCTCTCTGTTGCACTGGTCGTAGGCTTGCGCCCCCCAGGCGTTACCTGGCACCCTGCCCTATGGAGCCCGGACTTTCCTCCCCTTTGCCCGTCTCCCCCCGAAAGAGGACGACGACAAAGCGGCGACTGTCTGGTCAGCTTCGGCGCGGGATAATAGGCGATCTGCCAGCGTTTGTCACGCCTCTTGCTGCTCCAGCGCGTACTTATAAAGCGCGTTCTTCTTCACACCATGAATTTCCGCCGTCAGCGCAGCGGCTTTCTTCAATGGCAGCTCTTTTTGCAGCAGCGCCAGCGTGCGCAACGCCTCCGCTGGCAGCGCTTCTTCATCCGCTTTATGGCCTTCAACAATCAGCACCATCTCGCCTTTACGACGATTTTCATCTTCCTGCACCCACGCCAGCAACTCGCCGACCGGTGCGCCCTGAATAGATTCCCACGTTTTGGTGATCTCACGCGCCAGCACCACGTAGCGCTCGCCGCCCCACACGCTGACCATATCCTGCAGGCTATCGATCAGGCGATGGGTCGATTCGTAGAAAATCAGCGTACGCGGCTCTTCACCCAGCGCGCGCAGCACATCGCAACGTCCTTTGCTTTTGGCCGGTAGAAACCCTTCGTAACAGAAACGATCGGACGGTAACCCCGCCGCGCTTAATGCTGTAATCGCCGCACAAGCACCTGGCAACGGCACCACGCGCACACCAGCTTCACGGCAGCGACGCACCAAATGGTAGCCGGGATCGTTGATTAACGGCGTGCCGGCATCGGAGACCAGCGCGATGCTCTGGCCCTCTTGCAGCTTAGCTAACAGCACCTCAGCTTTCTGCTGTTCGTTGTGGTCGTGAAGTGCGAAGAGTCGCGCATTGATGGCGAAATGTTGTAGCAACAGCCCGGTATGACGTGTATCTTCCGCTGCGACTAGATCGACGCTTGAGAGCACCGTCAACGCTCGTTGAGTGATATCACCCAGGTTACCGATCGGGGTAGGAACGATATAGAGCGTGCTGGCAGAAATCTCTGCCCGATCGAGTTGTTTCATTGTTTCATCCGAATTGCCGATTTAATATTGAGCATCTTGAAAAAAACATCACTGGATACAGTATGCTTCCTTCAAAAGTCGTACGTCATAAAGCAGGACGCTTAGTACCTGTTCTTCTCGCTGGGCTGATTTTAGCCGCCTGTAGTGGTCAGGGACCGCAACAAACCTCTAACGTCAATATTCAGGGTCCTGCGACTGGCCGGTCTGACTATTATCTGCAGCAGGTGCAGCAAAGCAGCGATGATAGCAAGACCGACTGGCAATTACTTGCCATCCGTGCCCTGTTGAAGGAAGGAAAGTATCCGCAGGCGGCGAATCAGCTCAATCAATTGCCGCAGCAGTTAAGCGAAGTGCAACAGCAAGAACTGCTGCTGCTGCGCGCGCAGATGCAGATTGGGCAGCAGGATTACACCGGTGCGCAACAGCTGCTGGGCCAGGTGAAAAGCGGCGGCTTGTCGCAGGACCAGCAGGTGCGTTACTACGCGCTGCAAATCGCGGCGGCACAGAATCGCCCTTCACTCTCGCTGCTGCGTGCCTATATAGCGCAGGAGCCGCTGCTGAAAGGTGCCGATCACCAAAGCAATATCGATGCAACCTGGCAAGCGCTGACGCAGATGACCCAGGATCAGATCAACAGCCTGGTGATCAATGCTGATGAAAATACCCTGCAGGGCTGGCTCGATCTGCTGAATACCTGGCGCGCAAACAGCCAGGACCCACAAATGTTGAAAGCGGCGATTCAGGACTGGCAGACGCGTTATCCGCAGAACCCAGGCGCGAAGACACTGCCAACCCAGCTCAGCCAGGTGCAGAACTTCACCAAAGCGTCGACCAATACCATCGCGCTGCTGCTGCCGCTTAACGGCCAGGCGCAGGTGTTTGCCAATGCGATTCAGAAAGGCTTCACCGATGCGCGCAATGGCGTGCTCAATGCACCGGCACCGCAAGCCGCTCCTGAGGCTAATACAGCCGATGCCAGCGCACAGCCGCCAGCGGATGCCAATAGCGTGGTCAGCCCCGCCGTTGCAGGTAACACACCGCCGCAAACCGATCAGTCACAGCCAGCCGCACAACCCGCCGCCGCACAGGGCAACAGCAATGCGCAGGTGAAAGTGTATGACACCAGTAGCCAGCCGATTGCGCAGGTGATGCAGCAGGCGCAGCAAGATGGCGCCACGCTGGTGGTCGGCCCGCTTCTAAAAAATGACGTTGAAACCGTCGCCAATAGCAACACGCCGCTTAACGTGTTGGCCCTGAACGAGCCAGAACAGATCCAGAACCATCCGAATATTTGTTACTTTGCGCTTTCTCCTGAAGACGAAGCACGCGATGCCGCGCACCATATCTACGAGCAAGGCAAACGCCAGCCATTATTGCTGGTGCCGCGCAGCAGTTATGGCGACCGTATCAGCAAAGCGTTCGCGCAAGAGTGGCAAACGCTGGGTGGCTCAACCGTGCTGCAGCAGCGTTTTGGCGGCGTCGGCGAACTCAAGCAAGGCATCAACAGCGGTGCGGGTATCGCGTTAAGCGGCACGCCGCTCAACGTTGAGCCTGCACAATCGCAGAGCGTGGCGATTGCTGGCCTGACGATTCCTGCACCGCAAACCAGCGCACCGGCGCCAACGGCCGATGCCAGCAGCGGTAGCGTGGATGCGGTGTACATCGTCGCCAGCCAGGATGAGCTGCAGCTGATCAAGCCGATGATTGCGATGCGCACCAGCAGCCGCAACAACACCGCGCTGTACGCCAGCTCACGCAGTGCGCAGGCGGGTGCAGGCCCGGACTTCCGTCTGGAGATGGATGGCCTGCAGTTCAGCGATATTCCGCTGCTGTCCGGTAGCAATCCGGGCTTAATGCAGCAGGCGGCGAAGTCGTTCAACAACGATTATTCGCTGGTTCGCCTCTACGCTATGGGCATTGATGCCTGGACGCTGGCGAATAACTTTAACCAGATGCGTCAGGTGCCTGGCTTTGCCATTGATGGCAACACCGGCAAGCTGAACGCCGACACGGATTGCGTGATCAACAGGAAGTTGGCATGGAACCAGTATCGTCAGGGACAGATCGTTCCGGTGCAGTAAACCGCCAGCGCATTGGCGCTAAGCAGGAACAACTGGCGCGTCGCTATCTGGAGCGCGCCGGGCTGCAGTGGTTTGCCAGCAATGTACGCTGTCGCAGCGGGGAAATTGACCTGATTATGCGCGACGCCGATTGCTGGGTATTTGTTGAAGTGCGCTATCGACGCGATGCGCGCTACGGCGGTGCCGCCGCCAGCGTAACGCGCCAGAAACAACAAAAGCTGCTGCGTGCCGCCGCGCTCTGGTTGCTGGCGCGTGGCGGCAGTTTTGATACGGTGAATTGCCGTTTTGACATCATTGCCATTACCGGGCGTGAGCTGGAGTGGCTGCCCGATGCCTTTAATGCCGATGGATAGAACCAGGTGGTCTTGTGCAGGACAGAATTAAAGCGTGTTTTACCGAAAGTATTCAGACCCAAATCGCCGCAGCCGAAGCGCTGCCCGATGCGATTTCCCGCGCCGCGATGACGCTGGTGCAGTCGCTGCTGAACGGTAACAAAATCCTTAGCTGCGGTAACGGTGCGTCGTCGGCGAATGCTCAGCATTTTGCCGCCAGCATGATTAACCGTTTCGAGACAGAGCGCCCTAGCCTGCCTGCGCTGGCGCTGAGCGCTGATAATGTGATGCTGACGGCGATTGGTAACGATCGTCTGCACGATGAAATCTACGCCAAGCAGGTTCGAGCGCTTGGTCAGGCTGGTGATGTGCTGCTGGCCATTTCTACCCGTGGCAACACCCGCGATATCGTCAAAGCGGTTGAAGCTGCGGTTACCCGCGATATGACCATCGTTGCGTTAACCGGCCACGACGGCGGTGAGCTGGCGGGCCTGCTCGGTCCGCATGATGTGGAAATTCGCATTCCATCACATCGCAGTGCGCGCATTCAGGAAATGCATATGCTGACGCTGAACTGCCTGTGCGATTTGATTGATAACACTTTATTCCCACACCAGGAATGACTGAAGGAGCTCAAATGAAAGCATTGAACGCTGTCGCCATTCTCTTAACCGCCATGTTGCTGCAAGGTTGTGTTGCCGTGGTTGCCGGCGGCGCTGCCGTCGCCACCAAAACCGCCACTGATCCGCGCACCGTGGGCACGCAGGTCGATGACGGTACGCTGGAGCTGCGCGTCTCGAACGCACTGGCAAAAGATGAACAGATCAAAAACCAGGCGCGCGTGGTTGTCACCGCTTATCAGGGCAAAGTACTGCTAACCGGCCAGTCGCCAACCCCGGATCTGGCAAGCCGTGCCAAACAGATCGCCATGGGCGTTGATGGGGCCACCGAGGTGTATAACGAAATCCGTAATGGACAGAAAGTCAGCCTCGGCACCTCGTCATCGGATACCTGGATCACCACCAAAATCCGCTCGCAGTTGCTGGGCAGCGATCAGGTGAAATCCTCCAACGTCAAAGTGACCACCGAAAACGGTGAAGTGTTCCTGTTGGGACTGGTTACTGCAGAAGAAGCGAAGGCGGCGGCCGATGTTGCCAGCCGGGTGAGCGGCGTGAAGCACGTGACTACGGCCTTCACCATTCTCAAATAAGCGTTACAGCAAAGCATCAGGGCGACTTCGGTCGCCCTTTTTTGTGCGTGAGGGTTAGGCGGGAAGGTCAATCACCAGCGCGCGCAGCGGCGTTCTGGCCTGCAGGCTAATCTGGTTCTCATCGCTGAGAAACGCGCCGTCGCCGCAGCCTAGCGGCTGCTGGTTGGCGCTGCTGGCCTGCACATCCAGCGAACCATGGATCGATTGCAGGTAAGCGCGCGGTCCGTGCAATTTCACCGTGTACTGCTCGCCCGGCGCTAGCGTCACCTGATGCACCCAAACCTGCTGGCGCAGCTGCAGGCTGCCCTGCGCGCCATCGGGCGAGGCGATCAGTACGCTGGTTTGTTGCGGCAGGTCGAGCTTCTGCAACAGCGGGTTTTCACGTTCCGGACAGGCCGCCAGCCACAGTTGCATGCGGGTTAACGGGCGATCTTTGCTGATGTTAATTTCACTGTAATTCACGCCCTGACGCGCAGAAAGCAGCATCGCCTCGCCTTCACGCGCCACCAGATGATTGCCTTCGCTGTCGCGATACTCGGCTTCACCCTGCAACACCAGATTCAGCACATCGACCTGCGGATAACTGCGCGGCTGGAATGCGGCGCCCGGGGCCAGAATTTCCTGGTTGAGTACGCGCAGCGACGCATAGCCCATTAATTTTGGATCGAAATAGTGGCCAAATGAGAAGCTGTAGCGCGCCTGCAACCAACCGAAATCGGCCTGGCCACATGCGGACGCGCAGCGGGTTGTCATCATGATAATCCTCCGACGCGCTGCGGTGAGAACCGACCGCAGGCTTGATGGGATTATGGTAAAAGTCTGGACGCCGGATTGTAAGCCAGTTAATCTGCCTGGCATGTTCAAATTTACTGACAGAGAATCGGCATGGCAAAAGACCGCGCGTTAACCCTTGAAGCTTTACGTGTGATGGATGCTATTGACCGTCGTGGCAGCTTTGCCGCTGCGGCCGATGAACTGGGTCGCGTCCCTTCCGCGCTGAGTTACACCATGCAGAAGCTGGAAGAGGAGCTGGATGTGGTGCTGTTTGACCGTTCCGGCCACCGCACCAAGTTCACCAACGTGGGCCGCATGCTGCTGGAACGGGGCCGCGTGCTGCTGGAAGCCGCCGACAAGCTCACCACCGATGCCGAAGCCCTGGCGCGCGGTTGGGAAACGCATCTCACCATTGTTGCCGAGGCGCTGGTGCCTTCCGAGCGTTTATTCCCGCTGGTTGAGAAGCTGTCAGAAAAAGCCAATACGCAAATTTCTCTCATCACGGAAGTATTAGCCGGTGCCTGGGAAAGGCTGGAACAGGGCCGCGCCGATATCGTGATTGCCCCGGATATGCACTTCCGCGCCTCAACCGAAATCAACACCCGCAAGCTGTACAGCACGATGAGCGTCTACGTTGCCAGCCCGGATCATCCAATTCATCAGGAAGCTGAGCCGCTGTCAGAAGTGACGCGCGTGAAGTATCGCGGTATCGCGGTGGCGGACACCGCGCGCGAGCGCCCGGTGTTGACGGTGCAGTTGCTGGATAAGCAGCAGCGTCTGACGGTAAGCAGCATGGATGATAAACGCCGCGCGCTGCTGGCCGGTTTGGGTGTGGCGACCATGCCGTATCCGATGGTGGAGCAGGATATCGCCGAAGGTCGTTTACGCGTGGTGAGCGCCGAGTATACGCGCGAAGTGGACATTATTATGGCGTGGCGCCGCGACAGCATGGGCGAAGCCAAAGCCTGGTGTTTGCGTGAGATTCCGAGGTTGCTGGCGAAGCGCGGGTAGATTGTGCGGGGTTTCCCCCTCCTCGGTCCTCCCCCATAAATGGGGGAGGAAGATGCTGCCACATGTTAGTGATGAAGCTGCATCTCCTTCCCCCGCTTGCGGGGGAAGGCCGGGATGGGGGACAGCACGCACAACCCTTACAGCCGACTCAAACAATCGATCGCCACCGCTTTAAAACTGACAAAATCCGCGCAATCACGCAGCCGCGTCATCGCCCTTTCGCGCAGGAAGGTGACGAACAGATCGTAAATCGCCATCGCCTCTTCGTATTCACTCTTGCTGATCGCCAGCAGGAAAATCACCGACGCCGTCTCCTCGCCCCAGCTCACGCCATGCGGCGCCAGCACCGTGTAGACCACGGTTTTCTGCGCCAGCAAGCCGAGTGAATGCGGCAGCGCGATGCCTTCGCCGAGCAGGGTGCTGACAATCGCTTCGCGCTCCTCAACCGACGGATAGAAATCCGCATCGACAAAACCTTCGCTCTCCAGCTGATCGCACAGCAGGCGGAACAACTCTGACTGCGCCATCGGCTTATCCAGCACCATAAAGTGCTGCGCGTCGAAGTACTTCTCCAGCATGTACGGGCGCGTGCGATCCACTAGCACCAGCTTGCCGAGCTGCTCCAGCTGGAACTCGGTTGGGAATGGCGACATCACCGCAATCGGCTTATTCTTCTCGCTGAGTCGCGCGGTGGAGATCACGAAGTCTTCATCGATATGCTCGCGCAGTTCATAGTCGCGCTGTGACAGCCGCGCCGTCACCACCAATTGCGGGTATTTGCGCAGCAGCAGCGCCTCAATCATGCGCAGCGTGGAGTTGCCGCTGTCGCACACCAGCAGCACCTGTGGATGGCGCTGATAGC
Organism: Pantoea sp. GCM10028869; assembly: GCF_042666835.1. Lineage (NCBI taxonomy): Bacteria > Pseudomonadati > Pseudomonadota > Gammaproteobacteria > Enterobacterales > Erwiniaceae > Pantoea > Pantoea sp. GCM10028869. The sequence goes on along the minus strand of NZ_JBHTGO010000006.1, from coordinate 97,700 downwards.
CGACGTCGTAATGCCTCTCCAGCCCAACACCAATGTGCAGCACCAGGAAACCGATCTCGTTCTCACTGATAGTGTAAGGGGTGTATTTACCCCAATTGGTCACCGCCGCCAGCGTCACATCGTAGGCCATTGGATAGTGCTGTTTGATGTTGCTCAGCAGCGGATTGGGGATGTGGATTTGGTAGCGCACCCGCGTGATCATGGTTTTGATATGGGTGAGCAGATCGGCGCGCAGCTGCTCATCATGCTGCAGCCGATAGTTGTAATGGGTGTTGATGTAATTTAGCAGGTAATCGACCAGCGCATCGGCGTCGTCAGCGTTAATGGTGCTCGGTGCCAGCGCCTGAATCTGGCGTGCGGCGATGTTGACCCGCAGCCAGTTCTCTTCCGCCTGTGAAATCGGTTTGCCGACCAGCGGACGCATCAGGTTAATCAGATCGTGCGCCGCCTCGCGCACTTCCTCGCCCACATCTTCCGCACCCGGATCGTTGAGTGGGAAACCTTCGCTGATGCGCCGCACCGCCACCGCGCAGTAGATTTGCAGATAGCGATCGCCCTCATCGCTGAGGCGAATGGCGTGCTGGGCGAAGCACTGTTGCAGCAAAGGTTGGAGCTGCGCCAGAATGCCGCTGTGCAGCGCTTCCACCGTCAGCAGCGGGCTGTCCGGCGTCTCCTGATCGATCTGCCACAGCAGGTCGGTTAAGCAGGTGCGGATCGCCGCCTCGCTGCCAAACAGCTTCATGCCATAATGCGGTTTGGTTTCGATATTGAGGTGATAGCGGCCCAGCCATTCGCGCACTTCTGCCATATCGCTTTGCAGCGTGGCGCGGCTGACAAACCACTCTTCGGACAGATCTTCCAGCTTGATCGAATACGCCGCAGTCAGAAAGCGCGTCAGCAGATAGCGCACGCGCTCCTGCGAGGTACGCGGCACGCGCAGTGGCGTCGCGCTCTCTTGCTGTAAGCGGCCAAAGCGCGCCGCATCGTCAATTTTGAGTTGATATCCCGCGCCGCGCGCCAGCACAAACTGCGCGCCATGCTGTTCCAGCAGCGCATTCAGCGCGGTGATATCGGTGCGCACCGTGCGCGTTGAAACGGAAAAGCGACGTGCCAGCTCATCCTGCGGCAGCGTTTCATTTTGCAGCGCAGCGAAAAGCTGAGTCAGACGCTGGTTGGGAAATCTCACGGAGCCTCACCTGTTACTCATTTGTTACAGCAGTTTCTTGCACGTTGCCAGAAGCTGACGCACATCGTCAATGCGCGTGTCGCCGCTTGCGCTATCGATAATCGAACTGTAAACGTGCGGGATCACTTTGCTGACGCCCGCATCGAGCGCAATACGCACAATCTCTTCGAAGTTATTGAGATCGATACCGCCGGTGGGTTCCAGCCAGAAGTCGTGACGCGCGCAGGCTTCCGCCACCGCACGATACTCATTTACCGCTTTCAGGCCGCCCATCGGGAAGTATTTCACCGAGCTACCACCCATGTCCTGCAACATGGCAATGGCGCTGTCGATCGGTACAATCGCGTCGGCGCTCTTCGAGCTGCGCGGTCCGGTGGAGATTTTTACCATGCCCGGCGTGCCGGTCGGTGAAATCAAACCATTCACCACAGTTTGGTTCTGGCCGAGCAGCGCACGGCTGGTCGCCACGCCGGTGAAGACCTGATTGACGTGCTGCGGTTGCAGCACCGCCGAGATCTCACTCACCATCGCCGACTGGTTTGGATCGCCCGCGCCCAACCCCACGGATAACGCATTGTCGATCAGCGCCGCATACTCGCGCATATCGGCAATCGCCGCTTCATTGCTGGCGTAGTTTTTTGACAGCACGCCCACCAGCACATGGCCTTCAGCCGCCTGCCAGATCGCTTTGGCGTTCTGCTTCGAACCGGCCAGCACGTTAAGGCACAGGCGATCCTGATAGAAATTCGGGTTCAGACTCATGCGCGTTTTCCTCCGCTGATCAACGCCTGAATAGCGCTAAAGATGATGTGCAGCTGATCGGCGCTGACGCTGCGCACATCGGCTTCGATAATGCCTTCGTTGGCTTTGTAGCCACGGAAATAGATGGCGATGTCGCCAGTTTTCAACGCCTGCACCAGTTCGCCAGTCGGCCAGCCGGTGACCGCTTCATCAAACTTGATCTCGGCACGCGCAATATCGCGTCCGGCGGCATCCCACACCACGCGGGCGGTGACGCCGTTCAGCGTGTTGAGGTTGTCGATAAACGGCGTCATGTTGGCCACCATCTCGGCACCGGTGGTTTTTGGCTGCACCAGATAGTTTTCAATCGCCTGCGTCAGGCCGAGAATGCCCTCTTTGCCGACTTTCATCGCGCGGCCAATGCCGTTGCTCTGGCGCTTCACCCACTCAACGTATTGCGTACGACCAATCACTAAGCCGCTGGTCGGCCCTTCAATCGCCTTGGCGCCGCTGTAAATCACCAGATCCGCGCCCATTTGGTAGTAGCACTGCAAATCTTCTTCCGCTGCCGCATCAACGATCAGTGGAATGCCGTGCTTGCGCGCCACTACCGCTGCCTGCTCCACGCTAAGATGGCTTTTCTGCACGCAGTGGTGCGATTTGATGTACATCAGCGCCGCCGTGGTCGGCGTGATTGCCGCCGCCAACTGCTCTGGCGAACATTCATTGCTGTAACCGGCTTCGATCAAACGCCCGCCGCCCAGCGCCACCATTGTGCCAACCGGCGCGCCGAAGTTCACGTTGTGCCCTTTTGGCACCACGATATCGTGCGGCACGCTGAGCGGTGCGGCGTGCAGGTTCTCCAGCAGCCAGTCGTTATCTTTAACAATCACCGCCGCCACGCTCTGCGCAATGCCCGCTGAGGCGCACGACACCACCACCGCGCTCTCCACGTCCAGCAGTTTGGCGATGTAAGCGCCGGTCTTGTTGACCAGATCTTTCATCTCGAAGTAGTGATTCAGACCGTAGCTGACGGTATCCACCACATCCGCAGACGGCGTGGATACGCCGAGAATGGTCATGCGTCCCGAGGCGTTGATGACCTGTTTCAGGTCATATTTTTCATAGATCGAAGACATGATTCGCTTTCCCTTCATCAGTCAGATGCCAGTGACCGGCGATAACCACGGCCAGCGGCAGAATATGTTGTTCACCTAATACCCGTTCGCCTTCAGCATCAACGAACGGGCAGGCTTCCTCTTTGACGGTAAAAATGGTCAGGTCGGCGTCATAACCGGCGGTCAAGCGCCCTTTGCCCGCCAGACGCAAGCCAGCAGCGGCATTAACGGTGACGCACTCGACGATTTGCGGCAGGGTCATGCCAATGCTAAAGAATTTCGACATCACGTGCGCCAGGCTATGCACCGGGCCGTTGATGCGGTTACGACAGTAAATGTCGGAGCTGATGGTGTCGGGCAGAATGCCCTGCGCAATCGCCTGACGCGCCACCTCAAAACTGAAGCTGGCGCCGCCGTGGCCGATATCCAGCTTCACGCCGCGCGCGATGGCATTTTTCACCGCTGCTTTCAGTTCGCCCTGCGGTGACAAGATACGGTTCGGCTTGCCGTTAAAGCAGTGGGTAATGATGTCGCCGGAGGTCAGCAGATCGGCGATCTCTTCCAGCACTGGCGGATTGTTGCCAATGTGCACCATCAGCGGCAAGTTTCCGGCTGCCTGCTGAATCGCCTTGGCCCGCACCAGCGGCTGAATGCCGTTCTCGCCCACCACGCTGCTGCTCATGCGCGCTTTCAGGCCAACGATAAAGTCGGGACGGCGTTTCACCGCCTGCACCACCGCATCGCCATCAATCTGCGCCATATCGGCCAGCTCGTTTTGCGTCACAATGCCGGTGCGTGAAATGTTGATTAGCGCGCGTACTTCGGTGGTAGCCGAACGCGTGAGCTGATAAAAGTCGTCGATGTCATCAGCGCCGGTGCTGCCGGCATCCACCACCGTGGTGACGCCTTGCGCCATACCAATGGTGTCGGCATCGTCGTGATAAATCGGGGATTGGGGATAACAGTGCACATGGCTATCAATCCAGCCAGCGCTGACATAGTAACGTCCGGCGAGATCGCGCTCCTGCTGTGCCGGACCACTCACCTCGCCGACGGCGGCAATTTTGCCGTGCTGGATGGCAATATCCACCAGCTGTTCGTCGCACAGACGTGCGCGGCGCAGAATCAGATCAAACATGCTTACTCCTCACGTACAAACGCTCATTTCGTAGCGGCGCGATTTATCGCGCAATAAATGGCGCCGCTACGGATATGTGCAGCCATATGGCCGCACATCAGTATCAGAGTGAGATTGGGAACATCGCACCCAACACCATCGCGCCCAAAATCGCGCCGCCGGTAATAGGCTTATTCCACAGGTAGAACAGCAGCGCCCCCACCAGCGAACCGAGACCAATGGGAATCGACGCCGCCATGGCCGACAGGATAATCAGCGGCCCGAGGAAACGGCCCGATGCGTTACCCGCGCCCATCATCACGTCTGCGCCGTAGGTTGAGTCGCTCTGGTTGATGGTGAACTTACGCGCCAGGATGATCAGATAACCTATCGCTAAGCCCACCACCAAACCCGTGGCCAGCGATGCGGCAAAGTTGGCGACCGGGAACACAATGCCGGCACCGAGCAGCAGCGCAGGCACGCCGAGGCCGACGCCGGTCTGGATCGCGCCGCCAATATCGAGAATCCCCACTAGCGAACCTTCGATAATGCGTGCAAACAGGAAGCTGGCACCAAACGCCGCCACCGCGCCATACACGCCGGTTTCCATACCGGAGCGCAGCATCGAGACAAACGCCACTTCGTTAAAAGCACCAATGCCGTACAGGTAATACATGTGCGTACCGGCAAATACGCCGGAGGAGAGCAGGCCAACAAAAATCGGGAAAGACCAGTCGGCGTACCAGAACCCTTTGTTTTCGTTCTCGTTCATGCTGATGGCTCCTTATTTGCCGCTGACGCTGTTGTGGATCATATCCAGCCAGCCCGGAATACCCAGCTGGAAGGATTGCAGCAGTTTCAGATCGAAACCGCGGAAGAAGCCGCTCAAGGCAAACAGCAGCACGATGGCAAACATCATCACCTTGGTGACTTTGTTCCAGCCGCTCTCTTCCACACCCTTACCGATCAGGATGCCCAGCACCAAACCCGGTACGGCGTTACCCATGATCAGCTGCGCCAGACCGCCAAAAATGGTGGCCCAGAAGCCAGATTTCTTACCGGCATCAATCGCTGCCAGCCAGAAGATCACTGGCATCACGGTATTCACCAGCAGGTTAGCCGCCGGCACCAGCACTTTTACTGCGGTAACCTGCAGCGCCGCCGGAACCGCAGACGCCGTGCTGTTAAGGAAGGCCACCACAATCATGCCGATGATGCCGCAGGCAATCGCCATGCGTTTCGGGTTGTGCAGCGTTTCCGCCACGTTGCGGTTTTTCACCATCAGTGCCGCCGCGCCCCAGTTCGGCAAAATGCGGTGATCGACGTCCTGCGTGAAGGAACCCGCTGCCACGGATGATGCCCAGGCGTTAAAGAAGAAGCCGAGACCAAAGGAGAAGTGCGATGCCGGATCGCCTTCACAGGAATTGAGTTCTCCCAAGGTACGGAACGCGCCCATACCTTGTGTGGTCGGTGCGTGGAACATGCGCGCTGCGCCCGCTCCCACCCCGACGCCAACCAATCCGCCAATGATTAACGACTTAAACAAAATGATTAAAAACATGTCGTCGTACCCTTGTTGTCGTTTTTATTAAGTCGCTATGAAATCCACCTTGTCGGTGTCGATCACAGTGACGCTAACGGTAATGTCCAGCTCAACGCTGTAATTCCGTCGCTCACGCGCGAGGAAGAAGAACAAGAATTTTTCCTTGCGCACGCTCTCCTGCGCGCGCAGCACCCGCACATCTATGGGTTCAATGCGCAACAGAATCTTTTGGCTGGTGCGCAGCACTTGCTGCTGCACCTTGCTGAGCGCATCGGCAAAGGCTTTTGCTTTACTGTCGCCTTTGCCCTGCACCGTTACCTGCGTCTCGTATTGCTGTTTCATACTTAGCTGCCGTGTTTTTTAGTCCAGGCCTGCACCAGACGCTCACCCAGCTCTTCTTTATCCATAAAGCCGAAGCCCAGCACGGTGGCACCTTCATTGATGGCGGTAACGCCTTCGTCAATCGAACGCATCCCGTGTTTGGCTTTGTAGCCATATTTGTTCTGCGCGGTAATCGCACCGGCACCGCCGCTGCCGCAGAAGGAGATACCGAAGTCGGCGTTTTCCGCTTTCATCACGTCGCCCAGCTTCATGTCGGCTGCCACGCCTGGCACCACCACCGCACGACCACCGGCTTTCTCGATGCCCGCTGCTACTTTCTGACCTTTACCCAGACGATCGCCAATCACTACAGTTACCATGTTCAATTCCTCGCAATTTATGCTTCGTTCGATTTCGCCACTTCGATATGGACGGACAACAACCAGGCTTCCTCTTTGGGCAGATTGCCAAACAGATCCACCACCTGCTGCGCCAGCGCCATGGTTTCCGGCGAGATATCTTCAAACAGCTCAGCTTCTACTTCCGGTAGCGCTTCACCCGTTAAAGAGCGCGATGCCATCGCCCGGACATGCGAAGCCAGCATCTGCTGCTGCACGGCGTTGGCTTCGATATGATGTGCGGCGTAGATCGCTGCAATTTGGCTTAACACCTTATCCGCCAGCGCCTGGATCGCTTCCGGCGTGCTCTGTTTCAGCGGGACAGCTTCACTCCTCACCTTGTTACTCCTGTTTACAGCGGACAATTACAGATATTTCTCGTTGATAAGAAAGTACGCTTTCGCCTTGAGGCTGTTGAGTCGCAACTTTTCCACCTCAAAGTGGAAATCCCGCGGGCGAGTGTGCGCCAGATCTCAGGACGCACGAAGTGTGCGAAAGCGGTCACAAAATGCGAGAAGTGATGGAGTTATGCGGATTAAAGCGGAGATAAGGCAAAGAGGAATAAGGCCAGCCGCTGGGCTGGCCGGGTTATCAACGGAATTTCTTATGGTTGGCGTTGCGAATATCTTCCAGTTTCTTCGCTTCGGCCTTGGCTTCGTCCAGCTTGTTGGCTTGCGCCAGCTGATCAACCACATCGATCTGGGCAATCAGCGAATCCAGACCGGCGTGATAATCCTTGATCTGCGCGCTATCGGCCGCCTGACCTTCCAGTTTTTCCGGCGTGGATTGCTTAGCATCCGTTGCCGCCTGGCGCATCTTACCCAACGCGGTATGCATCTCCTGCGCGTCAGAGGTTTTCTTCACTACGCTCAGACCATCCTTGAGCGTATCCATATCTTTTTCTAAATCGGCTGCAAACACGCTAGCCGAGGAGAACAACAGCGATAACGACAACACTGCAATCACATGCTTATTACGCATTGGTATGTCCTTTTATTATTGTCGGGCCAAAAAAAAGCAGCCTTGCGGGCTGCTTTCAGAAAGCGATGACTCTTATTGTCCGGCGATTTTCATCTCCGGCAGCAGCACCGAACCGCATTGTATATTGCTGCGGGTTTCAATGTCGTTACCGACGGTTACCATATTGAGCCACATCTCCTTGAGGTTGCCGGCGATTGTGATCTCGCTCACAGGATATTGAATCTCACCGTTTTCCACCCAGAATCCGGATGCGCCGCGTGAATAGTCGCCGGTCATGCCGTTGATGCTGGAGCCCATCATCTCGGTTACCACTAAACCGGTGCCCATCTGCTTCAGCAGGTCGTCAAAGCTGTGGCCCTGACCGGCAATACGCCAGTTATGGATGCCGCCTGCGTGGCCGGTGCTCTGCAAGCCGAGCTTGCGCGCCGAGTAGCTGGTCAACAGCCAGTTCTGCAGCACGCCATCTTTAATGATGTCACGCGATTGGGTGCGCACGCCTTCGCTGTCGAACGGCGTGGATGCCAGGCCTTTCAGCAGGTGCGGATGCTCTTCAATGGTCAGCCACTCGGGCAGAATCTGCTTACCGAGCGAATCAAGCAGGAAGGTCGATTTGCGGTACACGCTGCTGCCGCTGATCATGCCCACCAGATGACCAAACAAACCGGTCGCCACTTCTGGCGCGAAGATCACCGGCGCTTTCATGGTCGAAAGCTTGCGCGGTGCCAGACGCGACAGCGTGCGGCGGGCGCACTCGGCGCCAACCCATTCCGGGCTTTTCAGATCGTCAAAAGCGCGGCCAATGGTATACGCGTAATCGCGCTCCATATTGCCGTCCTGCTCGGCAATCACACAGCTGGAGAGCGAATGGCGGCTGGAGCAGTAGCTCTGCAACATGCCGTGGCTGTTACCAAAGACTTTGATACCAACGTGGCTGTTGAAGCTGCCGCCTTCGGTGTTGGTGATGCGCTTGTCGGCCTGCAACGACGCTTGTTCCGCCTGAGCGGCCAGTTCGATAGCGCGATCGGCATCGATCTCCCACGGATGGTAGAGATCGAGATCCGGCGCGTCAAACGCCAGCAACTCGGGATCGGCCGGTGCGCCAAATGGATCCACCGAGGTGTAGCGCGCAATGTCGATCGCCGCCTGCACGGTGCGTTTGATCGCATCCGGGCTGAGATCGGTGGAGGAAGCGCTGCCTTTACGGTTTTGATGGTAGACGGTGATGCCGAGCGCACCATCGCTGTTGAATTCGACGTTTTCCACTTCGCCATAGCGGGTACTGACGCCGATGCCGGTGGTTTTCGTGACCGCCACTTCAGCGCCATCGGTGCTGGCTTTTGCCAGTTCCAACGCCTGCGCGACAGCCTGTTCCAACACTTTACGTTGTTCTGCAACCTGAGTAGATACGTTCATCGACCTGCCGTCTAATCTTAAGTATGAATTGTTTGAGTCTATCAGACTCAGAGAACAATTTCGCAGTCGCCCGATAAACTGGTAGGATTAGCCTCTTTTTTTTGGGAGCCATGAGATGACCAAGCAGCCCGAAGACTGGCTCGACGATGTGCCGGATAATAATGACGAAGAAGATGAAGAGATTATCTGGGTCAGCAAAAGCGAAATTAAACGCGATGCCGAAGAGCTAAAACGCCTTGGTGCCGAGCTGGTTGAGCTGGGGAAAAATTCCCTCGACAAGATCCCACTCGACGAACAATTGCGCGACGCGATTGAACTGGCGCAGCGCATCAAGAAAGAAGGCCGTCGCCGTCAGCTGCAGCTGATCGGTAAGATGTTGCGTTCACGCGATGAAGATCCGATTCGCCAGGCACTGGATAAGCTGAAGAACCGCCACAACCAGCAGGTTGCGCTGTTCCATAAGCTGGAGATTTTGCGCGATCGTTTGATCGAGCAAGGTGATGACGCGGTCGCTGAAGTGTTTAACCTCTATCCGCACGCCGATCGTCAGCAACTGCGCAGCATGATCCGTAACGCGCAGAAAGAGAAAGCCGCGAATAAGCCGCCAAAATCTGCCCGCCTGATTTTCCAGTATCTACGTGAGTTGGCAGAAGCGTAAGTTTTCTGCGGTTTTCCCCTCATCCCAACCTTCTCCCGCAAGCGGGAGAAGGGGCTGACCGAGCTCCACCTAAATATTCCCTCGCCCGCTTGCGGGAGAGGGCCAGGGTGAGGGGAAAACCCGCACCATCACCGCCCTAACCGCTCCAGCAGTTTCTGGTGAATACCACCAAATCCGCCGTTACTCATCACCAGGATCGAATCGCCTGGCTGGGCTTTCTTCGCCACCATTTCCACCAACGTATCGATATCCGCGCTCCACTGCGCTGGTTGAATGCACGCCTCAGCGACATCGGAAACCTGCCACGGAATATGGTGCGGCTGGAACAGGAACACTTCGTCTGCGCGGCCCAGCGATGGCGCTAACTCGTTCTTGCTCACCCCCATCTTCATGGTATTTGAGCGCGGCTCCAGCACCGCCAGAATGCGTGCGGTGCCGCCCACTTTGCTGCGCAGCGCCGCCAGCGTGGCGAGAATCGCGGTAGGATGGTGAGCGAAATCGTCGTACACCTTGATGGCGTTCACTTCACCGCGCAGTTCGAGACGACGACGCGCATTAATGAAGCTGCTCAGCGCTTCACCGGCATCCCCCGGTTTCACCCCAACATGACGCGCCGCTGCAATCGCCATCAGGCCATTGTGCATGTTGTGCTCGCCCACCAGCGCCCAGTTCACTTCGCCGACTTTCTCGCCGTCGAGCCAGATCTCCCAATGTGAAGAGTCGGGCGTCAACTTTTTCGCCTGCCAGTGACCGTTATCGCCCACCGTTTCCTGCTCGCTCCAGCAGCCCATCGCCATCACTTGCTTGATGTTGTTGTCGTGCTCCGGCAGCAGGATCTTGCCCTGGCCCGGCACGATACGGATCAAATGATGGAACTGCTTCTGGATGGCGCGCAGATCGTCAAAGATATCCGCGTGATCGAATTCGAGGTTGTTGAGGATCAGCGTGCGCGGGCAGTAATGCACAAACTTGGAACGCTTGTCGAAGAACGCGCTGTCGTACTCATCCGCTTCGATGACGAAGAATGGACTTTTTCCTAATTTTGCCGAAACCTCGAAGTTTCCTGGCACACCACCGATGATAAAGCCCGGTTCCAGGCCGCAGGCCTCGAGAATCCACGCTGCCATGCCGGCTGTGGTGGTTTTGCCGTGGGTTCCCGCCACCGCCAGCACCCAACGATCGCGCAGGACGAAATCGTGCAGCCATTGCGGGCCGGAGAGGTAAGGAATGTTGCGTTCCAGTACCGCTTCGACACAAGGATTGCCGCGCGTCATCGCGTTACCAATGATCACCAGATCCGGTTGCGGATCGAGCTGGCTGGCATCGTAACCTTCAGTCAATTCAATGCCTTGCTGTTCCAGCAACGTGCTCATCGGCGGATAGACATTGGCGTCTGAGCCGGTCACTTCGTGCCCCAGCGAGCGCGCCAGCATCGCCAGTCCGCCCATGAAAGTGCCACAAATCCCGAGGATGTGAATACGCATAAAGAGATCCATTACTCAAAAGTTCGGCGCACAGTGTAACGCCGAGTTGAGAGGGAAGAAACGGATTAGGACTATGGTTTTTAAAGTTCAATCGGCTAAACTGCGCTCATACGTTGGTAGCTTGTTACAGCTGCTGCCACTCCATCGTAGATGCAGGGAATGTGTTATGAAAACGTTAGGCGAATTCATCGTCGAGAAGCAACACGACTTTCCACACGCCACAGGTGAACTGACGGCGCTGATTTCTTCCATTAAGCTTGGCGCTAAAATTATCCACCGCGACATCAACAAAGCGGGTCTGGTGGATATTCTGGGTGCCAGCGGCGTGGAAAACGTGCAGGGTGAGCAGCAGATGAAGCTTGATCTGTTTGCCAACGAAAAGCTGAAAGCCGCCCTGAAAGCACGCGGCGTGGTGGCCGGTATCGCGTCGGAAGAAGAAGACGAGTTCGTCATCTTTGAAGGCTCTGAGAATGGCAAATACGTTGTATTAATGGATCCGCTGGACGGTTCTTCAAACATCGACGTTAACGTTTCCGTCGGCACCATTTTCTCTATCTACCATCGCATCAGCGAGCCGGGCACGCCAATCACCGAAGCCGACTTCATGCAGCCGGGCAACAAGCAGGTTGCCGCGGGTTACGTGGTTTACGGTTCTTCGACCATGATGGTTTACACCACCGGCGTGGGCGTGCATGCGTTTACTTACGATCCGTCGCTCGGCGTATTCTGCCTGAGCCACGAGCGCATGACCTTCCCGGAGAAGGGTTACACCTACTCGATCAACGAAGGTAACTACATTCGCTTCCCGCAGGGTGTGAAGAAATACCTAAAGTTCTGTCAGGAAGAAGATATCGCCACCAAGCGCCCGTATACCTCGCGCTACATTGGTTCACTGGTGGCCGATTTCCACCGTAACCTGCTGAAAGGCGGCATCTATCTCTATCCAAGCACCGCCAGCCACCCGAAAGGCAAGCTGCGTCTGCTGTACGAATGCAACCCAATGGCCTTCCTGGCGGAGCAAGCGGGCGGTAAAGCCAGCGATGGTGCCAATCGCATCCTCGACATCCAGCCAGAAACGCTGCACCAGCGCTGCCCGTTCTTCTGCGGCAACGACGCAATGGTGGGCGACGTTGAACGCTTTATCCGTGAATATCCGGACGACCATTCAGCCTAAGTCTTTTCCCGCTGTGCAAAGCCCGCCTCCGTGCGGGCTTTTTGTTGCTGCCTACGAAGGCAGAGACACGACTACACGGAATTGCGCCATCGAATCCTGCAACTGCTGCGACTGCGCTTCCAGCGATTGGGTGGCAGCGCTGGCTTCTTCGACTAACGCGGCGTTCTGCTGCGCGGCTTCATCCATCTGCGTCACCGCCTGATTCACCTGCTCGATACCGCGACTCTGCTCTTCCGAAGCAATGGAGATCTCTTTCATCAGCGTAGTCACGCGCATCACTTCGCTGGAGATCTCATCCATGGTTTCACCGGCGCGCGTGGCCATATCGCTGCCTTCTTGCACCCGCGTCTGCGATTCTGCGATGAGCTCGCGGATCTCTTTGGCGGCGGTGGCGCTACGACCAGCCAACGTGCGCACTTCATTAGCGACCACGGCAAAACCGCGCCCTTGTTCACCGGCACGCGCGGCTTCAACCGCAGCGTTCAGTGCCAGGATGTTGGTCTGGAAGGCAATGCCATCAATCACGCTGAGGATGTCGCCAATGCGATTGGCGCTTTGGGTGATCTCCTGCATCTTCTCCATCACGTAGCCAACCACTTCGGCACCGCGATCGGCACTGTCGGAGACATTGCTGGCGAGCTGATTGGCCTCTTTGGCGTTGCTGGCATTGAGACGCACGGTGGCGGTGAGCTGTTCCATGCTGGCCGCGGTTTGCTCCAGCGAAGCGGCGGACTCTTCGGTACGCTGCGAGAGATGCACGGTGCCCGCCGCTAACTCGCGGCTTCCCACGTCAATCTGCAAGCTGGCTTCGCGCACCTGACTGACCGAACTGCTGAGCGCCAGCTGCATATTCGCCAGCGCCTGATTGAGACGGCCTAATTCACTCTTTCCGGCTGCGGGCAGCGGCTGGGATAAATCGCCGGCCGCAATTTGCTCCAGATGCACAATCGCGCCATCAAGTGGACGCAGCAGCAGACGACGCAGCAGTTGCCAGGCAATGACGATCAGCAATAGCGTCAACGCCATCGCCACGCCAATCATGATTTTCATCTGCCACTCATTGTGTGCAGCTTGCGCCAGACGTGTAGCTGAGACTTCATCAGCATAAACGGCAAAATCATGCACGGCTTTCGCGTAGTTGCTTGCCAGCGTTGAGAGGTTGCCTTCCAAAACCTGGTAATATTCGTCGGTATACTGCTTTTGTAACGCATCCATCATCGGCACGATAGCGCCCTTATGATAGGCAGCGAACGAAGTAGCCACGGCATCGGCGAGGATTTTACCCTGAGCCGTTACCGTTCCGGCATCAATAAAGGCTTTCAGATGACGCTGGGAGCTGGTGACATCCTCCTCAGCTTGTTTGGTGACGCTGGCGCCATCCTCCAGTAATCCGATTTCGATTTTGCGCACGGCCAATGCGGCGCTGCCACGCGCGCGCATGAGATCGGCGTTGCTTTGGTACAAACTGTTCAGTTCGATTCCCTGAATGCGGTTAATAGCATCCAGTGATTGATTGCCTGCGTTGATGGCAGAGATGCCCATCGCGCTGACTGCCAGCAGCAGCAGCGTCATAAAAGCCAAAAGCGTGAGTAATGCAGTACGAATTGATAGCTGTTTGAACATGATTATCCCCGTTTGCAAGAAAAGGCAGAAATCCGCTGGCCCTAAAACGGAAAGATTATCGGCAGTTGATCGCGGAAACTTTATCCATTGTTGATGGTCAACTGGCTGACGATCATCCAGACTTCACTTTTACTGAACTCTGCCCCCGCAAAATTTAAGGAATGAAACGATGAAAAAATGGCTCCCGATGGCGTGTTTGTTGGTCAGTGGTTTTGCGGCAGCGCAACAAAACCCTATCGATCAGCAGCTCGATCAGTGTCTGAATAAGGAATCCAGCACCGCCGGCATGTCTCAATGCTACGGCACCGCTAATAAAGCCTGGGATAAAGAGATGAACGCGCAGTACACCCAAGCAATGAAAAAATTAACCGGCGCGCCTAAAGACAAATTGCGCAGCGCCCAGCGCGCGTGGCTGACCTATCGAGACAGTTGGCTGGATGCCAGCCGCAGCTATTTTGTTAGCAGCCAGGGCACGATGGCCGCGCTGTCAGTTGGTGCGCAGGGCGTCAGTCTGGTGCGTAATCAGGCGCTGATGTTGCAATCAATTAACAAAGGCAGTTGCGCCAACCCCGACGATTGTTGATTAATGTAAGCGTTTAATACGCATAGCGCTGGCATCGGCCAGCGCGCCCATTGATCTGCAGGGAGAAACCATGGCTGCTTATGCCTCCACCATCATTCTTGTTTGCCTCGCCGTCCTCAGCTATTTCGTTCATAACAGCGCCGTTACCATCTCGATTCTGATCCTGCTGGCGATCAAGCTCACCCCGCTGTCGCAATTCTTTCCCTATGTGGAAAAACAGGGCATTCAGATTGGCATCATCATCCTCACCGTTGCGGTGATGGCGCCGCTGGCCAGCGGTACGCTGCCGGCTTCTTCGCTGTTGAAATCGTTCGCCAACTGGCAATCAATTATCGCGATTGTGGTGGGGGTTTTCGTTGCCTGGCTGGGCGGACGCGGCGTGAACTTTATGAGCGTGCAGCCGTCGGTGATTGGTGGGCTGTTGATTGGTACGGTGATTGGCGTGGCCTTCTTCCGTGGTGTGCCGGTTGGACCACTGATTGCGGCGGGGATCGTCTCGCTGTTTGTCACGGCGAAGTAGCGGGTTGGAGCATTCCGAAACGCCAAAAAGGGGGCATACTTTCAGAGTCAGTTGGCTATAATAGCCGTCACTCAACATATGACTAATGAAGGAAAGCCAGATGAGTTTGAACCAGGTGCCTGCAGGTAAAGAGTTGCCAGAAGATATCTACGTTGTCATTGAGATCCCGGCTAACGCCGATCCGATCAAATATGAAGTCGACAAAGAGTCTGGCGCCCTGTTTGTAGACCGTTTCATGTCTACCGCCATGTTCTATCCGTGCAACTACGGCTACATCAACCACACCCTGTCTCTGGATGGTGACCCGGTTGACGTGCTGGTGCCAACCCCTTATCCGCTGGTACCGGGCTCAGTGATCCGCTGCCGTCCCGTTGGCGTGCTGAAAATGACCGACGAGTCTGGCGAAGATGCCAAACTGGTTGCGGTGCCGCACACCAAGCTGAGCAAAGAGTACGATCACATCAAAGATGTGAACGACCTGCCAGAACTGCTGAAAGCGCAGATCACCCACTTCTTCGAGCACTACAAAGATCTGGAAAAAGGCAAATGGGTGAAGGTTGACGGCTGGGACAACGCAGAAGCGGCCAAAGCTGAAATCATCGCCTCTTACGAGCGTGCGCAGAAGAAATAAGATTCTTTTCTGCCACGCATAAAAAAACACCGTCCAATGGACGGTGTTTTTATTTATGCCTCTGTTTCGCCATCTCGCCTTAACCAGTCACCGCTCGCGATGTGCGTGCGACCCGCAACTGAACGCTGATAGACATACAGCCAGGCACTGCCGTAAGGCGTCTGAATAAGCTGGCGTTTGTATTCGCCATTTTTGGTGCGCAAGGCATCAAGTTCGCCGAGCGTGCTGGCGTCAATGCGATACACCTCGCAATAAACGCTGCCTTCTCCTTCCACCACGCCCGGATAGTGACCCAGATTGTAGAGATCAAACCCCACAATCTGATGGTCGCCGAGCCACTGCGCATTCGTCATCCAATGACTGTTTCCCTGTTTGCGCCGTAAACTGCCATAGACAATTATTCGCATTGCTAAAACTCAAACTGATAGAGCAGATCCAGTGCCTGATCGAGACCCGACACGGCTTCTAAATAGAGTTTGGGCATCAGGCGATAACGCAAGGTTAAGGTCGCCAGTGAATCAAATATGCCAACACCGTATTTTACTTGTAGACCCGGCAACACGTAACCACTCACCTGCACCTGCTGGCTATCGCCTACGCCAGCGGTATCAACCGCGAGATTACTGACACCGAAGGTCTCGCCGATTTTACCCACAACCTGACCACTTTGCGCAACCCCCAATCCCACCAGCGCGGAAGTTAATGCGTTGCTGTCGCCATCGCTGTTGAGTCCCTGACCACGTAACAGGTAAGAAAGCGCCTCTTGCTGTGACATCGCCGGATCGGAGAACACTTCCACTTTCGGCTCATCCGCCAGCCCGGTTACCCGTAATCCGGCGGTGACATCATCTTCAGTGGCCTCAGGATTACGGATCGCCTCGAGATTGACGTAAGGCTGGTCCGGCGGTCCGGCGAATTGCAGCTCACCTTTACGCACCAGCAGATCCTGACCATAAGCGTGGAAGCGGCCGGATGGGATGTTGATCTGGCCATTCAAGCCGAGGCCGTTTTTATCCTGCACCAGTTTGAGATCGCCATTCAGCCTGGCTTTTAGGCCAAACGCCGAGAGCCGCACATCATTACCGACGTGGATCACCAGATTGCTGTTGATCGGGATTGCCGCTGTTTTCGGCTGAATCGGCTTAAGATTTTGATCCAGCATCACTTCATCAGAGGAGACGCCGGTGGCGCTTTCCGGCACTTCCTGCACGGTAATGCGCGCCCACGGAATATCCACTTTGCCGTCGAGGCTGAACGCGGCCGGCGTGGCTTCAAACACCAGATCCGGCGAGACATCCATGCGCACCATTGGCGGCACGGTAACGCGGATGCGGCTACCTTGCGCCGCCACGCGCGCGCGCCAGTTATCCAGCTGGCTCCAGTCGGCGTTACCGCTCAGGTTAAGATTGCCCTGCGCCGTCTGAATCATGCCGTTGAGCGTTGAGCTCATGCCGTTGAACACCATGTTGAGGTTGGCAGCGGTGAGATCAACCGGCATAAAGCTGCCGTCGACATCCACATCGCTCAGCCCCAACTGACCAAACACCTGCGGCTGCTGCAGCGTGCCGCCAAGGCGCAGGTTGCTGTTCAGGTTGCCTTTGATCTTCTCGCCCTGCATCAGCGCCGGATTCAGCATCGCCAGCGAAATATTGCTGATGCCGATGTTGCCCGACAGCTGACGCCGATTCTCAGGATCGGCGATCTGCACATTGCCGCTCAGCTGGCCGTTGTTGACGATATGGATCAACCAATCAAGCTGTGCGCGACCGTTACGCAGCGCCGCATTCAGGTTCAGCGTGTCGAAGGCGATAGGCAAACTGTTGCCCTGCACGTCTTGCTCCACTTTCACGCCGCTGCCTTTCAGCGCTAAGGTGCCGGTTGGCAGCGCGCCGTCGGCGGTCCAGTTAACGCGCGCATCACCACTGAACACGCCGTTCAGTTTGGTGGCATCGGTGAGGAACGGTTTGATCATCGCCAAATCGAAGCGATTGAGCACCACATGCGCATGTCCGCTGGCACCGGCTTCAATCGGTTCCGGTACGCACAGCTGCGCGTTCGGGTTCTGCCAGCAGTGCGGCCCAATGGTGGCGGTCTGCTTGCTGTTGAGGTAATCAATCGCCATCGCCCGCGTCAGTCGCCATTCGCCTACCGGCGTGTCGAAACGCGTGTTGTTGAGATTGCCCTGCCAGCGGTCGGTTTTGCGATCAAAGCTGCCGTTCAGCGCCAGCTGACCGGAAACCGGTTCGCCCTGTACCTCGAGCTTAAGCTGATGCTGCTTTTCGTTGCCGTCGGCGTTCAGCGTTAACAGGTTCACTTTCAGCGCGTCCTGTTGAAGCTGTTCCACGCGCAGTTGCAGCTTACCGGCGATCTGATCGCTGGATTTCACATCGCCCTGCAACGCCACACGACGGATCTGCAGCTGCTGCCAGCGCAAACCAGTAGCCGTGAGATCGGCCAGCAGCTGCGGCGCTTGTAAGGTGCCGCGTGCTTTGATGGTGCCTTTGGCGACGCCGCCCAGGCCCGGCAGCGCGTTATCCAGCTTTGGCGCATCGATGTTAGCGTCGAGATTGAGCGTGTCGCCCAGCTCGCCCTTCACGTCCAGATGGTTGCGACCCAGCGCAATGTTAAGGCCGGGCACTTTCCACTGGTTGTAGCTGTTGCCGGTCAGCGTACCTTTGGCGCTCACCGCGTTCTGCTTAACGTTTCCTTTCAGCTCCAGCTGCGGCACGCTGAGCTGCCAGGTTCCGCCGTACAAGCTGCCGCGCGTGGCAATTTTGCCCTCCAGCTTCGCTGGCCAATCCGGATACTGTTTGGCAGTGTTGATGCCGGACAGCGTCAATTCGCTGCGCCAGCTGATGGCTTTGCTCCAGTCCACCAGCGCCGTCAGATCGATATTGCCCTGCAGCGCCGCCACGCGCAGCTTATCAAGATTGAACTGCTGCTCGTTGCCTTTGCCGTCCAGCGCAATGCTGGCAGGCGGCACGCCTTCGCCTTTCACCGCAGTGCGCAGCGACATCACGTAATCGGTGGCTTTGCCTTTGAACTGATAATCGAGATTATCCGCCTGATACTGCACTGCGCCGGTGAGCGGCCAGCGCAGCTGCGGGCTGGTGAGTTTTAGCGCCAGCGGCAAACCAGCGACCGCAGGTTGCGTGGTCGCATCCAGCTGCGCACGCACCGGACCGGAAAGATTCAGCCCGAGCTTCAGCTCGTCACGCATCGCGCCTGCAAGGTTCATTTTGATCTTCTCGCCCTTGATCGGGTCGAGATTGAGCGTGCCGTTCAGCGCAAAATTCACCGGCCAGTTATCGGCCAACGTTGCTTCACCGCTGGCGTTCACCTGCCCTTGCGGCGAATCGACATCAAAGGTTTCCAGTTGGAGATGACGATCGGCGGTTTTGGCTTTTAACAGCAGACGCGTGATTGAGATGTCGGTATCGCCGGTGATGCGCAGCTGTTCGCCCAACAGTTCCTGCACGGTGATGTTCAGCGGCAGCTGGAAGTCCGGCATCTCTGGTAATAGCGGCTTAGCGAACATCGCCTGCAGCGTTTCGCCCAGCGGCTGTTCATCCGGCTGCGGCTGCTGCACTTTTGGCTGCACCACCTGCTCATCCACCACTTTGGCCGCTTTCGGCAGCGCAATCAGCAGGCTTTGGATATGGGTTGGCGTCAGCGTCAGTGCACGATCCTGCCACTGCAGGCCGCTGGTAAAGTCGAGCAGGGAAATTGCGGTGTCATCCACTTTAACGTTGATGTTATGCAGCCCGACTTTGCTGAGCGTGATGGGATACGGCGTGCTGAGATTGGTGCTGCCGCTCTCCTCTTCCGGCGGTGGGGCGCTGGCCGGTGCCATTTTTTTGCTATCGACCACCACGCTGACATCCTGCAGCGCGATGTCATTGACACACACCGACGAATGCAGCAGGCAGTTGAGATTCAGCGCCAGGTGGAAACGTCCGGCATCCACACTGACGCCCGGCATCTCATACTTCACGCCGCTTAGCGTTAGATCGCGCCAGCCACCTTCCACCTGTTTGATCGACAAACCTGGCACCCAGCGATCGGCGCCTTTCAGCAGCAGATGCAAACCCGGCGTGGTGCCCACCAGAAACGCGATGCTGCCCAACAGCAGCACCAGAAAAATACCGATGCCAATCAGGACCTTTTTCCACAGCTTCATAGTTCAGGCCCCAATCCTACATAAAATTGCAATCCATGCTCCTTGTCGTCGCCAATCGGCCGCGCGATATCAAACTTGATCGGCCCGACCGGAGAAGACCAGCGCACGCCGAAGCCGGCGCCGGTTTTCAGGTTGCTCTGCTTGATGTCGTTGACCGCTTCGCCGGAATCGACGAACACCGCGCCCCACCATTTGCCGGTCACGTTGTATTGATATTCAAGCGAGCCGGTGGCCATTTTCGAGGCGCCGGTCAGCTTGCCGTTATCATCACGTGGCGATACGTCTTTGTATTTGTAACCACGAATACTGCGATCGCCACCGGCGAAGAAGCGCAGATCCGGCGGCACTTTGTCGAAGTCGTTGGTTTCGATCCAGCCCACATTGCCGCGCGCCACAAAGCGATGCTTATCGGCGAGCGTGCGAATCCAGACGTTTTGCGCCTGCATGATGACGAAATCAACGTCCGAACCCCATGTGGTATCCGACACGTCCACCGAGTAGCGCTGCGAATCGCCCCACGTCGGCATCAGACCGCCGCGCGAACGGGTGCGGTTCAGGCTAACGCCCGGATAGAGCAGCATAGTGGTGTTGGTCACGCTGGCCTGGGTAAAGTGATCGAGGCTCCAGCGCAGGTTGATTGCCTTCTGCCAGCCGCTGCTGCTGTCCCAGTTTCGCGACATCGCCAGCGTGGTGGTATCGGCTTTGGTGTCGTTGAGATCGGTACGCTTCACGCCGCCGGAGAAGGTGTAATACTGCTCCAGCGGACTTTTCAGCAGCGGGACTTTGTAGCTGAGATCGAGCTGTTGCTCCGGCGCAGAAACGTAGGCGCTGGCGGCCAGGCTGTGGCCGCTGCTGTTAATCCACGGTTTTTTCCACGTGCCTTTAATGCGCGGCCCGACATCGGTGGAGTAACCGACGCCGGTTTCAATGGTGTTTTCCACGCGTGGCGATACCACCGCATTCAGCGGCAGCACTTTGCTTTGACGACCTTTATCAAACTCAGGCGCGACCACCACCGAGTTGAACCAGCCGGTCGCCGACAAGCGGCGGTTAAGTTCGGCCAGATCGCGCGAGCTGTAGTAATCGCCCTTTTTGAACGGCACCAGATTTTGCAGATAGGCTTCGTCGATTTGCGAGCCCTGGAAACCGACATCACCGAAACGGTAGCGCGGGCCGCTATCGTAATTGATGTCCCAGAAGGCTTCGCGCCGTTCAACCGAAACGCCAAGCTGGCTTTGCTTAAAGTCACCGTCGAAGTAACCATTACGCAATGCCAGGCTGGAGAAGCCGTTTTTAAATTTGTCATAGGCGCCGTGATTCAGCTGTGTACCGACTTTCGGCGTGCCCTGTTTGACCCAGGCTTGGTAATCCTTGTCGGTGCGGGCTTCACCTTCGATCACAATGGTGCTGCCGCCGATCTTGACCGGTTCGCCGGGCTTAACGTGTGCGATCAATACCGGACGACCACCTTGCGGCGGTGCCGGGCGCGATTCAAAATCGATCTCCGGTTCGTAATAACCCAGCGCCCGCAGGCCTTCTTTGATCGCTTCCGCAACGCGCGCGCGGAAACGGCCGTCGTTCGACACCTCGTCACTGCCGATGGTGGACAAGCGTGCCCTGACGTTCTTTTGCAAATCCCCGCTAAGACCGTCCAGCTGCAAGCGCACTTTGGCTGCCTCAACGGCAGGTGCAGCAAGCAACAGGCTGGCCAACCAATAAATATGAAATCGTGGCACACGTACTCCTGTTAATAATGCCGGCCCCTATTCCGCAGGGGCGTTTATTCTCTGGAAGGGTATCACCAGCGCGCGTTTACCCATCAGCATAGCCGCTCTTTTCCCCCCACTGGCGCAAATTCAGCGACTAAGCCAAATTGTGACCTATTGTGGGTAAATGTGCTAAACGATACAACAACCAAGGCGATTCTTGAGCTCGCGAATGACGCTCACTCAGATTAATCCGACCCCCTGATGCGCGCCTATAGCGGCATGATAAGCGCTGCTGCTATAATCAGCGACCAGCAGGCCTCGCCTGCACCCTTTCTGCCCCGACGTTAACCTTATCTTGTCGAAATGGCGCAGACATTTTTGGCACGGATAGCCTGTTTGACTGGCAAGTACCGGACGTACGCCCATTCCCGCGCTGCCCAGGCCAAAAATGACAAGTGATTAACCCAACGGACCTTTTATGCTCGATAGCTTGCTTGTCATTCTTTTACTGATAGTCATCAGTTCATTTTTCTCCCTTTCGGAGATCTCGCTGGCCGCCGCCCGTAAGATCAAACTGAAGCTGCTGGCTGACGAAGGCAATATCAATGCCCAGCGCGTGCTGAAGATGCAGGAACAACCTGGCATGTTCTTCACCGTAGTGCAGATTGGCCTGAATGCCGTGGCGATCCTCGGCGGTATCGTCGGCGATGCGGCGTTTTCGCCCGCCTTTAATAGCTTATTCAGCCGCATCATGGCACCCGAATTGGCTGAACAGCTCAGTTTTATCTGCTCCTTCACCATCGTGACCAGCCTGTTCATTCTGTTTGCTGACCTGACGCCAAAACGCGTCGGCATGATTGCACCAGAAGCCGTAGCGCTGCGCATCATCAACCCGATGCGCTTCTGTCTGGTGGTGCTGCGTCCGCTGGTGTGGCTGTTCAACGGCCTGGCGAACGTCTTCTTCCGTCTGTTCAAACTGCCGATGGTGCGTAAAGACGACATCACCTCCGACGATATCTATGCGGTGGTGGAAGCCGGTGCGCTGGCGGGTGTGCTGCGTAAGCAGGAACATGAGCTGATTGAGAACGTGTTTGAGCTGGAATCACGTACCGTGCCGTCATCAATGACCTCGCGCGAGAACGTGGTGTGGTTCGATTTACACGAAGATGAAACCACGCTGAAAACCAAAATCGCCCAGCATCCGCATTCGAAATTCATCGTCTGCGATGGCGATATCGACCACATCGTCGGCTATGTCGATTCCAAAGAGCTGCTGCTGCGTGTACTCGGCAATCAAAGCCTGACGCTGAACAGCGGCGTACAGATTCGTTCAGCGCTGATTGTGCCGGATACGCTGACGCTTTCTGAAGCGTTGGAAAGCTTCAAAACCGCTGGTGAAGACTTCGCGGTGATCATGAACGAATACGCGCTGGTGGTGGGCATCATTACGTTGAATGATGTAATGACCACGTTGATGGGCGATTTGGTGGGTCAAGGTCAGGAAGAGCAGATTGTCGCGCGCGATGAGAACTCATGGCTGGTCGAAGGCGGCACGCCAATTGATGACGTGATGCGCGTGCTGGATATCGATGATTTCCCGCAGTCTGGCAATTATGAAACCATCGGCGGCTTCATGATGTATATGCTGCGCAAGATTCCGAAGCGTACCGACTTTGTGAAGTTTTCCGGCTACAAGTTTGAAGTGGTGGATATTGATAGCTACCGTATCGACCAGCTGCTGGTCACGCGTATCGATGAACGCCCGCCGGTGCTGAATGTGAACAAAAATACGGTGGATGAATCTGAGTCGTCGCAGGATCGCGATTGATGGCGACAAGCCAACAACCGCACTAAAAACTGAGGGCGCCATCGGCGCCCTTTCTTATGCTTACTTAGTTGTACTCGGCTTGCAGCCGCAGCACCTGGCGATTGATTTCTGACATCACGCTGAGATGCTGTTTATCTTTGACACGCGGCAACATCACTTTGCCCTTATCAAACTCGAACGCGCCCACGTCCTTGATGTACAACCTTCCTCTAAATAGCGTTTTGACATATTTCGCAATTTGCAGCGGATTATAGCGCTGGAAGATCTTCATGCTGTTTAACTCCTAAAATGTTTAATACGCTCCGTCGTCACCAAATTTGGTACGAACCCGTGAAGCGCAAATGAGGCATAACTATAGAGCATCCTTTCTTAGCCGTGTTCCGAAAAGGTGAATTATTTACTGAATTGACACATCATTACAGAATACTCTGTTATCAGCCTCACTAAACCCAGTATAAACCTTCACTCATTATGGAATTGTGGCATAGGTTGCAAACCTGTTAACTCATTGCGACAGACGCATCATCCACGCCTAATATTGCAGGAACATGAACAACTGGTCGGATCACCAAGGAGAGTAATAAATGCGTTTGAGACACACTGTGATAGCACTGGCACTCTTGCTGCCGGGCCTGGCTGCGGCACATGCCTTCAAACTGGGTGAACGCGTGCCAGCCGTTGGCGTTAACGACAAAGGAGAGCTGGTTTATCAACAAGATGAAGATAAGTTTAGCTACAAATCCTGGAATAGCGCGCAGCTAAGCGGAAAAGTTCGCGTTATCCTGCATATTGCCGGGCGATCTTCTGCTAAAGAGCAGAATGCGGCGTTAATTGAAGCCATCAAAGCTGCGCATCTGCCACACGATCGTTATCAAACCACCACTGTCGTCAATACCGACGATGCGATTCCGGGCACCGGCATGTTCGTGCGCAGCAGCCTTGAGAGCAATAAGCAGCAGTTCCCATGGTCGCAGTTCATCGTCGATAGCAACGGCAGCGCGCGTCAGGCCTGGCAGTTGGAGAAAGGCGGATCCGCGATTGTGGTGCTGGATAACACCGCACATGTGCGCTACGTCAAAGATGGTCCGCTGACGCAGGACGAAGTGCAGCAGGCGTTGAAGTTAATTCACGAGTTGTTGCAGAAGTAAGTGGAGGTCGCCGTTAATGGCGACCCGATGAAATCTTTAAAACAGCGAAACGCGGAAACCGGGATTGAGGAACGATTCGCGTGGGGTGTAATCGAGGGTTTTGCCCTGCCAATCGTGGACATGCGCACCGGCGGCAATCGCCACCGCATGGCCTGCGCCGGTATCCCAGATGTTAGTGGGCCCGAAGCGCGGATAGAGTTGCGCGCTGCCTTCAGCTACCAGACAGAACTTCAGCGATGAACCAATCGCGGTGGTTTGATGCTCGCCGAGCTGGTGCAAATACTCCTGCAACTCGGTATCGCTCTCAAAATGCGAACGGCTAACCACCACTAACGGTGGACGCGCTTCACGCGCATGAATCTGCGTCTGCTGGCCGTTCTCTTCTTTCCAGGCTTTACCCTCAGCCGCCGAGTACATCACGCCCAGCACGGGCGCATACACCACGCCCAATACCGGTTTGCCATTTTCGATCAGCGCAATGTTGACCGTGAACTCGCCATTGCGCTTGATGAACTCTTTGGTGCCATCGAGCGGATCGACCAGCCAGTATTTCTGCCACTGCTGACGCACGTCCCAGCTCGGGGGATCCTCTTCAGATAGCACCGGCACCCCCGGCGAAAGCGCCGTCAGACCTTGCACAATCACGCGATGCGCCGCGAGATCGGCCGCGGTGACCGGAGAATCATCCGACTTACGGGTCACGTCAACCGGCTCTGCGCCGTTATATACCTGCATAATGGCATCGCCCGCATCACGCGCCAGCTGACAAATTTTATCTAACATTCTTTACCTCTTTTCCGCTGATTCTGCCTGTCAGACACCAACCGCCAATATGTCCTTATTCTAGCAGTTGTCATTCAACAGCCTGCGACTGTGCTGTCTGCTACGGCAATCTATTTGAATATCAATACCATAGTTCATCATCGGCGGCTATGGCGGGATGCTGAATGCGCTTTTAGCGCGGCCCGGCGGGAGATATTGGATGAAAGTCCGAGCTTCATCACAAATTGAAATGATAATTCGTCATGGTTTTACATTATTTTGAGAGGCCCATTGGACCGAACAAGGAGCAAGCGATGTTCAAAGCGAGCATGTCGTTATTGGCACTCTGTATAACTGCCGCCACGGTACAGGCTGCTACGGTGGATCTGCGCATTCTGGAAACCACCGATCTGCACAGCAATATGATGGATTTCGATTATTACAAAGATACGCCGACGGAGAAATTTGGCCTGGTACGCACCGCCACCTTAATTCAGCAGGCCCGCGCGCAAGCGAAGAACAGCGTGCTGGTCGATAACGGCGATATCATTCAGGGCAGTCCGCTGGGCGATTACATGGCGGCGAGAGGGCTAAAACCGGGCGAAGTTCATCCGGTATATAAGGTGATGAATACGCTGGATTACGCGGTCGGAAATCTCGGTAATCATGAGTTCAATTACGGTTTACCTTATCTGCAAAAAGCGCTGGCCGGCGCGCGTTTCCCTTACGTCAACGCCAACATTATCGATGAAAAGAGCGGAAAACCGCTGTTTACGCCCTACTTAATCAAGGAAACCACCGTTACAGACCGTGACGGTAAGCCGCATACGCTGAAAATTGGTTACATCGGCTTCGTTCCCCCGCAGATTATGGTTTGGGATCGCAACAATCTGCAGGGAAAAGTGCGGGTTGATGACATCACTGAAACAGCGAAGCGCTATGTGCCGGAAATGCGCGCAAAAGGTGCTGAAATAATCATCGCTATTCCGCACTCCGGTTTGAGCAGTGAACCCTATCATGCCATGGCCGAAAATTCGGTCTATTACCTCAGCCAGGTTGCTGGCATCAACGCCATCATGTTCGGTCACGCTCACGCGGTGTTCCCGAGCAAAGAGTTTGCGGCAATTAAAGGCGCTGATATCGCCCAGGGCACACTTAACGGTATTCCGGCGGTGATGCCCGGTATGTGGGGCGATCATCTGGGTGTGGTCGACCTGGTGCTGAATAACGAGGGCGGCAAATGGCAGGTTGCGCAGGGCAAAGCCGAGGCACGTGCAATTTATGACAGCGCGGCGAAAAAATCGCTGGCTGCCGAAGATGCCGATCTGGTGAAAGTGCTGGAGCAAGATCACCGCGCCACGCGCGATTTTGTTGCCAAACCGATCGGTAAATCCGCCGACGTGATGTACAGCTACTTGTCGCTGGTGCAGGACGATCCCACGGTGCAGATCGTTAACAACGCGCAGCGCGCTTACGTCGAGCACTTTATTCAGGGCGATCCTGATCTTGGCCGCTTGCCGGTGCTCTCCGCCGCCGCGCCGTTTAAAGCTGGCGGCCGCAAAAATGATCCCGCCAGCTATGTCGAAGTGGAGAAAGGTAACCTCACTTTCCGTAACGCCGCCGATCTCTATCTCTACCCCAATACGCTGGTGGTGATGAAAGTCAGCGGTGCACAGGTGAAAGAGTGGCTGGAGTGTTCAGCCGCGCAGTTTAATCAAATCGATCCGCACAGCAGCAAACCGCAAGCGCTGATTAACTGGGATTTCCGTACCTATAACTTCGATGTGATCGATGGCGTGCAGTATCAAATCGATGTCACGCAGCCGGCGCGCTATGACGCAGAGTGCTCGCTGATTAACAAGGGGGCTTCGCGCATTAAGGATCTCACATGGCAAGGCAAACCTATTGATCCTCAGGCCAGTTTCCTGGTCGCCACCAATAACTATCGCGCTTATGGCGGCAAGTTTGCCGGCACCGGCGATAAGTATGTCGCCTTCGCGTCGCCGGATGAGAACCGCTCGGTGGTTGCCGCTTATATCAGCAGCGAAACCAAAGCGCATGGCGAAGTGAAACCGCAGGCCGATCACAACTGGCGTTTAGCGCCGATTAACAGCAGCACGCCGCTGGATATCCGTTTTGAGACCGCGCCTGGCGCGAAAGCAACGAAGTTTATCGAGCAGCACGCCGATTACCCGATGAAAGCGGTGGGCAGCGATGAGATAGGTTTTGCGTTGTGGCAGGTGGATTTGCAGAAGAAATGATGAATAAGGGCGGCGATGGCCGCCCTTTTGCGACTTACAGAATTTCCAGCAGCTCAACTTCGAAGATCAGGGTGCTGAATGGCGGGATGGAGGCGCCAGCACCGCGTTCGCCGTAAGCGAGGTTGTGTGGAATCGCCAGTTCCCACTTCGAACCGACCGGCATCAGCGTCAGCGCTTCGATCCAACCGGCGATTACGCCGCTAACCGGGAATTCTGCGGGTTCGCCACGCGCGACTGAGCTGTCGAATACCGTGCCATCGATCAGTTTGCCGGTGTAATGCACGCGCACACGATCCTGACGTGAAGGAATTGGACCTTCGCCCTGCGTGATGACACTGAACTGCAGACCGGTTTCGGTGCTGCTAACGCCTTCGCGCTGTGCGTTCTGCTCAAGGAAAGTCTGACCTTCTGCCGCCATCGCTTCTACACGCTCACGACGCACGCCTTCAGCGCGCTCGTGCACTTCACGCAGTGCGCGATGTACCACGTCAACCGGGACGGCCGGTGAGTTCCCTTCCAGCGCGTCGCGCAGGCCGGCGAGCAGTGCTTCTGGCTGCAGACCCTGCAGTCCAGACTCTTGCAGCTGCTGGCCTACCTGTAAACCGATACCGTAACTTGCTTGTGATTCGACGCTGTCGAATGAAGGGGTCGTCATCTTGATTCCTTAATCCCGGAGAAAAATAGAACCGGCAGCATACCAGCGCGGGCGGCTGGCGTAAAATCTCACGCGCCGCAGATGACATTTCCCGACGAAACGGAAACAATACAGCGGTCAAATTTTTCAATGCTGCCAGGCACTTCCTGTCAGCATTGCTCATACTATAGCTGTGGCGAGGTTTTCACCCGCCACCGTCGGAACAAGAGAGAATACATGGGCCAGATCGCCCCACGACGTCGCAGGACGCGCGCACCGCGTACTTTATTACCTTGGTTGCAACGTTGGCTGCCGCGCATTCCGCGCCAGGCCGCCAGCGAGGAGGATTCACGAATGGCTTCCGATCACCCTTCCCGCGTTCCCGCCGCACTACAGCGCGTCTGGCATTTGCTGGATGATGTGCGCTGGATGGATCCGCTACCCGCTTTGCATCGTCGCGGCATCGTCATTGCCCTGCTGGTGCTGCTGCTGGCGTTTCTCTGGCCGAGCAGCACGCCGCAATATCCGGTTGAGCGTCCGGCGGACACTGGCGCTAAAGAAGTGCCGATGCAGGCGGAGATTTACGATAATAATCAACAGCAGAACACGCCAGCGAAAACCGATTCGCAGGGCGAGTGGCGCACCTATAATGTGGCATCAGGCCAGACACTGGCACAGCTGTTCCGCGACAATAATTTACCGGTGAATGATGTGTTTGCCATGGCGCGAGTCGAAGGTGATGGGCAGCCGCTGAGTGCGTTACAAAATGGTCAGCAGGTGAAGATTCGTCAGAACGCGCAAGGCGTAGTAACCGGTTTGACGGTGGATGGCAGTAACGGTCCGGTGCTGTTTACGCGCCAGCCAGATGGCAGCTTTATCCGCGCTCAGTAAATCGCAGAAACAAAAACGCCGGCACATGGCCGGCGTTTTCGCATTACTGAGTGAACTTACTCAGCAACTACATTCACAACCAGTTTAGCGAAGACTTCGCTATGGATCTGGAAGTCAACTTCGTGCTCACCGGTGTTGCGCAGTACGCCTTCTGGAAGACGAACTTCGCTTTTAGCCACTTCAACGCCAGCTGCAGTTACTGCATCAGCGATGTCACGGGTACCGATGGAACCGAACAGCTTACCAGCGTCGCCTGATTTAGACGCGATGGTTACGTTGCCCAGTGCGTTGATTTTCTCTGCACGTGCGTTAGCAGCAGCCAGAACGTCAGCCAGTTTGGCTTCCAGTTCAGCGCGACGTGTTTCGAAGAACTCAACGTTTTTCTTGGTAGCAGGAACAGCTTTACCCTGTGGAACCAGGAAGTTACGAGCGTAGCCCGCTTTAACGTTAACCTGATCACCCAGGCTGCCCAGGTTTGCTACTTTATCAAGCAGAATAACTTGCATTACCTTATCCTCTTAAAGTCGTTAATGGACAACTGCCGATTACTGATGACGATCAGTGTACGGAAGCAGGGACAGGTAGCGAGCGCGCTTGATGCAACGAGCGAGCTGGCGCTGGTATTTTGCACGAGTACCGGTAATACGGCTCGGGACAATTTTACCGCTTTCGGTAATGTAGTTTTTCAGTGTAGCGATATCTTTGTAATCAATCTCTACAACGCCTTCCGCGGTGAAACGGCAGAACTTGCGACGACGGAAATAACGTGCCATTTGGCTAGTCTCCAGAATCTATCAAATCAATCTGCTCGGCATGTAACACCATTCTGCTCTGACCATTGCGTGCCTGATGGCAGCTAATAAAGCCTTCGAGAGTGAGTTGCGTGCCGACCGTTATATGTTGAGTAATCACCTGATGGGTGCTGCCGCTGATAATCACCGGCATTTGACACCAGGCTTGCCGGTGGAAACCGGCTTCCTCTTGCACAGAACGATGCTCAAGCACGAACTGGCAATGAGGAATCCCTGACGGACTGACTTTTCGAACCGGCGTCTTGCACACAGTGCCAGACAGGCGCAGTCGATTTGCCGTCATGTCGGATTACTCTTCAGAATCCCCAGCATCTGAGTCATCAGCCGATTCGTTAGCAAAGTCTTCGCGGCGATCACGACGCTCGTCTTTAGCTTTAACCATCGGAGATGCTTCAGTTACCGCGTGCTTAACGCGCATAACCATGCTGCGGATAACGGCGTCGTTGAAGCGGAAGTTAGTTTCCAGCTCGTCAATCACTTCCTGCGGCGCTTCTACGTTCATCAGAACATAGTGAGCTTTGTGCAGTTTGTTGATTGGGTAAGCCAGCTGACGGCGGCCCCAGTCTTCCAGACGGTGAATCGTGCCCTGTGCACCGGTGATAGCACCAGTGTAACGCTCGATCATACCTGGAACCTGTTCGCTCTGGTCAGGGTGGACCATAAATACGATTTCGTAATGACGCATCGATAGCTCCTTACGGATTATTCAGCCTCCTGTCAGGGTCAGCTGCGGCCCACGGAAGCAAGGAACGTTATAGGTTGCGAATCATTTAAAAAATGAAACACACCTCTGAATGCAGCTGAAAAATTGACGCGTAATCATACTGGCGTCCTTGCGGAAACTCAAGCGCACAATTCATCAAATGGCGACTATCGTGCCAGCTGATGCGGCTTTTCGTGCTAAGTGAAATGCATCAGTGAGTTAGAGAAGGTTTTATCAAATTCTCTGAAGAAGGCGTTCAAAGGGACGATCTGGCGGCAAATTGGTTAAGAACTACACTGTTTACAGGCGCAACGAATTCCGCTTTTCGCCGCGTCTGAGAGTGCAATCCCTGGAGTGAGGAGTCGATAATGAAAAAGATCATTTTCGCCACTTTACTGGGTCTCTTCCTGTCTACACCCGCTCTTGCCAGCTCCGCTGACTTCGCGCAGCAGATGAGAAGTCACAGCAGCAACGCGGCATCAGGCTATGTCTACGTCAATCGGCTGGATGCGCCTGCAAGCAGTAACCCAGTCAGTGCCAATACCAGCGCCGCCGAACGGTTGTCATCACAACTCTGATTCGGCAACCTAAACGGGCTGGCGCCAATCACGCCAACCCGCATTTTTATAAATGATGTTTAAAGAAACTGACCAGCGCCGTCAGGGCCGCAGGCGTGATTTTATGGCCGATGTTTTTTTCAGATAGCGTGGTCACATGGTGATCGAGTTCTGCCTCGCCTAAGGCTTTCTGTAAACGCGCCGTTTCAGCAAAGGGCACCACTTCATCCGCTTCGCCGTGCCACAACAGCAAAGGTCGATTCGCCAGTTTCTCCAGCTGTTCGCTGGGATCGTAAGGCGCCAGCGGTGCTAAACGCGCGGCAAAAGCCTCTTTCTGCTCTGGCGTGCGCGCCACCAGCGGCGGAAACAGCGTATGACTCAGCTGCATGAAATAGCCGGAACCCATCAAACACGCCACGCTGTGAATCTGTGGATAGCGTGCCATCGCGCCCAGCGCGGTCATGCCGCCCATTGAGGCGCCTGCCACGGCAAAACGCTCATCCGCAATCCAGTCGTTATCGCGCAGCGCCTTTTCCAGCAACGGCACTTCATCGATGTTCTGTTTAAGGATCTCCCAGAAGTGGGTCATCCGCGCGTCGGTATCGCCGTTGTAACGTGCGCCGTGCATGTCCGCATCGGGCATGATCACGCGGAAACCGGCCTGCGCCAGCGCCACGGCAAAGTAGCTGTAAACCTCTTTCGATGAGGTAAAACCGTGATAGAACAACACCGTCGGCAAGCGCGCCTGGCGCTGCCCTGCCGGTGATGCGTGGATACATTCAATGCCTGCCAGATTCTCCGTTGCCAACTCAATCATACCGCCTCCATTGAGAATGATTATCACTGGACTCAGTGTAAGCGCTGCCTGACAAAACGCGAGCCACTTCACATTAAGTTTGAATAATTTCTGCCCTAAACATTTAGCCCACTTTGCCGTTGATCTTGTACCCCTTCAATAATCTCAAAAGGTACTTTATGAAGCGTCTTTCTCTCAGCGCCATGGGTTTCGGAATCAAGCTGTCTGTATTGACGTCTTTGAGCGTGGCAATTGTGCTATTTACGCTGACCTTGACCCTGAGCCATAACGCGGCACGTCAGCTGGAGCAGTTGGCAACCGATGATATGCAGAATCAGGTGCAAGGCATTAATGAAATGGCCACCATGTTCAACGCCACGCTGTCGGAAGAGGTGGCAAATTACACCAAACTGTTCCAAAGCTTCCTGCCAAAACGTTTTAGTCGTGACGACAGCGAACGTGTGCAGGTAGGTGAATTCAGCACGCCAACGCTGCGAGCGGGATTGAAAACCCTCAACCTCGATCAGATCGCGGTAGATGATTTTCTCGATCGTACTGGTGCGGTATCCACCATCTTCGTGCGTGACGGCGAAGATTACATCCGCATCGCCACCTCGCTGAAAAAAGAGGATGGCAGCCGCGCGGTGGGCACCAAACTGGATCGCAGCAGCGCCGCCTGGCGCAGCGTCAATCAGGGCACGGTCTATCGCGGCCTGGCGACGCTGTTCGGCCATCGTTACATTACGCAATATCAGCCGGTGCAGGATAGCAGCGGCGCGGTGATCGCTATTCTGTTCGTCGGGGTACAGATCGACGCGCAGTACGCGCTGATGCGTGACAAAGTGCTGGCGCGCCATCTTGGTGACAGCGGCACCTTCTCGGTGTTGAATGGGACGCCGGGCAGCAGCCAGGGCCAATATCTGTTTGATCGTCACGCTGAAGGCAAACTGCCGCGCTGGGATAACGCCACGCAGCAGCAACTGCTTAGCCAGCCGAAGGGATTGGTGACGGTTGAGCTGGATGGCGAAACCAAACTGCTGGCATGGCAGCAGTTGCCAGGCTGGAACTGGATTATCGCCGGTGAAGTGAGCCGTGCCAGCCTGCTGGCGCCAATCACGCACAGCCGTAACCTGTTTATGGCGATTGGCCTGGCGTTGGTGATCGCGTTTGCCATTGGCTTTATGTGGTACAGCCGCCGCGCCATCACGCGTCCGCTGCAGCAGGTGATCCATCTGGCAGAACAGTACGCCGCTGGTAATCTGCAGGCACATCTCGACTCTTCACGTCGTGATGAGATTGGTCAGTTGGTCAGCGCGATCAACGGCATTGGCGATGGACTGGAGAAAGTCGTCAGTCAGGTACGTTCGGCGGCGCGGGAAATCAGCAGCGGCACCGATACCATCGCCGCCAGCAGCTCCAGCATCAGCGAGCAGATTGGCCGTCAGGCCAGCAGCGTGGAGGAAACCTCGGCCAGCATGGAGCAGTTTGGCGCCACCGTGGCACAAACCGCTGCCAACGTGCGGCAGGCGATGGCGCTGGTCGGTGAAGCGGCTAATACCGTGAATCACGGCGGCAGCACCGTGGCACGTTCGGTGGAAACCATGTCGGAGATTCGCGTGGCGTCGCAGAGCATCGCCGATATCACCCATGTGATTGAGTCGATCGCCTTCCAGACCAACATTCTGGCGCTTAATGCCGCGGTTGAAGCCGCTCGCGCCGGTGAACACGGTAAAGGCTTTGCGGTGGTCGCGGCGGAAGTGCGCGCGCTGGCACAGCGCAGTGCTACGGCAGCCAAAGAGATTGATGGGTTGATTGCCAGCTCCATCGATAAAGTGGCGGCCGGCCATACGTTATCTGAGCAGACGCGCGATGCAATGAGCCATATCGTCAATCACATCGAGCAGGTTAAAACGCTGATGGGTGAGATCAATATTGCCGCGCAGGAACAGGCGGCGGGCATTGGTCAGGTGAACCTGGCGATGAATCACATCAGCCAGGCCACGCATCAAAGCAGCGATATGATTAACCAGTCAGAAACCACCGCCAATCATCTGAGTAAGAAAGGGCATCATCTGACGCAGCTGGTGAGCATTTTTCATCTGAAGGACTAAAAGCCACAGGAAGATGGCTTACACTTGAGCCATCTTCCTGCTTCAGGAGTTGCTATGCGTACTCTCTATTTGGCCTTAATGCTGCTGCTCAGCGGCTGCGCCGCTTTCACCACCACGCCACAAGCTCCGCCGCCGCCCACGCAGCACGCGCAGGAGATTTCACGCGCGCAAAGTGTTGGTCTGCCAAAGCTCGGCACTATCACCGCCACCACACGCGGATCGCCGGATGATGCGCAGCGCGCTATTGCCGCTAAAGCCAATCAGGCGGGTGCGGTTTACTATCAAATTCTGATGCTGGATGAAACCACCCTTCCCAGCTTCTGGTACGCCACTGCCATTCTGTATGGCGCGCCTTCAACCGGCGCTGCAGCGCAACAGTAAGCGCGCGCAGAGATCGTCGCTTAATGCCCGTGTGCCGCGCAGATCAAGCTGCTGCTGACACCAGCCATCGGCCAGCGGCGGCTCTGCCACTTTCAGCAGAATCGCGGCACTTGCCAGCTGCAGTAACTCGCGCGTGATTTCTCGCGCCTGCCCTTCACGCGGGTTCGCGAGCTGCAAGCGTAATTGCCGCCAGCGGCGATCAAAGTGACGATTACTGCCCTTCACCGCCTCAAACTCATCGTGCAGCATGGTCATCACCTCGGCGTGACGACCGAGTACCCGCATGACATCCAGGCACATCACATTGCCGGCGCCTTCCCAGATGCTATTAACCGGCATCTCACGATAAAGACGCGGCAGCTCGCTCTCTTCGCAATAGCCAATGCCGCCCAACACTTCCATCGCTTCTGCCACAAAAGGCATGCCCGCCTGGCAGATCACATATTTGGCGGCGGGTGTGAATAGGCGTGAGTATAAGCGCTCATGTTCGCTGGCCGGTGTTGACCAGGCGCGCGCCAGCCGCAGCAGCAGTGCGGTTTGCCCTTCCAGCTGTAGTGCCTGTTGCGCCAGCACCGCGCGCATCAACGGTTGATCGATAAGGTTCTTGCCCATCACCTGACGCTGCTGCGCATGATGCACGGCAATCGACAGCGCACGGCGCATCTGTCCGTGACTGCCCAGCGCGCAGTCGAAGCGCGTCATACCGCCCATTTTGAGGATCAGCCGCACCCCTTCGCCCTCTTCGCCCATCAGCCAGCCGATAGCATCCTGAAATTCCACTTCAGCGCTGGCGTTGGAGCGATTGCCGAGCTTGTCTTTAAGGCGTTCGATGCGAATAGCGTTGCGCGTGCCGTCCGGCAGCAAGCGTGGCAGGAAGAAGCAACTCAATCCCTGTGACGTTTGCGCCAGAATCAGATGCGCATCGCTTTGCGGGACCGAGAAAAACCATTTATGGCCGGTGATGCGATACGCTTCGCCCGGCCCGCGCACGCCGAGCGGTTCGGCGCGTGTGGTGTTGCTCAACACATCGGTGCCGCCCTGTTTTTCCGTCATGCCCATGCCAATCAACAGACCGCGTTTCTTGTTGCCAGGCAGATGATGCGCATCGTAACGATCGCTGAGCAGCGCTTCGCGCCAGTCCGCGTAGGGTTCAGGCAGATGATTCTGCAGCAGCGGAATGGCGGCGTGCGTCATCGTCACCGGACAGAGCGAGCCGGCTTCCACTTGGGCATGCAGGATAAATCGTGCGGCGCGCGCCACCATCGCCTGTGGCTGAACGTCGGGCTGCCAGCTGAGATTGTGAAGCCGACTGGCGCATAATCCCTGCATCAGCAGATGCCAGGCGGGATGAAAACGCACTTCGTCGAGGCGTTCACCGCGCGCGTTGTAGCGCAGCAGTTCAGGCGCTTCGACGTTAGCTAAGCGGCCTAGTTCAAGGGATTCGGCGCTGCCAAGTTGCAAGCCGACGGAAGCCAGCCATTCGCGATCCCAGCTGGCACCTTCGCGTGCAACGGCCTCGCACAGGGCGATATCGCGCGTGAACAGATTGCTGTTACTGAGTGGATGGGGCTGATTAAATACGGTGTGAGTGGTCCAAATCATATAACGTCCTCCTCATACTCATTTTTCAAGTATGAAGAGGATGTGCAGTTATGCCTGGCCTGGAAAATTTTTTGCGGCGGGGATCACGCCTGACGCTGACGAACGGCTTCGAACAAGCACACGCCGGTGGCAACTGACACGTTGAGTGACGAGACGCTGCCTGCCATTGGGATGCTGATCAGCTCATCGCAATGCTCACGCGTTAAACGACGCATGCCTTCACCTTCCGCGCCCATCACCAGCGCCATTGGGCCGGTCATTTTGCTTTGGTAAACGGTGTGATCGGCTTCGCCTGCGGTGCCCACCACCCAGATGTTGTATTCCTGCAGCAAGCGCAAGGTACGCGCCAGGTTGGTGACGCGAATCAACGGCACGTTTTCCGCTGCGCCGCTGGCCACTTTCTTCGCGGTGGCATTCAACGGTGCTGCGCGGTCTTTTGGCACGATGACCGCATGCACGCCCGCAGCATCCGCGCTGCGCAGGCAAGCACCGAGATTATGCGGATCGGTAACGCCATCCAGCACCAGCAGGAACGGCTTCTCAAGGCTCTGCAGCAGATCCGGTAAATCACCTTCCTGATACTGCTTGCCTGGCTTCACGCGCGCCAAGATGCCCTGATGCACGCCGCCTTCAACCTGGCTATCGAGCCATTGACGGTTCGCCACCTGCACCGGGATTCCCTGAGCTTCCAGTGCGAGGATCAGCGGCTGCAGGCGACGATCGTCGCGGCCTTTAAGGATAAAGACTTCCTGAAAACGCTGAGGATCACGCTCCAGCAGCGCCTGCACGCTATGAATACCAAAAATTATTTCACTCATTACTTTGCTCAAGGTTGGATTTAGATCGTTGAATTCGGAGATTCAGGTGCGCAGGAACGCGCACCCTACAACGGTTTCGTCAGGTCGCCCTGCAAGGCGACCAAACTATCAGGCTTCGTCAGGCTGCTTCTTCGACGCGCGCTTAGACTTGGTGGCGGCGGCGATTTTACGGGTTTTCTCGGAGACTTTTTTGCCTTTTTTCTCGGTTTTAGCCGGTTTTTCAGCAACCGCAGGCTTTTTCTTCTCGCTGCGGAACGCTGAATCAGGTTCGAAAGTGCCCTTCTTGCCGGCATCACGACGACGCTTGGCTGGCGGTTTGCCACCGCGTTTCTCACGCTCACGTTCGGTTTTGCCTTCGCCGCGCGGTACACGCTTGCTGGAAATCAGCGCGAAGTCGATTTTACGCTCGTCCATATGCACGGCTTCAACGCGCACTTCCACCGCATCGCCCAGACGATAAGTACGGCCGCCGGATTCACCAATCAGACGCTGACCCACCGCATCGAAGCGATAATAGTCGTTATCCAGCGAGGAAACGTGCACCAAACCATCGATAAACAGTTCGTTAAGACGCACGAAGAAACCAAAGCCGGTCACACTGGAGATCACGCCGTTGAACACGTTGCCGACCTGATCCTGCATGAAGTCACACTTCAGCCAATCGGCAACATCGCGCGTGGCTTCATCAGCACGGCGCTCGGTCAGTGAACAGTGCTGGCCCAGCTGCAGCATCTGCTGCATGTCGTAGTGATAGCCGCCGGTCGGCGTGGTGATGCCATCCACTTCGCCGCGCTCTTTTGCCAGCAGATATTTGATGGCGCGATGCAGCAGCAAATCCGGGTAGCGGCGAATCGGCGAGGTGAAGTGCGCGTACGACGCCAGCGCCAGGCCGAAGTGACCCCGGTTTTCAGGATCGTAAACCGCCTGTTTCATCGAACGCAGCAGCATGGTTTGCAGCATTTCTGCGTCTGGCCGATCGGCCACTTGCTTCAGCAAGGCGGCATAATCGGTCGGGTGTGGCTTAGTGCCACCCGGCAGGCTTAAGCCCAGCTCGTTCAATACGGTACGGAAGCTTTTGATGCTGTCTTCGCTTGGACGATCGTGATCGCGGAACAGCGCAGGCTCTTCATTTTTCTCAACAAAACGCGCTGAGGCGATATTGGCGAGAATCATACACTCTTCAATCAGCTTATGCGCATCATTGCGTGACGTGCGCTCAACGCGCTCAATGCGACGCTCGGCGTTGAAGATGAACTTGGGTTCATCGGTCTCAAACGAAATGCCGCCACGCTGCTCGCGCGCGGTTTCCAGCACCTGATACATGTTGTGCAACTCGTGCAGATGAGGAACCTGAGTCGCGTATTGTTCACGCAGATCGGCATCACCTTGCAGAATGTTCCACACTTTGTTGTAGGTCAGTCGCGCATGGGAATTCATCACCGCTTCATAGTGTTTGAAACCGGTAAGTTTGCCGCTGGAGGAGATGGTCATCTCACACACCATGCACAAACGATCAACCTGCGGATTCAGCGAGCACAAGCCGTTGGAGAGAATCTCCGGCAGCATCGGGATAACCTGCGACGGGAAATAGACCGAGGTGCCGCGCTGATGCGCTTCATCGTCCAGCGGCGTGCCCGGACGTACGTAATAGCTGACGTCGGCAATGGCCACCCATAAACGCCAGCCACCGCCGCGTTTCTTCTCGCAGAAAACCGCATCATCAAAGTCACGCGCATCTTCACCATCAATGGTGACCAGCGGCAACTTACGTAAATCAACACGTCCCAGCTTCGCTTCTTCCGGTACTTCTTCTTTCAGCTTAGCGATCTGCTTCTCAACTTCTTCCGGCCATGTGTGCGGGATTTCATGGGTGCGCACCGCCATATCGACCGCAAGGCTGGTGCCCATATCGTCACCCAGCAGCTCGGTCACTTTGCCGATCGCTTTGGTGCGACGCGTCGCACGTTGGGTGATTTCAACCACCACCACTGAACCCATACGCGCGTTAAGCGTTTCTTCTTGCGGGATCAGGATGTCGAAACTCAGGCGGCTGTCATCCGGCACCACAAAACCGGTACCTGCATCGGTAAAGTAGCGGCCGACGATCTGGCTGTTACGTGGCTCAAGCACGCGCACCACGCGCGCTTCACGACGACCTTTACGATCGGCGCTGCCTGGCTGCGCCAGAATCACGTCGCCGTGCAGGCAGAATTTCATCTGCTCAGCAGAGAGATAGAAATCATCTTTCTGACCTTCTACGCGCAGGAAGCCATAGCCATCGCGATGGCCAATCACTTTACCGCGAAGCAGATCAAGACGTTCTGGCAGGGCGTAACATTGACGGCGAGTAAACACCAGCTGGCCATCGCGCTCCATGGCGCGCAGACGACGACGCAGCGCTTCCAGCTGCTCTTCACTGGTGATATTCAATTCCTGCGCAATGTCATCGCGGCTGGTCGGCTTTTCGCGTTTTTCCAGCAGTGCCAGAATAAATTCGCGGCTTGGAATTGGGTTTTCGTATTTTTCAGCTTCTCTATCCTGATAAGGATCTTTTGACATTACGGTTCCTCCGATGTCATTTAATTTGGATTGCCACCGGCGGTTCGGACAATAAAAGTTGGTACAGTGAATCGTTATCTTTGACCAAATCGGCCAGCGTATACTTGTCCAGTTCCTTGAGGAATAGCTGGACCGCATCGTGCAATGCTTTACGCAAACGACAGGCTGGCGTGATCACACACTCGTCGCAGTTCACGAGCTGCAATGGCTCCATTCTTCGCACCACATCGCCAATGACGATTTTTTCCGGGTCCATGCCTAAACGAATTCCGCCGTTTTTACCGCGTGTTGCGGCGACAAAGCCAGCCCGGCTAAGTTGATTGATGATTTTAACCATATGGTTACGCGACACCCCGTAGGTATCGGTGACTTCGGTAATGTTGGTCTGCTTACCTTCCGGTAACGTCGCCATGTAAATCAGGGCACGCAGACCATAATCGGTAAAACTTGTTAGCTGCACATATACCTCAGTGAATCATCGAACGTTATGGTTATGCGCCGGTCGGCGTGATGTTTAAATATGATGATAAACCAGAGCGTGGTGGCCGGTGCGTTTTTTTCCGGCAAGTATCGATATTTGCAAGAAAAAATAGAGTGAGTGGAGTCAAAGATTAGAAATACAAAGGCCGGACAGAGTCCGGCCTGAGGAGATTATGCGTCGAACGGGTCGCGCAGAATCATGGTCTCACTGCGGTCTGGGCCGGTAGAAATAATATCAATCGGCACACCGGTCACTTCTTCTACACGTTTGATGTAGTCACGTGCAGCTTGCGGCAGACCTTCCAGCGTCTTGACGCCGAATGTGGTCTCGCTCCAGCCTGGCATGGTTTCGTAAATCGGCTCAATGCCTTCCCAGCCTTCAGCTGCCAGCGGCGTGGTGGTCATTTCGCGGCCATCTGGCATGCGATAAGCCACACAGATTTTCACTTCTTTCAGGCCATCCAGCACGTCCAGTTTGGTCATGCAGAAACCTGACAGGGAGTTGATCTGTACGGCACGGCGAACGGCAACCGCATCCAGCCAGCCGGTACGACGACGACGACCGGTGGTCGCGCCGAACTCGTTACCTTGAGCACACAGGAACTCGCCGGTTTCATCGAACAGTTCGGTCGGGAATGGACCGGCACCCACGCGCGTTGAGTAGGCTTTCACGATACCCAGCACGTAATCAACATAGCGTGGACCAATACCTGAACCCGTCGCTACGCCACCTGCGGTGGTGTTTGAGGAGGTCACGTATGGATAGGTACCGTGGTCGATATCCAGCAGCGTACCCTGCGCACCTTCAAACATGATCAGGTCGCCACGCTTGCGCGCGCCGTCCAGCAGATCAGACACATCAACCACCATGCTGGTAATGATATCGGCCACCGCCAGCGTATCACTCAGCACTTTTTCGTAGTCAACTGCGTCGGTTTTGTAATAGTTAACCAGTTGGAAGTTGTAGAAATCGACGATCTCTTTCAGCTTCACCGCAAAGGTTTCTTTGTTGAAGAGATCGCTCACGCGCAGACCGCGACGTGCCACTTTATCTTCATAGGCAGGACCGATACCGCGACCGGTGGTGCCGATAGCTTTAGCGCCACGCGCTTTTTCGCGCGCCACATCCATTGCTACGTGGTACTGCAGAATCAATGGGCAGGCTTCAGAGATCAACAGACGTTCACGTACCGGCACACCGCGCTCTTCCAGACCTTTCATCTCTTTCATCAGCGCTTCAGGCGACAGGACAACGCCGTTACCAATGATGCTGGTGACGTTTTCACGCAGGATGCCAGATGGAATTAAGTGGAGGACGGTTTTTTCACCGTTGATGACAAGTGTATGGCCTGCATTATGGCCACCTTGGTAACGCACGACGTAATTCGCGCGCTCTGTCAGAAGGTCTACGATCTTACCTTTACCTTCGTCACCCCATTGGGTGCCCAGTACGACGACGTTCTTACCCATTTTTTCAAAATCACCGATTGCTTAAAAATGGATTCTACCACCTGACTTTTACTCTTTCAGCACTTTTAGCATACGATTGCGCTGTTTTTTGCCTGAGTTTTGCTCAGCTCACAACATGTTGGGGGAACAGCGGCCAACAGACACAATTGAGTCGGGCGGCCTCACATAATTTCAGGCTGATTAACGCGCATGCATGCTGATCATGGCGTAAATCACCACGCCGGCCACCACTAAACCGCCACCAAAACGATGCAAGAGACGATCGGGCAACTGCGTCATCGCCAGAATCATCCGCCGCCACACGCGTGGCATTAACATCGGTCCAAGTCCTTCCAGCACCAAAACCAAAGCCAGCGCCATCCAGATGGTTGAATTCATGATTTTTTCCCAAAAAAAAGGCCGACAACATTGTCGGCCTGGACTTTATATCAGTTCTTAACGCGTGGCGTTAGAGGGCGCTTTCATATAGCGGAAGAAATCGCTATCCGGGCTCAGCACCAGCACATCCTGGTTGTCTGAGAAGCTATTCTCATAGGCGCGCAGGCTGCGGATAAAGGCATAGAAATCCGGATCCTGGCTGAAGGCATCAGCAAACAGTTTTGCCGCTTCACCATCACCTTCACCGCGCGAAATCAGCGCTTCACGCTGTGCTTCTGCCAGCGTGCGCGTAACCTGATAATCGGCCTGTGCACGCAGTTTCTCTGCCTCTTCCTGACCTTGTGAACGCTGACTACGCGCTACCGCTTCACGCTCGGCGCGCATACGGTTGTAGATCGCGTCAGACACTTCAGTCGGCAGGTTGATCTGCTTGATGCGCACGTCGACAACTTCAATACCTAACGCAGCCATGCTGTTCGGGTTTGGTGCCGGCTCACTGCTGTTGGTTTCACGTTCTACACGTGCTGCCGCACTCGCAATCGCATCATCCGCGGCTGGCGTCTGAACGTCATCATCATTGCCAGCGCTGCCGGTGTTCAGGGCATCACGCACGTCGGTGGTTAAACGGCCACGTGAATCAGTCACGATGTCTTTCACATCCAGACGACCCATTTCAGAACGCAGACGGTCACTGAACTTACGTTTCAGCAGCACTTCTGCCTGAGAAACGTCGCCACCACCGGTTGCCAGGTAGTAACGGCTGAAGTCACTGATGCGCCACTTGATGTAAGAATCAACGATCAGGTCTTTCTTCTCTTTGGTAACAAAGCGGTCAGCCTGGTTATCCATGGTCTGAATGCGCGCATCAAGTGATTTCATGGTTTCGATAAACGGAATTTTGAAATGCAGACCCGGTGCGTACACCAGCGGTTTGTTTTCGTCATCACGCAGAACCTTACCAAAGCGCAGCACGATGCCGCGTTGGCCTTCCTGCACCACGAACAGTGACGCGTAAAGCACCACCAGCACTACAATAATTACGGCGATGATTGGCTTACGCATCGATTACTCCCTCCCCTGGCGCTGGGTATCGTTGCGCAGCGCATTGGCGCGACGCTGATCCATGATGCTGTCTGGACTGTAAGATGAAGAATCTCCACGGCTCGCATTACTATCGGACGACGAAGGAGACTTCATTAGATTCGTCATTTTCTGACCGCCCTGGCCAGATGCCTGACCACCGCGCATCAGTTGATCCAATGGCAGGACCGTCAAATTATTACCACGATCGCTGATCAATACCTTGCGGGTATGACTCAGCACACGTTCCATGGTTTCAATATAGAGACGCTCTTTCGTGATTTCTGGTGCAGCTTTATATTCAGGCAGCAAGCGAGCAAAACGCGCCACTTCACCCTGCGCTTCTAACACCGTACGTTCTTTGTAAGCACGACCCTCTTCGAGGATACGTTGCGCCTGACCATTAGCACGCGGCTGAACTTCGTTCGAATAAGCTTCAGCTTCACGAACATACTGTTCACGGTTTTCACGCGCGGCAATCGCATCATCAAACGCGGCTTTTACTTCTTCTGGTGGACGCGCCGCCTGGAAGTTTACGTCCAGCAGGGTAATACCCATATTGTACGGACGGATAGTTTCGTCAAGCTCACGCTGAGTTTCGCTACGTACCACGGTACGACCTTCCGTCAGGATGCGGTCCATGGTTGAGCGACCAATCACGCCACGCAAGGCGCTGTCGGTGGCCTGACGCAGGCTGTCGTCGGCGCTGGTCACGGCATACAGATAACGCTCAGGATCCGTCACGCGATACTGCA
Source organism: Pantoea sp. GCM10028869 (assembly GCF_042666835.1). Taxonomy (NCBI): domain Bacteria; kingdom Pseudomonadati; phylum Pseudomonadota; class Gammaproteobacteria; order Enterobacterales; family Erwiniaceae; genus Pantoea; species Pantoea sp. GCM10028869. The sequence goes on along the minus strand of NZ_JBHTGO010000006.1, from coordinate 54,294 downwards.
CGTTCATCTCAACGCGCACTACGTTTTCATCCGACGTCAACATCACGCCAGACGCGGCCAGTTCACGTACGGCTTCTACGTTTACGGCGCGAACCTGATCGACGAAAGTCGGTTTCCAGTTGAGGCCTGGCTCAACCAGATGGCTAAATTTGCCAAAGCGTGTGACGACGCCACGTTCCGCTTCTTTGATGGTGTAGAAACCGCTAGCCGCCCAGATAACGACTGCCGCTACGGCAACAATGCCAACCACTTTGCCACCGCTACCGCCGCTGCGCTGGCCATTGTCATTCTGTTTGCCACCGCCCAGTCCGCCGAGTTTTTTACTCAACTTTCGGAAGATATCATCCAGATCAGGTGGTCCCTGATCGCGACCTCCTTTATTTCCCCCAGAGTTGCCGCCTTGATTATTGCTGCTTCCCCACGGGTCGCGGTCCTGTCCGTTATTTCCGGGCTGATTCCACGCCATGTTTCTACTCCATTTATTGTATTTACGTTTTTTACCCTTCATCTTTCGGATTGCAGCTTCGTTGGCTGCCTTCGTTCACCCCAGTCACTTACTGATGTAAGCTCCTGGGGATTCACTCAGTTGCCGCCTTGCTGGAATCCGAAATATTCGGGTAAATCCTGCACATACGGCCTGCAACGATAATGACGACAATCTAAAAGATATTGAGTAAAGGCGTTTGGGCAATTTCAAACAATATAACTGGCTAGCGACGGCTCTTGTTTACACAGACGACGCCAATCAACTATCGGCATACGCACGTGCAAACTCACACAGCCATCATCTTCATTCCATTCTTTTTCTATAGCATGCAACTGATAAAAACGACTGCGCAAACGGCCCGCTTCCGGCGGCAGACGTAAATCGTACTGCGCGATTTCACCGGCTAAACGCTCAGAGAGCGCCTGCCACAGCAACGGCAGACCCACGCCGCTCTGTGCAGATAACCACACACGAATCGGCTGGTTCTCTTCGTTGCGATCGATACGCGGCACAAAGTCCTCAAGCATATCGATTTTGTTCATGATCAACAGCGCCGGAATTTCGTCAGCTTCAATCTCTTCCAGAACTTCATTTACTGCATCAATGTTGTCATTCACACGCAAATCGGCGGCGTCAATCACATGCAGCAGCAATGTCGCCTGACGCGTTTCCTGCAGCGTGGCTTTAAACGCCGCGACTAAGTCGTGCGGCAAATGACGGATAAAACCAACGGTGTCTGCTAAAACCACTTCACCCACATCCGCCACATTCAGACGACGCAATGTCGGATCAAGTGTCGCGAACAGTTGATCCGCTACGTACACATCCGCAGAGGTAATCGCGTTGAACAGAGTTGATTTACCGGCGTTGGTGTAACCCACCAGCGAAACGGTTGGCACGTCAGCTTTGGCACGCGCTTGTCTGCCCTGATCGCGCTGTTTTTCGACGCGTTCAAGACGGGAGAGAATCTGACTGATACGGCCACGCAGCAAGCGTCGGTCCGTTTCCAGCTGAGTTTCACCCGGACCACGTAAACCGATACCGCCTTTCTGGCGTTCAAGGTGTGTCCATCCGCGAACCAAACGGGTTGCTAAATGGCGTAGTTGTGCCAGCTCGACCTGCAATTTACCCTCATGGGTGCGGGCGCGCTGGGCGAATATATCGAGAATTAAGCCGGTGCGATCGATTACGCGACATTCGCACAGCCGTTCAAGATTACGTTCCTGAGCAGGAGTTAAGGCATGATCGAATAAAACGACCGATGCTCCACTCGCTTTTACCGCATCGGCAATTTCAACTGCCTTTCCTTCACCGACAAAATATTTGGGATGTGGCGCTTTACGGCTGCCCGTAATGACTTGCAGCGCTTCAACGCCCGCAGAAGAGACAAGAGTTTCAAACTCCTGCAAATCTTCCAGCTCTTTGTCTTGGGAGAACCAGATGTGTACCAGTACGGCCTGCTCACCGGCATCATAACGGTCAAACAAGCTATAACCTCGCTAAAATAAAATAACCAGGACAGGAAAACGTGCTCGTTCTCCAGCCCTGGCTTTACGGCAGCGCAAAATTATTCTGCGTTATCGCCGTCTTGTTGTGGCTGCGACTGAGCGCTTTGATTGCTTCCGCTGTGATGATAGTTGCTGCTACCACCGCTGCCGCCCGCGTTATTGCTATGGTGCGACACTGGACGAGAAGGAACCACTGTAGAGATGGCGTGTTTATACACCATCTGGCTGACCGTGTTTTTTAACAGAATGACGAACTGATCAAAGGATTCAATTTGCCCTTGCAGCTTAATACCATTCACCAAATAGATCGAAACCGGTACACGTTCACGACGCAATGCGTTCAAAAACGGGTCTTGTAAAGATTGCCCCTTAGCCATTCTATCTTTTCCTTATATGCTTGTTGTTTGTTGCTTTAAGAACCGTGGTTCAGAAAAACTGCGTAAAAATTTGCGCACGATAACGGACCAATTGTACACAATCATCCCTGCTACGCACTAACTACCTTAAGCACCGCATTACGCGCTAACTCTGGCTCATCACTGTTTAACCAGTGTACTTCAGGCCAGCCACGTAACCAGGTCATCTGGCGTTTAGCGAGCTGCCGAGTGGCGCAAATTCCCCGATAAACCATTTCGTCGTAATCGATTTCACCTGACAAATAAGACCACATCTGGCGATAACCGACACAACGAATGGAAGGCATGTCCGTATGCAAATCACCTCGCGCAAACAGTGCACGAGCCTCCGCTTCAAATCCTGACGCTAGCATCTGGTCGTAACGCAACGCAATGCGTTGATGTATCAGTTCACGACTCGCAGGTGCGATAGCAAACTGGTACACGTCGTAGGGTAACGCTTCGCCGGAGGTTTTTGTCAGTTCCGTTAAAGTTTTACCCGAAATAAAAAAAACTTCCAGTGCTCGCGAAAGTCTCTGCGGATCATTCGGATGAATACGACTACCGGCGACCGGATCGATTTCACACAGCTGACGGTGCAGGGCTTCCCACCCTTTCTCCGCCGCCATTTGCTCTATTCGCTGACGCACCTCGGGATCGGCCGAGGGCAACGGCGACAATCCTTCAAGTAACGCCTTGAAGTAGAGCATGGTTCCACCAACAAGCAACGGAATCTTCCCCTTCCGGGTGATATCCGCCATTTCTGCCAACGCATCGCGACGAAATTCTGCGGCGGAATACGCTTCCGACGGATCGCGAATGTCCAGCAAACGATGGGGCGCCAGTGCTAACTCTTCTGCCGACGGTTTCGCCGTGCCAATATCCATCCCGCGATAGATTAAGGCAGAGTCAACGCTAATAAGTTCCACCGGAAGTTGCTGGCGCAGCGAAATCGCTAATGCCGTCTTACCGGAGGCGGTAGGCCCCATCAAAAAAATTGCCTTTGGCCGGCTAGCCTGGTTTAGTTCACTCATGCTTCAACGCGTTTAGCGCGCTCTCAATCTCAATGGTCTGTAACAGACCTGAAGGCGGCGACTTCAGCAGTTGCGGACAAAGCCTTTCCAGCTCTGCCAGCAGTGCAATTGCCTGCGAGTGATTCCAGTGAGCGTCTTCTGCATCATCTCGACGCGCCAGCCATGGGGCCAACGTGGATGCAGAAACCTCTTGCTGCCGGGCCAGGTAGCCTAACAGTTCTGGAATCAAGATTTGTAAATTTTGTGTTCGTAACGGTAAAGGCACCGCGCGCAACGTCACGTGTTGCCCTTCTCGTTGTAAATCAATGCCCATCTGGCTCAGTAGCGCGGCATGATCGGCGATGGCGGCCAGCTCGGGCGCAGCAATTTTCAGGCGCACCGGGATCAGGAGCGGCTGCGGTTTTAAACCCTCTTCCCCTGGTTCAAGCTGGGCCTGTTTTAGCCAGCGCGCCGCCACGGCCAGCGATAACAATTGCAATGCGCTACCACGTTCCAGCAGCGCATAACGATCCTGCAAAACGCTTAACACGCGGCCGAAGCTTTGCGCATGGGCGGCCAGCGGCGCTTCACGCTTTTCCGGCAGACGTACCGGAGCCGCGGCAGGAACTGGCGCCGCGCGCGGCGTTTCTACCATCGGCGTTTTCATCAACTGCTTATAGGCATTACCCTCACGCGCACTGTAAACCGGCTCTTTGTTCTGCCAATTCGCATTCGCGGCCGCAGAAGCGCCGCCGCTGCGTGGCGTGTTGCTGGGTTGTGCAAAGTGGTTCGCGCCTGCCGCCTGACGGTTTTCTGGCTGCCACTTCGGCGCAGGTTCTTCGGCGTGGGCGATGGGCAATTCCGGCGCGCGGCTGGCTTGCAGCGCACTCATCACGCCTTGCCAGATAAAATCATGTACCAGACGCGACTGATGAAAACGCACCTCGTGTTTAGCCGGATGGACGTTGACATCCACCTGATGCGGGTCGATCTCCAGATAGAGCACGTAAGCTGGCTGCTGATCGTCACCAAGCTGCGTTTGATAAGCCTGACGAATCGCGTGATTGATGAGCTTGTCGCGCATCATGCGTCCGTTGACGTAGCAATATTGCAGATCGGTAACCTGGCGCGAACCGTGAGGATCGGCGACCCAACCGCGCAGCGCTAAATCATCGTGCTGCCACTCAATGCGTAAAGCGTGCTGCATAAACGTGGTGCCGCAAATGGCCCCTAAACGCCGCTCCCGCTGCGCATCTTCACTGACCGCGCGATACTGACGCATTAACTTACCGTTGTGGCTAAGCGAAATAGCGACGTCAAAGCGTGCCAGCGCAATACGACGAATCACCTCATCGATATGGGTAAACTCGGTCTTTTCAGTGCGCATGAATTTGCGGCGAGCGGGCGTGTTATAGAACAGGTCGAGCACTTCCAGCGAGGTACCTACTGGATGCGCAGCCGGTTTCACCGTCACATCCATGTCGCGCCCTTCCGCGTAGGCTTGCCAGGCTTCGCTTTGGTCGGCGGTGCGTGAAGTCAGCGTTAAACGAGAAACGGAACTGATACTAGCGAGCGCTTCGCCACGAAAGCCGAGGCTCATGATCGCCTCAAGGTCATCAAGCGAAGCAATTTTGCTGGTCGCATGCCGCGCCAATGCCATTGCAAGCTCGGCTTTGGCGATACCGCAGCCGTTGTCGCGAATGCGGATGAGCTTCGCGCCACCTTTCTCAATATCGACGTCAATGCGCGTGGCGCCGGCATCAAGGCTGTTTTCCACCAGCTCTTTTACGACCGACGCCGGGCGCTCAACCACTTCGCCTGCGGCAATCTGGTTCGCCAGCTGCGGCGGTAAAATCTGTATTGGCATGGTGGTGATCCTTCTGGCTGGTTGGCTCACGGGGAGCCAACAATCAGGATTGCGGAATTTTTAAGTTTTGCCCCAGCATCACATTGCTCGACTTCATATTATTCGCCTGCATGATGGCTTTTGAGCTCACGCCATAGTGCGCGGCAATCGCCGTGAGGGAATCACCGCGCACCACTTTATGCCGGGTTGGACGACTCGCCGCCACGCTTACGCTTGATTTCGCGGGCACCTTCAGGCGCTGTCCCACCCAAACCACATCGCGCTTCAGGCTATTCATCTCACGTAACGTCGCCATGCTCACGCCATATTTTGCCGCGATGCCCGACAGCGTTTCGCCACGCGTGACGGTATGGCGCTGCGTCGCGCCGGTATATTGCACCGTACCGGTCGCCGGGTTGCTGGCGACGCTAACCGCTGGTGCGCTGTCCAGCGGCCGGTTTTCCTCCTTTGGGATCGATTGCAGCGGATGCGTAAGGAAATAATTGCGCAGGCCTTTATAAATCGACTGAGCAATCTTCTCCTGATACGCGCTGCTGCCAAGCAGCCGCTCCTCCGCGGCATTACTAATAAAGCCGGTTTCGACCAGTAAAGAGGGAATATCCGGGGAACGTAAAACGCCAAGGCTGGCATGTTCCGGCAGACGCTTATGCAGCGGCGTAATACCGCGCAACTGCTGCAGGACTTTGACGGCGACGTCATAACCTACACGCTGTGAATGACCAAACTGCAAATCCAGCACTGCCTGGCTAAGATAGGGATCGGCCTGGCTGTTCGCCAGCAGATCCCCTGCGCCGCCCAGCAGCTCAGATTGTTTTTCTTTCTGTTCCAGCCAGTTCGCCATTTCGTTATTGGCGCGGCGGTTGGACAGCACCCAAACCGATGCGCCAGTGGCTGAGTGATTTGGCGCGGCGTCGGCGTGAATGGATACCAGCAGATTCGCGTTCTCTTTACGCGCCACTTCTGAGCGGCCCATTACCGAGATGAAATAGTCGCCGTTACGCGTCAGCACCGGTTTGAACATCGGATCCTGATCCATCAGCGCTTTCAACTTACGCGCAATTGAGATGGTGACATTTTTCTCGTGCAAACCGTGCTGGCCGGATGCGCCGGGATCCTGACCGCCGTGCCCGGCATCAATCGCCACAATTACCACATCGTTGCGACTAACCGAGTTGCCGGGACGCACGGTGGTATTGCTGCTGGTCACCGCTGTCACCTGATTGGCGTTGAACGGATTGCCCTGGCTGCTGCTGCTCGGCTGGCTTTCACGCGCGGTGGTAACAGGCGCGGCAGCGGCCGGGCGCTTCGCTGGCTGCGTCCCACGAATGGTGAACACCACGCGATAATTACTGCCATCGCGCTGCGTGCTGGCGCGCGTCTGCGCGGGCTGCGTCAGTTCGAACACTAAACGCAGGCTTTGCTTATCCTTCGGCTGGCTATGGCGAATGCGCTGCACAATATTTTCGCCGCTAAAATTGAGCGGCAATCCTTTAATTGCGCCGCTTTGACGAATATCCAGCACTACACGATTGGGATTGTGCAGCGGAAAAAAGCCATACACGGGCTGACCGTTAAAGCTCAGAGTAACGGTGGCCTGGCTATCGCCATTCTCGACTTTGATATCTGATAACGTGGCAGACAACGCCGAGGCAGAAAACAGGCACAGCAAGCCCAGTACAATGATTTTCATCCGTGACATCATGCCGGATCCCTGCCTTGCTGGAATTGGGTTAACAGCGCTTCGCCCGTGGCGGAAATCGCGCTTATTTCGGCTTCACGCGCCGCATCCACGTAGCGCAACGTCAGCGCTAAATCGGCCTCAGGCAGCACGCCGGTGCCCTGCTGCGGCCACTCCACCAGACAGAGCGCATCGCCGGTGAAATAGTCGCGGATGCCCATGAACTCTAGCTCTTCGGGATCGGCAAGACGATAGAGATCGAAATGGTACAGCGTGCGAGAGCCGAGCTCGTAGGGCTCGACCAGCGTATACGTTGGGCTTTTTACATTGCCTTGATGGCCGAGCGCCTGCAGAAAACCACGGCTAAAGGTGGTCTTACCGGCACCTAAATCGCCATAAAGATAGATCACCAGCGCGCTGTTGCAGACGCGCGCCAATTGCGCACCCAGATTCAGGGTTGCCGCCTCATCGGGCAAAGGGATAACACAGGTCTTCATGCTTTATTGTTGGATCATCTCTGGATTAACAAACTGCCACAGCAGCTCGAACAAATCAGTGGCTAACATGCCGCGAGTACCGCGCTGACGCGCGACGGCATCGGCTGTTGCCCCATGCGCGACACAGCCTGCGCAGGCTGCATCAAGTAATGTCAGTTTCTGGCCGAGCAGAGCGGCAATAATCCCGCTCAGCACATCGCCCATGCCGCCAGACGCCATGCCCGCGTTGCCCACATCGGCAATGGCGATGTCACCCGCCGCGCTGGCAATCACCGTGCCCGCGCCTTTCAGAACCACCACGCCGCCGTAGCGTTTCGCCAGGGCGCGCGCAGCGTGTAAGCGGTCACTCTCAATCTCGCTGGTTTTCACCCCCAGCAAGCGCGCAGCTTCGCCGGGATGCGGCGTAATGATGCGATTCTGACGGTTATCCTGCTTGATTGCCAGCAGGTTAAGCGCATCCGCATCCCAAAGCATCGGCTTTTCACTGGCCGCAATCTTTTTCAGTGCCTTCTGAGCCCAATCGCGCTGGCCGAGCCCCGGTCCAACGGCGATCACATCCGCCCACTCCAGCGCCTGATCCAGCCGTTCATCGCTCAGCGCATCAACCATTAACTCCGGTCGCGCGGTGAGAATCGGGCCAATATTATCTTCATGTGTCAGCACGCGCACAAGTCCGGCGCCGGTTCGCAGGGCGGCTTCACCGGTCATGCGAATCGCGCCCGCCGTGCCGCTGTCGCCGCCGACCACCAATAGCCGCCCCTGATCACCTTTATGTGAAGTAGCGCGACGTGGTTTCAGCCAGCGCATTAAATCCCCGGCGTCATAGCGTGAAATCGGTGCCTGCTCAGCGGCAAGATATGCCGACAAGCCCAACTCATGGTTGTGCAGAACGCCAACGTAATCGCGCGCCTTGCCGGTCAGTTGGCCGGGTTTCAGCGTAATCATGCTCAACGTGTGATCGGCGATGACCGTTTTGCCCGGCGCCGTGCCATTAGCCGCCAGCAAACCAGAGGGAATATCGATCGCCAGCACCGGTGCGGCATGCGCGTTGATGAGTGTGATCAGGCGATCGTAAGGATCGGCGGGCGCGCGATTCAGGCCGGTGCCGAGCAGCGCATCGACGATCACCTCAACCTGCTCCGGCCAGGGCGCATCCGCCGCATGAATCACACCGCCCGCCGCCAGCCATGCGTCTTGCGCCTGCTGCGCCTCTTCTGGCAAGGCTTTGCTGCCTGCGCACGCCAGCAGCGTCACGTTCAATCCTGCTGCCTGCGCCAGTCGCGCCACCACATAACCATCGCCGCCATTGTTGCCGTGCCCGCACAGGATCAACCAATGCTGCGCCTGCGGCCACAGCTGGCAGCCTAATTCATAGCTGGCTTGGCCAGCACGTTGCATCAGCTCAAACAGCGTTAAGCCCAGGCTATCGGCGGCATCGCGTTCCAGTTGCGCCATCGCCTGCGCAGGCCAGACAGAGTGTGTTAAACTGCGCGCGTTTGCTTCAATTGCCTGGTTTCTCATGTCATATCCTCTCGATCTTCATCAGCTCGCTGAACAAATTAAACAGTGGGGACGCGACCTCGGCTTCCAACAGGTCGGTATTTGCGATACCGATCTGAGCGCCGAAGAGCCCAAACTGCAGGCGTGGCTGGATAAGCAATATCATGGCGAGATGGATTGGATGGCGCGCCACGGCATGATGCGTGCGCGGCCGCATGAGCTGCTGCCTGGCACGCTGCGCGTGATTAGCGTACGCATGAATTACCTTCCAGCTAAAGCCGCCTTTGCCAGCACCTTAAAAAATCCGCAGCTGGGCTATGTAAGCCGCTATGCGCTGGGCCGCGACTATCACAAAGTATTGCGCAATCGACTGAAAAAGCTCGGAGAAATGATTCAGGCACACTGTGGCGAACGCAATTTTCGTCCATTCGTCGATTCCGCACCGATTCTGGAACGCCCGATTGCCGCTAAAGCCGGTTTAGGCTGGACCGGCAAACATTCGCTGATCCTCAACCGTGAAGCGGGTTCGTGGTTCTTCCTTGGCGAACTGCTGATTGATCTGCCGTTACCGGTCGATCAGCCCCAGGAAGAGCAGTGTGGACGCTGTGTCGCCTGTATCACTATCTGCCCCACTTCCGCTATCGTCGAACCTTACGTGGTCGATGCGCGTCGCTGCATCTCCTATCTCACCATCGAGTTGGAAGGCGCAATTCCTGAAGAGTTCCGTCCGCTGATTGGTAATCGAATTTATGGCTGCGATGATTGCCAGCTGATCTGCCCGTGGAATCGTTACGGCCAGTTAACCGATGAAGATGATTTCTCGCCGCGCGCGGTGCTGCATGCGCCGCCGCTCACCGATCTGTTCAAATGGGATGAAGCCAAATTTCTGCGTATCACCGAAGGTTCAGCGATTCGGCGTATTGGGCATTTGCGCTGGTTGCGAAATATTGCGGTGGCATTGGGCAATGCGCCCTGGGCTGAAGAAAATATGGCGGCATTAGCATTGCGCAGCGGCGAACATCCCCTGCTTGATGAGCATATTGAATGGGCGATTGCACAGCAGTTGCAGAAACGCGCGGCGCAAGCGGTAGATGTGCAGCCAGCGAAGAAACAGCGACTGGTGCGCGCGGTCGAAAAAGGCCTGCCGCGTGATGCGTGATGCGTGATGCGTGATGCGTGATGCGTGATGCGTGATGCGTGATTGAGCAGTCGCACAGGATAAAACGCTTTTCCACATGCTGTGAATAAAATTATTCAACTGAATAGTGACGGAGATCGTAATTTCGTCTAAAGGGTAAGATCACAGTCTGAAATAGTTATAACCACTTAAAAATCAATCAATTAAGCGATTATTGTAAATATTCACGTCGTATTTAGCGCGCAGGGGTTTGTCCAGAGCTTGTGGATAACTCTGTTCAAAACAGTTTTAAACAACGGGGAAAACGCCGTCAGAAGCTTGCAGGCACATTGTGGATAACCTGTAAGATAACTGCATCAGACAACAAGCATTATCGCTGCTAGCGAGGCGTGCAAAATTTCCAGAAAAAAACGGTGTCGCATGCGATCAAAAAAGATCTGCAGCAGTTTTAATTCTGATTGCGCCTAAGGGCAAATAACATTAGTGAATATGAAAATCTGGAGCGGGAAACGAGACTCGAACTCGCGACCCCGACCTTGGCAAGGTCGTGCTCTACCAACTGAGCTATTCCCGCATAATCTTCGTATTTTAGTCTGCTACTGCGTTGGCTGCCTTCACTCACCCAGGTCACTTACTCATGTAAGCTCCCAGGGATTCGTTCAGTTGCCGCCTTGTTGCAAACTAAAATACTCGATTCTGACTCTTCGTATTTTTGTCACAACAATCACGCTAACGACTAAATCCGTGATTTGGATGGTTTACTACAAACTCTGGAGCGGGAAACGAGACTCGAACTCGCGACCCCGACCTTGGCAAGGTCGTGCTCTACCAACTGAGCTATTCCCGCATTAGAGGTTTACTACTCAACGAAAGTTTGGAGCGGGAAACGAGACTCGAACTCGCGACCCCGACCTTGGCAAGGTCGTGCTCTACCAACTGAGCTATTCCCGCATAATCTTCGTATTTGTGTTGGTTACTGCGTTGGCTGCCTTCACTCAATCAGGTCACTTACTGAAGTAAGCTCCCAGATATTCGCTCAGTTGCCGCCTTGTACCCAACTCAACTACTCGATTCTGAACTTCGCCGTACTACTTTACTTCTCCGTTCCGCATGAAATTCTTCACCGGTACGGGGTGCGCATTATACGAGAAATCCTTTCAGTCGCAAGAGTCTAAAAGCAAAATTTTGCGCTTTCCGCGCGTTCGCTGCTTTTATCGACAACCTGATGATTTCCTGCGCACCCGCGGCGGTTAAAGCTGCAGGAAGTGCTCGCGATAGTACGCCAACTCGGCGACGGACTCGCGAATATCATCCAGCGCCTGATGGCTACCGGACTTTTTAAAACCTGGCAAGATATCTGGTTTCCAGCGGCGCGCCAGCTCTTTCAGCGTGCTGACATCAAGATAGCGATAGTGGAAATAGGCTTCCAGTTCAGGCATGTACTTAAACAGGAAGCGACGATCCTGACCAATACTGTTGCCGCAAATCGGCGAGGTGTTCGCCGGCACCCACTGTTTCAGGAACTCGATGGTGGCCAGTTCCGCCGCACGGTCATCGTGCTCGCTGGCTTTGACGCGCGCCACCAATCCGCTATTGGTGTGCGTGCGCACGTTCCAGTCATCCATCAACGCCAACTGATCGTCAGATTGATGCACCGCGAACACCGGGCCTTCTGCCAGGATGTTAAGGTTGGCATCGGTCACGATGGTAGCGATCTCAATAATGCGATCGCGTTCCGGATCCAATCCGGTCATTTCGAGGTCGATCCAAATCAGGTTGTTTTCATTTCCAGCTGTCATGCGTTTCCCGCCTGTTGCCAAAGTCGTCATTAAACTCATTTCAGGTGTATCATAGACGTTTTGCCCAGCAGGGCGAAACCTGGCGAAAGCCGTGAGAGGATGCGTGAGTAAAAACAAACTGTCGAAAGGTCAACAACGTCGCGTAAGCGCCAACCATCAGCGTCGTCTGCAGCAACGGAGCGATAAGCCGGAGCCGGATGATAGTCTGTTTGGAGAAGCGGCTGATGGCGTGGTGATCAGCCGTTTCGGCATGCACGCAGACGTGGAAGATAGCGAAGGCGTTGTGCATCGCTGTAACATCCGCCGCACCATTCGCTCGCTGGTCACTGGCGATCGCGTTTTATGGCGCGCTGCCATTGGCGGCGGCAAAGGGATCGTCGAAGCGGTACACGAACGTAAGACGGTGCTTACGCGCCCAGACTTCTATGACGGCGTGAAACCGATCGCCGCCAACATCGATCAGATCATTATCGTTTCGGCGATCCTGCCAGAGCTGTCACTCAACATCATTGATCGTTACCTGGTCGCCAGCGAAACTCTTGGCGTGGAACCGCTGCTGGTGCTCAACAAAACCGACCTTTTAGATGCCGAAGGCCGCGCGTTTGTTGATGAGCAGATGGAGATCTATCGCAACATTGGTTATCGCGTTTTGATGGTTTCCAGCCACGCCAAAGATGGCCTGGTTGAACTGGAAAGCGCCTTAACCGGCCGCGTCAGCATCTTTGCCGGCCAATCTGGCGTGGGTAAATCGAGCCTGCTGAATAACCTGCTTGGTCTGGAGGTAGCGGCTGAAATTCTGACCAACGATGTGTCGAACGTTTCTGGATTAGGCCAGCACACCACTACCGCGTCACGCCTTTACCACTTCCCGGCGGGCGGCGATGTGATCGATTCACCGGGCGTGCGTGAGTTTGGTTTATGGCATCTGGAGCCAGAACAAGTGACGCGCGGCTTTGTCGAATTCCGTGAATTCCTTGGCGGTTGCCGTTTCCGCGACTGTAAGCACGATACCGATCCTGGCTGTGCCATTCGCGAAGCGGTAGAAGAGGGCAAGATTGATATCTCCCGCTTCGATAACTACCACCGAATTCTGGAAAGTATGGCGCAGGTAAAGACGCGTAAAAACTTTTCCTCCGACGCAGATTAAGCAGTACAACGGCACATTCGCCAACGCGCTGGGGCGCTGCTACAATCCGCCCCCTTTTTTGTTAACGACACGTAATTAAGCCAGGAGGCAACGGTGTTTGATCGTTTTAAACTCGGCCTGAATCATATTTTGCCTAAAAAAGGGCTCACCGAGCTCGCCGGTTGGGGTGCCAGCCGCCGTGGTGGCTGGCTCACTAAAGCGGTCATCGACCTATTTGTCTGGTACTACAAAGTGGATATGGCGGAAGCCAGCAAGCCACATACCGGCAGCTACCGCACCTTCAATGATTTCTTCGTGCGTCCGTTAAAAGAGGGCGCGCGTCCGATCGATACTGATGCCTCTTTACTGGCGCTGCCCGCCGATGGCGCGATCAGCCAGCTGGGCCGCATTGCCGGCGATCAGATCTTCCAGGCCAAAGGCCACACTTACAGCCTGCAGGCGCTGCTGGCCGGTAACGACGATCTGGCGGATCAGTTTCATGACGGCGAGTTTGTTACCACTTATCTCGCCCCGCGCGATTATCACCGCGTGCATATGCCGTGTAACGGCATCCTGCGCGAAATGATCTATGTGCCGGGCGATCTCTACTCCGTCAACCCGCTGACCGCACGTAACATTCCGAACCTGTTTGCGCGTAACGAGCGCGTGATCTGCGTATTTGATACCGATCATGGCCCGATGGTGCAGATCCTTGTCGGTGCCACCATTGTGGGTAGCATCGAAACCGTGTGGGCGGGCACCGTTACGCCACCGCGCGAAGGTGTGATTAAACGCTGGCGCTATCCGTCTGCCGATCATGATGGTGCGGTGGTGCTGCTGAAAGGCCAGGAAATGGGTCGCTTCAAGTTGGGTTCAACGGTGATCAACCTGTTCGCGCCGAATCGCGTGAAGCTGGCAGAAAGCCTTGAAGCCGAAAGCAAAACCCGCCTCGGTCAGCCGCTGGCCATCGCCCTGCCTCAGCCTGGCGACAGCGTCTCACTTAGCAAATAACCCGGAATCTCTCCCGTGCGTGTTTTCCTCTCCTTGCTGCTGAGCCTTGTGCTCAGCAGTTCTGTATTTGCAGCCACCGTTCCGCAATCCAGCCAGCTAAAGCAGGAACTGGATGCGGCTAAATCGGCGAAAACCTCACCCGCGCAAACCGAGCAGGTGCAGGCGCTCGAATCGGCGATCAATTTCCTCAACGAGCGCGATGAGTCGCTGGAGCGCGCGAAGCAGTATCAGCAGGTGATTGATGATTTCCCGCGGCTGGCGCGCGAATTACGTCAGCAGATCGGCACGCTGACGGACAGCAGCAAGGCGGTGCGCAGCAATATGAGCAGCGCCGAGCTGGATCAGGAGCTGTTGCAGGTTAGCAGCCAACTGCTGGAGGAAGGCCGTCAGGCGCAGCAGGAGCAGGATCGCGCGCGCGAGATCAGCGATTCACTGTCGCAGCTGCCGCAGCAGCAAACCGATGCACGCCGGGCGATGACCGAAAGCGATCGTCGCGCGCAGAGCGCTTCGACGGCGACTACGCCGCTGGCGCAGGCGCAGATTTACGCGCGTCAGGCGGAAAACGCCGCCAATAAAGCGCGCGTGGACGAGTTAGAGCTGGCGCAGCTCTCGGCGAATAACCGTCAGGAACTGGCGCGCATGCGCGCCGAAGTACATCAGCGCAAAGCGACTCAACTGGATAACTATCTGCAGGCGCTGCGCAATCAGCTCAACAATCAGCGCCAGCGCGAAGCTGAACTGGCGCTTGAGCGCACCGAGCAGCTGGCGGAAAACAGCGGCGATCTGCCGAGTTCGATCAGCGATCAGTTCCGCGTTAACCGCGAACTCTCCGCAGACCTTAATCAACAAGCGCAGCGCATGGATTTAGTCGCTTCGCAGCAGCGTCTGGCCACCAATCAGACCTTGCAGGTGCGTCAGGCGCTGAGCACGTTGCGTGAGCAGTCGCAATGGCTGGGGGCATCCAATCTGTTGGGCGAAGCCTTGCGTGCGCAGGTTGCCCGTCTGCCAGAGATGCCGAAATCTCAGCAGATTGACAGCGAAATGGGCCAGCTGCGCGTACAGCGTCTGCATTATGAGGCTCTGCTGGAGCGCCAGCAGGAACTGCGCAAAGCCAAGCAGGATGACGGCACGCCGTTCAGCAGCGATCAGGTACGTATCCTCGAAGCGCAACTTAAAACCCAGCGCGAACTGCTGAACTCACTGATTTCCGGTTGCGATACGCTGATTCTGGAAATCACTAAGCTCAAAGTTTCCAATACGCAGCTGCAGGATGCCTTAGCCGAAGTTAAAGATGCGACGCATCGTTATCTGTTTTGGACCGCTGACGTTAATACCATCGGCCTGAATTTCCCGGTGGAGATGGCGCAGGATCTCAAGCGTCTGTTGTCGCTGGATACCGCCGGCCAGCTCGGCAAAGCGCTGGCGATGATGTTTACCAATCGCGAAACCGTGTTGCCGATAATTGGTGCGATTCTGCTGGTTGGCTTCAGCATCAGCTCACGTCGTCACTACAACGCCTTTATGGAGCGCTCCGCCAGCCGCGTAGGCAAAGTGACGCAGGATCGCTTCAGCCTGACGCTGCGCACGGTATTTTGGTCGATTCTGGTGGCGGTGCCGCTGCCGGTATTGTGGGCCGCGCTCGGTTACGGTTTACAGCATGCCTGGCCTTATCCATTCGCCGTGGCGATTGGCGATGGCATCACCGCCACGCTGCCGCTGCTGTGGGCCTTTATGATCAGCGCCGCGTTTGCACGTCCCGATGGCTTGTTTGTGGTGCATTTCCGTTGGCCGCAAGCGCGCGTGGCGCGTGCCATGCGCTATTACTCGCTGTCGGTGGGGCTGATTGTGCCGCTGATCATGCTGCTGATCGCCTTTGCCAATCTCGACGATCCGCAATTCTCCGGCACGCTGGGACGCGTGTGCTTCATCCTGATTTGTGGCGCGCTGAGTATCGTTACCGTTAGCCTGAAACGCGCCGGTATTCCGCTCTATCTGGATAAAGAGGGCAACGGCGATAACTTCGTAAACCGCATTTTGTGGAACCTGATGATTGCCCTGCCGCTGGTGGCTGCCCTCGCCTCCTGCATCGGTTATCTCGCCACCGCGCAGGCGCTGCTGGCGCGTCTGGAAACCTCGGTGGGCATCTGGTTCTTCCTGCTGGTGGTGTATCACATCATCCGCCGCTGGATGCTGATTCAGCGCCGCCGCATCGCCTTTGACCGTGCACGTCAGCGTCGTGCCGATATGCTGGCCAACCGCGCGCGCAGCGAAGAAGAGAAAGAGCAATCAACGCCAGCGAATGCTGACACCATTGAAATCGATGAGCCAAGCATTGATCTCGATGAGATCAGCGCACAGTCGCTGCGTCTGGTGCGTTCAATCCTGACGCTGATTGCGCTGGTTTCGGTGATTGTGCTGTGGTCAGAAATCCACTCGGCGTTTAGCTTCCTTGATAACATTCCGCTGTGGAATGCCAGCACCACCATTCAGGGTGTGGACAGCGTGCAGGCGATTACGCTGGGTGCGGTGTTGATTGCGATTCTGGTGCTGATCATCACCACGCAGCTGGTGCGTAACATGCCGGCGCTGCTGGAGCTGGCGCTGTTGCAGCATCTCAGTTTGGCGCCGGGCACCGGTTACGCCATTACCACTTTGACCAAGTATGCTTTGATGCTGATTGGCGGCTTGATTGGCTTCTCAATGATGGGCATTGAGTGGTCGAAGCTGCAGTGGCTGGTTGCTGCGTTGGGTCTGGGTTTGGGCTTCGGGATGCAGGAGATTTTCGCTAACTTTATCTCCGGCCTGATTATCCTGTTTGAGAAACCGATCCGTATTGGCGATACCGTGACCATTCGCGACCTGACTGGCAGCATTACGCGCATCAACACGCGTGCCACCACCATCACCGATTGGGACCGCAAAGAGATCATCGTGCCGAATAAGGCTTTCATTACTGAGCAGTTCGTGAACTGGTCGCTGTCGGATTCAGTGACGCGTGTGGTGTTGACGATTCCAGCGCCCGCCAGAGTCAACAGTGATGAAGTGACCAACATTCTTAAGCAGGCAGCCGATCGCTGCACCTACGTGCTCGATATGCCGGCGCCGGATGTGTTCCTGGTCGACCTGCAGCAAGGTATTCAGCTGTTTGAACTGCGCGTGCATGCGGCGGAGATGGGGCATCGCATGCCGCTACGCCATGAACTGCATCAGCTGATTCTGCGCGGCTTTGAGGAGCACGGCATTGAGATGCCGTTCCCACCATTCCAGGTGCGCATGGAGACGTTAGGAAAGCAAAACCCCGCGACTAACGGTGCGCCCGCCAATAAGACCTTCAAATCTGGCGGATTATAAAAACAAAACGCCCGGCAGATGCCGGGCGTTTTTTATTGCCGCTCGGAGTTTATCACTTCACAAACTCTTCGCCCTGCGAGATATCTTTCTTCAGCGTTTCCAGCATGCCGTTTAGCGCCTGCTGTTCAAAGGCACTCAGCGTGCCCAGCGGACGGCGTTCAACGATACCGTTTTTGCCCAGCAGCAGCGGCTGCGAGAAGAAGCGGGCATATTCGCCATCGCCTTCCACATACGCGCACTCCACCACGTTGGCTTCGCCTTGCAGGGCACGAATCAATGACAGGCCGAAACGGGCCGCTGCCTGTCCCATCGACAGCGTCGCCGATCCGCCACCGGCTTTGGCTTCCACCACTTCGGTGCCCGCGTTCTGAATACGTTTGGTAAGATCCGCCACTTCCTGCTCGCTGAAGCTCACGCCTTTCACCTGCGACAGCAGCGGCAGAATCGTTACGCCGGAATGCCCGCCCACCACCGGCACTTCAATCTCGTTGGGCTGCTTGCCTTTTAACGCCGCGACAAAGGTATTGGCACGGATGATATCGAGGGTGGAAACGCCAAACAGGCGATTCTTGTCATACACGCCGGCTTTTTTTAGCACTTCGGCCGCAATCGCCACCGTCGTATTCACCGGATTGGTGATGACGCCAATCAGCGCTTTTGGCGCGGTACTGGCAACCTGTTCGATCAGGTTACGCACGATACCAGCGTTGACGTTAAACAGGTCGGCGCGATCCATGCCCGGCTTACGTGCCACACCCGCGGAAATCAGCACCACATCAGCACCATGCAGCGCAGGCGTAGCATCTTCACCGCTAAACCCTTCCACGGTGACTGCCGTTGGGATATGACTGAGATCGACCGCCACACCGGGCGTTACCGGGGCGATATCGTAAAGTGAGAGAGCTGAGCCTGCGGGTAATTGCGTTTTGAGCAGCAGTGCGAGCGCCTGGCCAATACCACCAGCGGCACCGAGAACGGCAACTTTCATCCTGAACTCCTTATTAAGGTGGGGCAGAGATATGCCGAAAATCCATCAGGTTACGAGTTTAATCAACTTCTCAGGCGATAGCGACTAAACCTGTCGCGCACTAAACACTACGCCGCAATCGGCTCCCGAGACATCTCCACTTCAGAAGTCGCCTGAATGATTCATTCGCAGCCAGAAGACAATGGACGGCAATGATCATCGATATTGTTGTTACCACTTCAATAATATAACAACTTTGCAACCTTCGCTTTGCGCGTCCACCCGCGATTTTGGTGCAACATCATATTCTGTTATGATGCCCGCCCCGCAGGTCACTACCGCGATTCTCTTACCAGACTTATTGCATAAAAATTCATCTAAATGCATAATAATTTATCTGCCGTGGGCCTGTTGCCCTCTGCAACCCCTTTTTAATTGGTAGCTTATGCGAAACCCATCGAAACAAGACGACTTGATTAAGGCGTTTAAAGCCTTATTGAAGGAAGAGAAATTCAGCTCCCAGGGCGAAATCGTGCAGGCGCTGCAGGAAGACGGCTTCGAGAATATTAATCAGTCCAAAGTTTCTCGCATGCTGACCAAGTTTGGCGCGGTGCGCACGCGCAACGCCAAGATGGAGATGGTTTACTGCCTGCCTGCTGAACTCGGCGTGCCCACCACCACCAGCCCGCTGAAGAATCTGGTGCTGGATATCGATTACAACGATGCGTTAGTGGTGATTCACACCAGTCCGGGCGCGGCGCAGCTGATTGCGCGCCTGCTGGATTCGCTGGGCAAAGCGGAAGGCATTCTCGGCACCATTGCCGGTGATGACACCATCTTTATTACTCCCGCGCGCACCTTCTCGGTAAAACAGCTGTACGACGCGATCCTGGTTTTATTCGAACAAGAGCTATAAAACCCTGCTGCATTCCGGCAGTTCATCTGCCGGTTATCTTGCCCTTTACGCTTCATTCGTAACCATTCTGTTACAAATCCCTTTTATAAATAATAAGTTATCCATATGCTCAGCGGTTCTTTTCAGCCACTATCATTGGTACGACCTTTATGCCTTTTTAACCTTATGCGCTATTTTACGCTGCTTTACACATTGTGCTCAGTGTCTTTCCCTTCTCTATCTGTATCAGCCAGCGAGATCAACCACGATCTTTCGCACTAAAAGATAATTTGATGTAGATCATTGTTTTTACGGTGAAATAACCACCTATGGTTAAGATCCAGGCGTTTTTTATAACTTCAGGTTCTAAAAAAGTGCCATAAGGATAAAGAATTACAACCAAACATTATTAGCTCGGTATTAATTTCATGGGTGATTAGATCTATACTTGTTTTCGTGATGCAAATCACACGAAAGAAAAAGATAAAAATAGACGACGAGGAAAAATACCATGAACGTTAAAACTACTATCGCGACTTTAAGTGTTCTCTCTGCCCTGTCATTTGGTGCTTTTGCAGCAGATTCTATTAATGCTGAACAGGCTGCGAATCTGCAACCTGCGGGCACCATCAGCGTCAGCGGCGTGGGCGGTTCTCCAATGGATATCCGTCAGCAGTTAAACGATAAAGCCGACCAGCAAGGTGCGAAAGCCTATCGCGTGGTTGAGGCGAATACCGGTGACAGCTACCACGCAACCGCTGAGCTGTACAAATAAGTTATTGACTTAAAAAGCAATGTGAACGGCGACCCGTTTGAGACGCTCTTGCCTCTCAGGTTGCCGGCCCCCATTTCAGGAGAGTGAATCATGAAAACCAAATTAGCTATCGCAGTATTGGGCCTGGCTTCTGTTCTTTCTTTTGGCGCGAGTGCCGCCAGCCTGGTTTCAAACCAACAAGCTGAACAGCTGCAATCTCTGAACCAAACCATCAGCGTGAGCGGTGTTGACGGCGACCAGACCAACGTTCGTCAGGAACTGTCACAGAAAGCCGATGCGCAGGGTGCCAGCCATTACCGCATCATCGAAAGCAACCGTGGCGATACTTTCCACGTAACTGCTGAACTGTACAAATAATCACTAATTGAACGTCCGGTGCCTTGATGGCGCCAGGCAATAGATCGACGACCCGCCACCCCTTTTCTGCCGCAGGTTGTTGATTAAACGAGGAGAAAATTATGAAAATCAAAACAACCATCGCAACTGCTACCCTGCTTTCCCTGTTCGCCTTTGGTGCTTCTGCAGCACAACTGGTCACCGAACAACAGGCGCAGAATCTGCAACCTACCGGCAGCACCATTTCAATCAGCGGAACCGGCGGTTCGCCAATGGACTATCGTGCCGAGCTTTCTCAGAAAGCGGATGAGCAAGGTGCCAGCGCTTACAAAGTGATTGAAGCGAAAACCGGCGACAGCTACCACGTGACAGCTGAGCTGTATAAGTAATTCCTCGTCAATTAAGACGAACCCTTTGGCCCCGCTCGCCGGGGCCCTTTTTACTTTATATTGAAGCGGAGCTGGCCTTCCAGCTCCTCTTCTGCTTCATCAAATAGCAGGATCAATGCGCCATACCGGCGTTTCTGCCCTTTCCCCAGATTTACAAATTCAATCTCCAGCGGCAACGGCAGTTGCTCACCTATAATCGCATCCCAAAGATCGTCAAGATCGTTGATGGCGAGATCGGCTAACGCAAAACGATCGCTAAACTGTCGATAAAAATGGGCTTGATCGACAATCTCGTCGAAATCGAAACGCTCGGTTCTCATCATGACGCCCTCTTGGTTGTTGCGGCTAGCTGAGTCCGCCGAGGTGCAACGCTTTAACTTCCAGATACTCTTCCATCCCCAACACCGATCCTTCGCGTCCCAGTCCAGACTCTTTCACGCCGCCAAACGGTGCCAGCTCAGTGGATACCGCGCATTCGTTAATGCCGATCATGCCCGCTTCCAGCGCCGCTGAGACGCGGAACACCCGTTGCAGATTCTGCGTGTAGAAGTAAGCCGCCAGGCCAAATTCGGTGTTGTTGGCGCGCGCAATCACCTCGGCTTCATCGTCAAAGCGGAAGCAAGCCGCAACCGGACCAAACGTCTCTTCCTGCGCCAGCT
This sequence comes from Pantoea sp. GCM10028869, assembly GCF_042666835.1. Taxonomy (NCBI): domain Bacteria; kingdom Pseudomonadati; phylum Pseudomonadota; class Gammaproteobacteria; order Enterobacterales; family Erwiniaceae; genus Pantoea; species Pantoea sp. GCM10028869. Next base: position 32,903 of record NZ_JBHTGO010000006.1, on the reverse strand, counting down.
TCATCTCTTCATGCGCTTCGCCAATCACCGTTGGTTGCCAGAAGTTGCCGCCAAGAGGATGACGTTCGCCGCCGACCAGCAATTTGCCGCCTTTACTCAATGCATCTTTGACGTGCTCTTCCACTTTCTCCAGCGCGGAGGGCTCAATCAGCGGGCCAACGATCACGCCTTCTTCCACGCCATTTCCGACTTTTAGTTTGCCCACCGCATCGGCCAGTTGATTAACGAAGCGATCGTACACCGCGTTATGCACATAGAAACGGTTGACGCTGACGCACACCTGTCCGGCGTTGCGGAATTTGTTGGCAATCGCGCCCTGCACCGCCGCATCAATATCGGCATCATCAAACACGATGTAAGGCGCGTTGCCGCCTAACTCCATCGAGACCTTTTTCATGGTTTCAGCCGCATTACGCATCAGCGTTTTGCCCACCGCGGTGGAACCGGTAAAGGAGATTTTGCGCACCGCCTTGCTGGCCATGATCGCGTCGCTGATGGCATGCGTATCGCCCGCCACCGCATTAAGTACGCCATCAGGCACACCGGCTTTCTGCGCCAGCGCCAGCAACGCGAAGGCGCTCAGCGGTGTGTTGTTAGCGGGTTTGATGATGCCGGTACAGCCCGCGGCCAATGCGGGGCCAAGTTTGCGCGTCAGCATCGCCATTGGGAAATTCCACGGCGTGATCGCCGCGACCACACCAATTGGTTCCCGCGTCGCCAGAATGCGCGAGCCTGGTTTAGCCGGCGGGATGATTTCACCGTTGGCGCGTTTCGCCTGCTCGGCAAACCACTGAATAAAGCTGGCGGCGTATTCCACTTCACCTTCGGCTTCTTTAAGCGGTTTACCCTGCTCGGCGGTCATCAACTGGCCGAGCCAGCTTTTATTCTCGATGATCAGCTGATACCAGCGATAGAGGATTTCGGCACGCGCCTTGGCGGTTTTATCGCGCCAGGCGGGAAACGCACGCTGCGCGGCGGCAATCGCCTGTTGGGTTTCTTGCTGGCCGGCTTTCGCCACGTTAGCGATAATTTCGCCAGTGGCAGGATTGGTCACCTCAAAGGTGGCGCTGGCGTTATGCCACTGACCATCAGCGAAATAGCCGGTCTTGAAAAATTCGTGTTGTTGGAGGGAAGTGGACATCGGTTTTCTCCTGTCAGTTTACGTCCTGTCAGGAAAGTATAGATGCCAATATCAGAGGTTTTTGTGTCAGCGTGGGATCTAAAAGGCCGCTGCAGGTTGCAGCGGCCAGTTTCAGATTTGTATTAAGGTGTTCTGATACTTATCCAGCATCAGCGCCAGCCGTTTCACCGGCTCGGTGACGTTATCAGGCGCAGCATAGTGCTGCAGCTTTTCCTGATACACATCCAGCTCCTTGAGCAGCCGCTCGAAGTAATAGCGCCGCTTATCATCGCTGGTCGCGGAGATAATGCGGTCGGCGGTGTAGCGCAGCTGGCGGTGATAGGCCGAGAGATCTGCATTCACCGGCACTTCGGCATTGCGCAGGCGTTGATGGCCGATAATCAGCGTCAGCGCGATACGGTATTTATCGATATCGCCGGGGAACAGGTTGAGCAACAAAAACAATTGCTGATACAGCGCCGGCAAGTGGTTTTCACGACGACGCGCCTGATTAGTGGTCAGCGCAGCAACTGCGGCATACATAAAGCGATTCAGCAGTTTACGTCCGGTACGCTCCTTGGATTTATCGCGAATCAGCAGAATCACCATCATCGCTACAAAGCAGCCAATCACCTGGCCCAACACGTTATCGAGGAATACGTTGAACTCGAACTTCATCGGGTTATCCAGCACCAGCACGTTGATGGTACCAATCAACGCACCCAGCGTACCCAACTGACGACGCTGCACGAAGATGCCGCCGATAAAACCCAGCGCGCCGATGGCGATACACAACAGCAGCGCACTTTGCTGGGTCGCGGGCAGAATAAAAATGAAGTAGAGCGCGCCGAGCGGCACCGCAACCGTCATGCCGTAAAGGAAGTCTTTCGCCATCATCAGCGGATTCGGCATACGCATCGCCAGCGCGGTAATCACCGCCAGCATCACCATGCAGCCGCTGCCTGATGTCCAGCCGGTATACAGCCAGAACAGCGATCCCAGCGCGGTGGCGACGAAGGTACGTATACCGTTGATCATCGCGTGATGGGTTTCCGCAGAACGCGCCTGAATCACTACCTCGCGCTGCAGAATGCTCTCTTCCAGCGGGGTGATGCGGCTATTACTTTTAATGCCGTTAATCAGCAGCAGATATTCAGTGGCCGCGCCGACCCAACTCGCCAGCGTCACCGGCACGGTTTTGCTGCTCACGCCAATCAGGCGACGCATCACCTTCATGCGCTTATGCACATCGTTGACGCTGTTGACCTCTTTTTCGATCAGCAAACGATAGTGCGGTGGAATGTATTCCGGGCGCGAGTTTTGAATCAGGAAAGTTTCGGCGGCCTGCGTGATCAGCGTCAGCGATAAGGTGTTAAGCATTTGCAGGCGGCGGCTGGAGTTTTTCCAGCGTGAGGATTCCATCATCAGCTGGCCGCGCATGCCGTTGAGTGCCGTGGTGCGACGCACTAACGCGCTCCAGGCTTTATCCACTTCCTCTTTGTCTTCATGCGCGACGCACAGCTGCAGCAATTTGTAGTGCGCCACCAGCAGCGCATCCACTTCCTGCTCAATCACTTTTTTGATCGAACGCGGCGAGAACAGCATGTCGGCGAGGATGGCACACAGAATACCGATGACGATTTCACTGCAGCGCTCAACCGCGTACTGCGGAGCCAGCGTTAAGCCGCCGCTGGCATCCGCCGTCACCACGATGATCAGCGCGGTGTAACCGGCAAGGCCCAACGCATAGGAGTTTTCGACTTTGATCAGCGAAGAGAGCCACACGCACATGCCGGCCCACATACAGCACAGCAGCAGCATCACCACCGGCGCGCGCACCGTGGCAATCATAATGGTGAGCGCGGCGATACAGCCAATAAAAGTACCGATGATGCGCAGAATGCCGCGATAGCGCAGCGCGCCAGAATAGGGATCGCCCCCCGCAGCAAAGGCGGTACCACCGGCCACGATGCCGGCGGTCATCACCGCCCAACGCGGCGTTTCCAGATGGAAGTGAAAGCCAATCATCAACGCCGCAACCAGCGCGAAGGTGAGCTTCACCGGGAAACGCAAAAACTCAATCATATCGCCCTCGCTTAACCAAACTCACGCAGGCGATTGAACAACTGTGCCAGCGGCGAGACTTTGGTTTCGCGATCCTGCGCACCGGTAATCACCACCGTCGCCGTGGTCCCCGCCGGGAAGCGGTTGCCCGGTTGCTCGTCGAGACGAATACGCACCGGCACACGCTGCGCCAGACGCACCCACTCCAGATTCGAGTCGATGGTCGCCATGCCTTTGCTGTCGCTGGTGCTGCTGCTGTTGGTTACGCCCGCCGCGATGCTGTCAACGGTGCCGCGCAGTACCGCGTTGCTCCCCAACGGCGTGATTTGCGCGCGGAAGCCCGGACGCACGCCATCCAGCTTGGTCTCTTCCATGTAGGCCAGCACATAGAAGGAGTGCTGTTGCACCAACGCCACGGCTACCGAGCCGCGCGTGATGAATTCGCCCTGATAGACATTGAGGTTGGTGACCCAGCCGTCAGATGGCGCTTTGATAGTGGTGCGATCGAGGTCGATCACCGCCAGGTCGCGCGTGGCCACAGACTTCGCCAGCTGATGCTCGCTGGTTTGCAGATCGTTGTTGGATTGCTCAATCGCTTCACGCGACATCGCGCTGGTCCCCAACTGATTGCGGCGACTGGCTTCACGGCGTTTTTCACTCACTAACGCCTGGTAATACTCGACATCCGCCTGGGCTTCGTCCAGCGCTTTTTGGTAGCGCGGACGGTCAACCACAAACAGCGTGTCGCCTTTTTTTACCAGCTGGTTGTCGTGCACCGGCACGTCAGTGATGATGCCGGTGACGTCAGGCGAGATCGCCACCACATCGGCAGAGAATTTGGCATCACGCGTCCACGGTGATTCGGTGTAGAACACCCAGGCGCGGAAGATGATCACGATGGCGATGACAACCAGCAGGAGTGTAATCGCGTATCGCGCGATTTTTCTTATTAGCGCTTTCACTTAAAAAACCTCAGACGAATAAACGGGATACAAGGTAAAACACGCAGCAATACAGCGCAGTGTTAAACAGTGCCGGATGCCAAACCAGATCGTAGATCCCGCTAGGCGTTAGCACGCGTTTCACCAGCCAGAACAGCGCCAGTGAAACCAGTAGTTCAATGAAGATGGGCGGAAAACTCAGCCCGAATACGACAAATACCGGAAGCACACTCATTTCGGATCCTTAGTTCGACCTTGCCGGATTGCACCGATACCTGCCCACATGCCATGTAGCACGTTGGGTTTACGATCAGGGGATAACGGATAAACTGATGGCAACATTCAGGCCGCGTTGAGCTAATCATAGCGTATCATCGGGCTAACACAGCCGTGTTCAGGTGCAGTGAAGAGACCCAGCGCGCGTATAGTAACGCGCTTGACTATACGTTTTCTACATATTGTGAGCTAAATCACTTTTTAGCCAGAGTAAACAATGGATCGACTTAAGAGCATGTCCATTTTCGCCAAAGTGGTTGAATTAGGTTCATTTACCGCCGCGGCGCGCCAGCTACAGCTTAGCGTTTCGTCTATCAGCCAGATAGTCGCCAAACTGGAAGATGAGTTACAGGTTAAATTGCTTAATCGCAGCACGCGCAGCATTGGCCTGACTGAGGCCGGAAAGATCTATTTTCAGGGCTGTCGCCGCATGCTAGCGGAGGCGTCGCAGGTACACGAGCAGCTGTACGCCTTTAACAACACGCCGATCGGAATTCTACGGATCGGCTGCTCATCGACGATGGCGCAGAATGTGTTATCGGCGATGACCAGCGAAATGTTACGCGAATATCCGGGTTTGGGCGTCAATCTGGTGACGGGCATTCCTGCTCCCGATTTGATCGCCAACGGGTTGGATTTGGTGGTGCGCGTGGGCGCGCTGCAGGATTCGAACTTGTTCTCGCGTCGGCTGGGTGCAATGCCGATGGTGGTGTGCGCGGCGAAGAGCTATCTGGCGCAGCATGGCACGCCGGAAAAACCCAGCGAGATCGATAATTTTTCGTGGCTGGAATATAGCGTGCGGCCGGATAACACTTTTGAACTGGTTGCGCCGGAAGGATTGGTTACCCGCCTTACGCCGCAGGGCCGTTTCGTCACCAACGATTCGCAGACGCTGATTCGCTGGCTGAAAGCAGGTTGCGGTATCGCCTATGTGCCGTTGATGTGGGTGATTGATGAGATCAATGCGGGGGAGATCGATATTCTGTTCCCGCAATATCACTCGGAGCCGCGCCCGGTCTATGCGCTCTATACCGAGAAAGACAAGCTGCCGCTGAAAGTGCAGGTGTGCATTGATTATCTGACCGAGTATTTCAGGCAGGTAGCGCAGCAGTATCAGCAGCATCGGAAAGGTTGAGGGCAGATGTTCAGGTCGCCATACATGGCGACCTGACAGCGTTAGGCGGTACCACCTACGGTGATTTTATCCAGCTTCAGCGTTGGCTGACCCACGCCAACCGGCACGCTTTGTCCCTCTTTACCGCATACGCCGACGCCTTTATCCAGCGCCAGATCGTTGCCGACCATCGAGATCTGCTGCATCGCTTCGATGCCGGAGCCAATCAGCGTGGCGCCTTTTACGGGCGTCGTCACTTTACCGTTCTCAATCAGATAAGCTTCTGAGGTGGAGAACACGAACTTACCGGACGTAATATCAACCTGGCCGCCGCCGAAGTTTGGCGCGTAAATGCCGTACTCCACGCTTTCGATGATATCTTGTGGCGTCGATTTGCCCGCCAGCATGTAAGTGTTGGTCATGCGCGGCATTGGCAGGTGCGCGTAAGATTCACGGCGACCATTGCCAGTTGGATTGACGCCCATCAGGCGCGCATTCAACTTGTCCTGCATGTAGCCTTTCAGCACGCCATTTTCGATCAGCATGTTGTACTGGCCCGGCACGCCTTCATCATCGACCGCCAGCGAACCGCGCAGACCTTCAATGGTGCCATCGTCAACCACGGTACACAGCTCTGAAGCCACCAGCTGGCCCATTTTGCCGCTGAATACCGATGTCGCACGACGGTTGAAGTCACCTTCCAGACCATGTCCAACGGCTTCGTGCAGCAGCACACCCGGCCAACCTGCGCCCAGCACCACCGGCAACATGCCAGCGGGTGCCGCCACGGCGGAGAGATTGACCAGCGCCATGCGCACCGCTTCGCGCGCCCAGGCATCGGCACGCACATCACCGCTCTCATCGGCGAGGAAGAATTCATAACCGGTACGCGCGCCGCCGCCGCTTGAGCCACGTTCGCGTTTACCCTGATCTTCCACCTGCACGCTGATGGAAAGACGCACCAGCGGACGAATATCTGCGGCCAGCGTGCCGTCAGTTGCGGCGACCAGCACTTGTTCGTAAACACCGCTCAGACTGGCATTCACTTCCTGCACACGTGGATCGGCAGCACGCGCCACTTTATCAACACGGTGCAGCAGGGCAATTTTGTCTTCGCGCGTCAGGCTATCCAGCGGATTAACGGGCGCATACAGCGAACGGTTCAGCACCGCCGATAAGGTATGCGCTTTGCCGTTGCCTTGTTCACGCACGATGCTGCGCGCCGCTTCAGACGACTGACGCAGTGCATTCAGGGAAATCTGGTCAGCGTAGGCGAAACCGGTTTTCTCACCGCTCACGGCGCGGACGCCCACGCCCTGATCGATATGGTAAGAACCATCTTTAATAATTTTGTCTTCCAGCACCCAGGATTCGTGGAAACTGGACTGGAAATAGAGATCGGCATAATCCAGACGACGTTCTGAAAGCTGCCCTAACAGGGAATAAAGGTCCTGCTGATTAATGCTGTTCGCAGTTAGCAACTGCTCACTTACCAGATTCAGAGTCATCGTTTCTCACTCATTATGTGCTCGGATAGTCATAGCCTGCGGCAATTACCCGACGGCGTCAAATTCACTTCTTCTCGTCTTCGCGCGGTTTGCGCAGTACTTCATTGATTTCCGGCTTATCCAGCGGTCCGCTGATGTGGTAGCGCAACAGTGAAATCTTATTCCACAGCGGTCCCAGCACTTTGCTGGCGGCGAAGACCGCAGCACCGACCACCGGATTGATGACGAATGCAGTGGCAACGCCGACCGACGCGGAGATTTCCGGGGCGACCACCGCTTCCATGTCGATCTGACGCTTCACCAAATCGATGTTGCCCTTCATGGCGATATCCGCTTCCAGGCCATCCACCAGCAGGTTATCGGTACGCATCACACCGTTTTCAATCCACGCGGTGCCGTTGATCGAATCGAAATAGAAACCGTCACTAAAGGTGTCGCTGAAATCGAAGCGCATCTTGCGTAGCAAGGCATCAAAGCTAAACAGGCGCAGTAACTGCCCGGCGCGGCCGGTGTTCACATCGGCGATCTGGCCTTTACCAAAGTGGGTTTTCAGCGTACCGCTTAGCGTCTCTTCCGATGGCTGCCACGGCGCAGAACGCCAGTGCAGATCGTAATCGAGTTTAAACGGTGCATCGCGCAGCGGCGTATTCATGCCAAACCAGTTAGCCGCGTCATTGATGTTGTCGCCGCTCAGGCTGCCCTTCAGCGAAGTGCGCTGATCGCCGGGTTTATTCACCCATTCACCCGTCACGTTCAATTTTGAGCTGCCAGAATCAATCGAGGCGTTAGTAAGTGCTAACGTATCGCCTTGCGGCTGTAGCTTCGCCTGCATATGGCCAAACTTCTGTCCGCGAATCCAGCACTCATCACAGTTGAGCTGCAACGCTGGCCAGCTGCTGAAGTTGATGTTGCTGCTGTTGCCGCCAAACGGCGATGATTTTCCATCGCTTTTCTCAGCCCATTCAGGATTGTAGTAAAGATAGCTCAGGTTGATCTGCCACGGAGAGCGCTGCGCCGTCTGCAAACTGCCACGTGCTTCACGGCTCTCCAGCTGCAAGTGGGTATTGCCGGCTGGCCCCTGCGTAACGGTAGCGTTAACGTCGTGCCATTGCTGACCACCAAGCGTCAGCGCCGGTGTGCGCAGAATAAAGTCGCCCGGCAGCGCCGCGCCGCCCACTTCCGGCTCGCCCTGAGCGTTACGCGCACTGCCCGCGCCAGCCATCATCCCCATCCAGGCTTCGCCGTTCAGCGGCGGGAGATTCAGCTCCATGCCGCGCTTCTCGGGCAGCTTCGGTGTGCTTTTCGCATCATTCAGCCAGATCCCGCGATCAACGCGCAGCTGCGGCTCCAGAATCCAGCGGCTATTGAAACGATGGCGCTCGCGCACGCTGCCGCTCAAGGTAAAGCCTTTCAGATCGCCATCCGCGTTGATGGTAATCGGCATCGCTTCACCAGCCGCTTTATCCAGCGGTGCTGGTAAGTGACTGCTTACTGCTTTGCCCTCGCCTTGCAGTGCCACTTTGTAGGTTGCGCCGCCTTTATGCGGCAGCGTGATATCCACATTGCCCTGCCACGGTAAAGAACCGTCTAACTGACGCGTGATGGCATCCGGCAGCACCTTGAGTTTACCTGGCTGCCAATCGCCCAGCAGTTTGACGTTCACGCCAAAATCGTTGGGATTCTCTTTCGTGCTGAAACTCACGCCGGTTGGCTGCCCGAACCAGTTGGCCTGCAGCTCTTCACTCTCCAGATTGCCGTTGTTGTAACGGAAGCGGCCGGTGAGATTGTTTAGCGTGGTATTTAACGGCTTGATATGCAGGCTGTTGTTGTTCAGCACCACATTGCCGCTGGCGTGCACCTGCTCGCCATCCAGTGGAATATCAAGATTCAACGTGCCGCGCACATTGCCGCCAATCTGTAGCTCCTGCAGCGCCGCGCCGAGCGTCGGTTTCAGCGGCGTTTGCTCGAAATAGTCAGCGATTTTTTTGCCTTCGCCGCTGATGTCACCATCGATGATCAACTTCTCTTTCAGGTAATCCGGAATCACCGCGCTGACATTGCGCGCATCAACCTCGCCGAGCCTGGTTTTATCGGCTTTCATCCACAAACCGTTGTTGAGGAAGTCGAGATTGATGTCGAGGTTTTCCAGCGCTGGCCAGCCGGGCTGGAACTGGAAGGTGGCATTGCGCAGCGGAACCCAAACCTCAAACATGCCGTCATTGTGTTTGAACGGGAACAGCGAGGGATCGCCAGCAAACAGCAGCGTGGCGTTATCCACCTGCCCGCCTTTAATCGCGTCACTGAGATAGTGAGTAAGATCGTGGCCCATCAGCTGCTGCGGGAAATAACGCCACGCATCGCCAGCATCGGTAACGCGAATTCCGGCGAGAATATCGAGTCGCGGCGCGCTACCCAAATTCTGCTGGTAGCGGAAATCGCCGCGTGCCCACAGCGAACGGGCCTGCACATCCAGCTGATGTCCATCCAGCGTTAAGCCGTTAGCATCGCGCAGCCAGTTGAGCTGGCCAGTGATCTGTTTAATCTGCAGCGGAGCCTGGAACATATCGCCGTACGGTACTTCCGCCTGGCCCATCGCCACATCCAGCAAGCCGTTGTTTAAGCTACCGCTGGCGCTCCCGCTGAGATTGCTGATACCCGGCAGTAATTCCCACTGTTGCCAGGCGAGATCGCGCCATTTCACCTGCAAACGCGTTTGCTCAGGCTGCTGCAGCGGGATATCCAGCGCCAGCGCATCAATGTGGCCGCGCGGCTGTAGCGCACGCCAGTTATCCAGCAAGGTTGGAGAAAGCGGTGCAAACAGCGGAACGACGGGCGCCAGACGTTCTAAATCCAGCTGCGTGGCACGCACGCGCATCTCCGGCGCACTGTTGGCGCCGAGCATCTGCTTATCTTCCGGCTTCCACAGCAGGGAAAAATGTCCTGGCGCCCATGCGATGCCATCCGTTCTCAAGCGGGTTTGCGGTACCGAAAGGCTCCAGCCATTCTGGTACCGCGACAAGTGCGCGGTTAAGCCATCAACCTCTAATTGATGATCGCCCTGCTCGCCGCGCCAGCGCGCGCCACCTTTGCTCAACAGCAAATCACCGGCGTAGAGATCGCCATCGCGCAAATTCGCCCACGCGGCCAGACTGAAGCGCGCGCTTTCAAGGCTGGTGTTATCACGCAGCCACGGACCAATCCACGGTCGCACATCAACATCATCGGCCTGCATCCAGATGCGGCCATCGCTGAGTAAACCGTTGCTGTCGTTGAGATCAAGTCGCACCTGCACCACGCCATGCTGGCCGGTAAAACTGGAGAGGCTCACTTCGCCCTCGGCGCGGTGACGGGTATTTTCGTTCAGCCAGGTAAGGCGCGGAATCGCCAGTTCAGCATGCTGGCCGGACGGCGTCAGAAAACGGATGCTGCTGTCGCGCAGATCGAAGTGGTCGAACTGACGCAAAAACAGATCGTTGATTTGCGCCGGTTTGAAGCTGTTCTTCTGTTCGTCGCTGGTGAACAGCGGATGGTTGGTTTCGAGATGCAGCTGCCAGAAGGTGAGATCGCGGAATTGCCAGCGCCAGTGCAGCAGCGATTGCCACACATTGAGCGCCAGATTGACGCGGCCGATGGTCAGTTGCCCATCTTCCTGCATCGCGACGTTGAGATTGCGCATCTGCAGCGTCGGGCCAAAATTCTCCCATTTGCCCAGCAGTTCGCTGGCCGTCACCGTGACGCCGCTGACGCGTGAGATCGTCTGCAGAATATCGCTGCGATAACTGTTGAGGTGCGGCATCACGAGGCGCAACCCGCTGACCAGCAGCGCCACAATTACGATGATTGCGGCGAGCAGCAGTAACAAAATCCTCGGCAACCGCCTCACACACCTCTCCTTGCTATCCGTTGGCTTGCGGAACTCAACCTCAAAATCACATCATGACGACATCAAACTGCTCTTGGGTATAGAGCGGTTCAACATGAACTTTGACCTGTTTACCGACGAAGATCTCCACTTCCGCCAGCGCGTGTGACTCTTCGCCCTTCAGCGCGTCGCCCACCGCCGGGGAAACGTACACCAGGAAACGGTCGGAATCGTAGGCGTGATGCACGCGCACAATTTCACGCATGATCTCATAGCAGACGGTTTCCACCGTTTTCAAGGTGCCGCGCCCTTTACACACCGGGCAATCGGCGCACAGCACATGTTCAATACTTTCACGCGTGCGTTTACGCGTCATCTCCACCAAACCGAGCGCCGAGAAACCATTGATGCCGGTTTTCACCCGATCTTTGCTCAGCGCGCTCTCCAGCGAATGCAGCACGCGGCGGCGATGCTCGTCGTTACTCATGTCGATGAAATCGATAATGATGATGCCGCCGAGGTTGCGCAGTCGCAGCTGACGCGCGATCGCTTGCGTCGCTTCAATGTTGGTGTTGAAGATGGTCTCGTCGAGATTACGGTGTCCGACAAACGCGCCGGTGTTGATATCCACCGTGGTCATGGCTTCGGTTTGATCGATAATCAGATAGCCGCCGGATTTTAGCTCGACCTTACGCTCCAGCGAACGCTGGATTTCGTTCTCAACGTCGAACAGATCAAAAATCGGCTGTTTGCCGCTGTAAAGCTCCAGCTTGCTAGCCATTTCCGGAATATATTCGCTGGTGAATTCCACCAGCAAATCGCAGGTCAAACGTGAGTCCACGCGAATGCGATCCAGCGCGGCACCGGCGAAATCTCGCAGTACGCGCTGCGCTAACGCCAGCTCACCGTACAGCAGACAGCGCGTCTGATTACGCTTTTTACGCTCGCTGACTTTGGTCCACAAACGTTTCAGGAAAGCGGCATCCTGCGACAACTCTTCCGAACCAATGCCTTCCGCAGCGGTACGAATAATAAAGCCGCCGAGATCGTCACAGTGCGCTGCAACCACCGTTTTCAGTCGTTCGCGCTCGGCCTCGCTCTCAATACGCTGCGAGACGCCAACGTGTGACGCGCCGGGCATAAATACCAGATAGCGTGAAGGCAACGTAATGTCGGTGGTGAGGCGCGCACCTTTGGTGCCCAGCGGATCTTTCACCACCTGCACCATCAGATCCTGGCCGGGACGCACCAGCTCGCCAATGTCGCGCACTACAAAATTTTTCTTCTCATCACCCGCCACGCATTCGGTGTGCGGCATGATGTCGGAAGCGTGCAGAAAGGCGGCTTTTTCCATGCCGATATCGACAAAGGCCGCTTGCATGCCAGGTAAGACGCGACTGACGCGTCCTTTATAGATGTTGCCCACGATGCCACGTCGTGCTTCACGCTCAATGTGGATTTCCTGCAGAATGCCGCCATCAATGTAGGCAACACGGGTTTCCGAAGGTGTCACATTTACCAGCAGTTCAGCCGTCATCTTGTCCCCTTAACGCCCGCAGTGACTGAAAATGACTCAGCAGCTCACCGGTCTCAACCAGCGGCAATCCCACCACGGCGTGATAACTTCCATTAATCTTGCGGACAAAATTGCCGCCAAGGCCCTGAATTCCGTACGCGCCGGCTTTATCCATCGGCTCGCCACTGGCAATATAGTGCGAAATTTCCTCCGCCGTCATCGTGCGGAAGGTCACGTCCGTGGTCACCAGACAATCCAGCTCACGCTGCGTATCGGCCAGCGCCACCGCGGTCATCACCTGATGAGTTTGTCCCGACAGCTTGCTCAGCATCGCGGCGGCGTGCGCGGCATCCTGCGGTTTTTCCAGTACTTCACCGTTCAACACCACGATAGTATCAGCACCCAGCACCGGCAGATCCTGCGGTGCCACCGCGACGCCCGCGCGCGCCTTATCTGACGCCAGACGACGCACGTAAGCGTCAGCCGCTTCTTCAGGCTGACGCTGCTCTTCTACGTGGGTAATCAGGCGTTCAAATTGCAGACCAAGCTGCGTTAACAGCTCACGTCGACGCGGTGAACCGGATGCGAGGTACAGGCTTATCATAGTATTCCTTACTGAACAGCGAATTGACGGCGAATCTTTCTCATTAATAAGAATAGCCAGGGCCACAGGACGCCGTCGACCACGCTACTCCAGAAGATTTCCGGGCGGAAAGAGACGTTGATCACCAGGAATTCTGCCCAGAAAACAATCACATCCACCGCAAGGGACAGCACCATAACCATTAATGCCTGCTGCCACAACGCTAAGTTTCGGAATAACTGAAATTTAAAGGCCACCAGATACGCGATGATGCTAAAGGCTAATGCGCGCACGCCCAGCGTTGAACCCGCCACCAGATCCATAATGGCACCAAGACAAAAACCGGTACCAACATTCACCCGATGCGGCAGCGCCAGCACCCAATAAATGAGGATCAGCAATAGCCATGATGGCCGGAACATATAGATCTGTTCCGGCCACGGCATGATTTGCAGGATAAGGGCAATCAGAAAGGACAGCCAGATAACCCATCGGCCCTGGCTGCGATATCGACTCAAGGCTGGCCTCCGCGTGTGTTCGCAGAATTCCCTTGCGAACGACTGCTGTTAGCGGGTTGCGGTGGCCCCATTTGCTGCGAAGACTGCAAAGTATCCGGTGCCGGTGGGCCCATTTCGCCTGCTGGCGGCAGCACCTGCGGCATCATCTGCATTAAACGTTCGTTGGCCACGCGGTGCACTTCGTCCGGTGCCATCGGTGCGACGCCGTTGCGATCCGCGCCCCACAGCAGCAGCAGATAGCGCAAACGCTGCAAGCCAGCGGCTGGACGCGCTTGAATCACCGTGTAAGCGCGCTGTGTATCGACTTTCACCGAAGAGACCACGCCAACCGGATAACCTTCCGGGAAGCGGCCGCCCAGGCCAGACGTGACTAACACATCGCCCACGCGAATATCGGTGTTGCCCGGTAGATGCTCCAGCTGCAGATCTTCGCTGCAGCCATTACCGGCGGCTATAACACGAATATCATTACGCAGCACCTGAATCGGCAACGCATGCGACGCGTCGCAAATCAGCAGTACGCGACTGGTCACCTGACCGACCGCGACCACCTGACCGACTACACCTTTATCACTGATCACCGGCTGGCCTTCGTAAACGCCGTTTACGCTGCCTTTGTCGATAACCACCTGATCGGTATAAGGGTCGGTGCCGGTGGAGATCACCTGCGTCACCATCTTGTGCTCATCCTGGCGCAGCGGCGAGCCAAGCAGTTCGCGCAGACGCGCGTTTTCCTGCTTATATTGCCCCAGCATCAGCAAGTCACTGTTTTTCAGGAAGAGCTCACGGCGCAGTGCTTTATTTTCCAGTTCCAATTGCTGACGTGACGCCAGGGTTTCGGAAACGCCATCAAGAAGTTGTCTTGGCCCGTTGGCCAAAAAATAAAATGGACTGACCGATGTGTCCAGGTAGTTGCGGATCTGGGAAAAGGAGCTCACGCGGCTATCGGCGATAATAATCGCGATAGCCACAATGACTGCCAGAAAGAGGCGCAACTGCAGGGAAGGTCCCCTGCTAAAAATCGGCTTCATAAATTCTGCGTGTTCCTCGACATCAGGGAAGAAGCGTTAGCCTAAATCACCAACGCCTCAGGGCTGGACGCATTTCGCCGTCGTGCGTTGCAGCAGCAGCGTCAGCATAGGCGCTATTCCCTGCGCAATTTGACCAGGGCCTCAGCCGTTGAGGAATTACTCCTCGCTGAACAAATCGCCGCCATGCATGTCGATCATTTCCAACGCTTTACCACCGCCGCGTGCTACGCAGGTCAGCGGATCTTCTGCCACGACCACCGGAATACCGGTCTCTTCCATCAGCAGGCGATCGAGGTTACGCAGCAATGCGCCACCACCGGTCAGCACCATACCGCGCTCGGAGATGTCAGAAGCCAGCTCTGGCGGGCACTGTTCCAGCGCAACCATCACCGCGCTCACGATGCCGGTCAGCGGTTCCTGCAGCGCTTCAAGAATCTCGTTCGAGTTCAGGGTAAAGCCACGTGGCACACCTTCTGCCAGGTTACGGCCGCGAACTTCAATCTCGTGTACTTCATCGCCCGGATAAGCAGAACCGATACCATGCTTGATACGCTCTGCAGTCGCTTCACCAATCAGTGAACCGTAGTTGCGGCGAACATAATTAATGATAGCTTCATCGAAGCGGTCACCACCAATACGCACTGAAGAGGAGTAAACCACGCCGTTCAGCGAGATCACTGCTACTTCAGTGGTACCACCACCGATATCCACTACCATAGAACCGGTTGCTTCAGAAACCGGCAGACCTGCACCAATCGCCGCCGCCATTGGCTCTTCAATCAGGAACACTTCGCGTGCGCCTGCACCCTGTGCAGATTCACGGATGGCGCGACGCTCAACCTGGGTCGCACCCACCGGTACGCAGACCAGCACACGCGGGCTTGGACGCATAAAGCTATTGCTATGCACTTGCTTAATGAAGTGCTGCAGCATTTTTTCGGTAACGAAGAAGTCGGCGATCACGCCATCTTTCATAGGACGGATAGCAGCGATGTTGCCCGGCGTACGGCCCAGCATCTGCTTAGCGTCATGACCGACAGCCGCTACGCTCTTTGGGGAGCCGGCACGATCCTGACGAATGGCAACCACAGAAGGCTCGTTTAACACGATGCCTTGTCCTTTCACGTAAATCAGGGTATTCGCGGTACCCAGGTCAATGGACAAGTCATTGGAAAACATGCCACGAAATTTTTTAAACATACTAAGGGATAATCCTGCAAGCTGGGGGCGGAAAATAAAATCCGCCTACTTTACCAACCACGCGAAGCCGCTACAAGGCGCAAAAACGTTCGGCTTCGGTGAAAAAATACGCTGAATACTTTTTTGGCCTGATCGTAGGGTCTTTTGCCGCAGTTAAATGGCGTTAACTCGCCGTTTTAACCTAAATTGCCCCGGCGCTAGCCGGCGAATTTCGACATAAAATCTAACATTTCCAGCCGTCAGCATCGCGCGCTCCGGCACTAATAAGCGATAAAAACAGCCATCAGCCTGCACTTCGCGCGCTGAAGGTCTAAATTCGATAACGTTGCGAGTGTTTCTTTACATTACTGTTGACCGGCAACGAAGGCGCAAAGAAATCGCCCTGCCCGCCCGAAACACCTAATCCCGACAGCGTTTGCCACTCCGCGCGTGTTCGCACACCCGCGGCGAAAACTTGAGTTGGCGATGACTTACACACTTCCAGCAAGCTCTGCACAAACAGCTGGTTCTCGGTGCGTCGTTCAATATTGCGTACCAAACCCGGCGCAAGTTTAATCACTTCTATCGGGAATTGTTTGATATAAGCGCTGCTCACCACCGTCAAACCAGCCTGATCCACCGCAATGCGACAGCCAAATGCGGTTAACATGTGAAAAACCGGCACTAAACGGCTGATGTGTTGACAAACGTCGGCCTCAGCAAGTTCAAATAAAAAACGTTTTCTTTGCGATTTGCTGCACTGTAGCAGCAGTTTTTGCAGCCAGCGCTGAAAAGGCCGCTGCAACAGCGAATCAATATTCACGGGAAGTGCCAGAGTTTCGTCCGGCCACACTTCCGAAAGCGCCGCGATGCGCGTCACCAGTTGACGATCCCAGCTGTCAGTCATACCCAGCTGCAATACCAGCGGCATAAACTCAGCCGACACCACTTCTTTGTCGCCATCAAACACACGCGTCAGTAATTCACGATGATGGACTTTTCCATCCAGCAACACCGCCGGCTTTTGGTACAGTCGCGGACCACCACGATTGAGCGTGTTCTCCAGCAAGGTCCGCCAGCGCACACTGCCGCGCCCCATATCCAGCGTATTGCCTTCGCCAACCGACCAGCTATTACCGCCCTGCAATGCCGCACGCCGCGTAGCCATCTCCACATTTTCCATCACCTGCGACACGCTCTGACCGCTGCGCCACGCGCTGATGCCGATGTGGATCAAATCATCACGATCGACCATGCGCATCGGCGGCAGTGAATCGACGGCATTAATCAGTTGATCGGCAATGCTGTTGGCTTCTTTTAAAGTGCGATGCGGCAGCAAGACGGCGAAATCACTGCGGAAATATCGCGCCAGCAGCGCGCCCGGATAGCGCAGCACAAAGGTCGACAGCATATTAATCAAATCAAACAGATACTCTTCCACCAGCGTTGGGCCGAGGGTTTCGTGCAGCATATCGAGGTCCGGCAGACGCACCATCATCACCACGCCGTGCGTGCCGACATCTTCCTGATCTTCCAGCAACGTCGCCAATTGGTTATCAAAGAACAAACGATTGTTCAGGCCGGTACGCGGATCTTGCGCCGCAAAGGTGCGAATTAAGGTATCGATGCGTAAACGCTGCTCGCCCGCTTCCTGCAAATCGCCCAGCAGCGCATCGATGGCGCGACTGGCTTTCGGCGGCCATTCCGCCGCATGGTCACCCTGCGAATGACGTTCACCGGTCAGAATGCGATCGGCGCGCGCTTCTAACTGTTCCATATCCCGCCAGCGCCGCTTGAGCCAGCGGTTGGTCATGACCAGCAGCACGCACATGATGGCGACGACCGTAAACAGGACCACCAGCGTATAAGTGCCGGTAAAGGAGCGAAACAGGGTTTTGGCCGGGTCCAGCACCACCACGCGCAGTTCGAGGCCCGGCGAATGCGTCAGGGGCAAATCGAACTGCACAAAGCGATTAGGCTCATCTTCTAACATCGGATTTTCATGGCGGGCTAAACTGAACACTAACGTATCGCCGTTCAGCAGTTGCACCTGTTCGGCATTGACCACCGGCATCATGCGCGTCAGCCACTGCGTGATTTCCTGCGGCGATTGTGAAGCCAGTGCTTTATCCACTTCAGTCGCCAGCGTTTGCATCCGCGTTTCCACGCGCTGCTGCGATAGCCAGATAAAACTAAAAGCGCAGCCCACCAGCATCAATATCATCGCCAGTAAACTTAATAAGGTGATAAACGCAGAAAATTTAGTTGTTAATCGCATCCCTGTGCCTGCATCACTGCGGTTATGAACGGTGTTAATCCGTCGGCGCCACGCTTACCCCTGGCGCAAACCTGTGCAAAATAGCACAAATCAAGGTGTGATTCAGCGCCAGACTGGCATCAAAATCGCACATAACACAGCATGATAAGCGCTACGGCGCGAGTATAGCGTTAAACCGTGATGGCCTGACTTTGCTACGGGCTTTTTCGTCCTATTCTCAAAGAGGGCGATGCGCCAGGAAATTTCACATTTTTCCCCGCAAGTTCGCGCCCGACACTGAAGTTGAGCATGCTGGTCATAATTTACTATTCACAGGAGAGCGTCATGAACCTGAAGCACTTGCTCACAGAAGCCGACGTCACGCCAGAAAGCGTCTTTAATATGCGCCGCCGTCAGGTGCTGAAAGCGTTGGGATTAGGCGCAGCAGCAGCCAGTTTACCCGGCACCGCGCAAGCCGATGTGCTGAGCTGGTTTAAAGGCAATGATCGTCCGCCCGCGCCCGCTGGCCGTGATTTAGATTTTACTAAACCGGCTGAATGGCAAGCCGATTTGCCGCTCACGCCGTTTGATAAGGTGTCAGGTTATAACAACTTCTATGAATTTGGCCTTGATAAAGCCGATCCTGCTGCCAACGCTGGCACGCTGAAAACCGATCCGTGGAAGCTGCGTATCGAAGGCGAAGTTGCCAAACCGATCACGCTGGATATGGATGGCATCTTCAAGCGTTTTGCCATGGAGCAGCGCATCTACCGCATGCGCTGTGTCGAAGCCTGGTCGATGGTAATTCCGTGGGTCGGTTTTGAACTCAACAAGCTGCTCAAACTGGCTGAACCCACCAGCAATGCGCGCTTTGTGGCGTTTGAAACGCTGTACGCACCTGACCAAATGCCGGGTCAGAAAGATCGCTTTATCGGCGGCGGGCTGGATTATCCCTATGTGGAAGGCTTGCGTCTTGATGAAGCGATGCATCCGCTGACGCTGCTGAGTACCGGCGTGTATGGCAAAGCGCTGCCGCCGCAGAATGGCGCACCGATTCGCCTGACGGTGCCGTGGAAATATGGCTTTAAAGGGATTAAATCGATTGTGAAGATTACGCTGACGCACGATCGCCCGCCAACGACCTGGAGCCAGATCGCCGCCAATGAGTATGGTTTCTACGCCAATGTGAACCCGCATGTGAATCATCCGCGCTGGTCGCAGGCAACCGAGCGCTTTATCGGTGCGGGCGGCATTCTGAAGGTTGATCGCCAACCTACGCTGCTGTTCAACGGCTACGCGAAAGAGGTGGCGTCGCTGTATCGCGGCCTGGATTTACGGGAGAACTATTGAGTGCGCCTCTCTTTACGTCACATCACTGCGTTGAAAGTCGTGCTGCATCTGGCGGCTTTTCTGCCGTTTGTGTATCTGTTTATGGCAGCGAGTCAGGGCTGGCTGAGCGCTGATCCGGCCAAAGATATCCAGCATTTTACTGGCAGAATGGCGCTTAAGTTGCTGCTCGCCACGCTGCTGGTTAGCCCGCTGACACGCTACCTGAAACAGCCGCTGCTGATTCGCACTCGCCGCCTGCTCGGCGTGTGGTGTTTCGCCTGGGCCAGTTTGCACCTTACCAGCTACTACTTGCTGGAACTTGGCTACGATCATCTGCGTTTACTCGGCAGCGAGCTGGTTTCGCGTCCTTATTTGTTACTGGGGATGATCAGCTGGATTATTCTCTTCGCCCTCGCCATCACCTCATTCCAGCGCATGCAGCGCAAACTGGGTCGTCGCTGGCAAACGCTGCATAACGGCGTCTATCTGGTCGCGATCCTCGTGCCGATTCACTATATCTGGTCAGTGAAAGTGCTCTCCCCGCAGCCGGTGATCTACGCCGTGCTGGCCATTGCGCTGTTAGCGTGGCGTTACAATAAGTTGCGTAAACTTCTCCCCAGATAATCCCCGCACGGTTGTGTTCCTCCCGCGAGATCTGTTAAAAAGTGTGGCCTTCGGGCCGCATTCGATCAACTTCGCAGATAAGACCAGTATTTTGCTGCGAATGTCGACGAAACGGATATAATGCCCGGCTTTATTGCAAGCGAAGTCTGGTTTTTCATCCGCAAGGGTGACAAACGCGAGATGTCGCGGTATTTTACGCGATGCCTTACTGATTGCAGGAGATAGCAGCAAGATGGCGCACAAATTTCACATACTGCTTTTGAACGGTCCCAACCTGAATTTATTGGGAACCCGCGAGCCTGATAAGTATGGTCGCACTACGTTGGCGCAAATCGTCGGCGATCTGACGCAACAGGCCGATCAGCACCATGTGAAATTGAGTCATTTGCAATCGAACGCAGAGTTTCAGTTGATTGACCGTATTCACGAAGCCCGCGGCAACGTGGACTACATCATCATCAATCCTGCTGCGTTCACGCATACCAGCGTTGCACTGCGTGATGCCCTGTTGGCGGTTAGCATTCCTTTTATTGAGGTGCATCTCTCGAACGTGCATGCACGCGAACCGTTCCGACATCACTCCTATCTTTCCGATGTATCTGCCGGCGTCATCTGTGGACTTGGCGCTGATGGATACGCGTGGGCTTTACAAACGGCAGTAAAACGCCTGTCACATTCCAATTAAACAGAGTACGGAACCACACTCATGGATATTCGTAAAATTAAGAAACTGATCGAACTGGTTGAAGAGTCTGGCATCTCCGAGCTGGAAATCTCCGAGGGCGAAGAGTCCGTTCGTATCAGCCGTTCACCTGCAAATGCCGGCTACCCAATGATGCAGCAGGCTTATGCTGCGCCAATGATGCAGCAGCAGCCTGCGTTGTCTACCGCGGTGGCGCCTGCCGCACCGGTTGCAGCAGAAGCCGCTAAACCAGAAATCAGTGGCCACATCGTGCGTTCACCAATGGTCGGCACTTTCTATCGCACGCCAAGCCCAGACGCGAAAGCTTTCGTTGAAGTTGGCCAGAAAGTGAATGCCGGCGACACCCTGTGCATCGTTGAAGCGATGAAAATGATGAACCAGATCGAAGCCGACAAATCCGGCGTTGTGAAGGCGATTCTGGTCGAAAGCGGCCAACCGGTTGAATTTGACGAGCCGCTGGTCATCATCGAATAACGAGGCGAAGCATGCTGGATAAAATTGTCATTGCTAACCGTGGTGAGATCGCGCTGCGCATTCTGCGTGCCTGCAAAGAGCTGGGCATTAAGACCGTTGCCGTGCACTCCACCGCGGACCGTGACCTGAAGCACGTGCTGCTGGCAGACGAAACCGTCTGCATCGGCCCGCCACCTTCAGTCAAAAGCTACCTGAACATCCCGGCACTGATCTCCGCCGCTGAAATTACCGGCGCGGTCGCGATCCACCCGGGTTACGGCTTCCTCTCTGAGAACGCCGATTTCGCCGAGCAGGTTGAGCGTTCAGGCTTTATCTTCATTGGCCCGAAAGCCGACACCATTCGCCTGATGGGCGACAAAGTGTCTGCCATCACCGCCATGAAGAAAGCGGGCGTGCCCACCGTGCCAGGTTCTGATGGCTCGCTGACCGACGACATGGAAAAAAACCGTGCCTTCGCTAAGCGCATCGGTTATCCGGTGATCATCAAAGCCTCCGGCGGCGGCGGCGGTCGCGGTATGCGCGTAGTGCGCAGCGACAAGGATCTTGAGCAATCCATCAACATGACGAAAGCGGAAGCCAAAGCGGCTTTCAACAACGACATGGTGTACATGGAGAAGTACCTCGAGAATCCACGCCACATTGAGATTCAGGTGCTGGCCGATGGCCAGGGTAACGCTATCTATCTGGCGGAACGTGACTGCTCAATGCAGCGTCGTCACCAGAAAGTCGTCGAAGAAGCGCCAGCGCCAGGCATCACGCCGGAACTGCGTCGCTACATCGGTGAGCGCTGCTCTAAAGCCTGTATCGATATCGGCTATCGCGGTGCAGGTACCTTCGAGTTCCTGTACGAAAACGGTGAGTTCTACTTCATCGAGATGAACACCCGTATTCAGGTGGAGCATCCGGTGACTGAGATGATCACCGGCGTCGATCTGATCAAAGAGCAGCTGCGTATTGCTGCTGGTCAGCCGCTGTCGATCAAACAGGAAGACGTGGTGATTCGCGGTCATGCGGTTGAATGCCGTATCAACGCCGAAGATCCCAACACCTTCCTGCCAAGCCCAGGCAAGATCGCCCGTTTCCACGCGCCGGGCGGCTTTGGTGTACGTTGGGAATCGCATATCTATGCCGGTTACAGCGTGCCACCGTACTACGATTCCATGATTGGTAAGCTGATTACCTACGGTGAAAACCGTGACGTGGCAATCTCGCGCATGAAGAATGCGCTGGCGGAACTGATCATCGACGGCATCAAGACCAACATTGAGCTGCAGATGAAAATCATGTCCGACGAAAACTTCCAGCAGGGTGGCACCAACATCCACTATCTGGAGAAAAAACTCGGCCTGCAAGAGAAGTAATTGCAGCGCAGAGCAAAGCAGAGGCCGGTTAACTCCGGCCTTTTTCATTTTTGTCGCCTTTGAGGTTACATAATGGATTGGCGTTTTTTACAAGCAAACAAAGAGGCGCGCTGGTCACTTTATCTGACGCTGGCCTACCTTGCCGTTTGGGGACTTTCTGCCTGGCTGGGCGGCAATGAGATCGGCTTGTTTGGCTTACCAAGGTGGTTCGAGCTTTCGTGTCTGTTCGCTCCGCTGCTGTTTATTGTGTTGTGCTGGCTGATGGTGCGCGTGCTGTTCCGCGACATGTCGCTGGAGGATAACGATGGACTCTGAAATCATTCTTCCGCTGCTGGCCTATCTGGTGCTGATCGCCGCGCTGTCGGTGTTTGCCATGCGCAAGCAGCGTCAGGGCAACTTCCTGAGCGAATACTTCCTCGGCAGCCGTTCGATGGGCGGCTTTGTGCTGGCCATGACCATCACCACCACATATATCAGCGCCAGCTCGTTCATTGGCGGCCCCGGCGCAGCCTATAAATATGGCCTTGGCTGGGTGCTGCTGGCGATGATTCAGGTGCCTGCCGTCTGGCTTTCGCTTGGCGTGTTAGGCAAGAAATTCGCCATTCTGGCGCGTCGCTACAACGCCGTGACGCTCAACGACATGTTGTATGGCCGCTACGGCAGCACGCTGCTGATTTGGCTCTCCAGCATCAGTTTGTTGGTGGCATTTATCGGCGCGATGACCGTGCAGTTCATCGGCGGTGCGCGCCTGCTGGAAACAGCGGCCGGCATTCCTTATGACACCGGCCTGCTGATCTTCGGCGGCACCATCGCGCTCTACACCGCTTTCGGTGGCTTCCGCGCCAGCGTGCTGAACGATGCGATGCAAGGTTTGGTAATGCTGATCGGCACCTTCCTGCTGCTGTTTGCAGTGATTCACCACGCTGGCGGATTAGCCTCCGCAGTGACCAAACTGCATGATATCGATCCGCAGCTGACCTCACCGGAAGGCGTGGGCAATGTCATCAACCCAACCTTCCTCAGCTCGTTTGCCGTGCTGGTGTGTTTCGGGGTGATTGGCCTGCCCCACACCGCGGTGCGCTGTATTTCCTATAAAGACAGCAAAGCCATGCATCGTGGCATTGTGCTCGGCACCATTGTAGTGGTGATCCTGATGCTTGGTATGCATCTGGCCGGTGCGCTGGGACGCGTGATTTTGCCCGATCTCACCATCCCCGATCGCGTGATTCCCACGCTGATGATTACCGTATTACCGCCCATGGCGGCGGGCGTATTTCTTGCGGCGCCGATGGCGGCCATTATGTCGACCATCAACGCGCAGCTGCTGCAATCCTCCGCTACGCTGATCAAAGATCTCTACCTGCGTATTGCCCCGCAGCACAGTGAAAATGAAGCGCGCCTGCGCATGCTGTCAGGCACCATCACTTTTGTGCTCGGTGTGCTGCTATTGCTGGCAGCGTGGAATCCGCCCGATATGATTATCTGGCTGAATCTGCTGGCATTTGGTGGCCTTGAAGCGGTATTTCTATGGCCGCTGGTGCTGGGTTTGTACTGGGAGCGCGCCAACTCCACCGGTGCGATCAGCGGCATGCTGGTCGGCGCGGGATGCTATACGCTGCTTGCCAGCCTGAATATTGAGTGGTGGGGCTTCCACCCCATCGTTCCGTCATTGACCTTAAGCCTGCTGGCCTTCCTGGTGGGCAATCTGTTTGGCCGCACGCCTGCAACGCATGCCGCGGCACTGGAATAAAGAGAAACGCTATGCCTTGGATTCAAATCAAAATTAACAGCACCGGCGAAAACGCCGAAACCCTGAGCGATGCGCTGATGGAGGTTGGCGCGGTGTCGGTCACTTTCCAGGACACGCACGACAATCCAGTGTACGAGCCGCTGCCGGGCGAAACGCTGCTGTGGGGCGATACCGATGTCATCGGCCTGTTCGACGCTGAAACCGAGATGAGCGATGTGGTGGCCGAGTTAAGCCAGCATCCGCTGCTGGGATCCGCGTTTCGCCATAAGATCGAGCAGATCGAAGATAAAGACTGGGAGCGCGAATGGATGGATAACTTCCACCCGATGCGTTTCGGTGAGCGTCTGTGGATCTGCCCAAGCTGGCGCGATGTGCCGGATCCAAATGCCGTCAATGTGATGCTGGATCCGGGCCTCGCCTTTGGTACCGGCACGCATCCTACCACATCGATGTGTTTGACCTGGCTTGATGGCCTGGATCTGCAGGGCAAAACGGTGATCGACTTTGGCTGTGGCTCCGGCATTCTCGCTATCGCTGCACTAAAATTGGGCGCGGCGCAGGCGATCGGCATTGATATCGATCCGCAGGCGATTCAGGCCAGCCGTGATAACGCCGAGCGTAATGGCGTCTCTGAGCGTCTGGCGCTCTATCTGCCCCACCAGCAGCCGGAAAACTTGCAGGCTGACGTGGTGGTCGCCAACATCCTCGCGGGTCCGCTGCGTGAGCTGGCACCGCTGATTAGCGTGCTGCCGAAAGCCGGCGGTCATCTTGGATTGTCCGGCGTGTTAGCGAGCCAGGCTGAAAGCGTGTGTGAAGCCTACGCCGAGCGTTTTGAGCTCGACGCGGTTGCAGAGAAAGAAGAGTGGTGCCGCATCACCGGCGTACGCCGCTAACCTGCCCGCTTGCCAGTCGGGCTAACTGACTGGCAAGCCGTACTATTTTTCTGAGACCCGTCTCAAAGCGCCAGCCCTTCTCAACCCTTGCCGTTTCTTTACATTTCAGTCATTACAATCCTGCTCCAGGCGATAGCGCTATCCCTGCTGGCAATGCCTTTGATGGCATTTCACTTCGATAAATCGCTGAAAGTAATGGATGATGAAAAAGAAACTTTGTTTATTCGCTCTGCTGACAAGCATGGCATCGTATGCGCACGCACACAGCTCAAACTGGTCTTATGAAGCGCCGGATGAATGGGGCAATCTGCACGCCGATTATTACACCTGTAAAAGCGGTGTGAACCAGTCGCCTGTCGATATCCGCAAGGTGGTGAATGGACAATTGCCGCCGCTAACGTTGAGCTATCAAGCCAAACAAAAATCCATCATCAATAACGGTCACACCATCCAGATCAACGTCAAAGATGGCGATGCGCTCGCGCTGGATGGCGAAGCTTATACGCTGCGTCAGTTCCACTTCCATACGCCGAGCGAAAATCTGATTGATGGCAAACGCTTTCCGCTGGCCGCGCATTTCGTCCATGCCAGCGAAGAGGGACATCTGGCGGTGGTTGGCGTGATGTTTGAAGCCGGGGCAGAAAACCCTGCGCTGGCAGAGATCCTGCGTGAGCTGCCACCTGAAGTTAACAAAGAGGCGGCGCTGCAACAGCCACTTAATCTCAGCGCTTTGATTCCGGGTCAAAAGAACTACTATCGCTTTAGCGGTTCGTTGACGACGCCACCTTGTACTGAAGGTGTGCGCTGGTTAGTGATGAAGCAAACTGTTTCGGCATCAACTGAACAGCTTAAAACGTTCGCCAAACGGTTAGGTGAGCATGGCAACAGTCGCCCAATACAGCCGCTGAATGGTCGCGTGGTTATTGAATAGTTGCCTGATGTCTGAGGTTATATCTGTCACTCCTCCACGACGTAGGTTTTTGGGGAGTGACGCTAACCCTACGTGACTAAGTAGTTCAATTAATAATCATAATGGCGTCATTTCTTTCGCTAATTACCGGAAGAAGCGGTTTTTATGTTGTGATTTAGGTGATGTTTTGAGAAAAATTTTTGTACACAATTTCAGCATATTTTTTTAATCTCATGAATTATAAAGATTAATAACTCATCCCTTACTGGATAACGCTATTTCCGTGCTCTGTGAGAGCGAATTGTTCAAAGTTTGGCCTTTCATCTTCTTTAAAAAATGCGTAATATACGCCGCCTTGCGAACAGTTAGGGTCACTTCTTTTTTCATGCGCATTGGACAACATCAGCTACGTAATCGACTCATTGCTGCGCCTATGGCCGGAGTATCCGATAAGCCATTTCGCACCCTGTGTTACGAGAACGGCGCCGGTATGACTGTCTCCGAGATGCTGTCGTCGAACCCGGAAGTTTGGGCCAGTGACAAATCCCGTTTGCGTATGGTGCATAGTGACGAGCCTGGTATCCGCGCCGTGCAAATTGCCGGTTGCGATCCTGATGAGATGGCTGCTGCCGCGCGCATTAATGTGGCGTCTGGCGCGCAGATTATCGATATCAACATGGGCTGCCCGGCCAAAAAAGTGAATCGTAAGATGGCAGGTTCAGCGCTGCTGCAACATCCGCAACTGGTGGAGTCGATTCTCACCGCGGTGGTTAATGCAGTGGATGTACCGGTTACGCTGAAAATTCGTACCGGCTGGGACAAAGAAAATCGTAATTGTGTAGAGATTGCCCAATTGGCTGAACGCTGTGGCATTCAGGCTCTCACCATTCATGGCCGCACGCGCGCCTGTTTGTTTGAGGGATTTGCTGAATACGACAGCATTCGGACAGTTAAGCAGAGCGTTTCCATTCCGATTATTGCGAATGGCGACATTACTGACCCGCATAAAGCCAGAGCGGTGCTCGACTATACCGGAGCCGATGCTCTTATGGTTGGCCGTGCCGCTCAGGGAAGACCGTGGATCTTCCGGGAAATCCAGCATTATCTGGACACAGGGGAGCTGCTGGCACCGAAGCCGCTGGCTGAAGTGAAGCAAATGCTGATTGGACATATACGGGAGCTGCACGACTTTTACGGTCAGCGCAAAGGATACCGTATTGCCCGAAAACACGTTTCCTGGTATTTGCAGGAAAGTGCTCCTGATGACCAGTTTCGGCGCACATTCAACGCCATAGAGGATGCCAGCGAACAGCTGGAGGCGTTGGAGGCATACTTCGAAAATCTTGCGTAAACGAAATAAAGAGCTGAAAGAACTATGTTCGAACAACGCGTAAATTCTGACGTACTCACCGTTTCTACCGTTAACTCTCAGGATCAGGTGACCCAAAAGCCACTGCGTGATTCGGTTAAACAGTCACTGAAGAACTATTTTGCTCAACTGAACGGTCAGGATGTGAGTGATCTGTATGAGCTGGTATTGGCAGAAGTCGAGCAGCCTCTGTTGGACATGGTGATGCAGTACACCCGTGGCAACCAGACCCGTGCAGCTCTGATGATGGGTATCAACCGCGGTACCCTGCGTAAGAAGCTGAAAAAATACGGCATGAACTAATCTGTTCGTTGCTGCGATAACGCCAGCCTTGCGGCTGGCGTTTTTGTTTCTGCTGCCGGTAATTTCCTGAGGTTAAAAACGCATGAAACAATTGGCGCGATAATGGTAACGATAGTTGCAATTGCAGCAGTGATATCCCATCCTTCTTAGCAACGCATTTACCCTCACTTTATTACGCGCTCATTTATCCTTTCATCACCCTTCAGCCCGCTTTCTCTGTGATCCTCAACCGCTTCGGCCGTAAGTGTGCAAACTCATACATCCACTCCTGAGCGTTAGCTCACACTGCTTCCATATAGTGAAACTTTTTGCACTATTTGTGATCGTGTCGTCTCGTCATGCTGCCTTTTGGTGCGCCATATTAGCCAGAATCTTCTGAGTGCTTCAGTTTATTAAAAGATCTTTCCAGAGAATTCAGGATTCTGCAAACCTGGCATCAGGTTTGCAGAGTTGTGGATGGCTAACCACCACAGACAGAAAACAGCGCACATTAAAGTGCGCGCAAACATAACAACACACGATATCGCCACACAGGATGCTTTATGAAAAAGATGATGCTTTCCACTCTGGTCGCTGCAGCCTCGCTGTTAGCTGTTGCTCAACAAGCGCACGCTGGCACCACGCTGGATGCCATTAAGAAGAAAGGTTTTATACAGTGCGGCATCAGTGACGGCCTGCCAGGCTTCTCTTATGCTGACTCTAACGGCAAATTCACCGGTATTGACGTGGATGTATGCCGTGCAGCCGCTGCCGCAGTATTTGGCGACGCAACTAAAGTGAAATACACCCCGCTGACCGCAAAAGAACGCTTCACCGCGCTGCAGTCTGGCGAAGTAGACATCTTATCTCGTAACACCACATGGACCTCATCACGCGATGGCGGCATGGGCTTCCTGTTTGCAGGCGTGAACTATTACGACGGTATCGGCTTCCTGACGCACCAGAAAGCCGGTCTGAAAAGTGCTAAAGAGTTGGATGGCGCCACCGTGTGTATCCAGGCCGGTACTGATACCGAGCTGAACGTGGCTGACTACTTCAAAACCCATAAAATGCAGTACACCCCAGTGACCTTCGACCGCTCTGACGAATCCGCTAAAGCGCTCGACAGCGGCCGTTGCGACACCCTCGCGTCTGACCAATCTCAGCTGTATGCGCTGCGTATCAAACTTGGCAAGCCAGACGAGTTCATTGTACTGCCAGAAGTGATCTCGAAAGAGCCGCTGGGGCCCGTGGTACGTCGCGGTGATGACGATTGGTTCACCATCGTCAAATGGTCGCTGTATGCCATGCTGAACGCGGAAGAGATGGGTATCAGCTCTAAAAATGTCGATGACATGGTAGCGAAACCGACTACGCCGGATATGGCACATCTGCTGGGCGCGGAAGGTGACTTCGGTAAAGACCTGAAGCTCGATAACAAGTGGGCTTACAACATCATCAAACAAGTGGGTAACTATCAGGAAGTGTTCGACCGTAACGTCGGTAAAGACAGCGCACTGAAAATTAAGCGCGGCCAGAATGCGCTGTGGAATGCGGGCGGCATCCAGTACGCTCCGCCAGTTCGTTAATTCCATTCTGCCAGTCGGGCACCGCATCCTGCGGTGCCCACGCGTAATCTTCACTGAGGTTTTAACATGTCGCAACGCCCAACCGTAAAAAGGGATTTTTCGTTCGGTAATCCTACGGTTCGCGCCTGGCTTTACCAGATCGTCGCGATTGTTGCCGTGCTTGCTGTGGTGGGATATTTAATCCACAACACCGTAATCAATCTGGCAAATCGTGGCATCACTTCCGGATTCGGGTTTCTGGATCGCAGTGCCGGCTTCGGCATTGTCCAGCACCTGATCGATTACACCGAAGGCGACACTTACGCGCGCGTGTTTATGGTGGGGTTGACCAACACCCTGCTGGTTTCTGCGCTCTGTATTGTTTTCGCTTCGATCCTTGGCTTTGCCGTGGGCCTGGCTCGCTTGTCTGAGAACTGGCTGCTGCGCAAGCTTTCAACCATTTATATCGAGACCTTCCGTAATATCCCGCCGCTGCTGCAGATCTTTTTCTGGTACTTCGCGGTACTGCGTAACCTGCCCGGCCCACGTCAGGCACTCAACGCTTTTGATTTGGCATTCGTCAGCAATCGCGGTTTGTATATTCCGTGGCCAGAGTACGCACCTGGCACATGGCCATTCCTGATCGCGCTGGCGTTAGCGGTGCTGGGTTGCGTGGCGCTGTTCCGCTACAACCGTAAGCATCAGTTAAAAACCGGCCAACTGCGTCGCACCTGGCCGGCTGCGGTTGGGTTACTGATTCTGCTGCCGCTGATTGCTCATACCTTGTTTGGCGTTGCCATGCATTGGGATGTGCCGGAACTGCGTGGATTTAACTTCCGCGGCGGTTTCGTGATGATCCCTGAGCTCGCCGCGTTGACTCTCGCGCTGTCGGTTTATACCTCGTCGTTCATCGCCGAAGTGATTCGTTCCGGTATTCAGTCGGTGCCACATGGTCAAAGTGAAGCCGCACGTTCGCTCGGTTTACCTAATCCAGTGACCATGCGACAGGTGATCATTCCGCAGGCAATGCGTGTGATTATCCCGCCACTCACCAGCCAGTACCTCAACATCGTGAAAAACTCATCGCTGGCGGCCGCTATCGGCTATCCAGATATGGTTTCGCTGTTTGCCGGTACCGTGCTGAACCAAACCGGTCAGGCGATAGAAACCATCGCGATTACCATGGCGGTTTACCTGATTATCAGCCTGATCATTTCACTGCTGATGAACCTCTACAATCGCAAAATTGCGCTGGTTGAGCGTTAAGAGAACGGGATCATTATGTCTGTTACTACACATGAAACACCGCCGATTCCGACCAATCCACTTAGCAAGGCTTGGCTCTGGGCACGCAAAAATCTGTTCTCCAGCTGGCTGAATACATTGCTGACGTTGTTCAGCATCTGGCTTATCTGGAACGTGATTCCTCCGGCACTGAACTGGCTGGTATTTCAGGCTAACTGGATTGGTGAGATACGCGCAGACTGTACCAAAGAAGGTGCATGTTGGGTGTTTATCCATGCACGCTTTGGCCAGTTTATGTATGGACTCTATCCGCATGAACTGCGCTGGCGCATCAACCTGTCGCTGCTCATCGGCTTGCTCTCGATTATTCCGATGTTCATCAAATCAATGCCGCGTCGCGGTCGCTACATCGCTTGTTGGGCGGTAGTCTATCCGGTTGTGGTTTGGTTCCTGATGTACGGTGGCTATTTCGGTTTAGAGCGCGTAGAGACTCGCCAGTGGGGCGGCCTGACATTAACGCTGATCATCGCTTCAGTGGGGATTGCCGGCGCGCTGCCGTTGGGGATTTTACTGGCGCTGGGACGCCGCTCTGAAATGCCGGTGGTGCGTACACTTTCGATCATCTTCATTGAGTTCTGGCGTGGTGTACCGCTGATCACCGTACTGTTTATGTCGTCGGTGATGCTGCCGCTGTTTATGGCGGAAGGTACCACCATCGACAAACTGGTGCGTGCGTTGGTTGGCGTGATTTTGTTCCAGTCTGCGTATGTCGCGGAAGTGGTGCGCGGCGGTTTGCAGGCGCTACCAAAAGGCCAATATGAAGCCGCTGAATCTCTGTCGCTGGGCTACTGGAAAACCCAGATGCTGGTGATTTTACCGCAGGCGCTCAAGATGACCATTCCCGGCCTGGTGAATACCATCATTGCGCTGTTTAAAGATACCAGCCTGGTGATCATCATCGGCTTATTCGATCTCTTCAGTAGCGTGCAGCAAGCCACCGTTGATCCAACCTGGTTGGGTATGTCGACGGAAGGCTATGTATTTGCTGCCATGGTTTACTGGATTTTCTGTTTTAGCATGTCGCGCTATAGCCAGTATCTGGAGAAGCGTTTTCACACCGGGCGTGCATCGCACTGAGGTTTAACATGACACAAACTATGACTAATGCGGCTGATGCCATGATGATTACACTCGAAAACGTTAACAAATGGTACGGTCAGTTCCATGTATTGAAAGACATCAATTTAAAAGTAAAACCACGCGAGCGTATCGTACTGTGCGGACCGTCCGGTTCGGGTAAATCGACCACTATTCGTTGTATCAATCACCTCGAAGAACATCAGCAAGGACGCATCGTGGTGGATGGCATCCATCTCAATCACGATGTGCGTAATATTGAACGAGTTCGAACCGAAGTAGGCATGGTTTTCCAGCACTTTAATCTTTTCCCGCATCTTACCGTTTTGCAAAACTGTACGCTGGCACCGATTTGGGTACGCAAAATGCCGAAGAAAGAAGCAGAAGAGCTGGCCATGCATTACCTTCAGCGTGTACGCATTGCTGAGCATGCGCATAAATTTCCTGGCCAGCTTTCAGGTGGTCAGCAACAGCGTGTGGCGATCGCCCGTTCACTCTGTATGAAGCCGAAAATTATGCTGTTTGATGAGCCAACCTCCGCGCTCGATCCCGAGATGGTTAAAGAAGTACTCGATACGATGATTGGCCTGGCAGAAGATGGCATGACCATGTTGTGCGTTACCCATGAGATGGGATTTGCGCGTACGGTGGCGGATCGTGTGATCTTCATGGATCGGGGTGAAATTGTCGAAGAAGCTCCGCCTCAGGAGTTCTTTGCCAATCCGAAATCAGAACGTACACGTGCGTTTCTGTCACAGGTTATTCATTGATATCCAGTGAGTAAGATTAAGAAACGCCTCTGCTGAAAAGCAGGGGCTTTTTTTATAACTGCAATTTGAATTGGGTTAGGTTTGTGAGTGACAGCGGAAGGTTTCTGATGCATACAAAAAAGCCCTGAACTTTCGTTCAGGGCTTCTGTGTTTGATGCCTGGCAGTTCCCTACTCTCGCATGGGGAGACCCCACACTACCATCGGCGCTACGGCGTTTCACTTCTGAGTTCGGCATGGGGTCAGGTGGGACCACCGCGCTAAAGCCGCCAGGCAAATTCTGTAATTTACCGAACTCACGCTTTAAAACTGGTGCTGATACCCAGAGTCGAACTGGGGACCTCACCCTTACCAAGGGTGCGCTCTACCAACTGAGCCATATCAGCACACTTTAATTTGATGCCTGGCAGTTCCCTACTCTCGCATGGGGAGGCCCCACACTACCATCGGCGCTACGGCGTTTCACTTCTGAGTTCGGCATGGGGTCAGGTGGGACCACCGCGCTAAAGCCGCCAGGCAAA
>NZ_JBHTGO010000005.1:31768-478824 GCF_042666835.1 Pantoea sp. GCM10028869 | reverse complement strand
GATCAAACTCTTCAATTTAAGTTTGATTTGCTGAAACCAGTTCAGCGGTGCTCATCTGTAAAACGTCATAATGAATTTCATTATGTGTTCACTCGTGAGGCTTTGATATTTTTTTGCGTCCGGAGACGCGGATATCAATCCTGCGAGTGCCCACACAGATTGTCTGATAAATTGTTAAAGAGCGTTGCGAACAGCGGCTGAACCGTCTGTCGCGAGGTGGCGTATACTACGCTACTCTCCTTCGGAGTCAAACACTTTTTTCAGCGTTTTCATCCGGCGGGATGAATTTCTTCACTCCCTGCTGAGCCGTCTGCGTTGCCGCTTTGCCGTCTCAGTGGTGGCGCATTATAGGGAGTTATTCGGAGCTGACAAGTGCAAATTTCAAGTTTTTTGCTGTTCGCTTGAAATTTGCGCAAAAGGCCCGTTTTCAGGCCTTTTTGATACGCGCTGGCAGCTCTGCCAGACTGTTAATCACCCAATCCGCCACTGCTTCCCCTTCTGCCGTTACCGGCTTGCCACTACGCACCAGTACTTTGGTACCCACACCCGCTGCTAGCGCCGCCTGCATATCTTCTATTTTGTCGCCTACCATATAAGAAGAAGCCATATCGATATCCAGATGCTGCTGCGCGGAGAGCAACATGCCCGGCTGCGGCTTACGGCAATCACACTGCTGGCGATACGCTTCTACCGTGGCATCTGGCAAATGCGGACAGAAATAGATGCCATCCAAATCAACATCACGATCGGCCAGCGACCAATCCATCCATTCTGTGAGTTGCATAAACTGGTCTTCGGTAAACATGCCACGCGCAATGCCCGACTGGTTAGTCACCAGTACCAGCGCATAGCCCATCTTCTTTAACGCCTGTAGCGCTTCGATGGTGCCATCAATGAATTCGAAATTATCGATTTCATGAACATAGCCGTGATCAACATTCAATGTGCCATCACGATCGAGAAAAATAGCCGGGACTTTGTTCGCCACGTAGAAACTCCTGCTGAAAATGTGTCGCTAAGTATCGCATGATTGCGTATAGCGAGAGAATGGCAGTTTGAATGACTTCCATTGATTTAGCCGTCTGGATGCCTTAACATCCATTCAAATTTCGCACAGCCCTGCTGAGTGAAGCCCGATACACCACGGACTATGCAACACGATAATAAATAAACTAATGATTAAACTCGAAAATATCACCAAAGTGTTCCAGCAAGGCTCACGCACCATTCAGGCGCTATCCAACGTCAGCCTGCACGTGCCTGCTGGACAGATCTATGGCGTCATCGGTTCCTCCGGTGCCGGTAAAAGTACCCTGATTCGCTGCGTCAATCTGCTGGAGCGCCCAACCTCCGGACGCGTGCTGGTTGATGGCCAGGAATTAACCACCCTTTCTTCTGGCCAATTGACGCTGGCACGCCGCCAGATTGGCATGATTTTCCAGCACTTTAATCTGATGAACTCCCGCACCGTCTCCGGTAACGTGGCGCTGCCATTAGAGTTAGGCAATCTTTCGCGCGAACAGATAAAGAAGCGCGTTAGCGAATTGCTGGATCTGGTGGGATTATCAGACAAGCATGATAGCTGGCCAGCGAATCTCTCTGGCGGACAAAAGCAGCGTGTTGCGATTGCCCGCGCACTGGCGAGCAATCCTAAGGTGCTGCTGTGTGATGAAGCCACCAGCGCACTGGATCCTGCAACCACGCGTTCGATTCTGGAGCTGCTTAAGGACATTAACCGTCGTCTGGGCATTACCATTCTATTGATCACCCATGAAATGGATGTGGTGAAACGCATCTGCGATCAGGTTGCGGTGATCAGCAATGGTGAGTTAATTGAAAAAGACAGCGTGAGCGAAGTGTTTTCGCATCCGAAAACGCCGCTGGCGCAACAATTCATTCAATCGACGCTGCATCTGGATATCCCCGACGACTACCAGCAACGCATGGCGCCACAGCCAACAGCTGATAGCGTGCCGCTGCTGCGTCTCGAGTTCACCGGCAAATCGGTGGATGCTCCGCTACTGTCAGAATCGGCTCGCCGCTTTAACGTTAATAACAACATCATCAGTGCGCAGATGGATTACGCCGGCGGCGTGAAGTTCGGCATCATGCTGGCTGAGATGGATGGCAGTGAAACAGATACACAAGCCGCGATTGCCTGGCTGAAAGAAAATCATGTGAAAGTAGAGGTGTTGGGTTATGTCTGAAGCGATGATGTGGTTACTGACGCGTGGCGTCTGGGAAACGCTGATGATGACCTTCGTCTCTGGTTTCTTTGGTTTTGTCCTCGGTCTTCCGATTGGCGTGCTGCTGTATGTGACGCGTCCCGGCCAGATTCTGGCCAACAACGCGCTTTATCGCGTGCTGTCCGCGCTGGTGAATATCTTCCGTTCGATTCCGTTCATTATCCTGCTGGTATGGATGATTCCATTCACCCGCGCCATAGTCGGCACCTCGATTGGCCTGCAAGCCGCGATTGTGCCGCTAACCGTCGGCGCCGCGCCGTTTATTGCACGTATGGTGGAAAACGCCCTGCTGGAACTGCCAACCGGATTGATCGAAGCATCTCGCGCCATGGGCGCCACGCCGCTGCAGATCGTGCGTAAAGTCCTGCTGCCGGAAGCGCTGCCAGGTCTGGTGAATGCCGCTACAATTACCCTGATTACGCTGGTTGGCTACTCCGCAATGGGCGGAGCGGTTGGCGCAGGCGGTTTGGGCCAGATTGGCTATCAATACGGTTACATTGGCTATAACGCCACCGTAATGAACACCGTGCTGGTTTTGCTGGTTGTGCTGGTCTATTTAATCCAATTCTGTGGCGACCGCATTGTACGTGCTGTGTCCCATAAGTAAGCAAGCAACATCAATAGTCCTCTATTAAGGAAAGGATATGTCTTTTACATTTAAAAAGATTGCCGCTGTGGGTGCTCTGATTGGCGCAATTGCGCTGGCAGGATGCGATCAGAAAGCAAAAGATCCAAACCACATTAAAGTGGGTGTGATTGTCGGCGCTGAACAGCAGGTTGCTGAAACTGCAGTTAAAGTGGCGAAAGAGAAATATGGCCTCGATGTTGAGCTGGTGACCTTTAACGATTACGTGCTGCCAAACGAAGCGCTGAGCAAAGGTGATATTGACGTTAACGCCTTCCAGCATAAGCCGTATCTGGATCAGCAGATCAAAGATCGCGGTTACAAGCTGGCCATTGTGGCGAACACCTTCGTTTACCCAATCGCCGGCTACTCGAAGAAAATCAAATCACTGGATGAACTGCAGGACGGTTCACAGGTTGCTATCCCGAACGATCCAACCAACCTGGGACGTTCACTGTTGCTGCTGCAGAAGGTCGGCCTGATCAAACTGAAAGATGGCGTTGGCCTGCTGCCAACCTCACTGGATATCATTGAGAACCCGAAAAAGCTGAAGATTGTTGAGCTGGAAGCGCCGCAGCTGCCACGTTCACTTGACGACCAGCAGATCGCACTGGCGGTGATCAACACCACGTACGCCAGCCAGATTGGTCTGACGCCAGCGAAAGATGGCATCTTCGTGGAAGACAAAGATTCACCTTACGTGAACCTGATTGTTAGCCGTGAAGACAACAAAGACGCTGAGAACGTGAAGAAGTTTGTGCAGGCTTACCAATCAGACGAAGTGTCTGAAGCGGCCAGCAAGATCTTCAACGGCGGCGCAGTGAAAGGCTGGTAATGTTCACCTTTCATGCCTTGCAGGGCGGCTTCGGCCGCCCTTTCTTTTGCCATAAATTGCACCTGACTTGTTATTTATTGTCGTCCTTGTTTCAATAACGCCACTTTTTTATTACTTGAGGATGTTGCCATGCGTTTTTTACCGCTCTGCTTGTTAGCATTGATGCTAACCGGGTGTGTGCGTGAATATCACCCGATAAGCAGTGCTCCTTCTCGTCCGCAACAGGCATCCAGCGAACCACAACGTAAACCGACTCCACGTCCCGCGCCGGTGAAGATCTACACCGATGCGACCGATCTGGTCAGCAACCCGTTCCGCGATTTGGGCGAAGTCTCTGCTGAAGATTGCCAGAGCAGCAGCCAGGATTCGCCTCCTAACATCAACACCGCGCGCAAGCGCCTGCAGATTCGCGCAGCCGGCATGAAAGCCAACGCCGTCCTGCTGCATAAGTGCGAAATTGTCACCAGCACGCCGGGATGCTATCGCCAGGCCATTTGCCAGGGCTCCGCACTGAAAGTATCAAATCAATGAGTGAGTTTGCCTTTGCGCAAATCGGCGTAATTCGTTCGCCGTGGAAAGAGAAGTTTGCCGTCCCGCGCCAGCCCGGTCTGGTGCAGGATGGCGGCGGCGAGCTGCATCTGCTACCACCTTACAATCAGCCGGAAGCGGTGCGCGGGCTGGAAGCGTTTAGTCATTTGTGGGTGCTGTTTGTGTTCCACCAAACGATGGAAGGTGGCTGGCGTCCGACAGTGCGTCCCCCGCGCCTCGGTGGCAATGCGCGTATGGGCGTGTTTGCCACCCGTTCAACCTTCCGCCCCAATCCTATCGGCATGTCGCTGGTTGAGTTAAAAGGCATTCGCTGCGAGAAGCAGCAGGTGATCTTGCAGCTCGGCAGCCTCGATTTAGTCGATGGCACGCCGGTGGTGGATATCAAACCTTATCTGCCGTTCGCCGAAGCGCTGCCTGATGCGCGCGCCGGGTTTGCGCAGGCGGCGCCTGATGCCACCATGCCGGTGCGCTTTTCGCCGCTGGCGCAGAGCCAGCTTCAGCTGCAGCAGAAAACCCATCCGCAGCTAGCGCGTTTCATTAGCGAAGTGCTGGCACAGGATCCGCGCCCGGCTTACCGTAAAGGTGAGACGGAAGATCGTGAATATGCCGCCTGGCTACTCGACTTTAACGTGCGCTGGCGCATTGATGAGGCAGGAACCGAGGTGATCGCCCTCGATCCCCGTTAAAACCCGCTTTTGAGTGATTGATCTCGCTGGTACACTAGCCGCCAGAAAAATTTTGTCAGTTTCCTTCCGTATAACTGGAATCGTAATCAATGCGTACTACTCAATATCTGCTCTCCACTCTGAAGGAGACACCTTCCGATGCAGAAGTGATCAGCCACCAGCTGATGCTGCGCGCCGGCATGATCCGCAAACTGGCTTCCGGTCTCTACACCTGGTTGCCGACCGGGATTCGCGTGCTGCGAAAAGTTGAAAACATCGTGCGTGAAGAGATGAACAACGCCGGTGCGATTGAGATCTCCATGCCGGTGGTTCAGCCTGCCGATCTGTGGGAAGAGAGCGGCCGTTGGGAGCAATACGGCCCGGAACTACTGCGCATTAAAGATCGTCACGAACGTCCCTTCGTGCTGGGTCCAACCCACGAAGAAGTGGTTACCGATTTGATCCGCAACGAGCTGAGCTCTTATAAACAGCTGCCGCTCAATCTGTATCAGATCCAGACCAAATTCCGCGATGAAGTGCGCCCGCGTTTTGGTGTGATGCGTTCACGCGAGTTCATCATGAAAGATGCTTACTCGTTCCACACCACGCAGGAATCGCTGCAGGAAACCTACGACGCGATGTACCGCGCCTACAGCCAGAGCTTCAGCCGTATGGGCCTGGATTTCCGCGCCGTACAAGCTGACACCGGTTCTATCGGCGGCAGCGCATCACATGAATTCCAGGTGCTGGCGCTGAGCGGTGAAGATGACGTGATCTTCTCCAGCGAATCTGATTACGCGGCCAACATTGAGAAAGCCGAAGCCTTAGCGCCGGCTGGCGAGCGTCCGCAGGCCACAGAAGCCATGACGCAGTTCGATACGCCAAACGCCAAAACTATCGCCGAGCTGGTTGAGCAACATCAGTTGCCGATTGAGAAAACCGTTAAGACGCTGTTCGTCAAAGCCACCGAAGAGAGCGGCCACACGCTGGTTGCCCTGCTGCTGCGCGGCGATCATCAGCTGAACGAAATTAAAGCGGAGAAGCTGGATATCGTCGCTGAACCGCTGGAGATGGCGAGCGAAGAACAGATTCGCGCGCTGCTGGGTGCCGGTCCAGGCTCGCTCGGCCCGGTCGGTTTGACCATGCCAGTGATCGCCGATCGTACTGTGGCAAAAACAGCTGACTTCTGCGCGGGTGCCAACATTGATGGCAAACACCTGAGCGGCATCAACTGGGGCCGCGATCTGCCAGAACCGCGCGTGGAAGATATCCGTAACGTGGTGGAAGGCGATCCAAGCCCAGACGGCAAAGGTACGCTGCTGATTAAACGCGGTATCGAAGTGGGCCACATCTTCCAGCTGGGTACCAAGTACTCCGAAGCGATGAAAGCAGCGGTACAGGGCGAAGATGGTCGTAACCAAGTGATGACCATGGGCTGTTACGGCATCGGTATTACGCGCGTTGTGGCGGCGGCAATTGAGCAGAACAACGACGAACGTGGCATCATCTGGCCTGCGGCATTGGCACCGTTTGAAGTGGCCATTCTGCCAATGAATATGCACAAATCTTTCCGTGTGCAGCAGTTGGCTGAAGAGCTGTACAACACGCTGCGTGCCAAAGGCATTGACGTGATTCTGGATGACCGTAAAGAGCGTCCGGGCGTGATGTTCGCGGATATGGAGCTGATTGGCGTGCCGCACACCATCGTAATTGGCGATCGTAATCTCGATAACGAAGAGATTGAGTACAAGGCGCGTACCGCCAGCGAGAAGCAGATGATTAAGCAACATGACATCGTCGACTTCCTGGTGAAAGCACTCAACAAGTAACGCTAAAACGCCTCCAGCCGGAGGCGTTTTTTATTGCACCTTTCCGCGCATCGCCTTCACGTTACTGCGCCGCGTTTTACCTTCCAGCCGCCTCACTTTAGAACCGTGCGTCGGTTTGGTCGCACGCCGCACTTTTTCCACCGTGGTTAACTCCCGAATCAGATTTATCAGCCGCTGCACGGCCGCTTCCCGATTCATTTCCTGGCTGCGATGTTCCTGTGCTTTGATGATCACCACGCCTTCCGCGGTAATCAAATGATGGCTCGCCGCCAGCAGCCGCTCTTTATAAAACGGCGGCAGCGATGAGGCATGAATATCAAATCGCAGGTGAATCGCCGTCGACGTTTTATTCACATGCTGGCCACCGGCACCTTGCGCACGGATGGCACTGAGTTCCACTTCATTATCTGCAAGTGAAAGCGATCGAGACAGCACAATCATCTGTCACCTACCGTTTGGCTCGACGTTGCGTCGCGTAATAACCTGTTCATCAACTTAACCTTTTGTGCGCACGCTGAATGCATAAGACCAGCGCGAAATGTCACTTTTGCCCATTTGCTTGCATCATTCCCGTGACGACCGGGCTGATTTCGATGAAATTCCTGTGATATAGTCGCCTATCATCCAGAGTATCAACTCTGCTGAGGAGGTGTATGTGCAAAAGTATTGTGAGTTAGTTCGCCAGAAGTATGCCGAAATTGGTAGCGGCGACCTTGGGTATGTGCCAGACGCCATAGGTTGTGCGTTGAAGGCTCTCAACGATATTGCCGCTGATTCTGCGCTAAACTCTTCTCTCAGGGAACAAGCAGCGTATGCCGCTGCAAACTTATTGGTGAGCGACTATGTTGACGAATGAAGCCTACAAACCCATCAACTGCGATGATTACGACAACCTTGAACTCGCCTGCCAAAAACACTGGACGCTGTCGTTAGAGTTAAAAAACGGCGATCAGCTCAAGGCCAAAGCCGTGGACATGGTCTCACGTAAAAACGTCGAGTACCTTGCCGTCGATCTTTCAGGCGAGACCCGCGAAGTGCGGCTCGACCACATCGCCAGCTTCACACATCCTGAGCTGGGCACCGTCGTCGTCAGCGAAGACGAGTAAAACCTCTCTCGGGCGGGAATCACATCCCGCCCACCTCGCTTAAGGTTTTAACGAACTGTAATACGCCGATAAATCTGCCATATCCTGATCGCTCAATCCCGCTACAAACGCTTTCATCACTTCCGCCTGGCCGCCGCTCCGCTCGCCTTTTTTATAGGCTTGCAGTGAATGCAGCAGATAAGGCGCATGTTGCCCGGCCAGATTGGGATAGAGCGGCACCGCGCTTTTGCCCTCCGCACCGTGACACGCCATACAGCTTGCCGCTTTTTGCGCACCCGCATTCACATCGCCATCGGCCAACGCCGGCAGCGCCGCAGCGAATAACGCCGCGGCCATCCAAAGTTTCATCATTGCTCTCCATTTTATTGTTGTGGTGACCAGATCGCCTGCCAGCCTTGCTCGTTGCTGGCTGCGCCTTCGCGGGTAATAAACAGCCCCGGCGCGCTAATTAACGTCTGGTTAAAATAAATCAACGGAATACGTTCGCGCTGCCAGGGCGCAACGCCCAGCTCTTGCCACAGCTTCTTCATCTCGCGGCCACCTGCGCGCCCCTGTATATGATAATAACCCTGCGCCTGGAAGCGGATCGTGATCGCTTCATCCGCTGCAGGCTGGCGCAGCTCGGCAATCCACGCATTCGCGTGCAGCGAACCTAAACCAGCGGGTAAATTAAGCGGCTGCGTGCGGTCTTGCCAGGTTAGCAAGTGCTGACTAAGTGAAGGCTGCGGCGGTAACCAATAGAGTTGCTGGCGATAGCGGCGCAGCTCAAAAGCGCCGAAACGCAAACAAGGTTTGGCGTCTTCACGGCTGTTGATGACTTCATCGGTGATGCGTTTCAATGCCTCGCGCGAAGGCATCGCGCCGCCCTGTTGAGCAATCCAGCGGCGTAACAGCGCATGACGCCGCGCTTCGCTCATGTTCATTAACGGCGGGAAGTGCAGCGCGCCCTGCGCATCGCTAAGCTGCGCCAGCTGTTCCGCCAGCAACTCGTCGAGCAGTTGCTCCTGCTCGCCACAGAGCGCGGCGCTGCGTGCACTGGCGGCACTGAAGTGCGGCCAGCGCGCCTGCAGCTGCGGCAGAATCTGCTGACGCAGGAAGTTGCGGTCATAGCGGCTATCGGCGTTGCTTTCATCTTCAATCCAGCGCAGTTGATGCTCGGTAGCATAGTTTTCCAGCTGCTGACGGCTAACGTCGAGCAACGGACGCAGATGCCGATGTTCACCCACGCTGCGCTGCAGCGGCATCGCGGCCAAACCCGCCGGTCCGCTGCCGCGTTTTAACGCCAGCAGCAGCGTTTCCGCCTGATCGTCGAGGTGCTGAGCGGTAAGTAAGTGTTCACCGGGTTGCAGATGCTGAAACAGCGCCTGATAGCGTGCTTCGCGGGCAGCCGCTTCAATGCCGTTGGCGCGGCCATCAACCTGCACATGCAGCACTTCACAGGGAATCTGCCACTGCTGGCAAACTTGCTGGCAATGCAGCGCCCAGCTATCGGCATTCGGGCTAAGACCATGA
The DNA here is from genome assembly GCF_042666835.1 of Pantoea sp. GCM10028869. Taxonomy (NCBI): domain Bacteria; kingdom Pseudomonadati; phylum Pseudomonadota; class Gammaproteobacteria; order Enterobacterales; family Erwiniaceae; genus Pantoea; species Pantoea sp. GCM10028869. Next base: position 469,457 of record NZ_JBHTGO010000005.1, on the reverse strand, counting down.
TGGACGTGTAACGCGCGCACGCGTAGCGCTGGCTGCTGACGTTGCCAGCAGACCAATTGATGCAGTAGCACGGTGGAATCAAGTCCGCCGCTGAACGCCAGCACATAGCCAGCGTCGGGTGTCAGCAGCGAAGCAAGATGAGATAAAGACATGAGCGCGTTCCGTCCGGGCGAGCCACCGAATTGCGGCTCGCGGCGGACGCTAGTTTACGCCTGATACAGCTCCAGCGGCAAACCATCCGGATCGGGGAAGAAGGTGCAGGCTTTACCGGTTAACGCATCGATACGAATCGGCTCGCACGTCACGCCCTTCTCCGCCAGCGCCGCTATGGACTGCTCAACATCGTCAACGCAAAACGCCAGATGACGCAGGCCGCAGGCTTCCGGTCCACTAACGCGTGGCGGCGGCGAGGGGAAAGAGAACAGCTCAATGGTATAAACCCCATTCAGGCCAAGATCGCCTTTCCACGAGTCACGCTCGGCGCGGTAATATTCACCCAACAATTCAAAGCCCAGCACATCACAATAAAACGCCTTACTGCGCTGATAATCGGTGGCAATAATGGCGATGTGATGGATCTGTTTAATCTGCAGCATAGCGACTCCGGTTTTCACATAAGCCGCTTACCCTACGTGGCAAATGCGACGATGAAAAGAGGTGATTGTCCTAAGTTAGCCTTCATCATCTTCACGCAATACGCGCACCAGATAGCGCCCATCGTCCGTCAACGTCGCACCGTGAATGTCGGTCTCGAAGCCGGGATAGTGCCGGCCGATGGTGCAGAGCATCAGCAGAAAATCGAGCACTGAACGGCTCTCTTCGGTGATCATCTCGCCGGGCATCACCACCGGCACGCCAGGCGGATACGGCAGAATCATGTTGGCGGAAATGCGCCCCACCAGCTCGCGAATATCCACCGTTTCCACCTGACCTTTTACCTGGCGCTGAAATGCCTGATGCGGCGTCATCTTCATCTCCGGCAGCACGTCGAATGCTTTCAACATCAGGCGCGGCAGATCATGTTGCAGGATCAATTGATGAATGCCCTGCGCCAGCGTTTGAATGCGCATGTTGCGGTAGAAGTCGGGATCTTCAGCATAGAGATCCGGCAGCATATTTTTCACCCGCAGGTTGAGATCGTATGCACGCTTAAACTCCGTCAGCCCACGCAGCACGCTCATCGCTTTGGTTTTATCGATGCCGATGCTGAACAGGAACAGCAGATTGTACGGCCCGGTTTTCTCCACCACGATGCCGCGCTGATCGAGGAACTTCGCCACCAGCGCGGCTGGAATGCCCTCTTCCGCCATGTTACCGAGCTCGCTCATGCCCGGCGTCAGAATGGTGACTTTGATCGGATCGAGATACATATGATCGCGATCGGCATGGGTGAAACCGTGCCAATCCTCCTCGCCCGGCTGGATCGGCCAGCATTCGGCCTGATCGACCTGCTCTGGCTGCCAGATATCAAAGAACCAGCCGTCAGACTCTTCCCGCAAGCGTTGAATCTCACGACGGAAATGCAGCGCACGCTCAACCGAGCGGTTGATCAGTCGCTTACCCGGATTGCCGCGCAGCATCGCCGCCGCGGTTTCAATCGACGAGACAATCGCGTAGCTCGGCGAGGTGGTGGTGTGCATCATGTAGGCTTCGTTGAAGGTGTGCTCGTCGTAATCGCCTTTGATGTGAATCAGCGAAGCCTGCGAGAACGCCGCTAACAGTTTGTGCGTCGATTGCGTTTCATAAATCACTTTGCCGGGAGTACGATCGCCGCTCATGCCGCTTTTACCGGCATAGATCGGATGGAAATTGGTGTACGGCACCCACGCAGAATCAAAGTGGATCGATGGCACATCCAGCGTATGTTTGATGAACTGCGTGTTGTACAGCAGGCCATCGTAGGTTGAGTTGGTGATTACCGCATGCACCGGCCAGCTGGCACGCGGCGTGGCGTTGACCTTTTGCTGGATGCTGTCACGCGTAAACTCGCGCTGCGGAATGCCGCCCAGAATGCCCAGCGCGTTGCGCGTCGGTTTGAGCCAGATTGGGATGATGTCGCTCATCATCAGCAAATGGGTCAGCGATTTATGGCAGTTGCGGTCAATCAGCACCGTGCTACCCGCAGGCGCCGCATACATGCCGACGATTTTGTTCGAGGTCGAGGTGCCGTTAGTCACCATGTAGCTTTGCTCAGCGCCAAAGGTGCGCGCAACGTACTCCTCCGCTTCCAGATGCGGGCCGGTGTGATCGAGCAATGAACCCAATTCCGTGACCGAGATCGAGACATCCGCTTTTAAGGTGTTCGAGCCAAAGAAGTCATAAAACAGGCTGCCCACCGGGCTTTTCTGGAAGGCGCTGCCGCCCATGTGACCCGGCGTGCAGAAGGTGTATTTGCCCTCTTTGACGTAGGTGAACAACGCTTTAGTTAGCGGCGGCGTGATGTTATCGATGTACTCATCGGTGTACTGACGAATATGCAGCGCGATGTCATCGGCAGCGCTCAGGGCATACTCGAAGAAGTGCAGCGCCATGCGCATCTCGTTGATGCTGACATCCATCTGCGAATGGGTGTTGATGAAGGCATAGAGCGGCAGATATTCATTAAGCTGATTGATGTCGCTACACAGCGCCAGACTGTAATCGTCCCAGTCAAAAATCACACCGCAGATACGCGGATTGTGTTCAATCAACTTCAGCAGGTCGCTGGCATTATTGGGGTAAACGGTTTGGAAGCCTTGCAGCTTGAGGGCAGCATCCAGCTCGCGAATAGGCTCATCTTTGTAGAAAGCGCCGTGCGGTCCCATGATCGCAATAATATTCAATGCTCACCTCCTGTGGTGTTGTGGCACTGAATAAGGATAGCGAAAACCGCGCGCGGATAAACCTGGAATGCTCTGCTGTTGAGTGATTGTAACCGAATGCTAATGCACCAGAAAAGCCACGATCAAGCCAAAGGGGACAGGAAAGACCAGCCCGAAGAGCAAAGCGTCCGAGCCATGGATGGCGAGGCCGATCTGCATGGATGCAGTTATTCTTTTCGATCGGGCTGGTCTTTTCTGGACCTTGCACCGGAGTCACAGCGAAATCGTCGAACCAGGTAGCCATGGATGGCTACCCTACGGATGGCTGATCAGAATGGTGTTCGTTCGACATAAAAAAAGCGGACCGGGGTCCGCTTCTTGCTTAGATCTGATGTATCAAGCGTAGCCGTAGTTCATCAGGCGCTGATAGCGACGGTTGAGCAACTCTTCGGTGCTCAGTACATCGAGATCGGCCAGATCCGCCAGCAGTTGCTGCTTAAGAGAAGCCGCCATATCTACCGGTTGACGATGCGCGCCGCCCAGCGGCTCAGGAATGATGGAATCGATCAGCTTCAGCTCTTTCAGACGCTCAGCTGTGATACCCATCGCTTCCGCAGCCAGCGGAGCTTTATCGGCGCTTTTCCACAGGATCGACGCACAACCTTCCGGTGAAATCACCGAATAGGTGCTGTACTGCAGCATATTGACTTTGTCGCCCACGCCGATTGCCAGCGCACCACCGGAACCGCCTTCGCCGATTACGGTACAAATCACCGGAATTTTCAGGCCAGACATTTCACGCAGGTTGCGTGCGATCGCTTCTGACTGACCGCGCTCTTCTGCACCCACGCCCGGATAAGCTCCCGGCGTATCGATGAAGGTTATCAGCGGCATCTTAAAGCGTTCAGCCATTTCCATCAGACGCAGCGCTTTGCGATAGCCTTCTGGTGCCGGCATACCGAAGTTACGACGAATTTTCTCTTTGGTCTCGCGACCTTTCTGATGACCAATGATCATCACTGGACGATCGTCAAGACGGGCAATACCGCCGACAATCGCTTTATCATCGGCATAAGCACGATCGCCAGCCAGTTCGTCGAAATCATCAAACGCGTTGCGGATATAGTCCAGTGTATAAGGACGCAGCGGATGACGCGCGAGTTGCGCCACTTGCCATGCGCCTAAATCGGAGAAGATTTTACGGGTCAGCTCAACGCTTTTTTCGCGTAAACGCTGCACTTCCTCATCCAAATTAATATCGTGTTTCTCATCCGAACGGCCAATCGATTTTAACGAGTCGATTTTCGCTTCAAGCTCTGCGATTGGCTGTTCAAAATCCAGGTAATTAAGACTCATAATGTTCCTGTTTTAGTCAAACTCCAGTTCCACCTGCTCCGATCCTACTAACGACCGCAAATCGTTGAGTAAACGATCGCTGGGCGAAATACGCCACGCTGCACCAAAGCGTAGCTTCGCTCGCGCATCGGCTCTCTGATAGTAGAGATGCACCGGAATGGTCCCGGAACGATGAGGCTCCAGAGACTGGCGGAGACGGTTTAAAAGCTGGTCATCAATTTGCCTGTCCGTCAGCGAGATAGCAAGTCCGCGCGCGTATTTTTCCCGCGCTTCGTCGATGTCCATCACTTCTCGAGCGGTCATTTTAAGGCCACCGCTAAAGTCATCAAAGCTGACCTGTCCACTGACGATCAGGATACGGTCCTTCTCCAGCAACTGCTGGTATTTATCTAACGCATCGGTAAATAACATCACTTCAAGACGACCAGAACGATCGTCAATGGTACAAATACCAATTCGGTTGCCGCGTTTAGTGACCATCACACGGGCGGCAATCACCAGCCCCGCCGCGACGGTTACTTTACCACGATCTGTCGGATGCATGTCTTTCAGCCGCATGCCGCCGACGTAACGCTCAATTTCTTTCAAATACTGGTTAATCGGATGTCCGGTAAGATAGAGACCCAAAGTCTCACGTTCGCCATCCAGTTGAATTTGTTCCGGCCACGGCGTGATGCTGGCGTAGGATTTCTCTACCTGCTCTGGCTCTTCGGCCAGCACGCCAAACATATCGGCCTGGCCGATGGCTTCGGCTTTAGCATGCTGATCGGCCGCTTTTAATGCATCGCCGAGTGCACTCATCAAAGCCGCGCGATGCGGGCCGAGACGATCGAATGCGCCCGACATGATCAGTTTTTCCATTACGCGACGGTTGATCTTTTTGGTGTCGGTGCGCGCACAGAGATCAAACAACTCTTTAAAGTAGCCGCCTTCATTACGCGCATCAATGATCGCTTCGATCGGGCCCTCACCCACGCCTTTGATCGCGCCGATGCCGTAAACGATCTCGCCTTCGTCATTGACGTGGAACGGATACAAACCGGAGTTGATGTCTGGCGGCAGCACTTTAAGGCCCATGCGCCAGCATTCGTCGACCAGGCCAACCACTTTCTCGGTGTTATCCATATCAGCGGTCATTACGGCCGCCATAAATTCTGCCGGATAGTGCGCTTTCAGCCACAGCGTTTGATAGGAAACCAGCGCGTAAGCGGCGGAGTGCGACTTGTTAAAGCCATAACCGGCAAATTTTTCTACCAGATCGAAGATTTTCATCGACAGCTCACCGTCGACGCCCATCTTCTCCGCACCGTCCCGGAACACCGAACGCTGCTTCGCCATCTCTTCGGGTTTCTTTTTACCCATCGCACGACGCAGCATGTCCGCGCCGCCCAGCGTATAGCCAGACAGCACCTGAGCGATCTGCATCACCTGCTCCTGATACAGAATGATGCCGTAGGTCGGCTCCAGCACCGGCTTCAGGGTTTCGTGCTGCCACTGAATATCCGGATAAGAGATCTCTTCGCGACCGTGCTTACGGTCAATGAAGTTATCTACCATGCCCGATTGCAGCGGTCCCGGACGGAACAGCGCCACCAGTGCGATCATATCTTCGAAGCAGTCAGGCTTCAGACGTTTGATCAGATCTTTCATGCCGCGCGATTCAAGCTGGAACACCGCCGTGGTTTCCGAGCGCTGCAGCATATCAAAGCTTTTCTTGTCATCCAGCGGGATGGCGGCGATATCAATCGGTGGCAAACCCTGCTTTTCACGGCGCGGGTTAATCATCTTCAGCGCCCAGTCGATGATGGTAAGCGTACGCAGGCCAAGGAAGTCAAACTTCACCAGCCCGGCATATTCCACGTCATTCTTATCAAACTGGGTAACCGGGAATTGCCCATTTTCATCGCAGTAGAGCGGCGCAAAATCGGTGATTTTGGTCGGCGAGATCACCACACCACCGGCATGTTTACCGGCGTTACGCGTGACACCTTCCAGTTTGCGCGCCATGTCAATCAGCGCTTTCACCTCTTCATCGGCCTCGTAGATCTCCGGCAGTTGCGGTTCAGCCAGGAAGGCTTTCTCCAGCGTCATGCCCGGATCCGGCGGGATCAGTTTCGAGATACGATCAACAAAACCGTACGGATGGCCAAGTACGCGTCCCACATCGCGGATGACCGCTTTCGCCGCCATGGTACCGAAGGTGATGATCTGCGATACCGCATCGCGTCCATACATATCGGCCACGTGATCGATCACCTGATCGCGCTTCTCCATGCAGAAGTCAACGTCAAAGTCAGGCATCGACACACGTTCCGGGTTCAGGAAACGTTCGAACAGCAGGTCAAACTCCAGCGGATCGATATCGGTGATTTTCAGCGCATACGCCACCAATGAACCGGCACCCGAACCGCGGCCTGGGCCGACGGGAATGCCGTTGTCCTTTGACCACTGGATAAACTCCATCACGATCAGGAAGTAGCCGGGGAAGCCCATCTGGTTGATAACGGTGAGTTCAATCTCCAGACGTTCATCATATTCCACGCGTTTTTCTGCGCGCACCGCCGGATCCGGGAAGAGGAATTCCATACGCTCTTCCAGGCCTTCACGAGACTTCGCCACGAGGAAGTCTTCGGTGCTCATGTCACCGGTGGGGAACTGCGGCAGGAAATATTCGCCGAGGCGCACCGTCACGTTACAGCGCTTAGCAATCTCTACGCTATTTTCCAGCGCTTCCGGAATGTCCGAGAACAGCTCGCACATCTCCTCTTCACTGCGCATATATTGCTGAGGACTGTAGTTGCGTGGACGCTTGGGATCGTCCAGCGTATAGCCGTCATGAATCGCGACGCGGATTTCATGCGCATCAAAATCTTCTTCATTCAGGAAGCACACTTCGTTGGTGGCAACGACGGGAACGCCTTCGGCCACCGCCAGCTCAACGGCGGCATGCAGATACGCTTCTTCATCGGCGCGACCGGTGCGCATCAATTCCAGGTAATAACGATTCGGGAAGTGTTCCTGATAAAAGCTTAAACACTGCGCCACCATTGCGCTATTGCCGCGCAGCAGACTGCGGCCCACGTCGCCGCGACGTCCGCCAGACAGCAGAATCAGGCCTTCGCCCAGCTCCAGCAGCCAGTCGCGATCGATGATTGGGCCCGCAATGCCGTAACCGCGCTGATATGCACGTGAAATCAGCAAGGTCAGGTTTTGATAACCGGTGTTATTGGCCGCCAGCAGCGTTAACTGTGTCAGCTCATCGCCCATCAATTCGCTGGCAACCTGGAAGTCAGCACCAATAATCGGCTTGATCCCCGCGCCGTGTGCGCTACCGTAAAAACGCACCAGCCCGCACAGGTTGATGTAATCGGTAATGGCAATCGCCGGCATGCCCAGCGCAGCCGCCTTCTTGACTAAGGGTCCGGTTTTCGCCAGACCATCAACCATGGAGTAATCACTGTGGACGCGCAGATGTATGAAACGAGGTTCAGCCATATCAGTTTCCGGTTAAAACAGCGTCAGGCTATTAAAGCGTAGTTGGCTGGCGGGCTGCCAGCACATCGGCATCAATCAAGGCGTTACGCACCGGCGCAAAGCTGCGACGATGATGAGGTGTGGCGCCGTGCTGCGTCAGCTTTTCCATGTGCAGCGCGGTTGGATAGCCTTTGTGTTGCGCAAAGCCATATTGCGGGAACAGCAAATCCAGCTCGGTCATTTCACGATCGCGCGTGACTTTGGCGATGATCGAGGCAGCACTGATTTCTTGCACCAGGCTATCGCCCTTCACCACCGCCTGTGAGGGCATCGGCAGCGCCGGGCAACGGTTGCCATCGATCAGTACGAAGTCCGGTGCAATGTGCAAACCCGCGACCGCACGCTGCATCGCCAGCATGGTAGCGTGCAGAATATTGAGCTGATCGATCTCCTCTGGCTCGGCACGACCAAGGCTCCAGGCCAGCGCCTTCTCTTTGATCTCGTCATACAGCGCCAGACGACGCTTCTCGGAGAGTTTTTTCGAGTCGGCCAGTCCGGCAATCGGGTTGGCGGGATCGAGGATCACCGCCGCCGTGACCACGGCGCCAACCAGCGGGCCGCGCCCCACTTCATCAACGCCAGCAATCCGCTGCGCGTTAGGATAGATAAATTCAGCCATTGATAATCTCCAGTACCGCATCCGCCGCCTGCTCATCGGCATTCCAGCGAATCTGTTGATGCAGTTCGGTGAAGGCTTTCAGTAGCGCTTCGCGCTCCGGGCCCGCGTGCAGCAACGGCTCCAGCGCCGCAGCTAGCGCGTCAGGCTGGCATTCGTCCTGCAGCAACTCTTTCACCAGCTCGCGACCGGCCAGCAGATTTGGCAGAGAAACGTACGGCGTTTTTACCAGACGTTTTGCCAGCCAAAAAGTAGACGGCTTCATGCGATAACCGACCACCATCGGGCATTTCGCCAGCATGCACTCCAGCGCGGCGGTGCCAGACGCAAGAATAGCGGCATCGCTGGCCAGCATCGCCTGACGGCCTTTGCCATCCAGCAAATGCATCGGCAGTTCTGGCGCAACTTGCGCTTTGATCTGCTCAAACTGCGCGCGGCGTTTGGCGTTCACCAGCGGCACCACGATTTCCAGCGTGGGATAGCGCTGACGCAACAGCTGCGCGGCGCGCAGGAAATCGGCGCTGAGCATTTCCACTTCGGCACCGCGACTGCCCGGCAACAAGCCAAGGCAAATCGCCTCGTCAGCAATGCCTAACTCGCGGCGCGCCGCCAGCTTATCGGGCTGCAGCGGCATCGCATCAGCCATGGTGTGGCCGATAAAGCGGCACGGCACGTTAAAGCGATCGTAAAACGCTTTTTCAAACGGCAGGAATGCCAGCACCAGATTGGTGTTGCGGCCGATTTTGAAAACGCGCTTTTGACGCCATGCCCAAACCGAAGGGCTGACGTAATGAATGGTGCGAATGCCCGCGCGCTTGAGGCGACCTTCCAGCGTGATGTTGAAATCCGGCGCATCAATGCCCACGAACACATCCGGCTTGAGTTCGGTGAAGCGCTGTGTCAGGTCACGACGAATTTTCAGCAGACGCCGCAGGCGTCCCAGCACTTCGACGATGCCCATCACCGCCAGCTCTTCCATCTCATACCAGGCTTCGCAGCCTTCGGCCTGCATCAGCGGACCGGCCACGCCAACAAAGCGCGCATCAGGATGGCGCGCTTTTAACGCACGGATGAGACCTGCACCAAGAATATCGCCGGAGGTTTCTCCGGCGACCAGGGCAATCGTTAGGGGACGCGCTGACATGGATTAACGAATCAATCCACGCGTTGAACGGGCAAAGAAGTCATAGAAAGGCTGCACTTCGCTGTGTTGTTTCGCCAGCTCTTCAATCTCTGGTTTCACTTCATCCAGCGTTTTGCCGCTGCGGTACAGCAGTTTGTACGCGTTGCGAATGGCATGCAGCGCTTCTTTGCTAAAGCCGCGACGCTTCAGACCTTCGATGTTGATACCGTATGGCGTTGCGTGGTTGCCCTGCGCAATGACATAAGGCGGCACATCCTGCGCGACGCCTGAACAACCGCCAACCATCACGTGAGCACCAATGGTGCACCACTGATGTACCGCCGTCATGCCGCCGATAATCGCAAAATCATCAACGGTGACGTGACCGCCCAGCGTGGCATTGTTAGCAAAGATGCAGCGATTACCGATCACGCAGTCATGCGCGATGTGAGCATTCACCATCAGCAGGTTATCGCTGCCGACCTTGGTCACATTGCCGCCCTGCGTAGTGCCACGATGAATGGTGACGCTCTCGCGGATGCGGTTGCGATCGCCAATTTCAACGCGCGTCGGTTCGCCCGCATATTTCAGGTCCTGATTCACTTCACCGATGGAAGCGAACTGGTAGATCTGATTGTCTTTGCCGATACGCGTGTGGCCGTTCACCACCACGTGCGATTTGAGTACGGTTCCTTCACCAATTTCCACATTAGCGCCGATAAAGCAAAACGGGCCGATGTGAACATTGGCGCCGATGACGGCACCCTCTTCAATGACAGAACTGGGATGGATATTGGCGGTTGAATCAATCACTTATTATGCCTCCCGGCTACGGGCACACATCATGGTCGCTTCACAGACAATTTTGCCGTCCACGGTCGCCACGCCTTTAAAGCGCGTCAGACCACGACGGGTTTTCTCGAAGGTCACTTCCATGATCATCTGATCGCCCGGCACAACCGGACGTTTGAAACGGGCTTCATCGATACCAGCGAAGTAATAGAGTTCGCCTGGTTCCAGTTTCCCAACGCTTTTGAACGCCAGAATACCGGTCGCTTGCGCCATCGCTTCCAGGATCAGAACGCCTGGGAAAATCGGCTTACCAGGGAAGTGTCCCTGGAAAAACGGTTCGTTAACAGAAACGTTCTTCACCGCGCGCAGATATTTATGCTCTTCAAAATCCAGCACGCGATCAACCAGCAAGAAAGGATAGCGATGTGGCAGCAGTTCTAAAATCTCTTCAATTTTCAGAGTATGCGTTTCAGTAGTCAAAATACTCTTCCTGTCCTAAAAATCTGATGGCATCAATAACACGGCCTGCACCGATCAAAATGATCTTCCGCAGGCCGCAAATTAGTTCGGGGCGTTTCGCTTTCTTACGATACCTGCTGCCATTCTCGGGTTACCGAAGGTGGAAGAAAGTACACTTCTTGTTATGAAAGCAAGTAGCGTGGGATGCGTTTAGTCGTCTTTACCGACCTTACGTTCGATGGCTTTTAAGCGTTTGCTTATTTCATCGATGTTCATCACCAGCGCTGCTGTTTTACGCCAGGTTTTGTTAGGTTGCAGTGGAATACCCGACGAATATACGCCTGGCTCTGTGATCGGGCGCATTACCATGCCCATGCCCGTTACGGTCACTTTGTCACAGATTTCCATATGGCCGTTAATGACGCTGGCGCCGCCAATCATACAGTAACGTCCAATCTTCAGACTACCCGCCATGATCACACCACCCGCAACAGCGGTGTTATCACCAATCACGACGTTGTGCGCAATCTGACACTGGTTATCTATGATAACACCATTGCCGATCAGAGTGTTATCCAGCGCGCCGCGATCGATGGTAGTACAGGCACCAATTTCAACCCGATCACCAATCACGACGGTACCCAGCTGCGGGATTTTCACCCAATTGCCGCGATCGTTAGCATACCCGAAACCATCAGCACCAATGACGGTGCCGGACTGAATCAGACAATCCTGACCAATCTGGATTTCGTGATAAATCGTGACGTTAGCCCACAAACGTGAGCCGCGACCGATACGCGTCTGCTTACCAACAAAACATCCTGCGCCAATAACGACGTCGTCACCCAGCTCTACGCCAGACTCGATCACCGCATTTGCGCCTACCGAAACGTTGTTACCCAGCTTAGCCGTTGCATCGATCACCGCGCTGGGCGCGATATTCTGCGCGGGCTGCGGCGTTGTGTCCAGCAGTTGTGCCATGCGGGCATAAGTCAGGTAAGGATTTTTCACCACCAGGGCGGCCGTTTTACACCACTCCAGATCCGCTTCCGTCAGCACCACGGCTGAAGCCTGGATAGTAGCGAGCTGCTCGCGGTAGCGGCTGTTTGCAAGAAAAGTGATTTGGCCAGTTGTGGCGGATTGCATAGAAGCAATGCCGGAGATGACGATATCGCCATCTCCGTGCAATTCTGCATCCAACTGCTGGGCTAAATCAGCCAGTCGAATTGATGACATCAATTATTTAACCTGTTTTACAACGTCAGCAGTGATGTCTTTAGCATCAGAAGAAGAATACAGCACGGCCTGAGAGTCCAGAACCAGATCGTAACCTTCGCTTTTCGCTACAGACTGAACAGCGGTCTGGATTTTAGCCAGCAGCTTGTTACGCTCCTGCATCTGACGAGTTTGGTTGTCTTTGTCAAAAGCCTGTGCTTTTTGTTCAAAGGCAGCACGCTCAGAAGAGATTTGCTTCTCTTTCTTGGTGCGGTCGCTCGCTTTCATGGTCGATGCATTACGCTGCAGATCCTGAATTTCTTGCTGGATCTTCTGCTGCTGAGACTGGAGGTCAGAGGCGCGGCTCTGGAATTCACCTTCAAGCTGTTTAGCAACAGCGGCACGCTGCGGAGACTGCTGGAAAACCTGGCTCAGGTTTACGACGGCAACTTTATCAGCCGCTTGGGCACCCGCAGAAGCAGCTAATGCAACACCCAGAGCAGCAGCACAGAACAACTTTTTCACTATAAACTCCTTACCTCAACGTGTGTGTTTGCAGCGTGCCACATTATCAGGCAGCACGCGTGCAAGACGGTATTTTCACTTCCCTGCTCAGAGCCTTACCAGGTTTTACCAATGTTAAACTGGAATTGCTCTGACTTGTCTCCCTCGACTTTCTTCATCGGCTGGGCGTATGAGAAGACCAGCGGTCCTAACGGTGACATCCACTGCAGTGCCACACCGGCAGAGACGCGAATGTTATTAGGATCGCTGTAATCTGGCACACCCGCCGCGCGTGTTTCCGCAGTGTTCTGCCATTTGGTATCCCAAACGGTACCGGCATCCATAAACACCGAGGTACGCACGGAATTCGCATACTTCTCGCTCAGGAACGGCGTTGGTGTAATCAGCTCCAGGCTGGCAATCGCCATGGCGTTACCACCAACCGCATCGTCCGACTTACAGACGCCGTTTGGATCAGAGATCTTACAGTTTGACGAGCCATCGTTCAGGTACGCAGCTTTAGGACCAATGGTGTTGGACTGGAAGCCACGAACCGTGCTCGAGCCACCGCCGTAGAAGTTCTCATAGAACGGCATCTCTTTTCCATTAAGTCCGTCACCATATCCTACACGGCCACGGCCTAACACCACCCACGTACCATCGCGGTTCAGCGGCACATATTGCTGGCTATCCAATGTCGCTTTATAGAACGCATTATCAGAGCCTGGAATCGTCACTTTACCGTTCAGGTTGGTACGGTTACCGCGCGTAGGGAAGAAGCCGCGGTCTAAAGTGTTATAGGTCCAACCGTAGTTGAAGGTGAAATCATCTGCAGAGAAATCACCGTCATCGTTCAAGCCCTGATGGCGACCGACCGAATCGAGATAACGCCACATCGCAACCTGAGGACGCATGTTGGACAGGTCGTTATGCACATAACCTAAACCAACACGCAGCGTATTATTTTCATTGACCGGGAAGCCCAGCGTACCGTCGAGACCATAACTTTTGTTGGTATAGTCAGACAGATCGGCGTTATCAGCTTTAAAGTCGTTATAGAACAAACGACCGCCAAGGCTCACGCCGTCGACCGTGAAGTATGGGTCGGTCAGTGAGAACTCAGCATAGGTCTGGTAATCGTTTTTGGTACCGCTGATGCCAACAGTGTTACCGGTGCCGAGCCAGTTTTCCTGGGTCACGCCCACCTGGAAGCTGACGCCACTTTCAGTACCGTAACCGACACCAAAGTTGAAAGTACCGGTGTTACGCTCTTTCACCTTGTAGACCACATCAACCTGATCCGGCGCACCCGGTACACGTTGCGTATCCACATCCACGGTTTCGAAGTAACCGGTACGATTCAGACGCTCTTTACCCTGATCGACGAGGTCGCTGCCCAACCAGGCACCTTCCATCTGACGCATTTCACGGCGCAGTACGGAATCTTTTGAGGTGTCGTTACCTTCAAAGCGCACTTTACGCACGTAGTAACGGTTGCCCGCATCCACGTTGATATGCAGCTTGACGGTTTTATCAGCATCGTTGATTTCTGGCTGCGTCATTACGCGCGGATAGGCGTAACCGTAGCGACCCAGCAATTTCTTGATGTCATCTTCCATCTGGGTGACTTTAGTGCCGTTATACAACTCACCCGATGGAATCCTGGTCATCTTTTCGATTTCAGCAGAATGGCCCGCCATGCTGCCGTTCACGATCACGCCAGCAATCTTGTACTGATCGCCTTCGTTAATGTTCACGGTGATGTAGATGCCTTTCTTATCTGGCGTCAGGCTCACCTGCGTGGAATCGATGTTGAAACGCGCATAACCGCGATCCAGATAGAAGCTGCGCAGGGTTTCGAGATCGCCCGCTAACTTCTGTTTCTGGTATTTACGATCGCCCACCACGTTCCACCATGGCACTTCGTCACGCAGTGAGAAGCGCGAGATCAGTTCATCAGAGGTAAATGCTTTATTACCGACGATGTTGATCTGCTGGATCTGCGCTGAAACGCCTTCCTGGAAGACGAATTTCAGATCCACACGGTTGCGCGGCAGCGGCGTAGCAATCGCTTTGACGCTGGCGGTGTATTTACCGACGCTGTAGTAGAAGTCTTCCAGACCCTTCTCGATTGAAGAGAGCGTGGTGCGGTCCAGCGCTTCGCCAACGCGCACGCCAGAGGCTTCGAGGTTCTGTTTCAGCTGATCTTCTTTCACCGCTTTGTTGCCGGAGAAAGTGATGTTGGCAATGGTTGGACGCTCTTTCACCTGAACAATCAGGGTTGTACCGTCACGCAGAACCTGCACATCTTCAAAGTTACCGGTGGCGAACAGTGAGCGAATGGTGTTTCTGACATCATCGTCATTCACCGTATCACCGACACGTACCGGCATGCTGAGCAGAGCCGCGCCGACGGCGACTCGCTGGAGACCTTCGAAATGAATGTCCTTCACTACGAAATCGTCTGCACCGTAAACGGTGGCGCTGCTAAACAGCAGCGACGCTATGAGCAACTTTTTCATCGCCATCGTTGTTATGCGTTTTCCTAACACATCCCGCGCCTGTATGCGTTCCAGCTATTACAGACGTGAGAAATCATTGAAAAGTGCAAGCCCCATTAACAGCACTAGCAATATTGAGCCAATGCGATAACTAAAGTCCTGAACTCGCTCGGACACCGGTCCACCTTTGATCTTTTCGATCGCCAGAAAGAGCAGGTGACCACCATCTAAAACCGGCAGAGGGAACAGGTTAATGATGCCCAGGTTGACGCTGATCAGCGCCAGGAACATCAGGTAATAAATCACCCCGTACTCTGCTGATAACCCGGCACCCTGCGCGATCGAAATCGGCCCGCTCAGGTTATTCAGCTTCACATCCCCGATTATCAACTTGCCCAGCATGGAGACTGTTAGCTTCATCAACTGCCAGGTTTTTACACTGGCTTCGCCGATCGCCGCAAAAGGTCCATACTGCCTTACCGTTTTGTACTCATCAGGCAGCGGAATCACACGCGGGATGACACCCGCGAAGCCTTCCGCTTCATTGCCCGGTTTCGCTTCCGGCGTTAACGTCAACGCCACAGGTTCGCCGTTGCGCTCGATATCTAGCGCCATGTTTTTACCCGGATTATCCCGCACCTGTGCCGCAAAAGCCTGCCACTGTGACAATGGCTGACCATCGACTTTAACGATCCTATCGCCCGCTTGCAAACCAGCATTGCTTGCCGGTGAGTTTGCCTGAACTTCGGCTAAGGTCGTTTCAATCTGCGGCCCACGTGGACGAATACCTAAAGCGACCACCGGATCCTGTTTATCAGGCTCAAATTGCCAATCGCGCAAATTTAATTGCTTTTGCTGCGTGGCTTCTTCGCCAAATTGCGAGACGGTAAGCGTGGCATCGCTGTCGCCGATTTTACCGATCAGCGCCATACGCACAGCATCCCAATCAGGCGTTTCGATACCATCTACCGCTTTAAGTTCCATGCCGGAAGTAATTTGCGCTTCGGCAGCGACGGAACCGTTCAGAATTTCACCAACCACAGGACGCACACCTGGCACGCCGTGAATAAACACTACCCAGTAAGCAAAGATGGCGAAGATGAAGTTGGCGATAGGACCGGCTGCGATAATCGAAGCACGCTGCAGCACGGTTTTATTGTTGAAGGCTTGATGACGCAGCTCGGCGGGAACGCTTTCAACGCGTTCGTCGAGCATTTTGACGTAGCCGCCAAGAGGGATCAGCGCGATGACATATTCGGTGCCCTGACGATCGCTGCGACGCCACAGCGCTTTACCAAAGCCAATCGAGAAACGTTCAACTTTAACACCGCAGCGGCGCGCCACCCAGAAATGGCCAAACTCGTGCACGGTAATTAGCACGCCAAGCGCCACGATAAAGGCGGCAAAACTCCAGAGTATACTCAACATCGCCAGCTATCCTCAGAGGGTGCGAAACACCAACAGCAGCAGGCAGGCAAACACCGGCACCGCAGCAGTCAGGCTATCAATACGATCGAGAATACCACCGTGCCCCGGAATCAAGTTACCGCTGTCTTTAATGCCCGCTTCACGCTTGAACATACTTTCTGTCAGGTCGCCCAATACCGATGCCAGCGTCGCAATCACCGCACAGATAATTAGCGTGCCCGGCGCCACCGAAAGCGGTGCCAGCAGAGCAAACAGCCAGGCGATGATGGCAGATGACAATAGGCCACCGAAGAAACCTTCCCAGGTTTTACCCGGAGAGACTTTTGGTGCCAGCTTGTGTTTGCCAAACAGGCGACCAAACATGTAAGCACCAGAATCTGCGCCCCAGACAAGGAACATTACGAACAGCAGCCACCATGCGCCGGCGAAATGGTCGGTATCGTAATGATACTGACGCAGCGCCATCATGCCCCAGAAGAACGGAATCAAGGTGAGCACGCCAAACAGCAGGCGCAGCGTACGTGAGTGACGCCACAACGCGGCAGAAGCGGGATAGAACAGTACTAAGATGAGCGCGACAATCCACCACAACAGCGATGCCCAGAGCGAGCCTTCCATCTGGAATTGGTGCAGATTGCGTTGATAGGGTTCAAGGGTAAAGAGCATCGCGGACAGCAACAGGCCGCAAAGCACGGCCAGCCAGATACGTTGCTGACGCGTTTTCATGCCAGCAAACTGCCCCCATTCCCAGGCGGCAAGCATGCAGATGATGATAGTGATAATCGCAAAACCGGACAGGGGTAACCAGAACAGTGCAGCGATCACCAGCGGAATCAAAATTAACGCGGTAATCAGACGAGACTTCAGCAAAGGTTACCCCCAAATTGCTTAGGCGCCGCCTGGTGCAGTACCGCCATAGCGTCGCTCCCGCGTAGAGAATGCATTCAGTGCACCTTCAAAAACGTTTTCATCAAAATCAGGCCAAAGAACATCGGTAAACCAAAACTCAGCATAGGCGATTTGCCACAGCAGGAAGTTGCTAATCCGATGCTCTCCCCCGGTCCTTATCACTAAATCCACTGGCGCCAGCTCCTGCATACACAGATGCGGAGCCAGGCTTTCTTCGGTAATCTGGTCAGG
The DNA here is from genome assembly GCF_042666835.1 of Pantoea sp. GCM10028869. Lineage (NCBI taxonomy): Bacteria > Pseudomonadati > Pseudomonadota > Gammaproteobacteria > Enterobacterales > Erwiniaceae > Pantoea > Pantoea sp. GCM10028869. The sequence goes on along the minus strand of NZ_JBHTGO010000005.1, from coordinate 451,988 downwards.
ACGCAGTAAACCTTCCTGAACCTGTTCGGCCAATTTTCTGGCACCCTGGATAATATCCCAACGGCCGCCATAGTTGGCAGCAATGTTTAGGGTCAGTCCATTATTTTGCTGAGTCAGTTCCTCGGCGCGGCGAATGCGTTCCTGAATTCGGTTATTGAAACGACTGATATCGCCAATAATGCGCAGACGCACATTGTGTTTGTGCAGGCTTTTAACTTCGCTGTCGAGCGCCCAGACAAACAACTCCATTAACGCTGTCACTTCCTGAATCGGACGGCTCCAGTTTTCACTGCTGAACGCATAAAGCGTGAGCGCTTCCAGTTTATGGCTAACCGCAAAGCTGACAGCCCGGCGTACTGATTTTACCCCGGCTTTGTGGCCTGAAATACGCAGTTTGCCCTGATTTTTTGCCCAGCGACCATTACCATCCATAATGATGGCCACGTGACGTGGCGTGCAGTACGACTCGTCATCGATTGTGTTGTGATTGTTGGACGACATAACGCGTAATAATTCCTTTCATCAGAAATGCTGTGGTTTCTGAATACATTGCGCCTGCAGCAAACTCCGGCAAACACGCCAGATGACATCGAAACAATGTCGGCTGTGAAACGCGAGCGAGCGACTATACCATTTTCACCCAGAGCGAACAAATAGCGGGAACTATCAACCTGCTAAACGAAAGCGCGGTAACAATTCATTGGCACGCACGCGCGCTAACCGATCAATCTCCATCACCTCGTCAATGCTGCCCGGCTCCTGACAACTCAGGGACGCCAGCACTTCGCTGTTGATGGCGGCAATATCGGTAAAGCGAATCTGGTGCTGCAGAAAAGCTGCCACCGCCACTTCATTCGCTGCATTCAGCGATGTCGTAGCGGCCTGACCTGTGGCACAGGCATCAATCGCAAGCTTCAGGCAGGGATAGCGCTCGTAGTCCGGCTCGGAAAACGTCAACGACTTCATGCGCGTGAAGTCGAGCGGCGTTACGCCCGCAGAAATACGTGCTGGCCATGCCATGCTGTGCGCAATAGGCGTCCGCATATCCGGAGAGCCCAGTTGCGCCAGCACGCTGCCGTCGCAATAACGCACCATCGAATGGATAACCGACTGCGGATGCAGGATCACCTCCATCTGCGCGTCAGTCGCATTAAACAGCCAGCGGGCTTCAATGTATTCAAGACCTTTATTCATCATGGTGGCCGAATCAACGGAGATTTTACGCCCCATTGACCAGTTCGGATGCGCACAAGCCTGATCCGGCGACATACCGGCTAAATCCGCTAATGGCGTGTCACGAAAAGGACCACCCGATCCCGTAAGGAGAATCGACTCGATGCCGTTTCCCCGCAGATCAGCGTACCCCAACTGATGCTGTATGGAAGCGGGTAAACTCTGAAAAATGGCGTTGTGCTCGCTATCGACCGGCAGCAATTGCACCTGATGTTGGCGTACCGCCTCCATAAACAGACGGCCGCATGTGACAAGCGACTCTTTGTTGGCCAGCAGCACGGTTTTACCGGCGCGAATCGCCGCCATGGTGGGCTGTAAACCTGAGGCGCCAACAATCGCCGCCATCACCTGATCCACGTCATCCAGCGCGGCCAATTCGCAGGCTGCCTGAACGCCGGAGAGCACTTCGGTATTAACGTTGAGTGCTTTCAGTCGCTCACGCAGCGCTTGTGCGGAAGTCTCATCGGACATCGCGGCATAGCGCGGTTGGAATTGCAGGCATTGTTCAGCCATCAACGCCACATTCTGGCCAGCCACCAGCGCGGTCACCTGATAAAGTTCAGGATTTGCGGCAATCACCGCCAGCGTGCTGGTACCAATGGAGCCGGTCGATCCCAGCAGAGTTAATCGCTTCATCATGCTATCCCTGTGAAGTCGTGGAGAGTGTCCGCAACAGCGCCGAACACAATGTAAAACGCCGCCAGAGTCGAACACGTCTCGTCTCTGAACGGCGTTTTGAAAAGCAGTTGATGGAATTAGAAATCCATCAGTTCCTTTTCTTTATCGGCCAATGCGGCATCAACACTCTTGATGTGCGCATCGGTCATTTTCTGGATCTCGTCCTGCGTACGACGTTCGTCGTCTTCGCTGATCTCTTTGTCTTTCAGCAGCGCTTTGATCTTATCGTTGGCGTCACGGCGGACGTTACGCACGGAAACACGGCCCTGCTCTGCTTCGCCACGTACGATCTTGATCAGGTCTTTACGACGCTCTTCGGTCAGCGCTGGCAGCGGCACACGAATATCGCTACCGGCTGAGCTTGGGTTCAGACCCAAATCAGACGTCATAATCGCTTTCTCAACCGCAGTGCTCAGCGAGCGATCAAATACGTTGATTTTCAACGTACGTGAATCCTCAACCGTCACGCTAGCCAGCTGGCGCAGCGGCGTTGGTGTACCGTAATAAGGAACCACAATGCCGTCGAGCAGTGAAGGCGAAGCACGACCGGTGCGGATTTTGCTGATGTTGTTTTTAAATGCATCCACACATTTTTCCATGCGCGTGTCTGCATCTTTTTTAATGTCGTTAATCACGTTGAAACCCTTGAATTCGGTTGACCTGGCCATTTCCGGGCTAACCGGAAGCGGTATCGATAAACATCGATCATCCTAATTGCTGCGCGATGTCAGAGCATCGCGGCAAAAGAATATACCTTATTTTAACGCGCGTCGGGTATTAATGCGTAATCAGGGTGCCTTCTTTTTCACCCATCACGACGCGACGCAATGCGCCAGGCTTGTTCATGTTGAAGACGCGGATAGGCAGCTTGTGGTCACGCGCCAGCGTAAAGGCGGCGAGATCCATTACTTTAAGCTCTTTATCCAACACTTCTGCATAGCTCAGTTGGTCATACAGCGTGGCATCCGGGTTTTTCACCGGATCTTCAGAGTAGACGCCGTCTACTTTGGTGGCTTTCAGTACCACGTCGGCTTCGATTTCGATGCCGCGCAGGCAGGCTGCAGAGTCAGTGGTAAAGAACGGGTTGCCGGTACCGGCCGCGAAGATCACGACGCGGTTATTACGCAGCAGGCTGATCGCTTCTGCCCAGCTGTAGTTATCACACACGCCGTTCAGCGGAATCGCTGACATCAAGCGCGCATTGACATACGCACGGTGCAGCGCGTCACGCATTGCCAGGCCATTCATCACTGTTGCCAGCATGCCCATATGGTCGCCGACCACACGGTTCATGCCCGCCTGGGCCAGACCTGCGCCGCGGAACAGGTTACCGCCACCAATAACCACACCCACCTGAATGCCCAGCTCAACCAGCTCTTTCACCTCTTGCGCCATGCGGTCAAGCACGCTCGCGTCGATGCCAAAACCTTCGGCACCTTGCAGTGCTTCGCCACTCAGTTTTAGCAGGATACGTTGATATACAGGTTTTGCGTTGGTCGCCATGGTCAGTTCTTCCTGGAAGATATGATGAAAAGGAGAAGTAAAATCTGGTCGATCATCCGCAAAGCCCGCGAGAAAAGCTATTGGGATGAGACTGAAAGTGCTGCACTAAATCGCAGACAAAAAAGAACCGCCTTGTGGCGGTTCTTTCGGACCATTAAGACTGTTTGGACATTGCAGCAACTTCTGCTGCGAAGTCAGCTTCAACTTTCTCAATGCCTTCGCCCACTTCGAAGCGGATGAAGTTGATGACGTCAGCGTTTTTCTCTTTCAACGCCTGGCCAACGGTTTTGCTTGGGTCGATAACGAAAGCCTGACCGGTCAGAGAAACTTCGCCGGTGAATTTCTTCATGCGGCCTTCAACCATTTTCTCTGCGATTTCTTTTGGCTTGCCAGACTGCATGGCGATATCCAGCTGAACCTGGTACTCTTTCTCAACCACGTCTGCAGACACGTCTTCTGGCTTAACGAATTCTGGCTTGCTCGCAGCGATGTGCATAGCAACTTGCTTGCTCAGTTCTTCGTCAGCACCGGTGGTAGAAACAACCACACCGATACGTGCGCCATGCTGATAGCTGTTCAGCTCAGCGCCTTCCAGGATAGCAATACGACGGATGTTGATGTTCTCACCGATTTTCGTAACCAGCGCTACGCGTTCTTCTTCGAACTGCGCTTTCAGAACTTCCACATCGGTAACTTTGCCAGCGACAGCTGCATCCAGAACCTTGTCAGCAAACGCCTGGAAACCGCCATCTTTTGCAACGAAGTCGGTCTGGCAGTTTACTTCCAGGATCGCCGCGAAGCCGTCAGCGATTTTGGTTTTGATCACGCCATCAGCAGCAACGTTGCCTGCTTTCTTAGCCGCTTTGATTGCGCCAGATTTGCGCATGTTCTCAATCGCCAGCTCGATGTCGCCGTTCGCTTCGGTCAGCGCTTTTTTGCAGTCCATCATGCCTGCGCCAGTACGCTCACGCAGTTCTTTTACCAATGCAGCGGTAATATCAGCCATTCCAGAATCCTCGATTCGTCTCTGTGTGCTCACACACTGTCAGAAACTTGTTGCGGAAAATTTACTCTGCCCCGCTCGCTCTGTAGTGAGCGTGACAGACTTAGATAAAATAAAGGGGCCTGAACGGCCCCCTTAACAGATAACATCTGATGTCTAAGGGCTCTTAGAAAGAGCGAACCTTATTAAGCTTCAGCAGCTTCTTCAGCCTGCTCAGCCAGATCCTGTGAACGGCCTTCGCGCACGGTAGTGGCAACGGCAGTCAGGTACAGGCTTACAGCACGGATCGCATCGTCGTTACCTGGGATAACGAAGTCAACGCCGTCTGGATCAGAGTTGGTATCAACGATAGCAAAAACTGGGATACCCAGGTTGTTTGCTTCTTTGATAGCGATGTGCTCGTGATCAGCGTCAACAACGAACAGTGCATCCGGCAGACCGCCCATATCTTTGATACCGCCCAGGCTGTTTTCCAGCTTGGCCAGTTCGCGAGTGCGCATCAGCGCTTCTTTCTTGGTCAGTTTGTCGAAAGTACCGTCCTGAGACTGAGACTCAAGATCTTTCAGGCGTTTGATTGACTGACGAACGGTTTTCCAGTTAGTCAGCATGCCACCCAACCAGCGGTGGTTTACGAAGAACTGGTCGCAGCTCAGAGCTGACTCTTTTACCGCTTCGGCAGCAGCGCGCTTAGTACCAACGATCAGGATCTTACCTTTACGGGAAGAGATCTTTTTCAACTCAGCCAGAGCGTCGTTGAACATTGGCACAGTCTGCTCGAGGTTGATGATGTGAACCTTGTTACGTGCGCCGAAGATGAATGGCTTCATTTTCGGGTTCCAGTAACGGGTCTGGTGACCAAAGTGAACACCAGCCTTGAGCATGTCGCGCATTGAAACAGTTGCCATGATTACCTCTAAAGTTTGATTTGGGGTTGGGCCTCCATGTATCCCATACGACCGACCTCTTTCAAGGCACCCCGGCGTATGTGTCGATACATGTGTGTTTTAGTACACATAATGAGTTTTATGCGTTTCCTGCCAGCCAAACGTCGGTGACAGAGAATCGTCGGCGCGCTTTATACCACAATGCGCAGGAATACGCCAATAGTAGTTGAGCGCCGCAGGCGCAGACAATCGCCATTTGGCAGCCCTTTTGCTGGCTGCTAACATGACTGCCACAGAACTCATTATTGTCGAAAAATTCGACGATTGCGGATTAATTTAATGGCTATTTCAATTAAAACCCCTGAAGAAATCGAAAAAATGCGCGTGGCGGGCCGCCTTGCCGCTGAAGTGCTGGAGATGATTGCCCCGCACGTGGTGCCTGGCGTCACCACCGGTGAACTGGATCGTCTCTGCCACGAACACATCACGCAGAAGCAGCAGGCGATTTCCGCCTGCCTCGGCTATCACGGCTTCCCGAAATCGGTGTGTATTTCGGTGAATGAAGTGGTATGTCACGGTATTCCGAGCGACGATCGCGTGCTGAAGGATGGCGACGTGGTTAACGTCGATGTCACGGTGATCAAAGATGAGTATCACGGCGATACCTCAAAAATGTTCATCGTCGGTAAAGCCACCATTCAGGGCGAGCGCCTGTGTCGCGTTACTCAGGAAAGTCTCTATATCGCGCTGCGTCTGGTGAAACCGGGTATTCGTCTGCGTGAACTGGGCCGCGCGATTCAGCAGTATGTCGAAGCACAGGATTTTTCGGTGGTGCGCGAGTATTGCGGTCACGGCATCGGCAAAGGCTTCCACGAAGAGCCGCAGGTACTGCATTACGACGCGGATGATAGCGGCGTGGTGTTGCAAGCAGGCATGACCTTCACCATCGAACCGATGGTCAATGCCGGTGATTACCGCATCCGCACCATGAAGGATGGCTGGACCGTGAAAACCAAAGATCGCAGCTTGTCCGCGCAGTATGAGCATACTATTGTGGTGACAGAAAACGGCTGTGAGATTCTGACGCTGCGTGAAGACGACACCCTTCCAGCGGTGCTTGAAAACGTCGCGTAATCATCTCGCTAACAGTACCAGGCCGGCTTATCGCTGGCCTTTTTTATGTGCGTAATGAAGAGGCATGTTGATGAGTGGTAGCGTGACCGAAGCAGTACACAAAGGCCTGACCGATTCCCCCGCCAGCTGGCCCGATGACGCCCTGACGCGCGACAAGCTCAAACACTATCTTGAGCAATTCCAGCAGCACCTGGGCATTGCATTTGATGCGGGCACCGATATTGAATCTCTGATTGATGCCCGCACGCTGTTTATCGACCGCTTATTGCGTCGTCTGTGGCGCTTCTTTGGTTTCGACCAGATGAAGGAGATCGCACTGGTTGCCGTTGGCGGTTATGGTCGCGGCGAACTGCATCCGCTCTCCGATATTGATGTGCTGATCCTCAGCCGCCAGCCGCTGGACGACACAGCCGCGCAGCGCACCAGCGAGCTGCTAACGCTGATGTGGGATTTGAAGCTGGAAGTCGGGCACAGCGTACGTACGCTGGAAGAGTGCCTGCTGGAAGGTTTATCCGATCTTACGGTCGCCACCAACCTGATCGAATCGCGCATGCTCACCGGCGATGTGGCGCTGTTTCTCGAACTGCAAAAGAACATCTTCAGCGATGGTTTCTGGCCGTCGTCGCGCTTCTTCGCCGCCAAAATTGAAGAGCAACAGGAGCGCCACCAGCGCTATCACGGCACAAGCTACAACCTTGAACCGGATATCAAAAGCAGCCCCGGCGGCCTGCGCGACATACACACGCTGCAATGGGTGGCGCGTCGTCACTTTGGCGCTACCACCATGGATGAGATGGTTGGTTTCGGCTTTATCACCGAAGCGGAACGCAATGAAATCAACGAGTGTCAGGAATTTTTGTGGCGCATTCGCTTTGCGCTGCACTTAACGCTGCCACGCTATGACAATCGTCTGCTGTTCGATCGCCAACTCACCGTCGCTCAGCGCCTCAACTATCTGGGCGAAGTCAACGAGCCGGTTGAGCGCATGATGAAGGACTTCTATCGCGTCACGCGTCGCATCGGCGAACTCAATCAGATGCTGCTGCAGCTGTTCGATGAAGCGATTCTGGCGCTGTCGACCACTGAAAAACCGCGCAACATTGATGACGATTTCCAGATTCGCGGTGATCTCATCGACCTGCGCGATCTCACGCTGTTTGAGCGTGAGCCGCAAGCCATCTTGCGTATGTTCTACGTGATGGTGCGTAACGAAAACATCAAAGGTATTTACTCCACCACGCTGCGGCAACTGCGCTATGCGCGCCGCCATTTGAAGCAGCCGCTGTGTCAAATTCCTGAAGCGCGTGAAACCTTTATGGCGATTCTGCGTCATCCTGGCGCGGTTAAGCGTGCGCTGGTGCCGATGCATCGTCACAGCGTGTTATGGGCCTATACGCCGCTGTGGGGCAACATCGTTGGCCAGATGCAGTTCGATCTGTTCCACGCTTACACGGTGGATGAGCACACCATCCGCGTGTTGCAGAAGCTGGAGAGTTTTGCCGACGAAGCCACGCGCCCGATGCATCCGCTGTGCGTTGAACTCTGGCCGCGCCTGCCACAGCCGGAACTGTTGCTGATGGCTGCGCTGCTGCACGATATCGCCAAAGGCCGCAACGGCGATCACTCCATTCTCGGCGCGCAGGATGCGCTCGACTTTGCCGAACTACACGGACTGAACTCCCGCGAAACGCAGCTGGTTGCCTGGCTGGTACGTCATCATTTATTGATGTCAGTCACCGCGCAGCGCCGCGATATTCAGGATCCCACCGTGATTCAGCAATTCGCCGAAGTGATGCAGAACGAAAATCGCTTACGCTATCTGGCGTGCCTGACGGTTTCCGATATCTGCGCCACCAATGAAAGCTTGTGGAACAGCTGGAAGCAGAGCCTGTTGCGCGAGCTGTTCTTCGCGACCGAAAAACAGCTGCGCCGCGGCATGGAAAACAGCCCGGATCTGCGCGAGCGCGTGCGCCATCATCGTCTGCAAGCGCTGGCGCTGCTGCGGATGGAAAACCTCGATGAAGAGCGTTTGCACCATATCTGGAGCCGCTGCCGCGCCGACTATTTCCTGCGCCACACACCGAATCAGCTCGCCTGGCATGCGCGTCATTTAATTCATCACGATCTCAACAAACCGCTGGTGCTGGTCAGCCCGCAGGCCACGCGCGGCGGTACCGAGATCTTTATCTGGAGCCCGGATCGTCCGCACCTGTTTGCGGCGGTGGCCGGCGAGTTGGATCGCCGCAATCTCAGCGTGCATGATGCGCAGATCTTTACCAGTCGCGATGGCATGGCAATGGACACCTTTATTGTGCTGGAGCCGGATGGCAGCCCGCTGGCAGCCGATCGCCATCCGCTGATCATTCAGGCGCTGGAACAAGCCATCACGCAAAACGAATGGGTGCCGCCGCGTACGCGCCGTCAGTCTGCGCGCCTCAAGCATTTCAGTGTCGATACCGAAGTCAATTTCCTGCCAACGCACACCGACCGCCGCAGTTATCTGGAATTGGTCGCGCTCGATCAGCCCGGCTTGCTGGCGCGCGTGGGTGAAGTGTTCGCCGATTTGGGTGTGTCGCTGCACGGCGCACGCATTAGTACGATTGGTGAACGGGTTGAGGATCTTTTCATCCTCGCCGATAGTGAGCGACGTGCGCTTGGGGTGGAAATGCGCAATGTGTTGCAACAGAGGTTGACAGAGGCCCTTAATCCAAACGATAAAGTGTGACCGCAATCGATTAATCAAATTTATTTACCGTGCCAGTGCGATGCTGGCACCCGTATTACAGACTTAGGAAATCATTATGCAACAGTTACAGAGCGTTATCGAATCTGCCTTTGAGCGCCGCGCCGACATCACGCCATCTAGCGTAGACAGCGCGACCCGCGATGCTATCACCCAGGTTATTGGCCTGCTGGATAGCGGTGAACTGCGCGTGTCTGAAAAGATCAACGGTGAGTGGGTAACGCATCAGTGGCTGAAGAAAGCAGTGCTGTTGTCGTTCCGCATCAACGACAATCAGGTCATGGAAGGTTCTGAAACCCGCTTCTACGACAAAGTGCCAATGAAGTTTGCTGGCTGGGATGAAGCGCGTTTTAAAAACGCCGGTTTCCGCGTTGTGCCACCTGCTGCCGTGCGTCAGGGCGCATTCATCGCACGTAATACCGTGCTGATGCCTTCCTACGTCAACATCGGCGCTTACGTTGATGAAGGCACCATGGTTGATACCTGGGCGACTGTGGGTTCTTGCGCGCAGATCGGTAAAAACGTCCACCTGTCAGGCGGCGTGGGCATCGGTGGCGTGCTGGAGCCGCTGCAGGCTAACCCAACCATCATCGAAGATAACTGCTTCATTGGCGCACGTTCAGAAATCGTTGAAGGCGTGATCGTCGAAGAAGGTTCCGTGATCTCCATGGGCGTTTACATCGGCCAGAGCACCAAAATCTTTGACCGCGAAACCGGCGAAGTGCATTACGGCCGCGTACCTGCGGGTTCCGTGGTGGTTTCCGGTAATCTGCCGTCTAAAGATGGTAGCTACAGCCTGTACTGCGCGGTAATCGTGAAGAAAGTTGACGCTAAAACGCTCAGCAAAACAGGCATTAACGAACTGCTGCGCAGCATCGACTGAGCTTCTCCTGCCTGAAGATCTTCCCGACGGGCCTGCCTACAGGCCCGTAATTATTTGTTTACACTCCCGCAAGAATTACCTGTTTCGCGCCGCGAATTAACACGTGCGTTTATTTTTCAAACAGTTCATAATCCGCGCCAAGTTAACTCCGGTCGCGCACTGTTCATCCCGGTTTTTGTGTCTACAGTTGATTAAGTATGCCGTAAGCGTTCCGGTTGCCGCGTTTCTGCTGCATCCCGAATGATGATGATAGTCCTGCGCGCTCACCCACTCTTAGATGGAATATAAACGCTATGTACGACAACCTGAAAAGCTTAGGTATCAGCAACCCTGACGACATCGACCGTTACAGCCTGCGTCAGGAAGCTAACAACGACATTCTTAAAATCTACTTCCGCAAAGACAAAGGTGAATTCTTTGCTAAAAGCGTGAAATTCAAATATCCACGTCAGCGCAAAACCGTTGTCGCCGATCACACCAGCCAGGGTTACAAAGAAGTGCAGGAAATCAGCCCGAACCTGCGTTATGTGATCGATGAACTGGACCAGATTTGCCAGCGCGACCAGGTTGAAGTGGATCTGAAGCGCAAAATTCTGGCGGATCTGCGCCATCTGGAAAGCGTGGTTTCGAACAAGATCGCTGAAATCGAATCAGACCTTGATCAGCTGACCCGCAACAACCGTTAATTTCGCGCTTTAGATAACAGGCCAGCCGATGCTGGCCTTTTTTTATGGCTGCTGATAAGGCAGCGAAAGCAGCCAGGTATCACGCTGTGCCTGCCTCACCGCCCCACTCTTTTGATCTTTCCATTGCGTCTGCATGATCCACTGTTGATAACGCGGCTGCTGCAGGCTGTTATCGGCCATTGAAAGCAGCGGAATGATGCGCTGGCTCACGCGATCGCGATTTTTCCACGGCCAGAGTTTAGTGGCATCGCTGTACGGCGCCATCATGTCGAGCGCTGCCAGTAACGATCCGCCTGGCTGCTGGCTATGCCATAAATCGCCTAACCCTGCTTTACCGGCTAGCTGCGCCAATGCGCTAAGCGCCTGCAGATTGAAGTAGCTGTAATGGAAGGATCGCGTACGCGCTAACTCTGCGGGCTGGCTGCCATCGGCACGAATTTGCAGCGCAATTTTATTGCGCGCCAACTCTACCATCGCTGTGACTGTCTCACGATCGCCCAGATACCACGCGATTCCCGCCACCTGCGTGCAATACCAACTGCCATGATTATTCACCGCCGCCGCTTCTTGCAGTGCTAGCGGATTGTGCCGCAGCCAGTGCAGATACTCGCTAAACCACTGCTGCATCGCTTGCTGATCGGCAGGCTGCCAACCGGGCGCATTGCGTAGCAAAGTCAGCGCATCCACCACGCGCGTGGCAAAGTAGCGCCCATCGAGCACGCCATCATGGCGGCCCGCGGATCGGCCCGGAATGCCTTGAGCAAAGTTAAGATTAGGGTGCATACGGCTGGTGGGATTGATAAACCAGTGACGCATCATCGCCAGCGCTTTGTCGGCATAACGTTGATCGCCAGAAAAATACCAGGCCAGCGTCAGCGCCTGAAAATCAGCGGTAAAGCGCGCCAGCCGCACGCCATCACTTTGATCATTCTTACTGGCAGGATTCACTTCGCCATCACGACGCTGCCACGGCAGGCCGTCGGCGGTGCTGGCGTCCGGCCACCAATAGGCGCTCAGGCTTAAATAATCCTGCTTCGAGCCGCTCGGCGGCAACATACCTTTATCGGTGACGCTGGGATTGGGGTGTTGCAGCACGTTATCCGCCTGCTGTTTTAGCTGATGCCAGGCGTCGAGCGTTGGCGGCGCGGCCTGATGATGTGCCAGCTGCTGCTTAACTTTCTGCAGATCGTTTAACGAGAGAAAGGCCGGATCGTTAGCCACACTTAGCGCGCTATACAGCCACAGCAGCGCAATCCATAGGTTCCTCATTAACTTTGCTCATCCAGTTGAAGCGCCACGTACAGCAGCAAGCGATCGTCAAAATTGCCCAGATCGAGCCCGGTAAGCTCGGAAATACGGTTGAGGCGATACTCCAGCGTGTTGCGATGAATGAACAGCGCGCGTGCCGTGGCGCTGGGTTGCACGTTGTGGCTGAACCACGCCACCAGCGTGCGTCGCAGCAAGCCGTTGTTATCCATGCTTTTCAGCTTTGCCAGCGGGCGCGCCAGCTCGTTGGCCTGCCAGCCGCCGCGTAAACTGTCGAGCAGCACCGGCAGCACCAGATCCTGATAAAAATAGCTGCGCTGTTCCGGCATGCGCTGTTTGCCCACCATCATGGTGGTACGCGCGGTGCGGTACGAACGTGCGATGCTGCCGGGACCGGTAAAGTAGTTGCCGAGCGCGATGCGCATTCGCACCTGGCCGCTCTCCTTCATGCGTTGCAGCAGTTGATCCACGCGACGACGATGATCGTCCTGATCGTAGCGGCCATGTACATTCAGTGCCGGTTTCAGCACCACCATTTCGGTGAGTGAAACAATCGCAATCAGGTTGTCGCGCTCTGGCGTGGTCAGCAGCGTTTGCAGCTGTTGCAGCTCGGACATGGCGCTATCAACGCCGAGCTGGCCGCTGTCCACTTCCACCACCGCCACCACGCGCGGCTGATTGAGATCGATGCCGAGCCGCTGCGCCCATTCGCTGAGCGCTGGCGATAAGGTTTCGCTGCGCACCAAATTCAGCACCAGCTCTTCTCGCAAGCGGCTATCCTGCGCCAGCATGTGTAGCAAACGCGCCTGTTCCAGCATCATTTCGGCGGTCATACACACCAATTCGCCGTAGTGACGCAGCGTTGCCGGTTGGCCGGTCAAACCGATCACGCCGACGATATCGCCATCAATACGCAGCGGCAAATTGATGCCAGGACGCACGCCGTGCAGATGTTTTGCCACCGCTTCGTCGATATCTACCACACGCCCTTGTGACAGCACCAAAAGCGCGCCTTCGTGCAATTCGCCAATGCGCTCACGATCGCCACTGCCGATGATGCGACCACGCGCATCCATCACGTTGACATTGCTGTCAATAATTTGCATGGTGCGGGCAACAATATCCTGAGCCAGTCGCGCATCGAGATGATAGGTGGCCATCAAACACTCCGGAGATAAGGACGAACAGACAGAATACGCATCCGTTACGGCGCTGACATTGTGCAACTGCACATAGCCAGCGGGATTATGCGGGATTTGCGGTAAGCGTCACATTCAGTACCGGACATTTGCACAGACACAAAAAAGGCGAGCCAAAGCTCGCCTGTTATCAACAACCTGAAACTTACTGCATCAGCAGATACAGGCTGCTGTCACCGCGCTGTACGTTCAGTGCCAGCACCGAAGGTTTGGTGTCGAGCACTTTACGCAGCTCGCCAAGATTAGCCACGGCTTGCTGGTTGACACCCAGAATCACGTCACCTTTCTTCAAGCCAATACGCGCCGCTGCGCTGCCAGGCTTGACGCTATCGACGCGCACGCCTTTCTGGCCGTTGGTATCAATATTGCTGAGATCGGCACCTTCAATACCGGTGTAAATGGTGGCGGACTGCACTTTATCCTGCGAGCTCTGCTGCAGTTCAACGGTGACGTTCACCGGTTTGCCTTCGCGCAGCAGACCCAGCTGCAGCTTGGTACCGACCGGCAGCGAGCCGACTTCGGCACGCAGCGCTGCAAAGCTGGTCAGCGCTTTACCGTTCATCGACACCACCACGTCACCCGCTTTCACGCCGGCTTTCGCCGCAGCAGAGTTCGGCAATACCTGGCTAACAAAGGCACCGCGCTGCGCATCAACTTTCATCGCTTTCGCCAGTTCTGAGTTCAGCTCGGTGCCCATAATGCCCAGCTCGCCGCGTTTCACCTGACCGTACTCCACCATCTGCGCGGTAAGGTTTTTCACCATTGAACTTGGAATGGCAAAGCCGATACCGATGTTGCCGCCGTCCGGCGCCAGAATCGCGGTGTTAATCCCGATCAGCTCGCCGTTAAGGTTTACCAATGCGCCACCGGAGTTACCACGGTTAATCGCCGCATCGGTCTGGATGAAGTTTTCGTAATTTTCAACGTTCAGGCCGCTGCGGCCCAGCGCCGAAACAATCCCTGAAGTCACCGTTTCGCCAAGGCCGTACGGGTTACCAATCGCCACGGTGTAATCACCGACGCGCAGGTTGTCGGAGTCGGCAATCTTAATTGCGGTGAGGTTTTTCGCATCCTGCAGCTGAATCAGCGCGATATCTGATTGTGGATCTTTACCGATCACTTTGGCGTCGTAACGACGTCCATCGCTGAGCTGCACCTGGATTTTGGTCGCGTTATCCACCACGTGGTTGTTGGTCACCACATAGCCTTTATCCGCGTTAATTACCACGCCGGAACCCAGCGCACGGAACTGCTGTTTCTGCGCGTTAGCACCGCCATCCGCGCCGCCGTCACCACCGCCGTTTTGACACATGGGTGAGCTTTGGAACGGTGAACCGTCCTGGCAGAACGGAGAATTATCACCAAAGAATTGCTGGAACTGCTGCGGCATACGCGGCGTTTTAACCGTCGTCGAGCCTTCCACACTGATACTCACCACGGAAGGCATGACTTTTTCCAGCATGGGTGCCAGGCTTGGCAACTGCTGGCTGGAAGAAGAAGCGGTCTCTGCGGCAAATACACTCACAGGGCTCAACGTCGCCGCGCCGAAACTCAGCGCCAACGCCAGCATAATTGTGTTTTTTTTCATTTATCTGTGTCTCTCTAAGAATTACGGCCAGACCATTGCTGTGGTCGTGATGGTGAGATTAAGTTTTTAGCGCGAAGTTCCTAATAAAGTTTTAGGTAAAGGTAAAAAATTGTTCTTCATCTTTACAATTGTGCGCTTATTCAACCGCCATTAAACGACGATATTCATCCCAGGCATAATTGTCCGTCATCCCACTAATGTAGTCCTGAATCAGGCGCGCACGATAATAACGTTCCCACAACAAGCGCTGATATTTATGCTCAACAATTAATGAGCGCATGTGTTGTTGATAGGCCTTTCGATGTTTGCCGGAAAGCTTGTGAAACAAGCGGGTTTCAATCGGATGCTTTGCCAGAAAGTCTTCGTTCATCAAGGTGGTAAATTGCTCGTAATCCAGCAACAGCAGTGACTGATATATTTCGAGCAAACCTTTAATTACCCGATAACCCTGCAATTCCAGTTGTTCAACTTCCGGATGATTAAACACCTGCTGACGCGCGACCGTTTTAAATAGTTTCAGCAAACGCCCTTCTTCACCATCATCTTCCAGTAAAGCGTGATTAAAATCGCCTTCGAAAATAGCCGGTAAGTTGTCGATGAAACGCTTAACCGCATGGCTAACCAGCACGTTTTGCACGTTAACCCGCAATGACATAAAGAATTGATCGCTGATACTGCGGCGTTTTTTCTGATTAGCCTCTTTCCAGGCATCACCGATAGTGCGGCTGAAAACATCGCCGTTTTTTACCGCGCCCCAGGCATCCAATAAATGCTTATACAACGTTTCAACGTGGAAGATGTCTTTTTCTACGGCGTCATCCAAATCGGCAATGCAATAAGAGATATCGTCGGCGGCTTCCATTATCCAGGTAAGCGGGAAACGATGGTGCTGTTTAATATTGGTCGCTTCACGCAACTCAGCCACATATTCTCGCTCAGATAAATAGAAGCCCGGCTTTTTCATTAATACGCTAAATTCGGCCGGTTTATCGCCTTGCCACCATGCGGGCGCGGTATATTTCAATATACAGGCGACCTGCGCATAGCTGAGATTGAGTTGCAGCAGCGTATGCACCAGGCGAATCGCCTGCGCGTTACCCTCGAAATGGCATAAATCTTGACGAATCATTGCATTCAACTGGTCAAAAGCGGCGCGCTCAGCCTCATCGGCAACGCCCGCCACCAGCGGATCGACCAGCTCGGCAGGCAGATTTTCGTCGAACCAGTCATTGATCGCCGCCTCGCCAAAATGACCAAACGGCGGATTGCCGACATCGTGCAGTAAACAGGCCATCTCAATCAGGCTTTCGAAGGCACCTTCAAACTCATCCAGCCCATAATTCGCCAGCCCGCCGCCCTGGGTTTTCAGCGCTTGCAGAATCTCTTTGGTGATATATCGCCCGGTTTGCTGCACTTCCAGCGAGTGCGTTAGACGCGAACGCACCGCCGCATTGCGCTCGAGCGGGAATACCTGGGTTTTCTGTTGCAGGCGACGAATGGCGGCGGAGTTAATAATACGTCCGCGATCGCTTTCAAAGTGGCGGGTAATAAAGTATTCCCCTTCGGGATCTTTGCGGCTGGTATAAGGGCGGGTGAAACTGATCTTCTTCCTGAAATTGATCGTCGCCATAATTACCCCTTATTTTTTCGTGAATTCTTCCTCAATCAGCCATGTTAGACTATGCCTCACTTTTGCGGGTTACATCCATTAAATTAGCGAGATTCTTATGAAAGTAGGCATTATTGGCGCGATGGAGCAGGAAGTTACACTGCTGCGTGACAAAATCGAAAACCGCCAGACACTGACGCTGGCCGGCTGCGAAATTTACACCGGTACGCTGAATGGTGTTGAGGTGGCGCTGCTGAAATCAGGCATCGGCAAAGTGGCTGCCGCGCTCGGCACCACCTTGCTGCTTCAGCTGTGCAAGCCGGATGTGGTAATCAACACCGGTTCTGCCGGCGGCCTGGCGCCAACGCTGAAAGTGGGCGATATCGTGGTGTCGGATGAAGTGCGCTATCACGATGCCGACGTCACCGCCTTCGGTTACGAGCCAGGCCAGATGGCCAGCTGCCCCGCCGCTTTCGTGGCGGATGACAAACTGATTGCCGCCGCTGAAATGGTTATCAAGCAGCTCGACCTCAACGCGGTACGTGGTTTGGTGGTGAGCGGCGATGCGTTTATCAACGGCGCTGCACCACTGGAACGCATCCGCACCACCTTCCCGCAGGCGATTGCGGTGGAGATGGAAGCGACCGCAATTGGTCACGTTTGCCATCAGTTCAAGGTGCCATTTGTGGTGGTGCGCGCCATTTCTGACGTTGCCGATCAGGAATCACACCTCAGCTTCGATGAGTTCCTCAGTGTTGCGGCAAAACAATCTTCACTGATGGTTGAAAACCTGCTGGTTCAGCTGGCGCGTGGCTAAAATCCTGCTGCTTGGGCTGTTGCTGCTGTGCAACAGCCTGTTCGCTGCCGCGCCGCGCGTCATCACTCTTTCGCCCCATCTGACGGAACTGGCCTTCGCCGCAGGCATTACGCCGCTCGCCGTCAGCGCCTTCTCCGATTATCCCGCGCAGGCCAACGCGCTGGAACAGGTGGCGAACTGGCAAGGCATTAAAGTGGAACGCATTCTGCAACTGAAGCCGGATGTGGTGCTGGCGTGGCGCGGCGGTAATCCACAGCGGCAAATTGAACAGCTGCAGCGTTTCGGGGTCAAGGTTGAGTGGATCGATCCGCAAACCATTGACCAAATGATCGATGCGCTGGCGGCGTTACAGCGCTGGAGTCCGCAGCCGCAGCAAGCCATCGATGCGGCGCAGGCATTACGCGCGCAGGAAGCGGCGCTGCGCAAGCAGTATCAGCAAAGTACGCCGCTGCCGCTGTTTTTGCAGTTTGGTCAGCAGCCGCTGTTTACGGCTTCGCGTAACACCATGCAAAACCAGGTCATTGAGCTGTGCGGCGGCAGGAATATTTTTGCCGATAGCAGCGTTAGCTGGCCGCAGGTGAGCCGCGAACAGGTGCTGATGCGCCATCCGCAGGCGATTGTCATCGGGGGTGATGCCGCTCGGGCCGCCAGCATCGCGCAATATTGGCAGCCGCAATTGGATGTGCCGGTGATCGCCATCAATGACGACTGGCTGAGCCGTCCGGGGCCTCGCATGCTGCTGGCAGCGAAACAGCTGTGTGCAGATTTACATCCGACGAAAAAAAGCACTAATTAAGATTAAAGATTCGGCATAAGTTGTCGTAAATCATAATACAAGGCACAGCGGCCACGTATGCTCTGTGCCCTTTTTTAGCGCTTAGCGCAATTTTGTCTTCACCAGGAACTATTCATGACCAGAGCACTGCTGCTGGCCATAGGGCTCGTGATCGCTGCACCTCTGAGTGCGGCCACGTCGACCGGCTCTATTGCCGCTACCTTAACATTATTCTCGCGTTGCGATATCTCACGCCAGAGTGAACACTCTCTGCCCAAAGTGGATTGTGGACGTCACTTCAGCGCGCAGCCGCGCATTACCGAACGAGTATTAAAACGCGATGCTAAACGCCGCGAATCTGCGCGTTTAGTGACTATTGAGTGGTAGGAATCTGGCTACCAGAACGGCAGCCAGAAGCAGCATTAGATGCTGAAGGAAGAACCACAACCGCAGGTGGTTTTGGCATTCGGGTTGGTCACGATAAAACGTGAACCTTCCAGGCCTTCGGTGTAATCCACGGAACCGCCCACCAGATATTGCAGGCTCATCGGATCCACCACCAGCGCCACGCCTTGTTTCTCGATGGTCATGTCACCGTCATTCATTTGATCGTCAAACGTGAAGCCGTACTGGAAACCGCTGCAACCGCCGCCGGTAATGTAAACGCGCAATTTCAGCTCGGGATTTTCTTCATCAGAAATCAGGTTTTTCACTTTTTTTGCTGCTGCATCAGTAAATTGCAAAGGCAGCGCTGCTAAGTCGTCACTCATCTTTTACTCCGGGTAAACGTCGAGGTCAGAAAACGACCTTAATCTCGCTATTATCTGCCAGCCGTCCAGTGCAATCAAGTCTCACGCTTGACACTGTGTGCCGCCGCATGCGCAGGAAAGTATATACCCTAAACTTTAGCGCAAGCCGTTATTCCCGTAGAATGGCGCCAGATTTTTTCCCGAACAGCAGGAGCAGAACAATGAGTAAGTCAGAAAACCTGTATGCCGCAGCGCAACGCCTGATCCCCGGCGGTGTGAACTCCCCGGTACGTGCATTTACCGGTGTGGGCGGTGTGCCGCTGTTCATCGAACGCGCTGACGGTGCGTATCTGTATGACGCCGACGGCAAAGGCTATATCGATTATGTCGGTTCGTGGGGCCCGATGGTGCTGGGTCATAACAACGCCAACATCCGTAACGCAGTGATTGAAGCGGCTGCGCGCGGTCTGAGCTTCGGCGCGCCAACCGAGATGGAAGTGAAAATGGCCGAGCTGGTGTGCGAGCTGGTGCCCAGCATGGACATGGTGCGCATGGTTAACTCCGGCACCGAAGCCACCATGAGCGCCATTCGCCTGGCGCGCGGCTTCACCCATCGCGACAAAATCATCAAGTTCGAAGGCTGCTATCACGGCCACGCCGACTGCCTGCTGGTGAAAGCCGGCTCCGGCGCGCTGACGCTCGGCCAGCCAAACTCGCCGGGCGTACCGGCCGATTTCGCTAAGCACACGCTGACCTGCACCTATAACGATCTCAGCACCGTGCGTGCGGCTTTCGAACAGTATCCTGAGGATATTGCCTGCATCATCGTTGAGCCGGTAGCGGGCAACATGAACTGCATTCCACCGCAGCCAGACTTCCTGCCAGGCCTGCGTACGCTGTGTGACGAATTCGGTGCGCTGCTGATCATCGACGAAGTGATGACCGGCTTCCGTGTCGCATTAGGTGGTGCTCAGGCCTATTACGACGTGACGCCAGACCTGACCTGTCTCGGTAAAATCATCGGCGGCGGCATGCCGGTCGGTGCCTTTGGTGGTCGTCGTGATGTGATGGATGCGCTGGCACCAACCGGTCCGGTTTATCAGGCCGGTACCTTGTCCGGTAACCCGATTGCCATGGCGGCGGGCTTCGCGTGTCTGTCGCAAATTGCGCAGCCTGGCACCCACAGCACGCTGACCGATCTGACCACGCAGTTAGCACAAGGCCTGCTGGCCGCAGCGAAAGCCGAAAATATTCCGCTGGTGATCAACCACGTGGGCGGTATGTTCGGGATTTTCTTCACTGATGCCGATGAAGTGACCTGCTATCAGGACGTCACTCAGTGTGACGTTGAGCGCTTTAAGCGTTTCTTCCACCTGATGCTGGAAGAAGGCGTTTACCTTGCGCCATCTGCTTTTGAAGCAGGCTTTATGTCGCTGGCGCACAGTAAAGAAGATATTCAACGCACCATCGATGCGGCACGCCGCAGCTTCGCGAAACTTTAAAACCGTCTGAATGGCGCACTCTACCGTCGTTGTGGAGTCGCCATTCAGGGTTTAATGCCGATCACAGTTAAGCACCGTATCAAATCACCGCAACTTTCGTAGCGGCGCGATTTATCGCGCAATGAATTGCGCCGCTACAATGCGTGCTCTCGGTATGAGGGATTTTCATGCCTTAACTGACGAGCATTACGCCATTCCGGGTTACCCTGATTACGCCCGCCGCAACAGCCAGATAAAATACGGCGCACCAAAGAAGGTCGCCATCAACCCGGCTGGAATTTGATCCGGAAACGCCAGCATCCTGCCGCACCAGTCGGCGAAAATCATCAAGCCGCCGCCCAACAAACCGGCCATCAACACCTGTGGTAATGCACGGCGGAACCCGAGCATGCGCACGATATGCGGCGCCATCAGCCCGATAAAGCTCAGCGGCCCGATGGTCAAGGTTGCCGTGGCGGTTAATGCCGCCGCCAGCAGCAGCAGGCTGAGGCGCGAGGTAGTGAGCGCCATGCCCGCTGAACGCGCGGTAGCGCTGCCGAGTGGCAATAGCGTCAACCAGCGACTTGCCAGCGGCGCCAGCGAAATCAGCACCACACCCACCACCGCGCTTTGCACGGCCTGCTGCATATTGATGTTGTAGGTTGAACCGGAGATCCAGCTCAGCAAGCCCGCCATGCGCGGATCGCCGCTGGCCAGCAGCACCATCAAAAGCGTGACAAACGCGCTGTTAAGCGCCATGCCCGCCAGCAACATGCGTTCTGGCGAAAAGCCGCCGCGACTCGCCACCAGCATAATAATCATCAGCGTCAACGCCGCACCCAGCGCACCGGCAGGCAACAGCCACGCCACCGCATCGCCCGGCACGAAGAACATCATCACCACCACGCCGCACGCTGCACCCGAGCTAATGCCCAACACTTCCGGGCTCGCCATCGGATTACCGGTAAGCCGCTGAATCAGCGCACCCGCCACGCCGAGCATCATGCCCACCATCAGCGCGGCCAATACGCGCGGTGCGCGCCACGGCAGCAGCTGCTGCAGCATATCGCCGCCCACCCACGCAAAGCCGTGCGCATCGCGGCCAAAGGTAATACCAACCCAACTCAATACGCCCAGAATCAGCAATCCGATCAAACACCAGCGTAAGACCTTCTGCCGCTCAGCCGGCACGCTATCGCCCTGATTTAGCGCTGGCGGTACCGATCCGGTACGCAGGCGCGGCAGCAACCAAAGCAGAATCGGCACGCCGATTAGCGCGGTCGCCGTGCCGGTAGACACTTCACGCCAGTGGCTGGTCAGCCATAGCACGCACTGATCGGCCAGCCACAGCAGCAGCGCACCGATCAGCGGCGCCAACATCATGCGGCTCATCAGGCGACGCCCGCCGAGCATCTTCGCCAGCAGCGGCGCGAACAGGCCGATAAAGCCGATGATGCCTGCAACATTGACCAGTTGCGCGCTAAGTAAAATCGCCAGCGCCAGCGCAGCAATACGTGCCGCCGACAGCGCCAGACCGAGGTTTTTCGCTACGCCATCGTCGAGCCCCATCAGCGTCAGTGGACGCAGCAGCGCCAGCGCCAGCACAAACGCCAGCAGCAGACGCGGCCACAGCTGCGCCACATTGTGTCCATCCAGCTGGTTGAGCGCGCCGGTGCTCCACAGGAACATGTTCTGCAGCTGATCGTGATTGAAGATCGCGAAGATTTGATTCACCGAACCGGCGTACAAACTCAGCACCAGCCCAGCCAGAATCAGTGTCACCGGCGACAGACGTTTGCCCCAGGCCACGCCGAATACCAGAATACCGACCATTACCGCGCCGCCCATCGCCGCAAACTGCTGCGTGAACTCGCCGCCCGGCAAATGCCATAGCGTCGCAACGGTAATTCCCAGCTGAGCGCCCGACGACACGCCAAGCGTGGTGGGTTCCGCCAGCGGATTGCGCAGCACCTGCTGAAACAGCAAACCGGCGAGGCCAAGGCCCGCGCCAACCAGCAGCGACAGCGCCAGTCGCGCCAGCAAACTGTGATGAAACACCACTTGCTGGATGTTGTTGATGTCAGGCGCGAAAAACGCCTGCGACCATTGATCGATCGGCAGCGCCTGGCGCAGATTGACCACGGTTAAGGCCAGCGCCAGCAGAAACACCGTACTCAATAGCGCGACGGGAAAAAGATGATTGCGCATCAGTGCGACTCCAGCGCGTGTTCCAGCACGCGGACAAATTTCAGCGCCGAAGAGGTCGCGCCGTAATACCATACCGCCGGCACGCGCTGGAAACGCTGCGCGCGCACAAACGGCAGCGCCTGCCACAGCGCGGTGGCCATCACCTGCTGCATATCGCGATCGTTATCATGATCGAAGCAGATCACCTGCACATCACCCACTTCCGCCAGCCGCTCCAGCCCAACGACTGCGCTGCCCCAGAAGTTGGTTTCGCCCTGCCAGGCATTGCTCAAGCCAAGGATCTCCATCACCTCAAGGAACAAACTGTTTTTACCGAAGGTAATCGCGTGGCGGCTGTCCATCAGCGACATCAGCAGCACCGGACGATCGGCCCACGGCTTGAGGCGTTCACGCGCCGCCGCCAGCTGCTCATCCACATACTGCAGATGCTGCACGGCCTGCGCTTCACGGCCAAGACGTGCGCCGAGCGCCTGCAATGAGTGACGCGCGGTGCTGAGCGGTTTGCCGTCGCCGCTGTTGAGGTCAAAACCCATGGTTGGCGCGATGCGCCGCAGCTTATCCAGCGCCGGACCATAACCATTGGAGTGCAGGATGAGTGAAGGTTCGAGCTGCGTCATCAGCTCCAGATTGGGCTCGGTGCGTAAGCCAAGATCGATCACGCTGGACGGCAGCTGCGGATCGCCGACCCAAATGTTGTAGTTGTGCATGTCGGCCACGCCGAGTGGCGTCACGCCGAGCGCCATCAGCAGCTCCACCGGCAGCCACTCCAGCGCCAGAATGCGCTGCGCATCCGGTATGGCGGCACGCAGCGGCAACGCGGACATCAACGGGGAAAGTGCCAGCGCCATCAGCAGGCGGCGGCGAGAAATGTCGAACATGGCGAGGCCTTAATAAACGAAACTGACGGGCGCGCCGCCCAGCGGATGCGGCAAAATGCCCATCGGAATACCGTAAATGTTGCCCAGCACATCGGCCTGCATGATCACCTCGGGGCCACCTTCGGCTATCACTTCGCCACCGCGCAATGCCACCAGACGATCGCAATAGCGTGCTGCCATGTTGAGATCGTGCAGCACCGCAATCACCGTCAGCCCACGTTCGCGGCTGAGACGCTGAATCAGCGCCAGCACATCAACCTGATGGGCGATATCTAGCGCCGAGGTCGGTTCATCCAGCAACAGGCAGCGACTGTTCTGCGCCACCAGCATCGCCAGCCAGGCACGCTGGCGCTCGCCGCCAGAAAGGCTATCCACCAGACGCCCGGCAAAAGGCTTTAATCCCACCAGCGTAATCGCCTCTTCCACCCGATCGCGATCTTCCTGACCATAGCGGCCCAGCGCGCCGTGCCACGGATAGCGGCCAATCGCCACCAGCTCGCGCACCGTCATGCCTTCCGCCGCGGGCAGTTGCTGCGGCAGATACGCCACCTGACGCGCAAAATCTTTGCTGCCCCAGTTATCTACCGCGTCCTCATTCAGCAACACGCGCCCTTCACTCGCCGCATGGTGACGACCGAGCATTTTCAGCAGCGTGGATTTGCCAGAACCATTATGACCAATCAGCGCGGTGACTTTGCCCGGTGCAAAGGTAAGAGACAGCGGATGCAGCAGCGTGCGGCCTGGCACACGAAAACTGACGTTATCCAGCCTGAAGGTGGTTTCTGCGTGGTGCGGATGCTGCATGATAATCCCTGGTTAATCTGTAGGTCGCCATTGATGGCGACCTGCGTAACACGATCAGAAACGGAAAGTCGCAGTACCGACAATCTGACGCTCAGCGCCCCAGTAGCAGGCGTAGTCGCGGTAGCAGCTGGCGACGTATTCACGATCGAAGAGGTTATTGACGTTAACGCCGATGGTGGAGCCCGGCATGCCAAAGCGTGCAAGATCGTATTTCAGCGCGGCATCAACGGTGGTGTAACCGGCTACGTCGAAGTTTTGGTTCACATCGTCGCCGCTGGCGTACAACCCTTTGCTCTCGCCGACATAACGTACACCTGCACCCACGGTCACGCCCGACAGCGCCGTTTCATGGAAGGTGTAATCACTCCACAGCGATGCCATATGCTTCGGCACCTGCACCGGCGTTTTGCCTTTCAGGTTAGTGTCTTCGGTGTATTCCGCATCAGTGTAGGTATAAGACGCGGTCATATTGATGTTGGCATTCAGCGCGGCTTTGGCTTCCAGCTCCACGCCACGCGAGCGGATTTCACCACTCTGAATGCTGGCATTTGGGTGGTTAAGGGTATCCGGATCGGCCGTCAGGTTTTTGGTTTTGGTCAGCTGATACACCGCCGCCGTCAACACCATCGGACGATCTTTAGGAACGTATTTCACACCGGCTTCATACTGCTTCGCGCGGGAAGGATCAAAGGCTTGACCATCATAAGTTGAACCTGAGTTCGGAATGAAGGCTTCGCTGTAGCTGAAGTAAGGTGCGATACCGTTATCAAACACATAGTTCAGCCCGCCACGCCAGGTGAAAGCCTGATCGTTCTGGCGATCAACGCTACTGGCTACGCGATCATAGACCGAGTTCATCGCGTAATCATAACGACCGCCGAGGGTTAACACCCAGCGGTTCCACTCCATCTGATCCTGCGCGTATAAACCGGTTTGGCGCTGCTTATTGAGGTGCTGATAAGGATTAGGGAACGGCGTCACGCTGTCGTCGCCATATTGTGGATTAACGGCATTCAGCGGTGATGCGGTACCAAATTGCGCATCAATATCGTTACGCGTGCGCTGGAAATCGACACCCAGCAACAGTGTGTGATCAATTTGACTGGTGGTGAATTTGGCCTGCGCCTGGTTGTCGACTGCAAACTGGTTGAGCTTTTCATCAGAAACCGCTGAACCGCGGGTGATTTGCTGTGTTGCGGCATTAAAACCATTGCCATAAATGCTGCGATAATCCGTTCTCAGATCCGCATACCGCAAATTCTGCCGCACCGTCCAGGTGTCGTTGAAACTGTGCTCGAAGTTGTAGCCCACCATCCTGGTGTTGCGCGAAATCTTGTTGCTGTCTTCGCCTTCATCAAAGTTAGTTGGCAGCTTGTAACTGCTGCCGTCAGGACGGGTGATGCCCACCACGGTGCCCTGACGCGGCAACCAGCCGTAATAGCCGGTTTCCGGTTCGTTCTGGAAGTAGGTCAGCAAATCGAAACGCGTATTCTCATTCGGACGCCAGCTGAATGATGGCGCAATGGTGTAGCGCTTCTCTTTGTTCATATCCTGCTGCGCATCGGCGCTGCGCGCGAGACCGGTCAGGCGATAGCTGTAAACGCCGTCATCATCCAGCGAGCCGCCGAAATCGAAACCCGTGGAGAACTGATTGTTTGTGCCCATCTGGAACTGCACTTCACGCAGCGTCTCCTGCGTCGGACGCTTACTCACCAGCGACACCACGCCGCCCGGATTGCTCTTGCCGTACAGCACCGAAACCGGACCGCGCAACAGTTCGGCGCGTTCAAGGAAATAGGGATCGATAGCAAACTCAGAGTAGTTATCACCCTGCAGTTTCAGGCCATCAAGATATTGGTTGGTGTTGGTTTCGCTGAAGCCGCGAATAGAAAGCGCATCGATAACATTGGAGCTACCGCGGTTACCGGTCAACACGCCTGGCGTGTAGTTGAAAGCCCCTTTCACGCTGGTGACGTTTTTCATCGCCATCTCTTCCTGCGTGACTACCGAGATTGACTGCGGGTTCTTCTCGACCGGCGTATCGGTTTTGGTGCCGGTGGCGCTGCGTTTGGCCGCAATGGTTGGCGACGGGCCCCACGCTTTCTCTTGCTCGACTCCGCTGCCGCCATCGGCGCTAACCACCACGGTGTCTTCTGCCAACGCCTGCACGCTGAACGTACCCATAGTCAGTGAAATAAACCAAGCCAGCGAACGCGGGCGTAAGAAACAAGGATTAGTGTTTCGCGTATTCATAAGTGAGGTCTCTCGAAAAAAGTCGATGCAGGCGAATACAAACGAGAATGATTATTATGACGCACGGATTTTAGGCGAAATAGCGTCATATTCGCAACGATTAATGCCTGTAAGCGCGGCGTTTACAGCCAGATCGCGCATATTCATGATCGCAAATAATAAATGAGCAATAAAAGGAGCGGAGACCGGCAATCGGGAAATTGCATTGCCGCACAGAGGAAGTTTATTACATCCCGACAGAGCACCAAACCAACGATAACGAGTAAAATCATAAATTTAAAAAATGGCCCGCTAATTGCTTATCTCCTGCATTCTCCTTCCTGCAGACACACTTATGACCGCTATAAACTGGAACATTGTTGATCGCGTTATCTTCATCAATTTGAAGAAACGCAAAGACCGATTAACCCGCATCACTAAACAACTTAAAAAGCTGGGTTTAACCGCTGAAAAAATCGTTCGCCTGGACGCGATCAAGCATGAAAAGGGCTACATCGGCTGCACGCAATCGCATATCGCCGCGCTGGAGATGGCACGCGATAACGGCTGGGAGCGCGTGCTGATTCTGGAGGATGATTTTAGCTTCAATGAAAGCCAGAAGAACTACGACAATCTCAACCGCTACTTTGCCGCCCTGCCGCAAATCAACTGGCAAGTGGCTTTTCTGGCGGCCAATTACCGCCGAGTCACGCCGTTAAAGAGCGTGGACTATATCGTGCGCGCTAACTTCGCGTGGTGCGCATGCGCCTATATCGTAAATCACCGCTATTACACCACGCTGATTGAAAACTATCACGAGGCGCTGCAGGCGCAATTGCAAGGTGGTGCGCAGGCACAATATGCCCTTGATGTGCACTGGAATAGCCTGATGCAGCAGGATCTTTGGCTGGGCGTATTCCCCAACGCCGGTGTA
The DNA here is from genome assembly GCF_042666835.1 of Pantoea sp. GCM10028869. Taxonomy (NCBI): domain Bacteria; kingdom Pseudomonadati; phylum Pseudomonadota; class Gammaproteobacteria; order Enterobacterales; family Erwiniaceae; genus Pantoea; species Pantoea sp. GCM10028869. The sequence goes on along the minus strand of NZ_JBHTGO010000005.1, from coordinate 424,701 downwards.
CAACGGCTCGATAAAAGCGATATCGAAAATAGAACGGTAGATTACCGCGCACTCTTCAGAAAACCGTTGAGTCAAATCGTTGCGCCCGCCAAATTCAAACCCTCCACTTCAGGCCCAATTAAAGTCGACTTTTACTTCCAGTGGCCACCGGGTTGGACGAACTTTGAATCGGTGATTGAGGCGATGCAGGCCAATCCCGCGTTCGATTGCCGCATCGTGGTGGTGCCTTACCTGAACTGGAAGGCGAGCGATGTTAATGGCGATATTCAGCGTGAGATTCTGCGTGAAAGAGGGCTGGATTACACAGGATTTGAAGACTACCAGTTAGAGGAGCGTCAGCCCGATGTGGTGTTCTTGCAAAACCCTTACGACGAAGCACGCCCCGAAGCCTTTCGCAGCGACTACCTGCATGAGCGCGGCGTGAAAATCGCTTACATCCCTTATGCGCTCGATACCGGAATTGGCGCAGAGAGCATGGTGTATCAATATAATTTGCTTTGTCAAAATCTGGCGACGTGGATATTTGCCCGCTCGGAAAAACATAAAACTGAGTTTGCGCTGCAGTGTCAGGCAGGAAATCGCCATGTGCACGTTACCGGCCATCCTAAATTTGACCACTATCAGCGTCGTTTCCATCTCACGGATAACCTGCCGGCTCAAACGGTAACCACCTTCCTGTGGACGCCGCATTTCGTACTGCCTGGCGACCAGAAGATGTACACCACGTTCAGCCTTTACTGCTCGGCGTTCTTAAAACTGATTGAGCGTCAGGACATTCATCTGATCATTCGCCCCCATCCGCTGCTGAGCCAATGGATAGGTGAAGCCAACCCAACGGCACAAAGTCTTTATCAGCAGTTACAGCGCGCGTCGCAGCAACACACCAATCTGGAGTGGGATCTCGGGCATGATTACACGCTGACTTTTGCGCGTTCCGATGCACTCATTGCGGACGCCGGTTCCTTCCTGCTGGAATATCTGCCGTCGAAAAAACCCATCCTCTACCTCACTCACGAAACCTGTCACGGTTTGAACCGCACTGCAGAATTCATTTATGACGCCTACGACGTTGCCTGGTGTGAAAAGGATATTTTCACCTTTGTAGACAACATTGTCGCGGGTCACGATGCAATGAAAGTGCGCCGGGAACAAGTCCTGCGTGAGGAACTGCAGATAGAAGAGAGAACAGCGGGCGAGAAAATCGCTGAAATTATTTGTTCATCACTCAGACCGCAAGCGGCGGAATAAAAAATGAAAAATGTAGCCATAATACTTTCTGGCGGTACAGGCACCCGCTTTGGCAGCGACAAGCCAAAACAATTCGCCAAGTTAGCGGGACGTGCCGTGATTGAATACACCATCGAACGTTTTGAAAAATCGGCCGACATTGATGAAATTATTATCGTCTCACAAAATGAGTACATCGATTACATGTGGGAGTTGGTGGCAAAAAATCAGTGGCACAAAGTGAGTAAAGTGGTGAACGGCGGTAAGGAACGTTTTGACTCAACATATTCCGCGCTGAAAACCCTTATCAACTATGACGGTCATTGTAAAATCTTACTGCATGATGCCGTGCGTCCATTAATTAGCGACACTATTATTCGCAAATGCGTAGATGCACTTGAATCCTTTGACGCCGTAGATGTGGTGATCCCCTCAGCAGATACTTTAGTAGAAGTTCACGATGATGGCTGCATTGCCAATATTCCTCATCGTGCCAGCATGCGCCGAGGCCAGACCCCTCAGGCATTTCGTCTGGAAAAAATTCGCCAGGCTTATGAGAAAGCAGCGGCCATGGGTAAGTTTACGTTTACCTGCGACTGCGGAGTATTGCGTAATATGCTGCCTGAAACGCGTGTTATTACCGTAGAGGGCGATGAGAACAATATTAAAATCACCCATCCACTTGATCTCTTTATCGCAGAGAAATTGCTGCAGGAGAAAAGCTCACACGCATTGAATTCTGCAAATCTCGATTTCCTGCGCGATAAGCATATGGTTATTTTTGGTGGAGGTAGCGGAATTGGTCTGGAGATGATGAAAGTTGCCACGCTGTGTGGGGCCAAAGTACATATTGCCAGTCGTTCACATAATGATATCGACATTACTCATCTCGACAGCGTAAAAAACTATTTAACTGACATTGTTGCCGAGCATGGCAATATTGATTTTATCGTCAACACTGCGGGTGTCTTGATTAAGAAACCGCTCTCCACGCTTACTCAGCAGGAAGTGATGGCGCTGATTAACATTAATTATCTGGGAGCCGTAAACGTGGCAATTGCGGCAAAAGAGCGGTTAATCTGCAACTCCGGCATGTTATTGAATTTCACATCCAGTTCTTACACTCGTGGACGGGCTTTTTACGCCCTTTACTCATCGGCAAAAGCTGCGGTAGTCAATCTGACTCAGGCGCTGGCGGAAGAGTGGATTGAGGATAAAGTCAAAGTGAACTGCATTAATCCTGAGCGTACCGCCACACCGATGAGAACCGTTAATTTTGGCGAGGAACCTGCAGATTCACTGCTACATGCACGAGACGTTGCAGTAAAAAGCCTGGAAGTTCTCGTGACGCAAAGTACTGGTATGGTTATTGATATTCGCAAAAGTAATTGTAAGAATCAGCCCAGCTAACCACCTATCCCAATAAAAAAGGGCGCCGCAGCGCCCTGTGTTTTCTCAGCAACTTATTTGCTGCCGAACATATCTTTAATCCAACCCGCCACGCCGTCAGAATCTTTCTGCTCATTCTGTGGCTGATGTTGTTGCTGCTGTTGCTGTTGCTGCTCTTGTTGCTGCTGCAACTGCTGCTGTTGTTGCTGAACCTGCTCTTGCTGCTGCTGACACAGCGCGTTCGGATCCAGCGACCACACCGGCAACGAACGCCATGTGCTGCTGCCCGTACCGCAGATAAAGTTACCGGCAGAATCGATATTCATCTGCGTGATATCTTCCGGCGGCGTCAGCACCAGCGGCATTGGCGCCTGGTTATCGAGATAGCGACGATAAAGCTGCATTGCACCGCTGGCACCGTACAGCTTCGAGGTTTGGTTGTTATCGCGGCCAACCCAGGTAATCGCCACTTCTTTGCCATCAATACCGGCGAACCAGCTATCGATCAGGTCATTGGTGGTACCGGTTTTGCCAGCCAGATGCGCTTTAGGATAACGCGCACCCAGCGCACGCGCGGTACCGTGATCGGCGACCTGCTGCATGGTGTAGAGCGTCAGATACGCCGCCTGCGCCGGTTCAACACGCTGCGCCTGCGGATAGCTCTGATACAGCACCGTGCCATCTTCCGCAATCACCGAACGTACCGCCGACAGCTCAGCGCGGTTACCGCCGCTGGCAATCGACTGGAACGCCTGCGCCACTTCAATCGGCGTCAGGTTCAGTGCACCCAGCAGCATTGACGGCACCGGATGCAGCTGATCTTTCGGCACACCGAGCTTGTTCCAGGTATCGACCACCGCATCCAGTCCCAGCGTCATACCGAGGTTGACGGTTGGCACGTTCATCGAGTTGGTCAGCGCATCCACCAGCATCACTTTGCCGCTGAAACGACGATCGTCATTCATCGGTTTCCAGATGCTGCCGTTCGGCTGTTTCAGCGCAATCGGTTCATCGGCGATCCAGCTGTTGAGGCGATAGCTGTTCGGCTGGCTCAGCGCGGTGAGATAGGTGGCCGGTTTTGCCAGCGAGCCAATCGAACGACGTGCCTGCAGCGCGCGGTTGTAACCGGCGAACTGCGGATCGGCACCGCCGACCATGGCGCGCACTTCACCGCTGAAGCGATCCACTACCACCATCGCGGTTTCAAGATCTTTCAGGCCACGCTGTTTTTTCAACGTTGGAATGCCTTCAATCACCGCTTTCTCTGCGGCATCCTGCGAAATCGCATCCAGCGTGGTGAAAATCTTCACGCCGGAGAGATCTTTCATTTTGTCGCCGAGCTTAGCCTGCAGCTCGTTACGCACCATCTGCATAAATGCCGGCTGAGGCGTGATCACGCCGCCTTTTGGCTGCACGCCAAGCGGACGCGCCGACAGCATGTCATACAGTTCCTGATCGATGACGTTCTGCTGCTGCAACAAACGCAGCACCAGATTACGTCGCTCCAGCGCAAGTTTCGGGTTACGCCATGGATTGTACAGCGATGCGCCTTTCACCATGCCGACCAACATCGCCTGCTGATCGAGGCTCAGCTCATCCACCGGACGACCAAAGTAGTAAAGGCTCGCCAGCGGGAAACCGCGGATCTGGTCATTACCGGTCTGGCCGAGATACACCTCATTGAGATACAGCTCGAGGATGCGATCTTTGCTGTAGCGCGCATCCATGATCACCGCCATATAGGCTTCACGCGCTTTACGCCACAGCGAACGCTCATTGGTGAGGAACAGGTTTTTCACCAGCTGCTGCGTCAGCGTACTACCGCCCTGCACCGCTTTACCGGCGGTGATGTTGGCGAGGAACGCACGACCAATCGAATACGGGCTAATGCCGTCGTGCTCGTAGAAGTGGCGATCTTCAGTGGCGATCAAGGTGCTCACCAGCAGATCCGGGAAACCGGCGCGCGGCACGAACAGACGCTGTTCACCGTTCGGCGACTGCAACATGGTGATCAGGCGCGGATCGAGGCGGAAGAAGCCAAAATCGCGGCCGGTATCGAGATTTTTAATCTCGCTCAGCTCATTGTTGCTAAAGGTCAGGCGCGCGTTGATCTGCCCCTCTTTGCTGTCCGGGAAATCAAACGGACGGCGCAGCAGATCAATGGTGTTGCCTTTGACGCTAAACTCGCCCGGACGGGTAATGCGCGACACTTCGCGATACTGCGTGCCTTCCAGCAGCGCAATCATCTCTTTTTTGTCGTACGACATGCCCGGCTCGAGGCTAACCATGCGGCCATAAACGGCGGCCGGCAGTTGCCACACTTTACCGTCGATGCGGCTGCGGATTTCCGAGTCGAGATAGACGCCCCAGGCGGCCATCACCACCACAAAGACCAGGAAGAGTTTAATCAACCAGCCCAACCAGCGACGTTTGCCGCGTGGCGGACGTTTTTTACTTTTTGGTGGCACCGGTCCACTCTCCTCATCTTCTTCGTCAAAATCGTCCTGATCGATATCATCATCAAGTTCCCTGCGGCGACCCCGCCGCGCACTGCTGCGCGGCGGCTTTGGCGCTTTTCCTTTGCGCCCGATAGGTTCGCGATCGTTCCCAGACATGCTTTTATTCTCCAGGTATTGCTACGGCGGCGGCCGTTACTCTAACTGCTTTCTCATGCGACGCATGGCAGAACCCTCTGAATTCGATCCACAGCGTTTCACGATGAAAATTTCTTGGTCCGCCTTGTGGGTAAGGCGTTGGCCGGATCGTCCGGCCACGGATGCTTTGGATAGCGCCCTTTCATCTCTTTCTGCACTTCGGGATACGCACCACGCCAGAACGCCGCGAGGTCACGGGTGATCTGCAGCGGACGATGCGCGGGCGAGAGCAGCTCTAACACCAGCGGTACGCGGCCATCGGCCACCGCCGGATTCTGTGCTTCGCCAAACATCTCCTGAATCCGCACCGCCAGCGCGGGTGGCTTCTCTGCATCGTAGCGGATCGGCAGGCGGCTTCCGGTCGGCACAGTGTAATGAGTTGGCAGCACAGTATCCAGCCGCTGACGTTGTGACCATGTCAGCAAATGTAATAATGCGCTGACAAGGTTGATGCTCTGCAATCCTTTCAGATCGCGTACCGCGCTCATCTCCGGCAGCAGCCAGCTTTCAAGCGTATCGAGCAGGCTTTCATCGTCCAGCGCCGGCCACGCCTCTTCCGGCAGCCACTGCGCGGCACAGTGCACCCGCAAGCGTAGCTGTTCGGCGTCTTCTTTCCAGCCCAGCACCGACAATCCTTTTTCGCGGATCCAGCGCAGCATCGCCGGATGCAATATTTCCGCCTCCGGGCGTGCCTGCGGCTGCGCTTTTAGGACCAGCGCGCCGATCAGTTCGCGTTTCCACGCGCGCAAAGTGCCTTTATCTTCATCCCACTCCACGTCGGTACGCTGCTCAATTAAGGTGGGGCATTCGCGGCGCAGCGCGTCGATATCCACCGGCAGCGCCAGTAACATGCGCGCCTCGGCGGCGCTGGCGCCCTGCAGCAGTGTCGGTGCAATCAGCCACTCATAGCGGCTCAAACCATCCTGCTCGTTAAGCATCGCGCCAATGCCGTTCGCCAGCTGATAGCGCGCGCTGTCGCCACGACGCTGCGCCAGACGATCGGCAAAACCGGCGGCCAGCAGCTGCGGGAACAGGTCGGGATTAATGGTGCCGCCGCTGGCGTTGAGGCGCTTCTGCCACTGACGCGCGCGGCGCTGCCAGTGCGACTGCGGATGGTTAAGCGCATCACGCAGATCGGCGCTGCCGCTGCGTGGCGGATCTTCCAGAATCGCCACCAGCAGCGCGGCGCTGGCGATGGCATCGTTGTTTTGCCCGGCAGCCACCAGAATCGCGCTCAGGCGCGGATCGCTGCCTAGCGCGGCCATTTTTCGACCGCGCGCGTTGAGCTGGTGATTCTCCAGCGCGCCTAGCTGGGTTAACCGCTCGCACGCCGCACGCAAGTTGCGCGGCGGCGGCGCGTCAAGCCACATAAGCTGCGACGCATTCTGACATCCCCATTGCAGCAGATCGATCTGCAGCGAGGTCAAATCGCTATTGAGAATTTCCGGTTCACTCTGCGCCGCCGCACGCAGCGCCTGCTCTTGCGGCAGTAAATGCAGGCAGATGCCAGGTTCCAGTCGACCAGCACGACCGGCGCGCTGCGTCATCGACGCCTGGCTGATACGCTGCGTTTGCAGCCGCGTCACGCCGCTGCGCACGTCAAACTGCGCCGAGCGCTCCAGCGCGCTATCGACCACTAAGCGGATACCTTCGATGGTCAAGCTGGTTTCGGCGATGTTGGTCGCCAGCACCACTTTTCGGCGGCCCGCCGGAGACGGCAGGATGGCGCGGCGTTGCGCCTCCAGCGACAGCGCGCCATATAAAGGAGAAAGATCCACCTCGTCACTGACCCGCGCTTCCAGCTCGCGCTTAACCCGTTCGATCTCCGCCACGCCGGGCAGGAACAGCAGCAGCGATCCTGACTCTTCGCGCAGCAGTTGCGCCACCTCGCGCGCTACCGCTTCTTCAAAACGTTGCTGGCTGTTGAGCGAAGCATAGCGGCGCGTGACAGGGAAACTGCGGCCCTCAGAGACCACAAAGGGCGCATCCGGCAGCAGCTGACGCAAACGCTGATTATCGAGCGTGGCCGACATCAGCAGAATTTTCAGATCGTCGCGCAATCCTTGCTGCACATCGAGCAGCAGCGCCAGCGCGAGATCGGCCTGCAGGCTGCGTTCATGGAATTCATCGAGGATCACCAGCGAGACGCCTTCCAGCATCGGATCGCGCTGCAACATGCGCGTCAAAATGCCTTCGGTGACCACTTCGAGGCGCGTGTTGGCACCGCAGCAGTTTTCACCGCGCATGCGATAGCCAACGATGCCGCCCGGCTGCTCGCCAAGCTGTTCTGCCAGACGCTGCGCCACGTTGCGTGCCGCCAGTCGGCGCGGCTCCAGCATGATGATGCGGCCGGGCAATGGGGTGTGTTGCAGCAGCTGTAATGGCAGCCAGGTCGATTTACCTGCGCCGGTCGGCGCCGCCAGCAACACCTGCGGCGACTGCGCCAGCGCGTCCAGCAACGCAGGCAGCACCTCGCTTACCGGTAACTCACTCAAACTCAACTCCCAAAATGCCTGTGCTAAGATGGCGCGCATTGTAGCACTCTGAGGCGCGGATTACCGGAGGCCAACCTGGCAACGCAACGTCTGTTTTTTGCTCTTGAACTGCCCGCTCCGCTCCAGCAACAGTTGGTGCAGTGGCGCGCGGATAATTTTGCTGCCGAAGCCGGGAAACCGGTGGCGGCGGCTAACCTGCACCTGACGCTGGCGTTTCTCGGCGAGGTCAGCGATGAGACGTCACGCAAGCTGCAGCTGCTGGCCTCACGCATCGAACAGCCCGGTTTTGCCCTCGATTTGGATGACGCCGGTCACTGGCCGCGTCCCGGCGTGGTGTGGCTCGGTTGTCAGCGGGCGCCGCGCGGATTACTGCAGCTCGCCAGCCTGCTGCGCGCACAAGCCGCACGTCATGGCTGCGCACAGAGCCCGCAGCCGTTTCATCCGCACGTCACGCTGTTGCGCCAAGCAGCGTCACAGATCGCGCTGCCGCCGCGCGGTTTTCACTGGCGCACCGATATCCGCCATTTTGCGCTGTTCGCTTCGAACGTGACGCGCGGCCGCACACGTTATCAGGCGCTGGCCCGCTGGCCGCTACTATCATCCACAGGAGAGTAAATGGAATTCGATCCGCCGCTTAAACCCGCCCGCTTGATTGCCCGTTACAAACGCTTTTTAGCCGATGTGGTTACGCCAGAAGGTGAAACGCTGACCATTCACTGCGCCAATACCGGCGCGATGACCGGCTGCGCCACGCCGGGCGACACCGTGTGGTATTCGACATCCAGCAGTGCCACGCGGAAATATCCGCACAGTTGGGAACTCACCGAGACCCAACAAGACCACTGGATCTGCGTGAATACGCTGCGCGCCAATCAGCTGGTGCGCGAGGCGCTGACGCTCGACACGATTCCGGAATTATCCGCTTACAGCCGCTGCCAGCCTGAAGTGAAATACGGCACGGAAAAAAGCCGAATTGACTTCCTGCTGCAAGCGGATGGCCGATCCAACTGCTATATTGAAGTCAAGTCCGTCACCCTTTTACAAGCAGGTAAAGGCTATTTTCCGGATGCGGTGACGGCTCGTGGACAGAAACATCTGCGCGAATTGAGCACCATCGTGGCAGAAGGTCATCGAGCCGTTTTGTTGTTCGCAGTTCTGCATACGGGGATTGAGGACGTTTCCCCGGCACGCCATATCGACGTGCACTACGCAGAACTACTGGAACAGGCGCAGCGTGGTGGTGTGGAAGTTTTGGCGTATCAAGCTCAAATTTCACCGTTAAAGATATTACTTACGCAACCGATTAACGTAGCGTTGTAATATTTAAAGCAATTTGGTGTGATAGGAATGTTCTGGGCGAGGCGCTGAATACGCGATTGTTCAGAGGCTTGTCAAGTAGTGGTCAGGAATAATTGCCAACCTTGATTGCTTCTGCTATTTATAGCGGCCTGTTTTTTCCCTTTATGGGAATCGATAAGCCCTAAATCGTTTAGGTTGCAGGCACACAGTCAACACACATGCAACTTGACGTATCTAGGGAAGTGCGTGTTATCCAGGAGAAACAACATGCAAGAAGGGCAAAACCGTAAAACATCGTCCCTGAGTATCCTCGCCATCGCTGGAGTGGAGCCGTATCAGGTGAAACCGGGCGAAGAGTATATGAACGACGCCCAGCTAGGCCATTTCCGTAAGATTCTGGAAGCCTGGCGCAACCAACTTCGGGATGAAGTAGATCGCACTGTGTCACATATGCAGGACGAAGCTGCCAACTTCCCGGATCCGGTCGACCGTGCTGCGCAGGAAGAAGAGTTCAGCCTGGAATTGCGTAACCGCGATCGTGAGCGCAAACTCATTAAAAAGATTGAGAAAACGCTCAAGAAAGTGGATGACGACGATTTCGGTTACTGCGACTCCTGCGGTGTAGAAATTGGTATTCGCCGCCTTGAAGCGCGTCCGACTGCCGATCTCTGCATTGACTGCAAAACGCTGGCAGAAATCCGCGAGAAGCAGATGGCTGGCTAATGGCCGTAAGCAAATTGCTACCGCACAGCCGGGAAAATCCCTGTTTTCCCGACGTGCGGTACACTTCGTTATGAATTCTTCAAACTGCATTGGGCGTTTCGCTCCCTCCCCTTCTGGTGACCTCCATTTTGGTTCGCTGATTGCTGCGTTAGGCAGTTACCTGAGTGCGCGCGCGCAACAGGGACGCTGGCTGGTGCGCATCGAAGATATCGATCCCCCGCGTGAAGTTCCCGGTGCCGCAACGCGTATTTTACAGCAGCTGGAACATTATGGTCTTTACTGGGATGGCGACGTTTTATGGCAGTCACAGCGCCACGATGCCTATCGCGCCGCGCTAAGCTGGCTGCAAACGCATCGACAAAGTTACTTCTGCACCTGTACACGCAGCCGCATTCAGCAACTGGGCGGTTTTTACGATGGTCACTGCCGCGATTTGCAACTGCCGCCGGACAACGCCGCGCTGCGCCTGCGTCAGCATGCGCCGGTTAGCGGCTTTGACGATCGCCTGCGTGGCCATTTACAGGCTGAAGCGCAGCTGGCGCAGGAAGATTTTATTATCCATCGCCGTGATGGGCTGTTTGCCTACAATCTCGCGGTGGTGGTTGATGACCATTTTCAGGGCGTAACGGAAATCGTGCGCGGCGCGGATTTGATTGAGCCCACGGTGCGCCAGATTGCGCTGTATCAGCAGTTTGCCTGGCCAGTGCCGGATTATCTGCATTTGCCGCTGGCGGTCAATCGCGATGGCAACAAGCTTTCCAAGCAGAATCATGCGCCCGCGCTGCCCGCTGGCGATGCGCGGCCGCTGCTGGTGCAGGCTTTACGCTTTCTTGGTCAGCCGGTTTCGGCTGGCTGGCAGGATGAATCGCTGGAAAGCCTGTTGAAACAGGCCGTCGCGCAGTGGAATATCCGCCTGATTCCGTTGCAGAACGGTCTTAAAGAGGATGAAACGACATCACCATTCCTAAATGGTTCTCAACAGGCTATGATTAGCCGCTGATTTTATTAACACCCTTTTTCTCACTGTCGAGGTGTCCCATTTTTACCCGAGTCGCTAATTTTTGCCGGAGAGTCCTCAAGCGTGATGAGGAGGCGCCTGAAGAGGTGGAAGCTGAAAGTCCTGGTCAGATGACTGTCATTCCACGAGAAAGCCACAACATCTCACGCAAAGATATCAGCGAAAACGCCCTCAAAGTGCTCTATCGTCTGAACAAAGCCGGATTCGAAGCCTACCTGGTTGGCGGCGGCGTGCGCGATTTGCTGCTCGGCAGCAAGCCGAAAGACTTTGATATCACCACCAACGCCACGCCTGAACAGATGCGCAAGCTGTTCCGCAACTGCCGTTTGGTGGGTCGTCGTTTTCGTCTGGCACATGTGATGTTCGGTCCGGAAGTGATCGAAGTCGCCACCTTCCGTGGTCATCATCATGAAGAGAGCGAAGAAGATCGCAACAGCTCGCAGCGCGGCCAGAACGGCATGCTGCTGCGCGACAACATTTTCGGCAGCATTGAAGACGATGCCCAACGCCGCGATCTCACCATCAACAGCCTCTATTACAGCGTGGCCGATTTCACCGTACGTGATTACGTCGGTGGCTTGCACGATTTGCACGAAGGCATCATTCGCATGATTGGCGATCCGGAAACGCGCTACCGCGAAGATCCGGTGCGCATGCTGCGCGTAGTGCGCTTCGCCGCCAAGCTGCAGATGCGTATCGCGGCAGAAACGGCCGAGCCGATTCCGCGTCTGGCGACGCTGCTGAATGACATCCCGCCGGCGCGCATGTTTGAAGAGTCGCTCAAGCTGCTGCAGGCTGGTTACGGCTACCGCACCTATCAGATGATGCGTGAATATCAGCTGTTCCAGCCGCTGTTCCCGATGCTGACGCGCGGTTTCACCGCCGAAAGCGACAGCCTGATGGAACGTATGCTGGCGCAGGTTCTGAAAAATACGGATACCCGCTTGCAAAATGATATGCGCGTCAATCCGGCCTTCCTGTTTGCCGCAATGTTCTGGTATCCGCAGCTGGAATCCGCCGAACGCATTGCGCAGGAAAGCGGCCTGACCTATTACGATGCTTTCGCCCTGTCGATGAACGAAACGCTGGATGAAGCCTGCCGCGCGCTGGCGATTCCCAAGCGTATCACCACGCTGATTCGTGATATCTGGCAGCTGCAGCTGCGCATGTCGCGTCGTCACGGCAAACGTGCGTGGAAGCTGATGGAGCATCCTAAGTTCCGTGCCGCTTACGATTTGATGGCGCTGCGTGCCGACGTGGAAAACAATCCTGAGCTGCAAAAGCTGACGCATTGGTGGGGCGAGTTCCAGGCGGCGGCACCGGTGCAGCAGAAAACCATGATGACCACGCTGGGCGACGATCCGGCCCCGCGCCGTAAACCGCGCCGTCCGCGTCGCCGTCCAACCGGGCCTCGCACAAACAGTCCGCAATGACCCGCGTTTACCTCGCTTTAGGCAGTAATCTGGCCGATCCGCTGCATCAGGTTGATGCAGCGTTGGCCGCGCTCGATGCCATTCCGCATACCTCGCGCATCGCCACATCTTCCCTGTATCGCACGCCGCCGTACGGCCCGCCGGATCAGCCTGATTACCTTAATGCGGTAGTGGCGCTGAAAACCGCGCTAGACGCTGAGGCGCTGCTCGATCATACCCAGCGCATTGAGCTGCAACACGGTCGCGTGCGCAAAGCTGAACGCTGGGGACCGCGCACGCTGGATCTCGATATCATGCTGTTTGGCAACCAGACCATTAACACGCCGCGCCTGACCGTGCCGCACTACGACATGCACAATCGCGCTTTTATGCTGGTGCCGCTGCTGGAAATTGCCCCGCAATTGTCGCTGCCGAATGGACAAGCCTTATCTGTGATTCTTGCCACCCTGGATCGCAGCGCTATCCGTTTGTGGTCTGAGTAAGCCGTAGTACACTGCGCGCATCAGAAAACTCTGGAGCGTGTGATGAAACCAACAACCCTCTCCCATTTACGCCAACTTAAAACCAGCGGGCGCAAATTTGCCACGCTGACGGCGTACGACTTCAGTTTTGCCCGCCTGTTTGCCGATGAAGGCATTCAGATAATGCTGATTGGCGATTCGCTCGGCATGACCGTGCAGGGCCACGAATCGACCTTGCCGGTCACCGTGGACGATATCGCCTATCACACCGCCGCCGTGCGCCGTGGCGCACCGCTGGCGCTGCTGATGGCCGATCTGCCGTTTATGAGTTACCCCACGCCAGAACAGACGTTTACTAACGCCGCACAGCTGATGCGCGCCGGCGCCAATATGGTGAAGCTGGAAGGCGGCGAGTGGCTGGCGGAAACCGTGCGTATGCTAACCGAGCGCGCCGTGCCGGTGTGCGGCCATTTGGGCCTGACGCCGCAGTCGGTGAACATCTTCGGTGGCTACAAAGTGCAGGGCCGCGATGAAGCCGCCGCTGAACGTCTGCTGGCCGATGCGCTGGCGCTGGAAGCCGCCGGTATGCAGCTGCTGGTGCTGGAGTGCGTGCCGGTGGCGCTGGCGGAACGCGTTACGAAAGCGCTGTCGGTGCCGGTGATCGGCATCGGCGCGGGCAACGTCACTGACGGCCAGATTCTGGTGATGCACGACGCCTTTGGCATTACCGGCGGTCACATTCCCAAATTTGCCAAAAATTTCCTCGCAGAAACCGGCGACATTCGTGCAGCGATTCGCCACTATATCGCCGACGTTGAAGCGGGCCTCTATCCAGCCGCTGAACACAGTTTCCAGTAAATCAGGAGATTTGCAGTGCTGATCATTGAAACACTGCCGATGCTGCGTCGTGAGATTCGTCGCTGGCGTCAGGCAGGTAAACGTATTGCGCTGGTGCCCACCATGGGCAACCTGCACGACGGTCATCTGACGTTGGTCGATGAAGCGCGCGAGCGCGCTGACGTTGTAGTGGTCTCGATTTTCGTCAATCCGATGCAGTTTGATCGTCCCGACGATTTAGCGCGCTATCCGCGCACGCTGCAGGACGACTGCGAGAAGCTGAATCGTCATAGCGTGGATCTGGTGTTTGCGCCCGCGCCCGCCGATGTCTATCCCAAAGGCCTGGATAGCCAAACCTTTGTGGAAGTGCCGGGTTTATCATCGCTGCTGGAAGGCGCCAGCCGTCCGGGACACTTCCGCGGCGTCTCCACCATCGTCAGCAAACTGTTTAATCTGGTGCAGCCAGACATCGCCTGCTTCGGCGAGAAGGATTTCCAGCAGCTGGCGATTATCCGCAAGATGGTGGCGGATATGGGCTTCGATATCGAGATTGTGGGCGTGCCAACGGTACGCGCAAAAGATGGCCTGGCGTTGAGTTCGCGCAATGGCTATCTCACCGCCGACGAGCGTAATATTGCAGCCGGTCTTAGCCAGGTGATGAACAGCATGGCCGAACGTCTGAGCAACGGCGAGCGCCATGTTGAAGAGATTATCGAGCAAGCGGAAGTGGCGTTGCGTGAGAAGGGTTTCCGTCCGGATGGACTGGCGATTTGCGATGCCGAAACCTTACAAGCGCTGAACGTGGACAGCCAGCGCGCGGTGATTTTGATGGCCGCATGGCTCGGCAATGCGCGTCTGATTGATAATCAGCAAGTGGATCTGACGGAGTAGTTTTCCGTTGTTTATTGGCAGCTTAACAAGGTTAGACAGTTATGATTCGCACCGTACTTCAAGGCAAACTGCATCGCGTTAAAGTCACTCAGGCAGATTTGCATTACGAAGGTTCCTGCGCCATTGACCAGGATTTCCTCGACGCCTCCGGCATTCTGCAATACGAAGCCATCGACATTTACAACGTCACCAACGGCCAGCGTTTTTCCACCTACGCGATTGCCGCTGAACGTGGCTCGAAGATCATCTCAGTCAACGGTGCCGCCGCACGCTGCGCCTGCGCTGGTGACATCATGATCATCTGCTCTTACGTGCAGGTCGAAGATGAAGTCGCACGCAGCTGGCAGCCGAAAGTTGCCTACTTCGAAGGCGATAACGAAATGAAGCGCCTCGCTAAGGCGTTACCAGTTCAGGTGGCCTAAATTCAGGGGCGCCCAAAGCGGCGCCCTTTTTCGATTCCCACAACCCGCAGCCTGCTACGGAATGCCGGTTTCGACTTTGAATTCCAGCCTCAGCGTGCCTGAGTACTGACCCGCCGCCTTAGTCGCGTGATCAAAGGCCGGCGTCGATAAGCGTAATCGTCCCAGCGTACAGGCCACCGGAACATTGATTCCCGGCAACATCACTAAGCGGTAGTCACCGTAGTCGTTACGGGGAATGATCAGCGCGGACTGGTTAGTGAATTGACGCGTCATGCCATTCCACTCCACGAATGCCTGAAAATCGATACGCTGGCTTTTATCCGTGTTCAAAGCGCCTTGTTTAATAATCGTGAAATCGGTACTGCTGCGATCGGGCAACATTACGCCATCAGAGAGCGTTAATTGCAGAGATTGACTGTTGGCGCCATAACCATCGTACATGCACATATCCAGATAGCTGTGGCCTGCGCCCGCCATATTTTTTCCCGTATCACGCAAGTTAAGCGCCATACGCGGCGTAGCGGTATGAAACGCGGGAAAATAGAGTTGCGCCGCATTGTCATCGATATTCAATTGGATATTTACGCGCCATTCCGCGGCTTTTTGAAACGGCTCTCCCTGCATCACATTTATTTTTAAATCGGCTTCCCATATGCCGCCGCTGGGCAACAGCGCGAGCTGATCTGCACTGATATAGACGCTCAGGCCCGATCCCTGGCGCAGATAGCCGCCACAGTTGGGCGAGAACTTATCGTTAATGGCATAGTGTTCATGGGTAAAATAGCCTCCGGTGCAGCGTGCAGCCTCGCCACGCCCATAAGGCTGCCGGTAAGCGATCAATTTCAGATTGACGCTATTTTTCGTTTTACGCTCGGTGAAAGTTAATACGATTTCAGATTCCGCTTCGCCGCCAGAATATTTCGCGCCGGTTTCACATGCCCCGTGCTGCGGATCAGTTGATGAGTCGCACAAATAGGTGCCATAGCCCCAGCGCCGGGCATCATCCACCTTCCAGCCAGCAATTTCGCGTACAAAAATATCAATTTTGCTCGGTAGTTTTTGTTTGGATACAGCGGCGGTGACAATTTTATTAATATCACTCGCTTCCTGATCGGCATGGGCCACTGGCGTGATTAACATCGTGCCGCATATTATTATGCCTACCCACTTATATATGCGTGAGCTAAGGGTTAAAAAGGGCATTGTTTGTCACTCGCTTTTGAAGCCATTAGGGTTATTAAACGCAGCGAGGCTTATATTCTTGCGCATCGCGTCTGGTAGCGCCGCCACATCTATAAGCGGACACATCACTTCACCAATAAACTGCACAGCATTTTTACGCTGCTTTACACGTAGCGCGCAGGCGTATATCTGCATCGACTCCTGCAGATAAAGCGTGGTGATGCGCTGTGTGCTATCAAATAACATGCCGCCGTCGCTATCTAATTGCGCCGGTGTATTTATCACCCTGGCGTCGCGCAATGGCATACCATTTTCTTTGAGCGCCCGTCCGACATAGGTTAAATTCAGCCGCGCTTTTACCTTGCGCTGCACAATTTTACCCGGCAGCAAAAACAATGATTGTTCACTGCCACCGGTACTGAGCGTGGCGGCCTGCTGATTATCACTCGATGTGCTCTCACGAATGCGGTGCGTGCCCGATTGATATCCCACCGCCGGAAGAAAAGCACTGTCGCCAAAATTGAGCGCATAAGTATGACCATTGGCCATGACTTCTGCCGCTGGACCCGATAACGCGCTGTCAGCATCCACACTTACCACCACACCCGCCGGAGAATCCGTGCTGCCTGCGCTGCTGCCCGACCAAAATCCCTGAGACGTGGCGGCGAAGGCCGAGTTATAGCTTCCGGTTAAATTGGTTCCACCCTGGTTATGGGATAAGGTTCCATAGACGTTGCCATGCATCCCATCACGTCGCCCCGAGAGCTGAGAATACATTTCGCCTCCCTGGCTGCCCGTCGCGGTCACGCTTAATTCACGATATTCCGGAGCAAACCATGAAACCGCATGTGAAGCCTGCCAACCCATTTCAGCCCCCTGGCTGTGTTGGCGGCGATACTCGCCTCCAATCTGCGAAGTGTGACGCCGATCCGAAGCGGCTTCCTCGCGCGGCACATAGGACAGGGAAATACCGATGTATCCACCGCGATCGGGTTCCTGACCGCTACTTATGCTACGAAAGATGCCCGCACGCGCCGACACTAATAGCGTGTTAAGTGTGAAACTGCGGCTGATATCCAGCTGCCAGCGCGTCTGTTTACTGGCCTGCTGATCTGCATAGCGCGGATATGAAGGCGCGGGATCAAGCCTAACGTCAGGCGTTACTGAGGCGCGGCTCTTGCTGTATCCCAGCGACACCGCGCTGCCCGCAAGCTGACCAGAAAGCGTTGCATTCAGACTCTGTGAACAACGATATTGACCTGCGTGCGTGGCCGATATGCAGGTATTACCTTGCTGCTGATAACGATATAAGGAAAGCGTTGCGCCTTTAGTCATCGCAAGCTGCTGAATATTGCCAGCCAGCCCATGTTTGTTCGCCATTGCCCCGATTCCCAGATTGACTATTCCGAGGGATGAGACGTTTTGCCAATCCAAACGGGTTTCATTAAAGCTTTCTCCTGCCAGCACTGAAACGGCGCTGGTGATCGTCAGCGGTTCGGCAAGGCGCGTTCTGAAGCCACTCTGCAAAGCAAAAGGGGGAGGATTTTTAACGTCTGGCGCCGAATTAACGGCCTCAGCCACCTTCCCCACCTGTGTGAACCATTGAAAATCTGCCGGACCCTGCTGCAGCGTCGTTTTGCTAAACGGGTATTGTTGTACGCGGCTTAATGCGCCCTCTTCATAGAATTTCAACGTTAAAAGATAACGTCCCTGGGGAAATGCCTGACTATTTAGTTTCACCACGCCTGCGGGCAGGTATTGCGTACCCAACAGTTCATCATCGCGATAAACATCCACCCGCGTGGTTCGCGATAATAATAAGGTGATAGGTGTTGTTGTTTCGCTCTCTTCACTGTTATTAACGTAACTTTGGGTGGTGCCCAGCCGTACTCCATAAAATTTAGGCAGCGGTAATAACGATAAATTAAAATTTCCGCCGAGCGCGCCATAGAGATTGCGCTTATCCATTTCGCCAGCCTGAACATAGCGGCGTGTGCCAATATCATGACGAACATACAGATCATCATGGCGAAATGTTTTTTCCGTGTAATGTGATTGTTGATTGAACAATGCTTGCCAGCTACCGGAGAGATAACTTTTTTCACCCAATCCCAATGCACCATTTCCTATAATGCTGATATTTTTAGTTGTGTCAGACGTAGCGATATTGATTTGCTGCTGATGGATAAGTGCATTGTGCGCGTTCAGCGCAGGTGCGTAATAGCCAGTACCCGCAGGGGCTAGTGGCAGCCATGTGACGTTAATAAACAGATCAACATCATTGCGGCTTTCATTATAAATTAGCGCAGCACTTTCGGTATCCAATTGCCCACAACGTATTGAGGAAACATCATTTAAACAGGCTTTATGCCCATTACGGGCGAGTGGCTGACGCAAAGCCGTTGTTAGCTTTTTTTCGTGTTCCTCACTTAAACCATAAATTTCTTTGATCCGCTGAACCAATTTTTCTGGTTGCGAAAACTGGATTTCATCAGGTTTTACCAGCGCATCATAAAGCCCTAAGTCATGGCTGGCTAAACGCACAGACAGTAATTCATGCTGACCCAGTAATAACTCTTCAAAACCTAATGGCACGTTCTCCTGGCTCTGCGCCAGGCAGGGATAAATCGCTGCACCGACCAAAAATAGAATTAACCAGGAGAACGTTTTCACAATTAAAATCTCAAGCCAGAAATATTACGATTGTCACAACAGCATTAAGGTGCCTGCACCACTGCCAGTCTTACCAGACCGGTATAAAAACCTGCTGCAGGCGTAACATTGCCGCTGGAGATTTCCAATGGAATGGAACGCGACGCACCGGCACCTTTTGCCGTTGAAAACAGGCTGGTCGCGGTAAAAGTAGTGTTAGTCGTCGTCAACGCTTTCCCATCAAATTTCACCGTCAGCGGAATGGTGTTTGCTGGCGTCAGGGTGTGCGTCAATTGCGCTGCGTTATACAGTTTGATGTTGAGGTCTTTTTCAACATCATTGGTATGCACGCGGGTATTAATAATTTTAGGCGCCAATTTATTCATATCGGCCAGATACTTCATTTCAATCGCTGAGGGTAGATTTGAGCCATCTTCCATCATTAATGTCATCATGGGATCAATGGATGCCGTGACGGTAATATCCTGATCAACCGCATAGGCATTGAAGGCCATGCATCCCATTAAAGCCATTGCCGCGAGTACTTTCACTTTCATTTCCTATTCCTTTATTCACTTTTATTGAATTGGCTAATGTTAGCCGTTACGCAGGACAATCAAGGGAAGACACTTATTTTCTCTTGATCCTCTCCTTGTAATTTAAATACCAGCCTTAAAGCGCCATGCTTAGGCTGAATTTTCAGCGTGTAACGTTCACCGGGATAGACACTGCGTTGATCCTGGATCCATTGACATGCATTCTCTTTCATCTCTTTTTTGCAATAACTATAACGTTGCAGAATCACGCGAACATTACCGCGATTATGCAACTGCTGTTTATGTCGATCATATTCCACGGCAGGCTGAGCGATTAATGGTTGCTGGCGCACCAGCACACCCCAAATTAAGCTCATGCCAATCGAAGCATTGATTTTATTGGTCACAGCCGGTGCATCACTGTCTAAAGCGGCGACCGGCTCAAAGTAAATACGGTAAACATGCTCATGACTCACCGGCTGCAGCGCTATAATCCGCACGAGTTTATTCGCTCCGGCAGGCAAAGCGAACTTAACCGGGGATACCACAATATTTTTACCCTGCCAGCTTTTTACTTCGCGTTCTTGTTCCTCTGGCGTTGCAGGATGAATAACCTCTTTAACCACCACACGTACATATTGGGTATTTTCGCTTTTAGAGGTGATTTGAATGGGCGTGTTTTCATTACGCTTTTCATCCAGGTTTATTACCATGGGATAAACGCTCATATTGGCCATCGCGGCATGAATCCCCATTAAGCCCAAAAGAATGGCGCTCAATACTGCTGTTAACTGCTTCATAATGCCTAAACGTCTTATGCTGTTCCGATAGCCTTTTATGACAACAATCTATTGTGGAAATTAAGTCACATCAGGGAAGACGTTTCGGGATAAGGCAGCGAGGAGAAAAGCGGATGCGGATAAAATTTTAATAAGACCAGTTTCTTCAATATTTTAAGTCCAACCTTTAGAAGGTATTGGCTGTTAGCATCAGTCTTAAGCGCCAAAACAGGGCAGCGTTTAAGACATATCTCAATCTCAACCTGACCCGTTAAGAAGGTGTTAATGCCACAGGCGACAAACTCAGGACGAAAAAAAAGGCCATAAAATGGCCTTTACAAAGGAGGGGACAGAGGTGCTATGCCAGGTTAGGTCCGTAACCCGCGCCCACGCTGAATCAGCGAATACACCAGCACATAAAACACCACGATAAAGGCGATCAGCACCGACAGCGTGAACACCAGCGGCACATCGTTGATGCCGAGGAAACCGTAACGGAAGCCGCTGATCATATACACCACCGGATTCAGCTTCGACACCGCTTGCCAGAACGGCGGCAGCAGCGTCAGCGAGTAGAATACGCCGCCGAGATAGGTTAACGGCGTCAGCACGAAGGTGGGAATCAGGCTGATATCGTCAAAAGTGCGCGCGAATACCGCATTCAGCAGGCCCGCCAGTGAGAACAGAATCGCCGTCAGCAACAGCGTCAGCGCCACCATCGACCACGAATGCACGTGGAACGGCACGAAGAACAACGAAATCGCGGTAACCAAAATCCCCACGCACACGCCGCGCGCCACGCCGCCGCCGACATAACCGGCGATAATGATGTGCGTTGGCACCGGTGCCACCAGCAGCTCTTCAATGTTGCGCTGAAATTTGGCGCTAAAGAACGACGATGCCACGTTGGCATAAGCGTTAGTGATCACCGCCATCATGATCAGGCCCGGCACGATAAACTGCATGTAGCTGAAACCGTGCATATCGCCGATGCGTGAACCGATCAGATTGCCGAAGATGATGAAGTAGAGCGTCATGGTGATCACCGGCGGCACCAGCGTCTGAATCCAGATGCGGGCGAAGCGGTTGATCTCTTTGCTCCAGATGCTCTTGAGCGCCACCCAATACAAGTGCGTCATGCTTTCACTCCTGTTTTTCCCTGTGTCAGGCTGACGAACAGCTCCTCAAGGCGGTTAGCTTTGTTACGCATACTTAGCACCTGCACGCCCTGCGTGCTCAGCTGGCTGAACACGCTGTTCAGACCTTGCTCACGCATCACTTCCACTTCCAGCGTCGAGGTATCGACCAGTCGATACTGGAAGCCCTCCAGCTGCGGCAGCGGGCTACGCGGCGCCAGATCGAGGATAAAGGTTTCGGATTGCAGCTTGGAGAGCAACCCTTTCATCGAGGTGTTCTCCACCAGCTCGCCGCTCTGAATAATACCGATATTGCGGCACAGCATTTCCGCCTCTTCCAAATAGTGCGTGGTGAGGATGATGGTGGTGCCTTTAATATTCAGCTCTTTCAGGAAACTCCACATCGAACGGCGCAGTTCGATATCTACGCCGGCGGTCGGTTCATCGAGGATCAGCAGCTTCGGCTCATGCATCAGCGCACGCGCGATCATCAGGCGGCGCTTCATACCGCCCGAAAGCATGCGCGCACGTTCGTTGCGTTTGCCCCACAGGTCGAGCTGATTGAGGTATTTTTCCGCGCGCTTGTTAGCTTCAGCGCGTTCAACACCGTAATAACCAGCCTGATTGACCACAATCTGCATTACGGTTTCAAACGGGTTGAAGTTGAACTCCTGCGGCACCAGCCCAAGCTGGCGCTTGGCGTTGACCACATCTTTTTGCAGGTCATAGCCAAACACGCGCACGCTGCCGCCGGTTTTATTCACTAACGAGCTGATAATACCGATGGTGGTGGATTTACCGGCGCCGTTTGGCCCCAGCAGGGCGTAAAAGTCGCCCGCTTCCACGTTGAGATCGAGTCCTTTCAGCGCCTGTACGCCGCCGGGATAGGTTTTGGTCAGCCCGGAAATTTCCAGTGCATATGTCATTGCGAATCCATACCTTGTTGTAGAGACATCAAAGGCCTATGAAAATGGTAATGCGCACGAGCGATGTCGCGGTCATTAACATTAAGAAATCAATGGAGTTTAGCAGAGAGTCGAGCCAGCCCATAAACCGTTGGCTTACGGGCTGCGCAGTGTATCGCAGGCGGGGAAGTTTAGCCTTGGACGATTGTGCGGTTATTCACCGGTCGGGATAACTTTGCCGATATACGGCAGATGGCGATAGCGCTGGGCGTAATCGATACCAAAGCCGACCACGAACTCATCGGGAATGGTAAAGCCAACAAATTCGACGGTGACGTCCACTTCACGACGCTCTGGCTTATCCAGCAAGGTACAAATCGCCAGTGACTTTGGCTCGCGCAGGCGCAGGATTTCACGCACTTTGCTCAGCGTATTGCCGGAATCGATGATGTCTTCCACGATCAGCACATCCTTGCCGCGAATATCTTCATCGAGATCTTTGAGGATTTTCACATCGCGGCTGCTCGACATGCCGCTGCCGTAGCTTGACGCCGTCATAAAGTCGACTTCATGCGGCACGTCGATGGCGCGGCACAGATCGGCCATAAACATAAAGGAGCCGCGCAGCAAGCCCACCAGCACCATTTCGCTGCCGCTGTTGCGGTAGTGCTCGTTGATCTGCTTGCCCAGTTCGGCAATTCGGGTTGCGATCTCTTGCTCGGAGATCATCACGTCGACGGTATGTTTCATTGCATGCGTCCAGTTACGGTTTTTGGAAAGCCACGAAGTCTATCATAGACGAGCCAGCGTCTAACGCCGCGCACAGAACGCAAACGATTCCGTGGCGAAATTTATCGCGCTGGCGTTAACTGTAGGAACACGTCCGCCCCTTTACCGCCGAGTTCTGGAGTTCCTATGACCGCTTCATCCAGTAAAAAAACCAAGATTGGTACGCGCGATCTGCACCCGGAAACGCAGATGCTGAATTACGGTTACGATCCGCAGTTATCGGAAGGCGCGGTGAAACCGCCGGTGTTTCTCACCTCCACTTTTGTGTTTAACAGCGCCGAAGAGGGACAGGACTTTTTCGATTTCGTCGCCGGGCGCAAGCAGCCGCCGGAAGGCAAAACTGGTGGGCTGGTCTATTCACGCTTCAATCATCCCAACAGCGAAATCGTAGAAGATCGGCTGGCGGTGTATGAAGGCGCGGAAAGCGCGGCGCTGTTCTCTTCCGGGATGTCGGCGATTGCCACCACGCTGCTGACGTTTGCGCGTCCGGGTGAAGTGATTCTGCATTCCCAGCCGCTGTACGGCGGCACCGAAACGCTGCTGAGCAAAACGCTGCACGATTTGGAGATCAAAGCGGTGGGTTTCAGCGATGGCACCGATGAAGATAAGGTGCATGAAGCGGCGAAGCTGGCGTGGCAGCGCGGACGCGTAGCGCTGATCCTGATTGAAACGCCCGCCAATCCCACCAACAGCCTGGTAGACATTCAGTTGATGCAGCAGGTGGCGGATGTGATTGCGCAGCAGCAAGGTTCGCGGCCGATTCTTGCCTGCGATAACACGCTGCTCGGGCCGGTGTTTCAACATCCGTTGCAGCATGGCGCAGATTTGTCGCTCTATTCACTGACCAAATATGTCGGCGGCCACTCGGACTTGATTGCCGGTGCGGTGCTGGGTAGCAAAGCGTTGATCGGCAAAGTGCGTTCGCTGCGCAGCGCCATCGGCACGCAGCTGGATCCGCACTCCAGCTGGATGATTGGCCGCTCGCTGGAAACGCTGTCGCTGCGTATGGAGAAAGCCACCAGCAATGCCGAAAACGTGGCGGCGTTTTTACGCGATCATCCGCAGGTGGAAAAACTGCATTGGCTGCCGTATCTGGCGGCAGAAAGTCCGGCGGGCAAAACGTATCAGCGCCAGTGCAGCGGCGCGGGTTCAACCTTCTCGTTTGATATTCGTGGCGGGCAAGCGGCGGCGTTCCGTTTCCTCAATACGCTGGAACTGTTCAAGCTGGCGGTGAGCCTCGGCGGCACCGAATCGCTTGCCAGCCATCCCGCCAGCACCACCCATTCGGGCGTGCCGCAGGATGTGCGACAGCGTATTGGCATCACCGATGCGACCGTGCGCTTGTCGATTGGTATCGAACATCCTGACGACCTGATCGAAGATATCCGCCTGGCACTGGAGGCGTCGGTTAACTGACGCTAAAACCGAGCATCATGCCGGTATCTTCATGCTCCAGCAGATGGCAATGCGCCATGTACGCATTGTCGGCATTAGCGACATAGTTGAAGCGCACCAGCACTTCGCTGCGCCAGCCGTTAACGCTGACGATGTCCTTCCAGCCTGCGCGATGCGCCGCAGGCGGCTTGCCGTTTTCTGACAGGATGCGGAACTGCGTGCCGTGAATGTGGAACGGATGCAGCATGTGATCGCCTTCACCGGAAATCGTCCACTTCTCCACTTTGCCCAACTCCACGTTGAACATCGGCTTGGTCATATTAAATGCCTGACCATTGATCTTGTTGCCATTATGGAAATCATAGGCGGCAGTTTTGCCGTGGCTGCCGTGATCCATCGCCATATCGCCATGATCCATCGGCTTCGCGCTATCACTCATCGCCATGTTGCCATGATCCATTTTCATGCCGCCCATGGCTTTATCGCCGTAACGATCCATCAGCGCCTGCATACCTTGCTGATCAAGCTGCGGATCCATCATCAGCTGCAGCCAGCGGCTTTGCAGGCCTTCGGTGGCGGGAATGGGCGGCAGATCCACCAGCTTGTCCGGCAGCGTACCGCTGGCCATCACGCGTAGCGGCAGAATGTTGACCAGCGGCAGCGGTTGGTCAAACGGTGCCAGCGTCATGCCCATTTGCGTCACCGGCAACGTTACCACGTCGAAGGCTTTGCCATCTGACGTATCCACCAGCACTTCAAAACGCTCGCCCGGCAGCAGCGGCAAGCTATCGACTTTCACCGGCTCGGCCAGCAACCCACCGTCGCTGCCAATCACATACAGCGGACGTTGATCGCTGGTGGCGATATGCAGCGAACGCGCGTTACAGCCGTTAAGCAAACGCAGACGCAGCCAGCCGCGTGGCACCGCATGCTGCGGATATTGCACGCCGTTGGTGAGCATCATGTCGCCAAACCAGCCGACGGCGGCGCGCATGATATCGAGCTGATAATCGATTTGCGTTCCCGCTTTATTCAGCTGCTTATCCTGGAAAATCAGCGGCACATCGTCTTCGCCCCACTGCATCGGCAAACGCAGCTTGCCGGACGCTTCATCTTCCAGCAGCACCAAACCCGCCAGACCTTGCGCCACCTGATAACCGGTTTTGCCGTGGTGATGCGGATGGAACCAGCAGGTCGCTGCGGGTTGATCAGGGGTGAAACTGACCTGACGCGTCGCGCCGGGCGCAATAATCCCTTGCGGGCCGCCATCAACATCGCCGGGGATCTCCAGCCCGTGCCAGTGCAAGGTGGTGGCTTCCGGCAGTTGATTATGGATATTCACCGTGACGGCTTTTTCGCGTTGCAGACGCAGCGCGGGTCCGAGCAATCCACCGTTGTATCCCCAGGTAGGCACCGCTTTGCCATTCCATTGGCTGCTACCGGTCATGGCGGTCAAGGTGTATTGCCCGCGGGCATCAGGCTGCAAAATGGAGGGAATCGGTAATAATGGGCGCGTGGCGGCCATTAGTGAGCGGCTCCACAGCGGCAGCGCACCGGCGGCGCTGAGTGCGGCAGTCAACTTTAGAAAATGACGACGTTGCATATTCTTATCCTTGTCGTGAATAAGGGCACAGCGTAAACCTTTACCCTGCGGGAGGGTCAAGCCCTGAAACAGATTGCACTGATAAAAAGGGTGGGAATGGCCCGAAAGGGCAAATTTAGCGGAATAGCGGCAATAACTGTGCTAACGTCAATAAATTGTCCCTTGTTGAGAATGATTATGACGAAAAGCATCAAGATCCTGCTGCTGGCGGGACTCCTTGGCTTCTCCTCCACCAGTTTTGCCCTGAGCGAATCCGAAGCAGAAGATCTGGCCGACCTCACCGCCGTGTTCGTTTATCTCAAGAACGATTGTGGCTATCAGGATTTGCCGGACGCACAGATTCGTAAAGCACTGGTGTTTTTCGCCCAACAGAACCGTTGGGATTTAAGCAACTACAGCAATTACAACATGAAGTCGCTGGGCGAAGAGAGCTACAAGGATTTGAGCGGTATCGCCATTACCAACGACAAGAAGTGTAAGTCGCTGGCGCGCGATTCGTTGAGTTTGCTGGCTTACGTTAAGTAATCATTGCCCGCAGGTTGGTGCTGGCTGTCCTCCTCGGTTGGTGCTTGCTGCCCCCCTCCTTGGTTGGTGCTCGCTGTCCCCCTCCTCGGTTGGTGCTGGCTGTCCCCCTCCTCGGTCCTCCCCCACAAGTGGGGGAGGAAGATGCTGCAATATGCAGCTCCGAGGTTGCATGTGGCAGCGTCTCCTTCCCCCGCTGGCGGGGGAAGGCCGGGATGGGGGACAGCCAGCACAATCTCAATCTAAATCTAAACCGTCAACTCCAATCCAATACCCCGCTCGCGCAGGTCGCGGCACACCGCTTCATCCAGACGTGCATCCGTCACCACATCAGTCAGGCTATCAATCGGCGCGGCGCAATACAGCGACCATGAACCGTATTTACTGCTGTCAGCCAGCAGAACGCGGCGGCGCGCGTTGGCCAGCAGATCCATCTTCAATCCGGCTTTCTCTTCGGTTGGCGTGGTAATCCCGCGTTCGATGCTCCACGAGTTGCAGCTGACAAAGGCAATATCAGGATTGATGCTGCGCAGCAAACGGCGACCATGTTCGCCAATGCACGACTGGCTGGAATCGTCGATGCGTCCACCAATAATGGTGGTTTCGATTTGCTTAAACTCCGACAGAAACAGCGCGATATGCAGATCGGCGGTGATGACCCGCAGCTTGAGGTGCGTCAGCTGGCGCGCCAGCTCCAGCATGGTGGTGCCGGCATCCAGCACCACCGCATCACCCGACTGCACGTAGCTGGCGGCAAACTGCGCGATGGCCTGCTTCTCGGCGAGATTACGCTGCATCTTCTCCAGCGTGGTCGGCTGATTGGGGATAAAGCGATTCAGCGTAACGCCGCCGTGGCTGCGGCTGATAACGCCCTCTTTATCCAGCTTGATCAGATCGCGGCGGATCGTCGCTGGCGAGGCGGAAATTGCGCTCACCAGTTGTTCAACAGTGACCAAATTATGGCTCTTCAGATAATCCATAATCTGGTCGAGACGGCTTTGTCCCTTCATATTTCCCTATGCAAGCTGCATCGCGAGTTTAATGGAGATCGCCATGCTCGCAGAGTTCGCTTTACCTGTCCAGGCGATATCAAACGCGGTGCCGTGGTCCGCCGAGGTGCGGATAAACGGCAGGCCCGCAGTGATGTTAACACCATCGTAAAAGCCTAGTAATTTCAGCGGGATATGGCCTTGATCGTGGTACATCGCTACCACCATATCGTACTGTCCTTCCTGACACTGCAGGAACACGGTATCGGGCGGACACGGGCCACTGACATCAATGCCCTGCGCTTTCATGGCGTTAATGGCAGGCGCGACGATGGTGATCTCTTCATCACCAAACAGACCGTTTTCACCGGCATGCGGATTAACGCCTGCCACCGCGATGCGCGGCTGGTCGAAACCGACGCGGCGCAGGAAGCTGTCGGCCATGCCGATCACCGTTTGAATGCGCTCGCCGTTTAAGGTATCGAGGAACTTACGCAGCGCAATATGCGTGGTGACGTGAATCACTTTCAGCTTATCGGTGTAGAGCACCATGGCGTAATTTTTGGTGTTGGTCAGTTGCGCCAGCAGTTCGGTGTGGCCGGGATAGATATGACCCGCCGAGTGCAGCGCCTCTTTATTTAACGGTGCGGTGGCGATCGCCTGCACGTCGCCAGCCAGCGCCAGTTCGGTGGCGCGTTTAACGCAACGCCAGGCCAAATCACCCGCTGCTTTCTGCACCACGCCAGGCTGCAGCGCGGCGGCATCCGCCAGCGGCTCATCAATTACGTTGATCATGCCGGGCGCGAAATGCGCATCCTTGACCTGGTCGAGCACGCGCAGTTCAGCCTGCGGCGTGACATGTAATCCCATTACCCGACGCAGCGTGTTAGCGCAACCGACCACGACGGCAGGCGCGCCCGCTAACTCACCTTCTGCCAGCGCTTTAATGATGATCTCCGGGCCGATGCCCGCCGGATCGCCCATGGTAATCGCAATAATTTTACTCACTCGACTTCTCCTCAATAAAACGAATGGCTTCTACCAGGGTGTTTTCATCACCAAAGCCACCTGCTTTGGTCATCACCGGCAGGTGTAATTCACTGTTAAGCAAAATCCCGTGCGGCACGCAGCCCGCCACAAGGCCCTGAATCTGAAAACCGCGGGCACCTGATGCCTGTGCCACGGCAATCGCCACATCGCCGCCAGAGAGATAAAGCCCTGCAGGCTGCACCTCGCGGCACACGCGGCGGGTTAACTGCGCGAGAAACTGGCAGATGCGTTCGCCCAATAGCTGACGAGAAACCTGATGCTGTTGGCACAACTGCGCAATCTCATGACGCTGCCCGGCATGTTGGGTAGTGCGTACCACGCAATGCGCGCCGTCGTGCAGCGCCTGCTGCATCTCTTGCTGCCACCGTTCAGCCTGCGGCCAGGCCGGTTGGGCAAACAGCTGACGGATATCAATGTCGATAATGCGGATGTCACGCTGGCTGGCGAGGCGTGCAATCTGCTGCTGCGCAATGGCGCTCATCGAACCGACCACCGCCAGCACCGGACGCGACTGACGTGCTGCTAGCAACGCGCCGAGCGCATCGCTGAGCCCGGACGCTCCGGCCAACAACGGACGCGTCTCCAGCGTGGCTGCCGCGGCCACCAACAAGGCAATGTCGGCGTCCTGCTCGATATCCACCACCAGCAAACCTTGCTTGCTGGCCAGCACCTGCGCCAGTTGATCGCTGCGCAGCGTGGCGAGATCGAGGGTTTCACCCGGCAATGTGCTCTGCATCTGCAGACACGTCAGCACATGGCCGCTGGTGACCGGCGTTTTGGGATCGCTGGCGAATTCGCTGTCGATCAAACGCTGCTGATGGATCCACACGTCACCCGCACGCGTGGTGCGTCCGAGCTTTGGCACCGCCGGCACCACTAAGGCTAATGTTTTACCGCTGGCCTGCATCGCGGCTTCGATCTCCGCGCCGGGATTGCCGCGCAGCGTGGAATCGATCTTCTTAAATAACCAACCGTCGTTAGCGATGGCCTGATGTTGCTCAATGGCAGCTCGCGTGCGTTGGGCCGCTTCTTGTGCGCTGGTTGCACGGCTATCGGTGCTGATCACCAGCACATCGGCAGCACCAGCGTCGTGTGGCGTGCTGCTCTCAAACAGCACATGCACACGCGCCCCGGCTTGTGCCAGCCCGCTGCCCGCGTCATTGGCGCCGGTAAAGTCATCGGCAATCACTAAGACTGGCGTTTTCCATGGCTGTGAAGTCATGCTTTCTCCTCTTCCGGCCGCTGCCGGGCTGCAATGATTATATTCAATCATGATTGATTATATGTGAGCAAGATCAAATTAATCGAAATCAATTTGTCCTATAAAATTAGACACGGCAGTGATGGAACTCGCGGCGATTGAGCAAAATCAATCATTCCGCGCAAAAAACGTAAGGGTAAGAGATGAATATCAACAGCACCGTGATCAGTGGCTTTCAGGCGCTTAATGACCTCAGCTATTTACTGCAAGGTAAAGACAAAGCGCTGCTGGTGACCGATAAAAATATTGAAGGCATTCCGGCGGTACAAAAGCTGATCGCCCAGCTCACGCAGCAGATTGCCAGCCTGAGCATCGTCAACACGGTGCCGCCAGAGCCTAGCCAGCACGATGTAGCAGCCATTGTCGCCGCGCTGCCGAGCACCGATGTGGATCTGGTGATTGGCATCGGCGGTGGTAGCGTACTGGATGTCGCTAAGCTGCTGTCGATTCTATGTGTCGAAGATGCGCCGACGCTGGAGGCGTTACTGGCTGGTGAGAAGCCGCACACGCGCACCACTTCGCTACTGATTCCGACCACCGCAGGTACTGGCTCGGAAGCCACGCCCAACGCGATTCTGGCGATCCCCGAGAAAGAGACCAAAGTCGGCATTATCACGCCAGTGATGCTGCCAGATTATGTCGCGCTGGTGCCAGAACTCACCACCAGCATGCCACCGCACATCGCCTCTTCCACCGGTATCGATGCGCTGTGCCATTTGATTGAGTGCTTTACCGCGACCGTGGCGAACCCGGTGAGCGATAACTATGCGCTGATCGGCATGAAAAAGCTGTTTGCCAGCCTCGAAACCACTATCGCCGAACCCGACAATCTCGAAGCGCGCCTGAATATGCTGTGGGCATCTTATTATGGTGGCGCGTCCATTGCGCATGCCGGTACGCATCTGGTGCACGCCATGTCTTATCCGCTGGGCGGCAAATATCACCTGCCGCACGGTGTCGCCAACGCCATTCTCCTTGCGCCCTGCATGCGCTTTGTACGACCGGCGGCGGTGAGCAAATTCGCTCAGGTTTACGATCTGCTGCCGGATGCCGATATCACGCTGGACGACGAAGCCAAATCCCACGCGCTGGTGGCGTATTTTGCCGCACTGGTGAAGCGCCTGAAGCTGCCCGCCAGCCTGGAAGAGCTGGGTATCGGCCCGGATCATCTGCCGTATCTGGTGGAAGCCGCGCTCGACGTGCAGCGCCTGATGAAGAATGTACCGATGAAAGTGGGCGCCGATGACGTACGAAACGTCTATCTGACGCTGTTTCCGGCTTTGAATTACTAAGGATTATTGAGGACACCATGAGTAAGAAAATTCAGGGCGTATTAACCGCCATCGTCACCACCTTCGATCGCGACGGCGCATTCAACCCAGCCGCCCAGCGCGAGCAGGTACAACGCCAGTTAAGCGCCGGCAACGGTATCTTTTGCGGCGGCACCAACGGCGAATTCTTCGTGCTGAACGAACAGGAGAAGCTGGCGGTAACGCAGACCTGCGTTGATGAAGTGAACGGCAGCGCACCGGTGGTGGCGCACATTGGCGAGATCTCCACGCGTGAAACCATTCGCCTTGGGAAACAAGTGGCGAAGCTGGGCGTGGATGCGGTTTCGGTCATCACACCCTATTTCGTGCCGCTAAAGCAGGAAGAGCTGATTGCCCACTATCGCGCGGTGGCTGACGCCATCGACGTGCCGCTGTTCCTTTACAACATTCCGGCGCGCACCGGCAACACGCTGCAACCGGAAACCGTACGCACGCTGGCCGCACACCCAAACATCATCGGTATCAAAGACAGCGCCGGCAGCTATGAGAGCCTGAGCGGCTTTCTGCAAGCGGCTGCAGGCATCAACAGTTTTGATGTGCTGAACGGCCCGGATTCGCTGATCCATCAGGGCTTTGTCGACGGCTGTTCGGCCTGTATTTCTGGCCTTGCTAACGTGGCGCCTAAAGAGATCAACGCGATTTGGGCGCGCTTCCATGCCGGCGATATCGAAGGTTCGCGCCTGGCGCAAGAGAATGTGACTGGTCTGCGCACCGATCTGTATAGCGTCGGCTTCTCTCCCGCCGCAGTGAAAAAAGCGGTGACGCTGCTTGGTTTTGAGGTTGGTGACAGCCGCTACGCGGTGAGTTTCTCTGCCGAAGAAGAGCAGAAAATCCGCCAGATTGTGAATCAGTATTTGCAGTAATTTTCAGGTGAGCAGCCAGCCAGATCGCCATCAATGGCGACCCTGGCATCGGCTGTTATCTGTTTTTTTCAACATCGGGAAGAATTATGAAAGTCATCTGTACCTCACCGTCGTTTGCAAAATATGACGCGACGCCGATAACCACGCTGCAACAGCACGGTTTTGAGCTGATCACGCTGCCCGCCGATGCGCCGCTGAGCGCACTCCAGCCGCATCTGGCGGACACCGTGGCGCTGATCGTGGCTTTTACCGACATCAACGAAGAGCTGCTGGCGTTAGCACCGCAGCTGAAAATCGTCTGTAAGCACGGCGTTGGCGTCGACAACATCAATCTGGATGCCACGCGTGCACGCGGGATTTACGTCACCAACGTGCCGGATGCCAATAAACATGCTGTCGCTGATTTCGCCTTTGCTTTGATCCTTAACAGCGCGCGTCAGATCACCCAAGCCGCCATCGAAACCCGAGCGGGCAGCTGGCCGCGTATTTTTGCCACCGACGTGTACGGTAAAACACTGGGCATCATCGGGCTGGGCAATATTGGTAAGCAGGTCGCGCTGCGCGCCAGAGGTTTCAACATGCGGGTGATCGCATTTGATTTTTATCCTGATGAGCCGTTTGCTGCTGAACACGGCATCGACTTCGTCACGCTGGATCAGCTGACCGAAACCAGCGATTTTATCACTCTGCACATGCCGCTTACCGACAAAACGCAGAATCTGTTTAATGCCGCGCGCCTCAAACGCATGAAGAAAAATGCCTTCCTGATTAATGCCTCACGCGGCGGCGTAGTGAATGAGCAGGATCTTTATCAGGCGCTGCTGGATAACGTGATCGCCGGAGCAGCGGCTGACGTGTTTGTGCAGGAACCGCTGACCGAGCATCCGCTGTTCACGCTCAGCAACTTCATTCCCACTTCGCATATCGCCGGTTACACCGACGGTGCGATCAGCGCGATTGGTGAACGCTGCGTGACGCAAATTGTGCAGTGCATTCAACAGGGCGAACGCCCAATCAACGTGATGAACGGGCTGGAATAACACGCCGCCTTATCCTGTAACCTTTTTCGAGTGGATAATTACTATGACTAACTCTGCGCGCTCGAGTCGTATCCGTTGGTGGATTGCTGGCCTGATGTGGCTGGCCATCGCCATTAACTACATTGACCGCACCGTTCTCTCGGCAGCGGCTCCGCATCTGATCAAAGAACTCGATATCAATCCTGAAATGATGGGCTTCATCATGGCGGCGTTCTTCTGGTCTTATGCGCTGTTGCAGATCCCGGCGGGCTGGTTTGCCGATCGCTTCGGCCAGAAAAAAGGGCTTGGTATCGCCGTCGGCTGGTGGTCGATCGCCACCATGGCGATGGGACTGGCGACCGGCTTTAAATCGCTGCTGGCGCTGCGTTTAGCACTCGGTGTCGGTGAGGCCGCCGCCTATCCCAGCAACGCGGGCATTACCGCGCGCTGGTTCCCGGATCGCGAACGCGCCACGGTTTCTGGCCTGTTCGACAGTGCCTCCAAATTTGGTGGTGCGGTGGCCATGCCGCTGATCGTCTTTATGATCGCCCTGTTCGACTGGCGTCTGACCTTCCTCGCTATAGGTGCGCTGGGCTTGTTCTGGGTGATTGCCTGGTACTTTATCTACGCCGAGAATCCGGAAGATCATAAGTCGATAAGCCAGCAAGAAGTGCGCTTCATCCGTAATGGCCAGATGCAAAAGCACGGCGACAAAAGCGTGCGGCCGATGAAGTGGTACAAGCTGCTGCGCTACCGCAATATCTGGGCAATGTGCATTGGCTTTTTCACCATCAACTACACCTCCTATTTCTTTATTACCTGGTTGCCGACCTATCTGGTGAAAGATAAAGGCATGGATTTCCTCAAAATGGGGATGGTGGCTGCGCTGCCGCTGATCTGTGGCATGGTGATTGAAGTGCTGGCGGGTTGGGCATCGGATCGCATGGTGCATAACAAAGTGCTGTCGCTGACCGCTACACGCAAACTGTTTCTCACCATCGGCCTGCTGATGGCGCTGTGTATCGGATTTGCCCCGTTCACCGATTCGGTGTTTATGACCGTGCTGCTGCTGTGTATCGCCAAATCCGGCACCACCGTGGCGGCATCACAAGTGTGGGCCTTGCCGGGCGATGTGGCACCGCAAAACAGCGTGTCGATTGTGGCGGGGCTGCAGAATACCGTTTCAAACATGGGCGGCGCGGTGGGGCCGATCATTACCGGCGCGATTGTTGGCGCAACCGGCCACTTTACCTGGGCGCTGGTGTTCTCGGCGGTGCTGGTGCTTATTGGCATTCTTAACTATCTGTTCCTGATGGGTAAAGTTGAACCTATCGTCGATGAGGAACAGGTGACGCATGCGCATTCCGTGGCAAGTGGCGCGGCGCGGTAATCGTCTGGGTCGCCATCGATGGCGACCTTACTGTTTAGTTATTTACCGGCAATAAACAGCCGATAAGCGGCAATCACTGCGAGAAAATCGTCGACGCCACAGAAAGAGAGGCTCTCTTCGTCGTAATAAGTCATGCCCTCTTCCATGCCGTCATCTTCCAGCGCCAGCTGGTTGGCACGAATCATCACCTCTTCATCATCCAGCCACAGCGTGTATTCATGCCCGACACGCTGCCACTGATTGATGGTGCCTTTCACCTGTTGGGCGGCGGCCTCAACTTCATCCAGCAACGGCAGATTGTCTTTGACCTCTTCGTTGAACCAGTGCCCCACCGCTTCGTGGTCCATCGACATACGCACTTTGACCTGACCGGTCAAATCACGCAGAAATTCATATTCCATGATTGCCTCATACTGATGACGCGCTGTGCAGCACAGTGTTAGTGCATTTTGTGCGCAGCACGCTGAATAAAGTGGGATCGCGCTCGCATTATGCCTGGAGATGTCAGCGGAAAAAAGGGCATAAAAAAAGGGACGATTTTCATCGTCCCCTTGTTCATCCCGATAACCGATTAAACGGCAGTCTGGAAGATCACTGTGTCGGCTTTGTCAGTGTATTGTCCCAGCTGATCAAAGTTGAGGTAGCGATACGTGTCAGCCGCGGTCTTATCAACCTGCAGCATGAACTGCTGATACTCGTCCGGCGTTGGCAGCTTGCCAAGCAGCGAAGCGACCGCCGCCAGTTCCGCTGACGCCAGGAAGACGTTCGCACCGGTACCCAGACGGTTCGGGAAGTTACGGGTTGAGGTGGAAACCACCGTCGCGCCGTCTGCCACACGCGCCTGGTTACCCATGCACAGTGAACAGCCCGGAATTTCGATACGCGCACCGCTCTTACCAAAGACGCTGTAATAGCCCTCTTCGGTCAGCTGTGCGGCGTCCATTTTGGTTGGCGGCGCAACCCACAGACGGGTTGGCAGCTGGCCTTTATGGGCATCCAGCAGCTTACCGGCCGCGCGGAAGTGACCGATGTTGGTCATGCACGAACCGATGAACACTTCGTCAATCTTCTCACCCTGCACGTCAGACAACCAACGCGCGTCGTCTGGATCGTTCGGTGCGCACAGAATTGGCTCTTTGATCTCGGCCAGATCGATATCGATCACCGCCGCGTATTCAGCATCCGCATCGCCTTCCAGCAGTTGCGGATCGGCCAGCCATTTCTGCATGCCTTCAATGCGGCGCTCCAGCGTACGACGATCGCCGTAGCCTTCCGAGATCATCCACTTCAGCAGCACGATGTTCGAGTTGAGATACTCGATGATCGGCTCTTTATCCAGCTTGATGGTACAGCCGGCAGCAGAGCGCTCAGCCGAGGCATCGGTCAGCTCAAATGCCTGCTCAACTTTCAGTTTCGGTAGACCTTCGATTTCCAGCACGCGGCCAGAGAAGATGTTTTTCTTCCCTTTCTTCTCAACGGTCAGCAAGCCAGCTTTGATCGCATACAGCGGGATGGCGTGTACCAGATCGCGCAGGGTGATACCCGGCTGCATTTCGCCTTTGAAGCGCACCAGCACCGATTCCGGCATATCCAGCGGCATCACGCCCGTCGCAGCAGCAAACGCCACCAGACCAGAGCCTGCCGGGAAGGAAATACCGATTGGGAAACGGGTGTGTGAGTCACCGCCGGTACCAACGGTATCTGGCAGCAGCATACGGTTCAGCCAGCTATGGATAACGCCATCGCCCGGACGCAGCGACACGCCGCCACGGTTCATGATGAAGTCTGGCAGCGTATGGTGCGTGGTCACGTCAACCGGCTTCGGATAGGCGGCGGTGTGGCAGAATGACTGCATCACCAGGTCAGCCGAGAAGCCGAGGCACGCCAGGTCTTTCAGTTCATCACGGGTCATTGGACCGGTGGTGTCCTGAGAACCCACTGAGGTCATTTTTGGTTCGCAGTATGAGCCCGGACGGACACCCTCTACGCCGCACGCGCGGCCGACCATTTTCTGCGCCAGCGAGTAACCGCGGGTGCTAACAGCCACATCTTTGGCTTGTACGAACACATCGCTATGCGGCAGACCCAGCGATTCGCGCGCTTTGGTGGTCAGGCCGCGACCGATGATCAGCGGAATACGACCGCCAGCACGGACTTCGTCCAGCAGCACGTCGGTCTTCAGCTCGAAGGTCGCCAGCAATTCATCGGTTTCGTGATTGCGCACTTCGCCTTTGTACGGGTAAACGTCGATGACATCGCCCATGTTCAGACGATCAACGTCGAGCTCGATCGGCAAGGCGCCCGCATCTTCCATGGTGTTGAAGAAGATAGGAGCGATTTTACCGCCGAGGCACAGACCGCCGCCCTTCTTGTTCGGCACGTACGGAATATCATCGCCCATAAACCACAGCACCGAGTTGGTGGCGGATTTACGCGAAGAACCGGTACCGACCACGTCACCGACGTAGGTTAGCGGGAAGCCTTTAGTCTGCAGCGCTTCGATCTGTTTGATCGGGCCAATGTTACCCGCATCGTCGGGTTCGATGCCTTCACGGGCGTTCTTCAGCATTGCCAGCGCGTGCAGTGGAATATCCGGACGTGACCATGCATCCGGCGCCGGAGAGAGGTCGTCGGTGTTGGTTTCGCCGGTCACTTTGAACACGGTGGTGGTGATTTTTTCAGCCAGTTTTGGACGCTTCAGGAACCATTCGGCATCGGCCCAGGACTGGATAATTTTTTTCGCGTGTGGGTTACCCGCTTTGGCTTTCTCTTCGACATCGTAGAAGTTATCGAACATCAGCAGCGTGTGAGACAGGGCTTCGGCAGCAATCGGTGCTAAGGCTTCATCTTCTAACGCTTCAATCAGCGCATGGATGTTATAACCGCCCTGCATGGTGCCCAGCAGCTCAACGGCTTTTTCGCGAGTAACCAGAGGAGAGTGGGCTTCGCCCTTAGTGACAGCTGCCAGGAAACCGGCTTTTACGTACGCCGCTTCATCAACACCTGGTGGGACACGGTTGACCAACAGGTCGGTCAGGAATTCTTCTTCACCCGCTGGCGGGTTTTTCAGCAGTTCAACCAGCGCGGCCATTTGGGAAGCATCTAACGGCTTAGGTACGATTCCCTGGGCAGCACGCTCGGCAACGTGCTTACGGTATTCTTCTAGCACGACGTTCTCCTCGCTCTCATTGTATAGCTTTCCGGTGCACCCCTTGATGCTGTCGAACAGTAGGGTGAGGTGCCCGGTTCCGCGTGGGGCAGCATAGCAGCATTTCGCCTGATTGTTAATCTGTTTACAAAAAAGCAACATTCGTGCGTTTTTTAGCAGCTTCATCTGCAAATTGAGCGGGATCACATAAAAAAGCAGGCTATGAAAGCCTGCTTGTTCTCATGTACGCAGAAGAGTGTTAACGATCAACCAGCACGAATTCACTGTCGTTATAGCGTTCGCCCAGAATATTTTTCTCGCTAAACAACTCGTCCAGCGTGGCGACATCCGCATGACGTAATGCTAAATCGGCGGCGGCACAGTTCTGTTCCAGATGGGCGATTTTGCTGGCGCCGGGAATCGGCACAATAAACTCGCCTTTTGCCAGCACCCACGCTAACGCTAGCTGGGCAGCCGTCGCGTCATAACTTGTAGCCATCTCGGTAAGTTGATTTACTAACTTCTGGTTATGAGCCTGCGCATTCTGCAGGGTAGTAATGAGCGGATATTACAGGCAGCCCGCGCGGGCGTAGGCATTGCCTTTCTGCATCAAGGTACGGTGCGGGAAGATTTAATTCGCGGTGACTTAGTAGAAATACTGGCGGACTTCACTCAGGTAGAAGAAGGATTCTGGCTCTACTATCCGAGCCGTAAATATCTTTCTGCTCCGCTAAGGCATTTTATTGATTGGCTTAAAGAAATTAATAGATAATTAAAAACATCCATTACGCGATCTATTTAAATGATTAGACAATATAAAAATCCATTAATTATAAATAATTTAAAATATAAGATGAAATAAAAGAAGTTTGGCGTAGACTGCCTGCGGGCGCTTGAGGCAACTTGCTTCAAGCTGAAAAGATTGAGGTGGGTTGTGGAGCGTAAAACCGTGCAGTTAACTTTCATTAACCGCACGGGCAAGCATCATACCCTAACACCTGAGAAATGTCAGGGTAGTCGCTTGCTCGTGCTAAATCAAGAGGAACGTGACTATGAAGTCTATATTCAGCAAGTTGATTATCAGCGGGCTCATTCTATTAGGATTGTGTCTGGTTAATCGCAGTTCACTCTGTGAATTACGATTACGGATATTCACTGCTGAATTATCGGCTGTTATGGCTTACGAAGCACAACAGTAAAACTTCACTAGCGGGAGTTCGCTCCCGCTATTCCGGCATTGCGCATGTGTTAGCTCTCGCGCCTTTTTTATCTCTTTATTTAAATAGAACCACTAATAAAAAACGGCTCCTTAAAGGAGCCGTTAATTTATTCAAAGCGCAAAATTATTTCTTTTTCGCTTTAGGGTTCGGCAGGTCCGTGATGCTACCTTCGAACACTTCGGCAGCCAGGCCGACAGACTCATGCAGCGTTGGGTGCGCGTGAATGGTCAGAGCGATATCTTCGGCATCACAGCCCATTTCAATCGCCAGACCGATTTCACCCAGCAGCTCGCCGCCGTTGGTGCCGACAATCGCACCACCGATAACACGATGCGTTTCTTTGTCGAAAATCAGTTTAGTCATACCGTCTGCACAATCAGACGCGATAGCACGGCCTGAAGCGGCCCACGGGAAGGTGGACACTTCGTAGCTGATGCCTTTCTCTTTGGCTTCTTTCTCGGTCAGACCAACCCAGGCAACTTCTGGCTCGGTGTAAGCAATGGATGGGATCACTTTCGGGTCGAAGTAGTGCTTCAGACCCGAGATCACTTCCGCCGCTACGTGGCCTTCGTGCACACCTTTGTGCGCCAGCATCGGCTGACCCACGATGTCACCGATAGCGTAGATGTGCGGTACATTGGTGCGCATCTGCTTGTCGACGCGGATAAAGCCGCGATCGTCCACTTCCACGCCTGCTTTACCCGCATCAAGGCCTTTACCGTTCGGTACGCGACCAATCGCCACCAGCACCGCATCATAACGCTGTGCGTCAGCTGGCGCTTTTTTACCTTCCATCGACACGTAGATACCATCGTCTTTCGCTTCAACAGCGGTCACTTTGGTTTCCAGCATCAGGTTGAATTTCTTGCTGATACGCTTGGTAAAGACTTTCACTACGTCTTTATCGGCAGCCGGGATCACCTGGTCGAACATCTCAACCACGTCGATCTCTGAACCCAGCGCTTTATAAACGGTGGCCATTTCCAGACCGATGATGCCGCCGCCCATAACCAGCAGACGCTTTGGCACTTCTTTCAGTTCCAGCGCATCGGTTGAGTCCCACACGCGCGGATCGTTGTGCGGAATGAATGGCAGTTCGATTGGACGAGAACCGGCCGCGATAATCGCGTTATCGAAGTTAATGGTGGTTGCGCCACCTTCACCTTCGACCACCAGCGTGTTAGCACCGGTGAATTTGCCGAGGCCAGTCACCACTTTCACTTTACGACCTTTCGCCATACCCGCGAGGCCGCCAGTGAGCTGGTTGATCACCTTCTCTTTCCACGAACGAATTTTGTCGATGTCAGTTTGCGGCTGGCCAAACACGATACCGTGCTCTTCCAGGGCTTTTGCTTCGTCGATCACTTTGGCGACGTGCAGCAGCGCTTTTGACGGGATACAGCCTACGTTCAGACAAACACCGCCGAGGGTGCTGTAACGCTCAACGATTACGGTTTCCAGACCTAAATCAGCGCAACGGAAGGCTGCAGAGTAACCTGCAGGACCTGCCCCAAGTACCACGACTTGAGTTTTAATCTCTGTACTCATCATGACCTCTTGTTTGATTACCGGCAGTCAGGAAAAAGCTTTTCCCAAGCTCTAATGCCCTATATCCGCCGGGACATTTCACCGCGAGAGTTTACAGAATTGTTAACAAACTGCCAACCGCGGCAACATTGAATGCTTACAACAAGGCCGGCTTTCGCCGGCCTTGATTAACTTCACATCACCAGACGGCGAATGTCGGACAGTGTGTTGTTGATGATGGTGATAAAGCGCGCACCATCAGCACCGTCGATCACGCGGTGGTCGAAGGAGAGTGAGATCGGCATCATCAGACGCGGCTCAAACTCTTTACCGTTCCACACCGGTTCCATCGCTGACTTGGAAACACCGAGGATAGCCACTTCCGGCGCGTTGACGATTGGCGCGAAGTGCGTGGTGCCCAGGCCGCCAAGGCTGGAGATGGTGAAGCAACCGCCCTGCATGTCGCCGGCGGTCAGCTTGCCATCACGCGCTTTCTTCGAAATCGCCATCAGCTCGCGGGACAGTTCAGTGATGCCTTTCTTGTTCACATCTTTGAACACTGGAACCACCAGACCGTTTGGCGTATCAACCGCCACACCGATGTTGATGTATTTCTTCAGCGTCAGTTTCTGTGCATCTTCAGACAGTGAACTGTTGAAGCGTGGCATCTGCTCAAGAGCAGCGGCAACGGCTTTCATGATGAACACCACTGGCGTGAATTTCACATCCAGTTTGCGTTTCTCTGCTTCGGCATTCTGCTGTTTGCGGAACGCTTCCAGATCGGTGATATCGGTTTTGTCGAAGTGTGTAACGTGCGGGATCACCACCCAGTTACGGCTCAGGTTGGCACCGGAGATTTTCTGGATACGGCCCAGTTCAACTTCTTCGATTTCGCCGAACTTGCTGAAGTCCACTTTCGGCCAAGGCAACAGACCTGGCAGGCTTCCGCCGCTGGCTGCTGCAGCCGGAGCCGCTTCAGCGCGTTTCACCGCGTCTTTGACGTAAGTCTGCACGTCTTCTTTCAGGATGCGACCTTTACGGCCGGTGCCTTTGACTTTCGCCAGGTTAACACCGAACTCGCGCGCCAGACGACGAATCACCGGCGTCGCGTGTACGTAAGCATCGTTCTCAGCGAACTCGCCTTTCGCATCCGCTTTCGCTGCTGCTGGGGCCGCTGCCGGTTTCGCGGCTTCTGCCGCTGGAGCCGCTTCCTGCTTAGCCGCAGGCGCCGCAGCCGGTGCCGCGCCTTCCACTTCGAACACCATGATCAGTTTACCGGTGCTGACTTTATCGCCAGTCGACACTTTCAACTCTTTCACGGTACCGGCGAACGGTGCAGGCACTTCCATTGAGGCTTTGTCGCCTTCAACCACGATCAGGGATTGCTCAGCAGCGACTTTGTCGCCCACTTTCACCAGGATCTCGGTAACTTCAACTTCGTCGCCACCAATGTCTGGGACGTTGACGTCTTTAGCGCCAGAAGCCGGAGGTGCTGCTGCTGGAGCCGCTTCCTGTTTAGCTGCTGGAGCAGCCGCCGGCGCTGCGCCTTCTGCTTCGAACACCATGATCAGTGAACCGGTGTTCACTTTGTCGCCGGTGGAGATTTTGATCTCTTTCACCACGCCCGCGAACGGTGCCGGGACTTCCATTGAGGCTTTGTCGCCTTCAACGGTGATCAACGACTGCTCAGCCGTTACGGTGTCGCCCACTTTGACCAGGATCTCAGTGACTTCAACTTCGTCGCCGCCGATGTCCGGTACGTTGACTTCTTTGCTGACCGCAGCAGCGGCAGCAGCTGGAGCAGGAGCGGCTTCCGCTTTCTTCTCTTCTGCTGGCGCTGGCGCCGCTTCTGCGGCACCTTCTGCGTCAAAAATCATAATCAGCGAGCCGGTTTCTACTTTGTCGCCGGTCGAGATTTTGATCTCTTTAACCACGCCCGCCTGCGGCGAAGGCACTTCCATGGAGGCTTTATCGCCTTCCACGGTGATCAGCGACTGTTCAGCTTCAACTTTGTCGCCCACCTTTACCAGGATTTCGGTGACTTCAACTTCGTCTGCCCCGATGTCCGGTACGTTAATTTCGATAGCCATTACTCTCTTACCTCTTATGCCAGACGCGGGTTAACTTTATCGGCGTCGATATTGAATTTGGTGATGGCTTCTGCCACCACTTTCTTATCGATTTCACCGCGTTTAGCCAGCTCACCCAGCGCAGCCACAACCACATACGATGCATCCACTTCGAAGTGGTGACGCAGGTTTTCACGGCTGTCAGAACGACCGAAGCCATCGGTACCCAACACGCGATAATCGCTGGAAGGCACGTAGCTGCGAACTTGTTCTGCGAACAGCTTCATATAGTCGGTCGATGCGACGGCCGGTGCTTCGTTCATCACTTGCGCGATGTAAGGTACGCGTGGCTCATCGGTTGGGTGCAGCATGTTCCAGCGCTCACAATCCTGACCATCACGCGCCAGCTCGGTGAACGAGGTTACGCTGTAGACGTCAGAAGCGATGCCGTAATCTTTCGCCAGGATCTGCGCGGCTTCACGCACGTGACGCAGAATTGAACCTGAACCCAGCAGCTGCACTTTGCCTTTGCTACCTTCTACGGTTTCCAGCTTGTAGATACCCTTACGGATACCCTCTTCCGCACCCTGCGGCATCGCAGGCATGTGGTAGTTTTCGTTCAGCGTGGTGATGTAGTAGTAGATGTTTTCCTGCGCTTCGCCGTACATACGCACCAGGCCATCTTGCATGATAACCGCGATTTCGTACGCGTAAGACGGATCGTAAGAGATACAGTTCGGGATAGTCAGCGACTGAATGTGGCTGTGACCATCTTCG
The DNA here is from genome assembly GCF_042666835.1 of Pantoea sp. GCM10028869. Classification (NCBI taxonomy): domain Bacteria; kingdom Pseudomonadati; phylum Pseudomonadota; class Gammaproteobacteria; order Enterobacterales; family Erwiniaceae; genus Pantoea; species Pantoea sp. GCM10028869. The sequence goes on along the minus strand of NZ_JBHTGO010000005.1, from coordinate 381,709 downwards.
TGCTGCAAGCCTTCGCCGTTCAGCGTAGTACGACCTGAAGTACCGCCCACCAGGAAGCCGCGTGCCTGCATATCGCCGGCCAGCCACATCAGATCGCCGATGCGCTGGAAGCCGAACATCGAGTAATAGATGTAGAACGGAATCATCGGCAGGTTGTTGGTGCTGTAAGAGGTCGCCGCCGCCAGCCAGGATGAACCTGCGCCCAGCTCGTTGATCCCTTCCTGCAGAATCTGGCCTTTCTCGTCTTCTTTATAGTACGCAACCTGCTCGCGGTCCTGCGGGGTGTACTGCTGACCGTTCGGGCTATAGATACCAATCTGACGGAACAGACCTTCCATACCGAAGGTACGGGCTTCGTCGGCAAGGATTGGAACCAGACGATCTTTGATCGACTTGTTCTTCAGCATCACGTTCAATGCACGCACAAAGGCGATGGTGGTGGAGATCTCTTTATTCTGCTCTTCCAGCAGTGGACGGAACTCTTCCAGCGTTGGCATTTCCAGCTTCTCGCTGAACTCAGCCTGACGCGTTGGCAGGTAGCCGCCCAACTTCTCACGCTGACCGTGCAGATAGTTGTACTCTTCAGAGCCTTTTTCGAAGGTGACGTATGGCAGCTCTTCGATTTTGTCATCGGCAACCGGCACATTGAAGCGATCGCGGATGTAGCGAACGCCATCCATGTTCATCTTCTTAACCTGGTGGGCGATGTTTTTACCTTCAGCAGTGTCACCCATGCCATAACCTTTGATGGTATGGGCCAGAATCAGCGTTGGCTGACCTTTGGTTTCCTGCGCTTTTTTCAGTGCAGCGTAGACTTTCTTCGGATCGTGGCCGCCGCGGTTCAGCGCGAAGATCTCTTCGTCTGACCAGTCTTTCACCAGAGCTGCGGTTTCCGGATATTTACCGAAGAAGTGCTCACGTACGTACGCGCCGTTACGGGATTTGAAGGTCTGATAATCGCCATCAACGGTTTCGTTCATAAGCTGAATCAGCTTGCCGCTGGTGTCCTGACGCAGCAGTTCATCCCAACGACCGCCCCAAATCACTTTGATCACGTTCCAGCCAGCACCGGCAAAGATACCTTCCAACTCGTTGATGATCTTACCGTTACCGGTGACCGGGCCGTCCAGACGCTGCAGGTTACAGTTGATGATGAACACCAGGTTGTCCAGCTTCTCGCGGGTGGCGATGGTGATCGCACCTTTGGATTCCGGCTCATCCATCTCGCCATCACCGAGGAAGGCGTAAACGGTTTGTGCTGAGGTGTCTTTCAGACCGCGGTGTTCCAGATACTTCAGGAATTTCGCCTGATAGATCGCGTTCAACGGACCCAGGCCCATTGATACGGTTGGGAACTGCCAGAAGTCCGGCATCAGTTTCGGGTGCGGGTAAGAAGAGAGACCTTTGCCCTGCACTTCCTGACGGAAGTTGTTCATTTGGTCTTCGCTCAGACGACCTTCAAGGAAGGCGCGGGCGTAGATACCTGGAGAAATGTGACCCTGGAAGAAAACCAGATCGCCGCCGTCTTTGTCGCTACGCGCGCGGAAGAAGTGGTTAAAGCACACTTCATAAATGGTCGCGGAAGACTGGAAGGAGGACATATGGCCACCCAACTCCAGATCTTTCTTCGACGCACGCAGCACCGACATGATGGCGTTCCAACGAATTGCGGAACGGATACGACGTTCAAGAGAGGTGTTGCCCGGATAGTCCGGCTCATCTTCAACAGCAATAGAGTTAATGTAGTTGCTGATTGCAGAGGAACCTGCGGCAACTTTCACGCCACCTTTGCGTGCTGCACTCATTACCTGATCAATCAGATACTGCGCGCGCTCAACACCTTCTTCACGGATGACCGATTCGATCGCTTGTAGCCAATCACGAGTTTCGATCGGATCCACGTCATTCTGTAAACGTTCTGACATGGGGTGTATTCCTTATCTGTGTCTAATACGTTGAAATTATCAGGAGCCTGTCTTCTTGTGCTTTGCTTCTGGTTCACAGCACAAGAAGACAGGCCCGTCGTGTTTTCCGCACGTTCGTTGCCGTGCGTTATTCCTTACGTTGCTGTAAACGACGCAGGGAGCGTTCACGACGACTCTGCTCCCGACTTCTATCCAGCAAGATTTCCTCAATGAACGCCAGGTGACGATGAGATGCCTCGCGTGCTTGTTCTGGCTCACGAGCTACAATCGCCTCGTAGATACTGGCGCGGTGACCGCTCACTTTCGCCAGCATTTCCCGACGAGCGTAGAGCAATTCAAAATTCTGACGGACGTTTTGTTCCAGCATAGGGCCCATGGAACGCAGCAGATGCAGCAACACCACATTATGGGCGGCTTCTGTGACAGCGATCTGATACTTCATCACTGCATCCGCTTCGGCGTCGAGATCGCCGCTGTCCTGTGCCTGCTGAATATGAACATGGCAGTCGCGGATGCGCTGCAGATCTTCATCGGTGCCACGCAGTGCCGCGTAATAGGCTGCCACGCCTTCCAGCGCATGGCGGGTTTCCAGCAGGTCAAACTGAGATTCTGGATGTTCGGCAAGCAGACCGACCAGCGGGTCGCTCAGGCTTTGCCAGAGATTTTTTTGGACGAAGGTGCCGCCGCCCTGACGACGTAGCAGCAGGCCTTTAGCTTCCAGGCTCTGAATCGCTTCGCGCAGGGATGGACGTGAGACATCAAACTGTTTCGCCAGTTCACGCTCGGGGAGCAGTTTTTCACCCGGCTGGAGCGTCCCTTCCATAATGAGGGATTCCAGCTGTTGCTCGATCGCATCGGAGAGCTTGGGTTGGCGAATTTTACTGTAGGCCATCTTCCCTTCTTATCAGCCAAACGTCCGGAGTAAATTGGTAATACCAATTGAAAAATGGTGCCGGTAAAGTAACAAAGTATTCACCTTGTGTCTATATGGGTGCGGTCACACTTCAGGGGATGATCGTAGCGCTGGTGCCCTAACCTACCGGCATCAAGCGAGAAATCCCCCGCACGCAGCAAATGTTAATGAATTGCACTTTTACCTAACCTTACACTGAGTTAGCGCCCAGAAAACGGCCCAACCATAAGGGAAACCTATTCGTGTTCACCCTTTTTTCATGGCAGAAATACTGCGACGGGCGCGCAGAGGATGCTGCTGCTTTTTCAGTCATCTCTCAGCACAAAAAGCAAAAGCAGGTGCAAACTGTCGCGCTTATCACTATTCTGAACGCCGTGGTAGCTCATGCATGCACACAGCACGCCAGATACCGTAAAGAAAAGAATACATTAAGGTAAACAGCCTTACAGTGCGCGCACTGCAGGTGCACAATAACAACATCACGAGGTTTGTATGGAACAACAGCATGGCGACACGCTGCACCGCGGCTTAAAGAATCGCCATATTCAGCTGATTGCGCTGGGCGGAGCCGTAGGTACTGGCCTGTTTCTGGGTAGCGCATCAGTGATTCAATCGGCCGGTCCGGCCGTGATTCTGGGATATGCGATTGCCGGTTTTATTGCCTTTCTGATCATGCGCCAACTCGGCGAGATGGTGGTTGAAGAGCCGGTTGCCGGCAGCTTCAGTCACTTCGCCTACAAATATTGGGGCAACTTCGCCGGTTTCGCCTCGGGCTGGAACTATTGGGTGCTGTATGTGCTGGTTGCCATGGCCGAACTCACCGCTGTGGGCAAGTACGTACAATTTTGGTGGCCGGATTTTCCTACCTGGGCCACCGCCGCCATCTTCTTTGTATTGATCAACGCCATTAACCTGACCAACGTCAAAGTGTTCGGTGAGATGGAGTTCTGGTTCGCGATTATCAAAGTGGTCGCGGTCATCGGCATGATTCTGTTCGGTGGCTGGTTGCTGTTTAGCGGCAACGGCGGCCCGCAGGCGAGCGTCAGCAACCTGTGGGATCAGGGCGGCTTCCTGCCTCACGGCATGACCGGATTGGTGATGATGATGGCAATCATTATGTTCTCGTTTGGTGGTCTGGAGCTGGTGGGCATCACTGCCGCAGAAGCCGACAATCCACAAGAGAGCATCCCGAAAGCCACCAATCAGGTGCTGTGGCGTATTCTGATTTTCTATATTGGCTCACTGGCGGTGCTGCTCTCGCTGCTGCCGTGGACGCGCGTGACGGCGGATACCAGCCCGTTCGTGCTGATTTTTCATGAGCTGGGCGATGCCTTTGTGGCCAACGCGCTGAACGTGGTAATCCTGACGGCGGCGCTGTCGGTCTACAACAGCTGCGTTTACTGCAACAGCCGCATGCTGTTCGGCCTGGCGCAACAGGGTAACGCGCCGAAAGCATTGCTGAAAGTGGACAGTCGCGGCGTGCCGGTCGCCACCATTCTGGTCTCAGCCGTAGCGACCCTGCTGTGTGTACTGATCAACTATCTGATGCCAGGCGAAGCCTTTGGCCTGCTAATGGCGCTGGTGGTTTCCGCACTGGTGATCAACTGGGCGATGATCAGCCTCGCGCATCTGAAATTCCGTAAAAAGAAAGACCAGCAAGGTGTCACCACGCGCTTCAAAGCGGTGCTCTATCCGCTGGGTAACTGGATTTGCCTGGTGTTCCTCGCCGGTGTGTTGGTCATTATGCTGATGACGCCAGGCATGGCGATATCGGTATGGTTGATTCCGGTATGGCTGGTGATTCTGGCTATCGGTTACACCATCAAAAACAAACTACAGAAAGCGTAATGTTGTTCCTGCCCGGCACGCTGTTGCCGGGCAGCACTTCTGATCTGGCTCACACTTTTCCCCGCCCGCGCGTTTTGTCCATCTACCCGACCATTTGCTCCCCAGCAGATTACTGATTTTGCACAGATAATTCCTGCTCATCATATCGCTGGAGACGATCAATGAAAGGAGCAGCCCTCTCGTTCAGAGAGAAACTGGGATATGGCATGGGCGATGCCGGATGCAACATGATTGGCGGTGCCATCATGCTGTTCCTCAATTATTTCTACACTGATGTGTTTGGTTTAGCCCCGGCGCTGGTCGGTACGCTATTACTGTCGGTACGCGTACTTGATGCGGTAACCGATCCGATCATGGGCGCCATTGCCGATCGTACGCAAAGTCGCTGGGGCCGCTTCCGTCCGTGGCTGCTGTGGGTTTCCGTGCCTTACGTGCTGTTTAGCGTGCTGATGTTCACCACGCCGGAGTGGAGCTACGACAACAAGGTTATTTGGGCATTTGTCACTTACTTCCTGATGTCACTCACTTACACCGCCATCAACATTCCTTACTGCTCGCTGGGCGGTGTGATCACCAACGATCCGGGTGAGCGCGTGTCATGTCAGTCCTATCGCTTTGTGATGGTGGGCATTGCCACGCTGATCCTCTCACTTTCGCTGTTGCCGATGGCCGAATGGTTTGGCGGCGACAACAAAGCGCGCGGTTATCAAATGGCCATGGGCGTGCTGGCGCTGATCGGTTTGGCGATGTTCCTGTTCTGTTTTGCCAATGTGCGTGAACGCATTCGCCCGGCCACGCCAAGCAACGATGATTTGAAACAAGATTTGCGCGACGTGTGGAAAAACGATCAGTGGGTGCGCATTCTGCTGCTGACCTTCTGCAACGTCTGCCCCGGTTTTATCCGCATGGCCGCCACCATGTACTACGTCACTTGGGTGATGGGGCAATCAACGCACTTTGCCACGCTGTTTATCAGCCTTGGCGTCATCGGCATGATGTTCGGCAGCACACTGGCAAAAATCCTCACCGATCGCTGGTGCAAGCTCAAGGTGTTCTTCTGGACCAACATCGCGCTGGCGCTGTTCTCCTGCGGCTTCTACTGGATTGATCCGCACGCCACCGTCGCGGTGGTCATCGCCTACTTCGTGCTGAATATCCTGCACCAGATTCCCTCGCCGCTGCACTGGTCGCTGATGGCCGACGTGGATGATTACGGCGAATGGAAAACCGGCAAACGCATCACTGGTATGAGCTTCTCCGGCAACCTGTTCTTCCTCAAAGTGGGGCTGGCGGTGGCGGGGGCGATGGTCGGTTTCCTGCTGTCGATTTATGGCTACAATGCCGGCGCAAAACAGCAGGCTCCCAACGCGATTAACGGCATCATGCTGCTATTCACGGTGATTCCGGGCGTGGGATATCTGATCACTGCCGGCGTCGTGCGTTTAATGAAAGTGGATCGCAACTTAATGCGTACGATTCAGGCCGACCTGGCGCTGCGCCGTGCCCATTCACACCACGAATCCCCTATCGCGTCCTCTGCGACTGCGCAACCCGGAGAGATCAAATGAGCTGGCCCAATCCTTTTATTACGCAACGCGCCGATCCCTTTATTCTGCGCCATGCCGATGGCTACTATTTTATCGCCTCGGTGCCGGAATATGACCGACTGGAGATTCGCTATGCCTCAACGCTGACTGGCCTGATTGAGGCAGAAGCGGTAACGGTGTGGCACAAACCGGATACCGGCCCGTTTAGCGCGCTGATCTGGGCGCCAGAACTGCATCACATCAACGGGCAATGGGTGATCTATTTCGCCGCCGCACCGACGCGGGCGATAAAAGATGGCCTGTTCCAGCACCGCATGTATGCGCTGGTGTGTAATGATGCCGATCCGCTGAGCGGTAACTGGCAGCCCTGCCGCCGCGTACATACGCCCATCGACTCCTTCTCACTGGACGCCACCTACTTCCACCATCAAGGTAAACACTGGTATCTGTGGGCGCAAAAAGATCCGGCGATTCCCGGAAACTCTAACCTGTATCTCGCCGAGTTGCTCAATCCGTGGACGCTAAAAAGCGCCCCGCTGATGCTGAGCCGACCGGAGTATGAATGGGAGTGCGCAGGATTTAGCGTTAATGAAGGACCGGCGGTGATTCAGCATGGCGACCAGCTGTTTGTCACCTATTCCGCTAGCGCGACCGATGAAAATTACTGTCTGGGGATATTAAGTATTGATGTGTTGGCCGATCCGCTCAACATCAACGCCTGGCGTAAATCCGCGCGACCGGTATTTGCCACCAGCTGGGATAATCAGCAGTACGGGCCGGGACACAACAGCTTTACGGTGGATGAAGCGGGAAGAGCGGTGCTGGTGTATCACGCGCGTAATTACACCGAAATTGAGGGCGATCCGCTGTGGGATCCGAATCGCCATACGCGCTTGAAATATTTCGACTGGCGTGAAGACGGCACACCGGATTTTGGCGTGCCGCCAGCCGATCACACCAGCGTGCCGTAGATCGTCAACAGCGCGACCACCACCACCAGCACCAGAGAAATACGTTTCGCCAACGCCACTGCAACACGTGGCGTTTCAACTTTATCCATGTGCGGATCGCGCGCCAGCGAGAACTGCGCCAGGCTGGTCAGCACCTGATATTGCGGGCGATGCAGATCGCCCAGCGCGGCAAACCACGCTGGCAGCGCACGTTCGCCGTGGCCGAGCAACGCGTAAGCCACGCCGGCCAAACGCACGGGGATCCAGTCCAAAACGTGCAGCAGACGATCAACGCCAGACTGCGAGCGCGCCAGCGGCGTCTGATGCTTAGCCAGCCAGCTCTGCCAGGCTCGCAGAAACGCATAACCCACCAGCAGTACCGGGCCGTAAGGTCCACCGACCACAAACCAGAAGAGCGGCGCAAGATAGAAGCGGAAGTTAATCCAAATCAGCGCGTTCTGCAGTTCACGCAGGAACTCGCGCTCGCTGCACTCAACCGGCACGCCGTGAATCAGCGTCAGTTCAGCCGCCATCGCCTGATGCGCCGCTTCATCGTCATGGCTCGCCGCTTTGAGATAGCTGTGATAGTGCAGTCGCACCGAACCCGCGCCGATACACAGCAATCCCACCAAAATCCAGAACAGCAGTTGCGCCACGCCAAACAAGATGCCTTTCAGGCTCCACACCACCAGCCAGACGATCAGCATCGCTATCACTGTCATCATCAGCGTGCGCAGCAGGGAAAAACGCTGGCGGCCACGAAACAGCGGCTCCAGCCGATGGTCCAGTTGCCAATGCTCACCCAACTTAAACAGGCGTTCCCAACCTAAAACTAATAACAAGCTAAACAACGTCATACCCGCTCCTGCTGTCTCAGGGATTCTCCTGCCTGATGGATTCTTTATAGCGCAACCAGTCAAAAGAGGAACCGGGATCGGTTTTCCGCTCTGGTGCGATATCGCTATGGCCGGTGATGCGCGCAGGCGTCAACGGATAGTGCTGCAGCAGGAGTTGAGTTACCTGTTGCAAAGTCGCGTACTGGGCATCGGTATAGGGCAGCGTATCAGTGCCTTCCAGTTCAATGCCCATGGAAAAATCGTTGCAGCTTTCACGTCCTTCAAACTGCGACACGCCGGCGTGCCAGGCGCGCTGATCGAAAGAGACGTATTGCACCAGCTCGCCGTCGCGACGAATTAAACAGTGCGCCGCCACGCGTAAATGGGCGATGTCCGCAAAATAGGGATGCGCATCGGCAGGCAACGTGCCGGTAAATAAGCGATCAATCCACGGCCCGCCAAACTCACCGGGCGGTAAGCTGATGTTGTGAATCACCAACAGCGAGGGCACTTCATCATTTGGACGCTGATTGAAGTGTGGTGAAGGTACTTTACGCGCGCTGGTAATCCAGCCCTCTTCCAGTTTCATGCTGTTAAATCCTAAGCAAAATCAGGCTGAGAATAACATGTTTCACCCAGCAGACTTGCGACTTAATGCGCCGACGCGGCCGAGTTCAGGATACTAAACATTTCACCGCCAGCAACTGGCAATGGTCGATAAATCAGGCTAAGGTGAGCGCACGAAATTTCGTCTTGTGGAGTGGCAAAACCATGGCAACGCGTCGTTACGATCCCGATCATCGCCGTCAGGAACTGATTAAACGTATAGAGCAGGATATCCCGGAAGCCGTTGCCCGTGCGCTTCAGGAGGATTTAGGCGGTGAAGTGGATGCAGATCGCGATATCACCGCGTTGCTGCTGCCGGCAGAAAAACAGGCGGTGGCAAAAGTCATCACCCGTGAAGACGGTGTTTTTTGTGGTAAACGCTGGGTGGAAGAAGTCTTTATCCAGCTTGGTAATAAAGTCACTGTTAGCTGGCATGTTGAAGATGGACAAGCGCTGGTTGCCGATCAGCTGCTGTTCGAGCTTACCGGCCCGGCGCGCCTGCTGTTAACCGCAGAACGCACCGCGCTCAACTTCGTGCAGACGCTCTCTGGCGTGGCCACCGAGGTCAGCCGTTATGTCGCCCTGCTGGCGGGCAGCGAAACCCAGCTGCTTGATACGCGCAAGACCTTACCTGGCCTGCGTACCGCGCTGAAATATGCGGTGCTGTGCGGTGGCGGTAACAATCACCGTTTAGGCCTGTCGGATGCTTTCCTGATCAAAGAAAACCACATTATCGCCAGCGGCTCGGTGCGTAACGCCGTAGAAAAAGCGCTGTGGCTTTCGCCCGATGTGCCGGTAGAAGTTGAAGTCGAATCGCTGGCGGAACTGCAGGATGCCATCGATGCCGGAGCGGACATCATCATGCTCGACAACTTCAGCCTTGAGATGATGCATGAAGCGGTTGCGCTAACCAACAAGCGCGCGCTGCTGGAAGTCTCTGGCAACGTAACCGAAACCACGCTGCAACAAATTGCCCAGACCGGCGTTGATTATGTCTCTGTGGGTGCGCTGACCAAACATGTACGTGCGCTGGATCTGTCGATGCGTTTCCGCGAGCTTTAATGCCCCGTTCTGCCGCGTGTTAGTGCGGCAGATATGCGAGCTGGCTTCCAAAATGCTGTTATCTCCGCTGTAAATCTGACGATTCTCTGCGCGATGCTTTCCAGCCTCGCGCCGCCATGACTTCCGCTTTCCCTCGTCCTTTTCTACCGTAGCGGCTCCACAACAAGGAGCCTCACTATGGACAGACAACGCGGTTTTACCCTTATCGAATTAATGATTGTGATTGGCATCGTCGCCATTCTCAGCGCCATCGGTTTACCGGCCTATCAAAACTACCTGCAACGCGCAGCGCTCACCGACATGCTACAAACCATGGTGCCGTACAAAACAGCAGTAGAACTCTGTGCCATTGAGCGCGGCGGACCGGCGCAGTGTCAGGCAGGAGAACGCGGCATTCCGGTGGCCAAAGGTTCGCGCTATGTGGCAACGCTGAGCGTGGTAAACGGAACCATCAACCTGACCGGCCAGGAAAGTCTCAGCGGATTAACGGTTGAAATGCTGCCGATTTGGAGCGCAACGGATGGCACGTTGAGCTGGCAACGCACTTGTACCAGCGATAACAGCAGCCTGCGCGATAGCTGCCTCGAGCAGTTTCGCTTTGCCGACAAGGATGCCAACTGATGGACAACCCTAATAGTGCGCTGCACACGTTGTGCGCCCGTTATCAGGCGGTGATTCTGCACCATGACGCCACGCTACTGCGCGTAGCGGTAGCCGACACACCCGATCCGCTGCTGCTGGAAGCGCTACAGTTCGCCAGCCAGTGCAAGGTGGAGGTCGAGTGCTGGCCTGCGGCACGGCTTGAGCAGTTGCTGCACGAGCCGGATGCCGCTGCAGCACCACGTGAACAGGCCAGCGCTGAGTCAGCGATTAACGCGGTCGATCAGATTTTGCGCCAGGCCATTCAGCGGCGCGCCTCAGATGTGCATTTTGAACCGCAGCGCCATGGACTGCGGGTGCGTCTGCGCATCGATGGCGTGTTGCACAAACTACCGCAGCCTTCTGAAGCACAACCCGCTGCGATTCTGGCGCGCCTGAAAATTCTCGGAGGATTGGATATCGCCGAACGGCGTCTGCCGCAGGACGGACAGTTTACGCTGGAAATAGAGGACAAACTGGCGGCGTTTCGTCTCTCAACGCTACCGGTAAGCCAGGGTGAAAAAGCCGTGGTGCGGCTGCTACAAAGTGAAAACAGCGCCATCACCCTCGATAAACTCGGCATGCCCGCAGCACAGCTGCGTTTACTGAAAAATGCGCTGGCGAAACCGCAGGGTTTGATTCTGGTCACCGGACCGACCGGCAGCGGTAAAACCTTCACGCTCTATAGCGGGTTAAGCGCGCTTAATGTGCCAGAGAAGAACGTTTGTAGCGTGGAAGATCCGGTTGAGATCCCGCTGGATGGTATTAATCAAACGCAGATCCAGCCGCGTAGCGGGCTCGATTTCAATCGTGTGCTGCGCGCACTACTGCGCCAGGATCCCGATGTGATTATGGTGGGGGAAATCCGTGATGCCGAAACGGCCAGCATCGCCGTCAAAGCAGCGCAGACCGGCCATCTGGTGCTTTCCACACTGCATACTAACTCGACTGCTGAAACCCTGACGCGCCTGCGCCAGATGGATATTCCCGGTTATCTGCTGGGCCCCGCTTTGCAGTTGGTGGTGGCGCAGCGTCTGGTCAGACGCTTGTGCGTGCATTGCCGTCAGCCGGGACAAGCCATCGCCCATCTGCCGGCCGAACTCTGGCCGGGCACACTGCAAACCTGGCGAGCGCCGGGCTGTGATCACTGCTTCTCCGGCTATTACGGGCGGCTGGCGCTGTTTGAAGTCTTGCCGCTAACCAGCAAATTGCAGAATGCTATCTCGGCAGATATGCCGCTGGAACATCTGCTAACGCTGGCAAATGAACAGGGAATGAAAACATTGCTAGCTGCGGGGCTGGAAGCAGTAAGTCGTGGCGATACTTCTTTCGAAGAGATGCAGCGCGTGGTGGGACTGGGCGATGGCTAATCTCTATCATTTCCGCTGGCAGGCTCTTGATACCATGGGTGTGCTGCAGGAGGGCGAATCACTTAATGCCAGCCAGGATGCGTTGCTCAATCAACTCTCCGATCGCGGCATGCTGCCGGTGAACTGGCAGCGTGGAAAATGCTGGCGTTCGCGCGACTGGAAGTGGCAGCAAAAAATCGATTTGGTGCGGCAACTGGCGACGCTGCTAAAGGCCGGCTTACCGCTGGCGGAAAGTCTGATTCTGCTGGCAGAAGGCCATCCTCATGCCGGTTGGCGGGTATTACTGAAAGGATTGCAGCGCCGCGTCATCGCCGGTGAGCCCTTCTCGCAAGCCTTGCAGGAGTGGCCGCAGATCTTTCCCCCGCTGTTTCCCGCTTTGATGCAAGTGGGTGAATTAACCGGCCAACTCGACGAGTGCTGTCGCCAGCTGGCGCAGCAGCAAAGCAAGCAGCAATACTTACGGCAAAAAGTGGTGAAGGCGCTGCGCTATCCCCTGTTTATCTTGCTGGTAGCGCTCGCGGTCAGTGCTGGCATGCTGCTGTTTGTTTTGCCAGAATTTGTCTCTGTCTATGCCAGTTTTGATGCGCCGCTGCCCGCTTTTACTGCTGCGGTGATGTCGCTGTCAGAACTGCTGCAGAAGGCCGCGCTGCCGCTGTCGCTAGTAGGTGCCGTATCAGTGATGATTGTGCATCAGACTTATCGACGTTCGGTACCGTGGCAAAAGCGCGTACATCAATGGTTACTGCGTATGCCACTGTTATCTCCGCTGTGGCGCGGCGGGCAGCTCAGCCAGATATACGCCATCCTGCAACTTACACAACAATCCGGTTTGACCTTATTGCAAAGCCTGCAGGCGGTTGAAGTGACCTTGGTATCGCGATTGTGGCGCGATGCCATCGTTCAGTTGCAGCAACACATTGCTGCGGGTGCGCCGCTGCATCAGGCGCTGCAACAGCATCTGCTGTTTACACCTCTTTGTGCCCAACTCATCCGAGTGGGTGAAGAAGCGGGTGCATTAGATGTGATGCTGGCACGGCTGGCGGAGTGGCATGAGGCGCAAACATTAGCGCGCGCTGATGCTCTGGCGGCATCGCTGGAACCGATGATGATGGTGGTAATCGGCGGGATAGTTGGCACTTTAGTGATTGCAATGTATCTGCCGGTATTTGGTCTTGGTGATGCCATTCGATGACGGGCACGCTCGATGCGCGCCCGTTGTCTGAGATCAGCGAGTGAACACACGGTTCTCTTGTTCAGCGACGCGGATAAAGGTGGTGCGTTTCGTCAACTCTTTCAATCGTTCTGCACCGACGTAGGTACAGGCTGAGCGTAAACCGCCAAGGATATCTTTAACCGTCTCCTCAACCGGGCCGCGCACTGGCAACCGCACGGTTTTGCCTTCCGCCGCACGGTATTGCGCAACACCGCCAACGTGGCGTTTCATCGCCGATTCGGAGCTCATGCCGTAGAACAGCATAAATTTCTCACCCTGTTCTTCGACGATGGTTCCTTCACACTCGTCATGTGCCGCAAGCATGCCGCCGAGCATGGTGAAATCTGCACCGCCCCCGAAAGCTTTGGCAATGTCACCTGGAACCGAGCAGCCGCCGTCGCTGACGATCTGTCCGCCTAAACCGTGTGCCGCATCTGCGCACTCGATAACGGCAGAAAGCTGAGGATAACCAACGCCGGTCTTCACGCGTGTGGTGCACACTGAGCCGGGGCCAATACCCACTTTGACGATGTCTGCGCCAGACAAAATCAGTTCTTCCACCATTTCACCGGTAACCACGTTGCCTGCGCAGATGGTTTTACCAGGGAAGCTTTCACGCACGCGCAGCAGGAACTGAACGAAGTGCTCAGAGTAGCCGTTAGCAACGTCGATACAGATAAAGTTGAGCTGCGGTGATAACGCCAGAATGGCGGATAACTTCGTGAAATCTGATTCTGAGGTACCGGATGAGACCATCACATGACTCAGCACCGCCGCTGGCGCGCGCTGCACAAACGCCTGCCACTCTTGCACGCTGTAATGTTTATGCACTGCGGTCAGTACGTTAAAACTCGCCAGGGCTTCAGCCATCGTGAAAGTACCGACGGTATCCATGTTGGCGGCAATAATCGGTATGCCACTCCAGTTCAAGCCTGAGTGTTTAAAGGTGAAGGTGCGTTCCAGCTCAACCTCGGAACGGCTTTTCAAAGTGGAACGTTTTGGGCGGATCAAAACATCTTTAAAGCCCAGTTTTAGATCTTCTTCAATGCGCATAGCTGATTATCCTGGTTAGTGACGACGAACCGCGGTTCGGGTAGCGCTCACGGCTCCAGTGTCGTTATCATACGCGCCATTCGTTCCGCGACAAGACTGCGAATTTCACTTTATTTAGGCTACAATCCCTTAAATTTAGCTGAGAAAATTGATTGTGATCATGCTCTCATCTTGCTGTGGTTAATCGCCGCTCACGATATAAATTTTGCGAGAACGCTATGCCTTATACCGTTGCGCTCACCGGCGGCATTGGCAGTGGTAAAACCACTATTGCCAACGCTTTCGCAGCGCTAGGCGTTGATATTATTGACGCTGACGTCATTGCCAGAGAAGTTGTTGAGCCCGGAACGCCTGCCCTAAAGGCGATTGCTCAGCGTCATGGAGATACCATTTTGACGGCAGAAGGCACGCTCTATCGTGCGCGGCTTCGTGAAATTATTTTCCAACAGCCACAAGAGAAAAATTGGCTCAATCAGTTGCTTCATCCACTCATCAACGCCCGCACGCAACAATTAAAATTATTGGCCACCTCACCTTATGTGCTTTGGGTGGTGCCGCTGTTGGTCGAAAACGGCTTACAGCATCAGGCCGATCGCGTGTTGGTTGTGGATGTGGATACCGCCACGCAGTTGCAACGCACCCAACAGCGAGATGGTATTTCGCTAAGTCAGGCGAAAAATATTCTTGCCGCACAGGCTAGTCGCGAACAGCGTCGGGCCTGTGCGGATGACATCATTGATAACAGTGGTACGCCTGAACAGGTGCTACCGCGCGTTGCTGAGCTTCACCAGCGCTATCTACGCCTGGCAGCAACCGGAAAGGATTAACATCATGAGCACAATTGTTCTGTTTGAACACCCATTGAATGAGAAGATGCGCACCTGGCTGCGCGTCGAATATCTGATTGATCAGCTGCATGAAACGGTGCCGGTTAACGGTTCGGTATCAGCACTCGGCGTTTTCCGTATTCTTAGCGATTTACTGGATATTTTTGAGCGCGGAGATATGCGCACTGAATTGTTAAAAGAACTGGAGCGCCAGCAACAAAAATTACGCGCCTGGCTGGATGTGCCAGGCATTGATGAACTGCGCGTGAATGATCTGCGTCAGCAGCTGAAGCAATGCTCAAGCGAACTCATGGCGGCACCGCGCATGGGCCAACAGTTACGTGAAGATCGCCTGGTTGCTCTGGTACGTCAGCGTTTGAGCATTCCCGGCGGCTGCTGCAGTTTCGATCTACCCAGCCTGCACATCTGGCTGCATCAGGAGCAAGCGGTGCGAGATGTTCAGGTGAATGGCTGGCTGGCATCACTGAATCCGCTGCGTAATAGTTTGACGATGATCCTCGATTTGGTGCGTCAGTCTGGCATATTTCGTCATCAAACCAGCCTCAACGGTTTTTATCAGAATAACGCCGAAGGATCCGATTTACTGCGCCTGCAATTAACTCTGGAAGACGCGCTGTACCCACAAGTCTCGGGTCACAAAAGCCGTTATGCGATTCGTTTCCTGCCATTAGACAGCGAACGTGGAGAAGTACCAGCCCGACTGAATTTTGAATTAGCTTGTTGTTAGAGGAAGTTATGCCGGAAGAGATAATTACCGTACCTTGCCCCAATTGTCGTCGCGATGTGATTTGGGATGAGTTGAGCCCGTGGCGGCCATTCTGCAGCAAACGTTGCCAGCTGATTGATTTAGGTGAATGGGCAGCAGAAGAGAAACGTATTACCAGCAGCGGTGACCAGATGGACAGCGATGACTGGAGCGAAGAACAGCAGTAAAAAGTAAGGGGCTTAGCGCCCCTTCACTTAAATCTCGCCAGCCACTAATCGGCTGATCAATTCATGGTTCGCAGGCGGAAATTCATCCGCGACCAAATCCTGCTGTTCGACCCAACGCTGTGGCTGACCTTCACGACCATAAGGTTCGCCGTTCCAGCCTTCAACCAGGAAGAAATGCAGCGTAACGCGCAGATCTTCATAACTGTGATCGGCCTGACCAATCGCGCTTGCCGACGTGACTTCAATACCGGTTTCTTCCATCAGCTCACGCTTGAGCGCCTGCTCGGCAGATTCATCTTGTTCAATTTTTCCGCCGGGAAACTCCCACTTATTCGCCATATAGGAGCTTGCCGCACGCTGGGCAAGGAAGATTTGACGTTCTGTATTGCGAATGATGCCCACCGCAACCTGCAGGTGTTTCATAAGCTGGATTCCGCTTTTTTAATAAAATGAGCGCTGAGTGTAAATCAGACATCGAGTGATGTTAACCGTTGAGCGGAAAGTGACGTCCCACGCCCTACAAAAGCCAGTGATTAAGACATGTCGTAAGGATCGCAACCGGGAATGTTGGGAATACTCGCAGCACTTTCTTCTGTTAAACCCGACTACCTATGGAATTTAAAGAAACAACGTTTCTGGCGCAAACTACGCCGGAACAATTACATGCCCTACGCCATCTGGTATTTCATGACATCCTGACGTTAGACAGCGCAAAGAACACCTTAACATGGTGGCCTGAACACAAAGTTATTTCGTTGAATGAAGCGCAAAAACGATTCTTCTCCTGTCTGTTGCTGCGGATTACCTCGAAGCGTCAGATTATTGCCACCGTTTGGAATGAGAGCTATCCGAGCATCAGCGATAACAATTACCATCAGCTACTGTTCCAAAGCCGGGCGCTGTTGAAGCGAGCTGGCTTACCGGATGGTTTACTGGTCACGCTGCCGTATCATGGCGTGCGCCTAAATGAAGAGAAACTCATGGCGATAACACGCTAAATCGTCAGCAAAAAAAAAGGAGCCCGAAGGCTCCTTTTTTTTATCAGGCCAGACGGCCGTGGCACTGCTTGTATTTTTTGCCGGAACCACATGGGCAGAGATCATTACGGCCCACTTTACGCTCCCCGCCTTGTGCGGCTAACGCTTCGGCTGCTGCGGTGGCATCATCAACATGGCTCAGCTGCTGCTGTTGCGCTAAACGCTCCGCTTCTTCACGACGCTGCTGCTCCATCGCTTCCACTTCTTCTGGCATGCGCACCTGAACTTTGCTCAGGGTGCTAATCACTTCGTACTTCAGTGATTCAAGCATCGCCGCAAACATAGAGAAGGATTCACGCTTGTATTCCTGCTTCGGATCTTTCTGGGCATAACCGCGCAGGTGGATGCCCTGACGCAGGTAATCCATCGCTGCCAGATGCTCTTTCCACAACGAATCCAGCGTTTGCAGCATCACGCCTTTCTCAAAGTTGCGCATCATCTCTTCGCCAACCACTTCTTCTTTAGCAGCATAGCTTTCCGCGGCGTGGGTCATAATACGTTCGCGCAGCGTCTCTTCGTGAAGATCGGGCTCTTTATCCAACCACTCAGCAATAGGCAAGTTCAGATCGAAGTCGTTACGCAGACGTTCTTCCAGGCCGGCAACATCCCACATCTCTTCCAGTGACTGCGGCGGAATGTAGGTATCAATGGTAGTTTTGTAGACATCTTCACGGATGCTATTGATGGTTTCAGACACATCAGACACATCCAGCAGTTCGTTACGCTGGCTGTAGATGGCGCGACGCTGATCGTTGGCAACGTCATCGTATTCCAGCAGCTGTTTACGAATATCGAAGTTGCGGCTTTCCACTTTACGCTGCGCGTTGGCAATCGCTTTAGTCACCCATGGATGCTCGATTGCTTCGCCTGGCTTCATGCCCAGTTTACGCATCATGTTCGATACGCGATCTGAAGCGAAGATACGCATCAATGCATCTTCCATCGACAGGTAGAAGCGTGAAGAACCGGCATCACCCTGACGTCCCGCACGACCACGCAGCTGGTTATCGATACGGCGAGATTCGTGACGCTCAGTACCAATAATGTGCAAACCGCCTGCAGCTAGCACCGCATCGTGACGCAGTTTCCACGCTTCTTTCATCGCCTGAATCTGCTCTTCGGTTGGCTCGTCCATTGCGGCGAGCTCAGCCTGCCAGCTCCCGCCCAGCACGATATCGGTACCACGACCGGCCATGTTGGTTGCGATAGTAACCGCTGCAGGTTGACCCGCCTGAGCAACGATATCCGCTTCGCTGGCATGGAATTTGGCATTCAGTACGCTGTGTTTAATGCCCGCGCGCGTCAGTTCATTGGAAACGACTTCAGATTTCTCAATCGAAATTGTACCCACTAACACCGGCTGCCCTTTAGCAGTGCAGGCACGGATGTCTTCGATAATGGCGTCAATCTTCTCTTTCTCGGTCATGTAGACCAGATCGGCCATATCTTTACGCACCATCGGACGGTTGGTTGGCACCACGATCGTGTCGAGCTTATAGATGGAGCTGAATTCGAATGCTTCGGTATCTGCGGTACCGGTCATACCGGCCAGTTTCTCGTAGATACGGAAGTAGTTCTGGAAGGTAATGGAAGCCAGCGTCTGGTTTTCATTCTGGATTTCCACGCCTTCTTTCGCTTCAACCGCCTGATGCAGACCATCTGACCAGCGGCGACCTTGCATGGTACGACCGGTGTGTTCATCAACGATGACCACTTCGCCATCTTTAACGATGTAATCAACATCGCGGGTGAAGAGTGCATGAGCACGCAGCGCCGCAGTAACGTGGTGCATCAGCATGATGTTGGTTGGGGAGTAGAGTGACTCACCCTCTACCATGATGTTTTGGCTAACCAGTAGCTCTTCAACTTTTACCAGGCCGCGCTCGCTCATGTGTGCCTGGCGCGCTTTTTCATCGACCCAGAAATCGCCTTCGCCCTGGAAGGTTTCAGAGTCTTCTTTTTCCTGACGCACCAGATGCGGGATGATCTTGTTAACTTTGG
This sequence comes from Pantoea sp. GCM10028869, assembly GCF_042666835.1. NCBI lineage: Bacteria > Pseudomonadati > Pseudomonadota > Gammaproteobacteria > Enterobacterales > Erwiniaceae > Pantoea > Pantoea sp. GCM10028869. Next base: position 362,928 of record NZ_JBHTGO010000005.1, on the reverse strand, counting down.
TATACAGCTCAGAGCTGTCTTCCGCCGGACCAGAGATGATCAGTGGCGTACGTGCTTCATCGATCAGGATTGAGTCGACTTCATCCACCAATGCGTAATGCAGCTTACGCTGCACGCGCTCTTCCGGACTGAACGCCATGTTGTCGCGCAGGTAGTCGAAGCCGTATTCGTTGTTGGTGCCGTAGGTGATGTCAGCGGCATAAGCTGCACGCTTAGCCACGGCTGGCATGTTTGGCAGGTTAATGCCGATGGTCAGGCCAAGGAATTCAAACAGTGCACGGTTATTTTCGGCGTCACGCTGCGCCAGATAGTCGTTGACGGTAACAACGTGCACGCCTTTGCCGCTCAGCGCGTTCAGGTAAGCGGGCAGGGTCGCGGTCAGGGTTTTACCTTCACCGGTGCGCATCTCTGCGATGCAACGTTCGTTGAGCACCATGCCGCCAATCAGCTGCACATCAAAGTGACGCATACCGAAGACGCGCTTACTTGCTTCACGTACGGTGGCAAAGGCCTCAGGAATCAGGCTCTCAAGGCTTTCGCCTTTTTTCAGGCGCTCGCGGAACAGGTCAGTTTTCGCTTTCAGTTCATCGTCAGAGAGCTTTACGAAATCCGGCTCCATCTTATTGATGACGTCGACGATTTTGCGCATACGGCGCAGAGTACGATCATTGCTGCTGCCGAATACTTTAGTTAATAATTTGATTAACATGATAAATTTTTCTCAATTCAGCCGTGATTTCACGGGCTGCAAAATCTGATTCAGGATGTGGAAAAAACGTTAGCAGTTAAGCAATGAAAGGCCCGGCGCGGATGCCATGAATAGCAGCTTGCCAATCAGCAGAGGAAAGGATTTGTGGTTCGTTGTGACGCAGGTTTTGTTGCGGCTCAACAACAGTCAGCGATTGCGCCGGAGAAGTCAGCAACGCCTGAAGCGAACCTATCAACGCCAGCTTTTGTGCCGCCAGCGGCACAGCTTGATCGGCTTCCGCCTGAGCGGGCGGCGTCATACTAAAGGAAAGGTGGCGAATAACGGTGCGAATCGCATGCTGGTGCCAGTAATCGACGTTGAAATTCGGTCGACGCGCGCTTTCCTGCAGACGAATCAGATGGTCAAAATGGACAACATTGCCGACAAACAGGCTGCTGATCGGCGAATCATTTGCTTTCGGCTCAGAACTTTGCGCACAGGCAGGCAAACCTAAACTGGCCGCCACCATCCCCAACAGGAGATGTGGCCAGAAATAGCGTCTGCCTAATTGTCGCCAGCGTGAGAAAATCCCGATCACAATCCGTCCACAATGCATTGAATAAAGTAATAAAGCGGTAGCAAAAATCTGCGTTACCCAGCTTATGTGAGCGCCAGATGATAGCACTTATGTGGGGCTACGACACCAGTGATTAAAGGGGCTTCGGCGGAATTCACGTTTTTTTGTACAGGGTTTCGCCAGTTGCTACAGCGAATTGAGATCGGCTTGGCAGGAATAAAAATGAGGCAATAAAAAACGGCAGGTTAAACTGACCGGAGAGGGTGTCAGCGAAACCTGCCGTTTTATGTCTGACTTACGCCAGAACTAAATTTGGTGCTTTGAATGCCAGTGGCAGTTCAGCTTCATCTTCGAAGGTCGCCCATTCCCAGGCTTCCTGTTTAGCCAGAACCGCTTGTAGCAACTTGTTGTTCAACGCATGGCCCGATTTAAAGGCGGTAAACGCGCCAATAACATTATGACCGCACATGAACAGGTCGCCGATCGCATCGAGCATTTTATGACGAACAAATTCGTCTTCAAAGCGCAGACCGTCTTCGTTTAATACGCGGAAATCATCAAGGCCAATCGCACAATCTAAACTACCGCCCAGGCACAGGCCTTTAGACTGCAGATATTCGATTTCACGCATAAAGCCAAAGGTGCGCGCACGGCTGATTTGGCGAACAAAGTTCTCAGCCGAGAAGTTGAGCTGGTAACGCTGCGAGCTTGAGTCGATTGCTGGATGTTTGAAGTCGATAGTAAAGTCGAGTGAGAAACCGTTATACGGCTTGATCTCGGCCCACTTATCGCCATCTTCCACACGCACCGTTTGCTTAACGCGTACGAATTTCTTCGCGCTGCTTAGCTCTTCGATGCCAGCGTCCATCAGCAAATAGACAAAAGGCGCGGCACTGCCATCCATGATCGGGATTTCCGGTGCATCAACTTCAACAATAATGTTGTCGATGCCCAAGCCCGCCAATGCGGCGTTCAGGTGTTCAACGGTTGAAATACGCACGCCTTCATCGTTCACCAGGCAAGTACTCAGCATGGTGTCGCGCACATATTTTGCATCAGCCGGGAAATCTACCGGTGGATTCAAGTCAGTGCGACGATAGATGACCCCGGTGTTAGCCGACGCAGGGCGTAACGTCAGTGTGACTTTCTTGCCGGTATGTAAACCGACACCTGTCGCCTGAACAATACGTTTTAATGTCCTTTGTTTGATCATCGCTTTATCTCGCAATATTACCTGTCCGACCGCCAGTATAAATTACCAGCGGGCGAATACTTTAGCACAAAGAGCGGAGAATCCCAATTCTCGGGATATTCTTAATCAGCCTGCTTACGCAAGAAGGCTGGAATATCAAGGTAATCGGGTTCTTTGCTGGATGCCGCCGGTTGGTCATTCACCACTTTCGCAGCTGGTTTCTGCTCCTGCGGCAGCGGCGCCATGCCGTGCTGCTGGTAGCGATGATCCATCACTGGCTGAGTGGCCGGCTTGTTGGTCACCAGCGTGATTTCCGGACGCTTATCCATGCCGATGCCGGTTGCAACTACGGTCACACGCAGTTCGTCGTTCATCTCTGGATCCAGAGAAGTACCGATAACCACGGTTGCGTTGTCAGAAGCGAAAGCGCGGATGGTGTTACCCACGGTTTCAAACTCATCAAGACGCAGGTCGAAGCCTGCAGTAATGTTGACCAGCACGCCGCGCGCGCCAGACAGATCGATGTCTTCCAACAGCGGAGAAGAGATAGCCATCTCTGCCGCTTCTTCCGCACGATCTTCACCACATGCCACGCCTGAACCCATCATGGCGTAACCCATTTCTGACATCACGGTACGCACGTCCGCAAAGTCAACGTTCATCAGGCCAGGACGGGTAATCAGTTCAGCGATACCCTGTACAGCGCCTTTCAATACGTCGTTGGCTGCGCCGAACGCATCCAACAGAGAAATACCGCGACCCAGAACTTTCAGCAGCTTGTCGTTTGGAATAGTAATCAGCGAATCGACATGCTTAGACAGTTCAGCGATACCTTGCTCAGCAAAAGCCATACGCTTTTTGCCTTCAAAGTTGAACGGTTTAGTTACCACCGCAACGGTCAGGATACCCAAATCTTTTGCCACTTCAGCCACAACTGGCGCTGCACCAGTACCGGTACCGCCGCCCATGCCAGCTGCGATGAACACCATGTCTGCACCATCCAGCGCAGCACGCAGTGCTTCGCGATCCTCTTCTGCAGAGTTGCGGCCCACTTCTGGGTTCGCACCTGCACCAAGACCTTTGGTGATATTGGTCCCGATCTGGATCGTCTGGCCGACCGCTGTCTTACGCAACGCTTGCGCGTCGGTGTTCACAGCGAAGAATTCCACACCTTCGATACGCTCGCGTACCATGTGCTCTACGGCGTTGCCACCGCCACCGCCGACGCCGATGACTTTAATCACCGCGTCATTGGTTAATTCCATAGGTTCAAACATGATTTCTCTCCGTTATGTGCCTGTCGCCTGGAGATCATAAACATTGCCAGCATGATCTCCTTTTTCAAAAATTAAAACTCTTTCTTCAGCCAGCTGTTGATTCGCTTGAACCAGTTGCCCACTGAAGCACGTTTTTCCGTTTCTGCATCACCGTTCATGTGTGACTCTTTGCCGTAATGCAGCAGGCCAACCGCCGTAGAGTAATACGGCTCCTGCGCATAGTCCGTCAGGCCGGTGATATTAAGCGGCTGTCCGATGCGCACTTGCGTGTGGAACACGCGCTGTGCGCAGGCTGCCAAACCTTCAATCTGCGCCGCACCACCGGTCAGCACGATACCGGCCGCCAGATGATGTTTTACGCCTTGCTGGCGCAGCTGCTCCTGTAATTGCAGAATCTCGTCGTTGACCAGATTCAACAGTTCGGTGTAACGCGGCTCGATGACTTCAGCCAGCGTTTGACGCTGCAGGCTACGTGGTGGACGTCCACCTACGCTCGGCACTTCGACATTTTCGTCTTTGCCGACAATTGAGCCCAATGCACAACCGTGACGCACTTTAATCGCTTCTGCGTCGGTCGGCGGTGTACCAAAAGCGTAAGCGATATCGCTGGTTACCACGTTCCCGGCATACGGGATCACTTTGGTGTGACGCAGTGCACCGCCAGTATAGACAGCGATATCCATTGTACCGCCACCGATATCAACAACACAGACGCCCAGCTCACGTTCATCTTCCGTCAGTACGGAGAAACTGGATGCCAACCCGGCAAAAATCAGTTGGTCAACTTTCAGGCCGCAACGTTCAACGGCTTTGACAATATTTTTTGCCATATCGTTGTGGCACGTGATCAAATGTACTTTCGCCTGCATACGTACGCCAGAAAGTCCCACTGGATTCTTAATGCCTTCCTGATAATCGATGGCATATTCCTGCGGGATAACATGCAGAATACGATGCTCATCGCGTACGCGAACGGATTTCGCCGTATGCACCACGTTCTCTACATCATCCTGAGTCACTTCCTCTTCCGAAATCGGAACCATCCCGATTTCGTTCTGGCAACTGATATGTTTGCCCGATAAAGCAAGGTAGACCGAGGAAATCTGGCAGTCCGCCATCAATTCAGCCTGATCGATGGCGCGCTGTACGCATTTCACCACCGATTCCAGATCGTTTACGCCGCCTTTATCCATGCCGCGAGACGGGCAACTGCCCACCCCAATAATATTGACCATACCATCGGGCAGAATTTCCCCAACCAGGGCGGACACCTTCGCGGTGCCAATTTCGAGTCCTACTACCAGTTTTCTGTCCGTTGCCTTGATCATTGTGGTTTAGCCTGTGCCTGGTTCTGTTGCTGATTACTGTCCTGTGGCTCTATCGGTGCAGCGGCCCAACCGACTGCGGCGCCCGAATCGTAGCGCAAATCAACGTACGTGATGCGCTGGTTCTGACTTTGGCCCTGCTGCTGCAAATCCGGATAAAGCTCAATAAAACGGTTCAGACGCTTCATGGTATCGCTACGACCTAATTCGATGCGCACATCGTCACTGGTCACTAACTGCCACGAGCGCCGCGCCGTCATCGACGCGACCTTCAGGGTAAACTTGTTAGCCTTTAATACATCACTCATGGTGTGATAGCCGGCTAACACCTCGTTTTCACTGCCTTCCGGACCGTACAGCATCGGCAACGTTTCTTTGCCAACGTGACTGGCCGGAACGCTGAAGGAGACGCCAGCTGCGTCCACCATATGTGAGTCATTCCAGCGTGCAACCGGAACATACTCCACCAGATTTATCTTCAGCTCATCAGGCCACTGCTTGCGCACACTGACCTGCTTAATCCAGGGTAAACGCTCAATCTGCTGCTGGATGATATCCACGTTCTGCGACATGAAGGTTCCCGGCGCGCCAAGCGATAAAATGGCCTGACGAATATCATCATGCGTGGTGTAGTGGGTTTGCCCGGTCACCACCAGCTTCGATAACGGCAAGCGTGACGCGTCATTCATCCACTTCAGCACCACGAGGCCACCCGCCACCATAATGCCCAACACAATCAGCAGGAACACCATGCCAAACAGTCGCGCACCGTTGCTGCGCCCGGAGCGTGTCCGCTCCTGAGGTTCGCGATTGCGTACTCGTATCGCTGCCTGAGACATATCAGTCAGCCAGCTCCAGAATACGCGCCACCAGCTGCGGGAAGCTGTATCCCGCTTGCTTAGCGGCCATCGGCACTAAACTGTGGCTGGTCATGCCGGGCGAAGTATTCACTTCCAGCAGCTGGAAGTTGCCCTCACCGTCAGCCATCACGTCCACGCGACCCCAGCCGCTGCAACCCAATGCGCGCCAGGCTGACCACACCAACGTCTGCAATTCTGCTTCCTGCTCGGCGCTTAATCCGCTCGGGCAGAAGTATTCAGTATCGTCAGAAATGTATTTAGCTTCATAGTCATAGAACTCGCTGGCGGTTTTAATTCTGATAGAAGGCAGAATTTGCTCACCCACGATGCCCACGGTGTATTCCGCGCCGCTCAGAAAAGCTTCGATCAGCACGTCATCATCATGACGAAAGGCTTCTTCAAGCGCTGCGGGTAATGCATCCGCATGGTTCACGCGGCTGATACCGACGCTAGAACCTTCGCAGCTTGGCTTGACAAATAGCGGTAAACCCAGCGCCTCAATGGCTTTGGTAGTATCCGCGTTTAAACCTTGTTCATGCTGCTGACGCGTCAGCCAGACAAATTTGCCTGAAGGTAATCCCCTGCCCTGCCACAGCAATTTGCTGCGCAGCTTATCCATGGTGATGGCGGAAGCCATCACACCGCTGCCGGTATAGGGCAGTTGCAGAAACTCCAGCACCGCTTGCAGCGTGCCGTCTTCGCCACCACGACCGTGCAAAGCAATAAACGCTTTAGCGAAGCCTTGCTGTTTCAGGTCAAGCACCGACACATCACGCGTATCGACTGCATGCGCATCAATGCCCATTTCACGCAGTCCGGCCAGCACTGCCGCACCGGACATCAGCGACACATCACGCTCGGCCGAGGTGCCGCCCATCAATACTGCAACCTTCTCAGTCATGGCGCGCCTCCGACTTAACGGCAGGCTGTAATTCGTTTTCGGCCAGCTTGCGGGCAATCTTGCCGATGTTGCCTGCACCCTGCACGATCACCAGATCGTCGCCCGACAGCAACGGTGCCAGCGCATCTGGCAGTGCGTCATGCTCAGAGACCAGAATCGGATCAACTTTGCCACGGTTACGAATCGCGCGGCACAGCGAGCGGCTATCAGCGCCGGGAATCGCCGCTTCACCCGCCGGATAGACATCCAGCATCAACAACACATCCACCTGCGACAGCACATTAGCGAAATCATCAAACAGGTCACGCGTACGCGTGTAGCGATGCGGCTGGAACACCATCACTAGCTTCTTGTCAGGCCAGCCCGCACGTGCGGCTTTGATGGTGACATCCACTTCGGTGGGATGGTGGCCGTAATCGTCGACCAGCATCGCACTGCCTGGATTACCATTGACGGCGGCGGTATCGAACTCGCCCAGCACGTCAAAGCGGCGTCCGGTGCCCTGGAAGCTCTCCAGCGCGGCCAGAATCGCGTTATCTTCAATCCCCTCTTCGCTGGCAACAGCTACCGCGGCGGCTGCGTTCAGCGCGTTATGACGGCCAGGCGCATTCAGCGTCACTTTCAGCACCGGCTTATCCTGACGAATAATGGTGAAGTGTCCTTGTGCGCCACGCTGCTCGTAATTCTCGATACGCACATCCGCGTCATCGCTGAAGCCGTAGGTGGTTACCTGGCGGCCTACGCGTGGGATCAGGTCACGAATCACTGCATCATCCACGCACATTACCGCGCGTCCATAGAATGGCAGGTTGTGCAGGAAGTTAATGAACGTCTGCTTCAGGTTCTCGAAATCGCCCTGATAAGTGTCCATGTGATCCGCTTCGATGTTGGTGACAATTGCCACCATCGGTTGCAGATGCAGGAAGGACGCATCACTTTCATCTGCTTCAGCAATCAGATAACGGCTGCTGCCCAGGCGCGCATGCGTGCCTGCGGCTTTAACCAAGCCACCGTTAACGAAGGTGGGATCCAGCCCGCCTTCCGCGTAAATGCTGGTCACCATCGCGGTGGTGGTGGTTTTACCGTGCGTGCCCGCAACCGCAATGCCGTGACGGAAACGCATCAGTTCAGCCAACATCTCAGCACGACGAATCACGGGAATACGCTGCTCACGAGCGGCAACCAGTTCAGGATTATCCTGCGCTACAGCCGTCGACACCACGACAACGCTGGCATCGGTGACGTTTTCCGGACGATGGTTGAAATAAATCGTCGCACCCAGCGCAGCCAGATGCTGTGTCACCGCGTTCGGCGCCAGATCAGAACCGCTGATGTGATAGCCTTCGTTCGCCAACACCTCGGCAATACCGCCCATGCCAGCACCACCGATGCCGACAAAGTGAATGTGCCGGACGCGACGCATCTCGGGCACAATAGAACGCAGTTTTGCCAATTGTTGTGTATTCATCTGTTTCAATTACCTGTTTTTCCCGTTTGTACCTGCTGAAGGTACGGGCCAAATCAACTGGCCGATTAATTTACTTCGCGACGCGCGCCACTTCATTTGCAACCCGCTCGGTTGCATCGGGAATCGCGACCTGACGGGCTTTTTCTGCCATCGCCAACAATGTGGCGCGATCCCAGTGACGCAGCGTGTCCGCTACCACAGCCGCGGTGAACTGCGGCTGCTCGAAAATTTTGGCTGCGCCCGCTTTTTCCAGCGGCAACGCATTCCAGTACTGCTGACGATCTTTGTGCTGAAACGGTACGAAAATTGCCGGTAAACCTGCGGCCGCCACTTCACTTACCGTCAATGCGCCCGAACGGCACACTACGACATCGGCCCAGGCGTAAGCTTCGGCCATGTCATCGATAAACTCGGTGACTTTGTGCTGCGGCTGACCCGCTGCACGGTAAGCCTGCTGCACGGTTTCCAGTCCGCCTTTACCGGTTTGATGCCAAACCGTAATGGCTTCGCCCAACGCTGCGGCCACTTGCGGCACGGTCTGGTTGAGGATGCGCGCGCCCTGGCTGCCGCCAACCACCAGCACGCGAATCGGGCCGAAACGTGCACTTAGACGATCTGCCGGTAACGGCAGCGCTAACACGTCGGTACGCACCGGATTGCCAACCACTTCAGCATTTGGAAACGCCCCCGGAAACGCCTGCATCACTTTGGTGGCGATCTTCGCCAGCCACTTGTTGGTCAGTCCGGCAATGCCGTTCTGCTCATGCAGCACCACCGGAATACCGCAGCTCCACGCCGCTAAGCCGCCAGGACCCGAAACGTAGCCGCCCATTCCCAGCACCACATCCGGCTGCCAGCTCTTCATGATGCGACGCGCCTGGCGCCATGCATTGAAGATGCGTACCGGTGCCAGCAACTGCGCTTTAACACCTTTACCGCGTAAACCGCTGATGCGGATAAAATCAATTTCAATGCCGTGTTTCGGCACCAAATCCGCTTCCATTCGGTCAGCGGTTCCCAGCCAGCGCACCTGCCAGCCTTGTTCCATCAGGTGATGGGCAACGGCCAGACCGGGGAACACATGTCCGCCAGTACCGCCTGCCATGACCATCAACCGTTTGCCACTCATCGTGCACCTCGGGTAAACGCCTGCGCTTTTGCCAGACGCGTTTCATAATCTATGCGTAATAAAAACACGATGGCGGTCGACATGATGATCAGACTCGAACCACCGTAACTGATCAGCGGCAGCGTCAGACCTTTCGTCGGCAGCATGCCAGCAGCTGCACCCACGTTAACCAGCGCCTGGAAGCTAAACCACACGCCAATTGAGCAAGCGAGGAAGCCTGAGAAGCGCTGATCGATCTCCAGAGCACGGCGACCAATCGACATCGCGCGAAAAGCGACGAAGAATACCATCAACAGCGCTAAAACCACACCGACATAACCCAACTCTTCACCGATGATGGAGAAGATGAAGTCAGTATGTGCTTCCGGCAGATATTCCAGTTTCTGCACCGAGTTGCCTAAGCCCTGCCCCCAGAACTCACCGCGCCCAAACGCCATCAACGATTGCGTCAACTGGTAGCCGCTGCCGAAGGGATCTTCCCACGGGTTCCAGAAGGAGGTCACACGGCGCATACGGTACGGTTCGGCAATGATCAGCAGCACCACGGCGAAAATGCCGGAGCCGATGATCGCCAGGAACTGCCACATTTTCGCCCCGGCGAGGAACAGCATCGCCAGCGTGGTAACAAACAGCACAACGACGGTACCGAGATCCGGCTGCGCCAGCAGTAGCACGGCCAGCACCACCATCACGCCCATCGGCTTACAGAAGCCCCAGAAGTTGTTACGCACCTCTTCGACTTTGCGCACCAGGTAACTGGCGAGATAGCAAAACAGCGTCAACTTCGAAAGCTCGGCTGGCTGAATACGCAGCGGGCCAAGAGCAATCCAGCGCGATGCACCGTTCACCGAGCTACCGACGACCAGGACGATGAGCAGCATCACCACGGACACCATCAGCATCACGTTGCTGTAGCGCTGCCAGAAATCCATCGGGATGCGCAAGGTCACCAGCGCCATACCAAACGCCAAAGCGATATAGAATGCATCACGCTTGGCAAAGTAGAACGGATCTTCATTCAGACGTTGACCGACCGGCATCGACGCCGAGGTCACCATCACAAAACCAATCAGCGCCAGCCCAAAGGTCAGCCACAGCAGCGTGCGATCGTACAGCACCACCGGCGCATCATCACTGTCGCGCGCGCCCATCACCCACTCACGCAGGCGCAACGACAGATAGTTGGCGATACCGGCTCCAGGAATGCGCATCAGCTCAACTCCTTCGCCAGTTGCGCGAACTGATCGCCGCGCTGTTCAAAATTACGGAACTGGTCAAGGCTGGCGCAGGCCGGTGATAACAGCACCATATCGCCGGCTTTAACCTGGGCGGCAATCTGCGTCATCGCCTGCTGCATGGTTTCAGTGCGCGTGGCGATCTCCGGACGCAATGCCGCTAACGCATCACCATCTCGACCAAAACAGAACAGCTTCACGTTGTCGCCCTGCAGATAGCGCACCAGCGGGCTGAAATCAGCCGACTTGCCGTCGCCGCCCAGCAGCAGCCACAAGGTACCTTTCACCTGCAAGCCATTCAGCGCCGCTTCGGTGCTGCCAACGTTGGTGGCTTTGGAATCGTTGATCCAACGCACGCCATTGGCTTCATGCACTAGCTGGAAGCGGTGCGCCAGGCCGGTAAAGGTGGTTAAGGCTTTCAGGCTGGAAGCGCGTGGAATATTCACCGCGTCGGCCAATGCTAGCGCTGCCAGCGCGTTGGTGTAATTGTGTTGGCCCACCAGCGTCATCTCATCGGTGTTCAGGACTTTTTCGCCCTTCGCCCGCAGCCAGGTGCTGCCCTGCTGCTGATTGAGATGATAATCGCCGAGATTGATGCCGAAGCTTACGCAGCGCTGATCAACACCGCGCACCGGCATGGTCATACCATCGTCGGCATTCACCACGCAGACGCTGGCGTTTTCGTAAATGCGCAGCTTGGCGGCACGATACTGCTGCATGCCAAGCGGATAGCGATCCATGTGATCCTCGGTGAGATTGAGGATCGTCGCCGCCGCCGCTTTCAGGCTATGCGTGGTTTCCAGCTGGAAGCTGGAGAGTTCGAGTACATAAAGCTGTGCTGGCGATTTCAACAGCGTCAGCGCCGGCAAACCGATGTTACCGCCCACGCCTACCTGCCAACCTGCTGCGCGCGCCATTTCACCCACCAGCGTCGTCACGGTGCTTTTACCATTCGAACCGGTGATTGCCACAATCGGAGCCTGCGCTTCACGGCAGAACAGCTCAATATCGCCGATGATTTCAATCCCGGCATCGGCTGCTTCGCTCAATGCAGGATGCGCCAGCGCGATCCCGGGGCTGGCGATAATCAGATCGGAGGCCAGCAGCCAATCACTATTAATACCGCCAACATAGCGCTCCACCGAAGCTGGCAGTTTGTCCAGCCCCGGCGGCGAGACACGGGTATCCATCACGCGTGGCGTTACGCCTTGCGCGAGGAAGAAATCAACACAGGAGAGGCCAGTAATGCCTAATCCAATGATGACGACTTTTCTGCCCCGATAGTCAGCCATGATTAACGTACCTTCAGCGTTGCCAGGCCAATCAGCACCAGCATCAGCGAAATAATCCAGAAGCGCACAATGACGCGCGGCTCCGGCCAGCCTTTCAATTCATAGTGATGGTGAATCGGCGCCATGCGGAAAATACGTTGACCGCGCAGCTTGAACGATCCCACCTGCAGAATCACCGACAGCGTTTCGACCACAAACACGCCGCCCATGATTAACAGCAAGAATTCCTGACGCAGCAGCACGGCGATAGTGCCGAGCGCGCCACCCAGCGCCAAGGAGCCGACATCGCCCATGAACACTTGCGCTGGATAGGTGTTGAACCACAAAAATCCGAGTCCGGCTCCGACAATCGCGGTGCAGACAATCACCAGTTCCCCCGCGTGCCGTAAATAAGGAATGTGCAGATATTCGGCAAATTTAACGTTACCAGTCGCCCACGCCACCAGCGCAAAGCCTGCTGCCACGAACACCGTTGGCATAATGGCTAAGCCATCAAGACCATCCGTTAAGTTAACCGCGTTGCCGGTACCGACAATCACGAAGTAGGCCAGCACCACGTAGAACAGGCCCAGCTGCGGCATCACGTCTTTAAAGAACGGCACCACCAGCTGCGTTGCAGGCGTATCTTTACCGGCGATAAACAGCGCGAACGCAACCGCCAGCGAAATTACTGACATCCAGAAATATTTCCAGCGCGCGATCAGGCCTTTGGTGTCTTTGCGCACCACCTTACGATAGTCATCCACAAAGCCGATGATGCCAAAACCGACCAGCACCACCAGTACGCACCAGACGTATGGATTAGACGGATAGGCCCACATCAGCACCGAAATAGTGATGGAGGTGAGGATCATTACGCCGCCCATGGTTGGCGTGCCGCGTTTGCTGAAGTGTGACTCTGGACCGTCGTTACGCACCACCTGACCGATCTGCAGCTTCTGCAGCCAGGCAATCAGGCGCGGGCCCATCCACAGAGAAATGAACAAGGCGGTCAGCAGGCTGACAATGGCGCGAAACGTCAGATACGAGAAGACGTTAAAGCCGGAATAAAATGCGACCAGATGTTCGGCCAGCCAGACTAGCATGTTCCTTTCTCCTGTAAGCTCTGTACTACCTGCTCCATGGCGGCACTACGTGAACCTTTAACCAAAATAGTGATGTCCTGATGTTCGGACAGCAATGTGCGTAAACGTTCAGTTAGCGCGGTTTTTGTGGCGAAATGCTCGCCTTTACCGCTGTTTTCGCCAATCAGCTGGCTCAGAGTCCCAATGCTCAGCACGCGATCGACACCGGCCGCTTTGGCCGCATCGCCGACCTGGCGATGACACAGTTCGGCTTCATCACCCAATTCAGCCATATCGCCCACTACCATCACGCGGTAGCCCGGCATATCGCCTAGCACCTGTGCGGCGGCAGTCATAGAACCGACATTGGCGTTGTAACTGTCATCCAGCAGCAGTTGATTGGCCGCCAGGCGAATCGGGAACAGTCGACCAGGAACAGCCTGCAAGGTTTTAAGGCCAGTTTGAATCGCCGACAGCGGCGCATCTACTGACAATGCCAACGCTGCAGCGGCTAACGCATTCGAGATGTTATGACGGCCCGGCAGCGGCAGCTCCACGGCGATATCACCGCGTGGCGTATGCAGCGTGAACAGCGTGGCATCGGCTCGCAGCACGATTTCGCTGGCGCGGAACTCTGCATCAGCCATTGGCTGCGGCGAGAAGCGCCACAAGGTTTTATCTGCAAACTGTGATTGCCAGTTGGCCAGATCGTTGCTGTCAGCGTTGACGATCGCGGTGCCGTGTACCGGCAAGCCGCCAAAAATTTCGCCTTTGGCTTTCGCCACACCCGCCAGCGAGCCAAAGCCTTCCAGATGGGCAGCAGCAAGGTTATTCACCAGCGCAGTTTCCGGACGCACCAGATCGGTGGTGTAAGCAATTTCACCCTGATGGTTGGCACCTAACTCGATCACCGCGTAAGCATGCTCTTTGGTGAGACGCAGCAGCGTCATCGGTACACCGAAGTCGTTGTTCAGGTTGCCGGCCGTGTAAAGCGTTTCGCCACACTGACGCAAAATCGCGGCGGTCATCTCTTTGACCGAGGTTTTGCCGGATGAACCGGTCAGCGCAACCACGCGAGCGTTCGCCTGTTGGCGTACCCACGCGGCGAGTTGCCCAAAAGCAATCCGCGTATCAGCCACAACCACCTGCGGTACAGAAACCGGCAGCAGCTTACTGACCAGCAGCGCCTGCGCGCCGTTAGCAATGGCATCGTTAGCGAAGTCGTGAGCATCAAAACGTTCACCCACCAGCGCCACAAACAGGCTGCCGGCGGTGACTTTGCGGGTATCGGTGGTGACATCGGCAAGGGTTAAATCCGCGCCATGCAGTTGACCGCTGCTGATTTCGGCCAGCATATTGAGAGAAACGGGAATCATGCCATCACCCCCAACAAACGGGCGACGGTGTCGCGATCGGAGTAATCCAAACGGCGGTTGCCAATGATTTGATAATCTTCGTGGCCTTTTCCGGCCACCAACACGATGTCATCGGCGCCAGCTTGCATCACGGCGTTGGTGACCGCCTGCGCACGACCGGAAACCACGCGTGCGCGGCCCGGATCGAGCAAGCCGGTGAGAATGTCATTCACAATCGCCATCGGCTCTTCGCTGCGCGGATTATCGTCGGTGATCACGACGATGTCGGAGAATTGCTCAGCAATTGCGCCCATCAGCGGACGTTTGCCTTTGTCACGATCGCCACCGCAGCCAAACACGCACCACAGCTGGCCTTTACAGTGCAGACGCGCCGCTTCCAGCGCTTTTTCCAGTGCATCAGGCGTGTGAGCGTAATCGACAACCACCGTAGGTTTGTCTGGCGCAGTGAATACTTCCATGCGACCACACACCGGCTGCAGCTGCGGTGCAGTGGCAACCAGCGCATCAAGCGGGTAATCCAGCGCCAGCAGCGTACCCAGCGCCAGCAATAGGTTGCTCACGTTGAAAGCGCCCATCAGGCGGCTATCAAACTCGCCGTTGCCCCAGCTGGAGCTGAACTGAATATGCGCACCGCCGTCGTGATAATCCACCGCCGTGGCTTTCAGCCAGCGGCCATGACAGCCCGATTGCAGATTGTCTTCCATGGTGACTGCTACCGCATCCGGCAATTTTGCCAGCCAGCAACGTCCCACTTCATCATCAGCATTGATGATGGCTTCAGCGACCTGATGCTCAGAGAACAGTAACCATTTAGCGGATTCATAACTCTGCATATCACCGTGATAATCGAGGTGATCGCGGCTCAGGTTAGTAAACACCGCGGCCGCAAACGGCAAGGCGGCAACGCGATGCTGCACCAAGCCGTGCGAGGAGACTTCCATTGCCGTCAGGGTTGCGCCCTGCCCGACTAAATCATTCAGCACATGCTGCACATCCACCGCAGAACCGGTGGTGTTTTCGGTTGCCACCAGTTGACCGTAAAGGCCATTGCCTACCGTGCCCATCACTGCGCCGGTTTCACCGAGCAGATTGGCCCACTGCGCCATCAGTTGCGTGGTGGTGGTTTTGCCGTTAGTGCCAGTAACACCAATCAATTTCAGTTTGCTTGCAGGCTGCTGATAAAAGCGTCCGGCCAGTGCAGAGAGACGCTGCTGCAACTGCGCCAGATAGATAACCGGGACGCCATGCATCTCGTGGATATCTCCATCGCTGGCTTCGCCTTCGGCTTCAGCAATCACTGCCGCTACGCCTTGTGCAATAGCCTGCGGAATAAAACGACGTCCATCAGCATGATGGCCCGCCACGGCGATAAACAGATCGCCAGAAGCCGCCGCGCGGCTATCTAGTGTCATGTCACGGAGTGGACGCGCCGGCGCACCCGGCACCCACGGGGCCAGTAAGTCGCGCAGGTTACGATCTGTCACTTGATTCCTCACTTCTATTCTTCACCAACTCGTTCTTATCAACTGTTGGCAGCGCATCAGGTTCGATATTCATGGTACGCAATACGCCGCCCATGATGGCGCCAAACACCGGTGCTGAAACCGCACCACCATAATATTTACCGGCCTGGGGATCGTTGATCACCACCACCAGCGCAAAACGAGGACGGCTGGCAGGCGCAACGCCTGCGGTATAAGCAATGTATTTGTTGACGTAACGTCCATCCGGTCCAACTTTCTTGGCGGTACCGGTTTTGATGGCAATGCGATAGCCCTTGATGGCGGCTTTAACCCCACCACCGCCAGGCAACGCAACGCTTTCCATCATGTGCATCACCGTTTTCACCAGGTCTTCCTGGAAAACGCGTTCACCCGCCACTGGCGGGTCAACTTTGGTGATCGACAGCGGGCGATTGATGCCGTAGCTGCCAATGGTTGCGTAGACTCGCGCTAACTGTAACGGCGTTACCATTAGCCCGTAGCCGAAAGAGAAGGTGGCCCTCTCTATGTCAGACCACCGTTGTTTTTGAGGGTATAAGCCACTACTTTCCCCGACCAGCCCCAAATTGGTCGGTTTACCCAGTCCAAAGCGCGCGTAAGTATCTACAAGTGCTGAGGAGGGCATCGCTAACGCCAAACGTGAAACCCCGACGTTACTCGACTTCTGTAAAACCCCGGTAAGGGTCAATTCGTTGTAGCGCGCCACGTCTTTGATCTCATGACCATTGACGCGGTACGGCACGGTATTCAGTACGCTGTTCTCTTTCACCACACCGCGCTGCAAAGCCGTCATCACCACCATCGGTTTCACGGTGGAACCTGGCTCGAAGATGTCGGTAATAGCGCGGTTACGCATCACGTCTTTCGGCGTGTTGCTGAGATTATTCGGGTTGTAAGCGGGGCTGTTCGCCATCGCCAGCACTTCGCCGGTGTTTACATCCACCAGCACCGCGGTGCCTGATTCGGCTTTGTTGAACGCCACGGCATTATTCAGTTCGCGGTACACCAGCGCCTGCAGACGTTCATCAATGCTTAGCGTCAGGTTGTGCGCAGCGCGGCTGTCTACCGAGGAGATATCTTCAATGACGCGGCCGTTGCGGTCTTTACGCACCGTACGTTCACCCGGTGCGCCGGTCAGCCATTTATCGAAGCTTTTTTCGATGCCTTCAATGCCCTGGCCATCAATGTTGGTGAAACCAATCAGGTGCGCGGTCACCTGGCCCGCCGGATAGTAGCGGCGCGACTCTTCACGCAGGTAGATGCCCGGCAGCTTAAGCTTTTTCACATACTCGCCAATCGCTGGATTCACCTGGCGCGCCAGATAGACAAAGCGCCCTTTCGGGTTGGCATTGATACGTGCAGCAAGTTGATCGAGGGGGATCGATAACGCATCCGACAGCGCTTTCCAGCGACTATCCAGCGAGACGCCGCCGTGTTCGGTCAGCTCTTTCGGATCGGCCCAGATCGCATTCACCGGCACGCTCACCGCCAGCGGACGACCGGCACGATCGCTGATCATACCGCGCGCGGTTGGCACCGATTGCACGCGCAGCGAACGCAAATCGCCCTCTTTCACCAGCTTGTCAGGATTGATCACCTGCAGCCACGCTACGCGCGACAGCAGTCCGCCCAGCGCCAGTAAAATGCACCCGCACAGTAACGCAAAGCGCCAGCTTACAAAGCTGGCCTTATCTTCTTGTTTTTTTAACTTCAGCGTTTTGCCTGCGCCACTCATTGAGTTCTGCGATTCCTTATTTCTGCACCACAATATTTTCCTGCGAAGGATCTACATGCTGCATTTGCAGTTTATCGGTTGCTATCCGCTCTACACGGCTGTGATCGCCCAGTGCGTTCTCTTCAAGAATCAGGTTGCGCCATTCGATATCGAGCGCATCACGCTCCAGCACTAGCTGTTCACGCTGCGCCGTTAACAGGCGCGTCTTATGCGTGGTGGTCACGACCATTACCGAGGACACCAGCACCGCGATCAACAGCAACAGCGGGATCTTGCCAAATCGCAGCAAGTCCCCACCAATGACACCGGGTAAGCTGTGGCGCTCGTTGCCAATCATGAGGCCGTTCGCTCCGCGATACGCAATACCGAACTGCGCGCACGTGGATTTTCGTTCACTTCGGCTTCGCCAGGAATCAATTTGCCCAGCGTTTTCAGCTCACGACCGCCTAAGGCTTTAAGCTGCGACTCCGTCATCGGAATGCCTGCTGGCACCTGAGGACCGCGGCTCTGATCGCGCATAAAACGCTTCACTAAGCGATCTTCCAGTGAGTGGAAGCTGATGATCGACAACCTGCCGCCTGGCGCGAGAACCGACAAGGCCCCTTTCAGCGCGGTATCGATCTCTTCCAGCTCACTGTTGATCCAGATACGAATCGCCTGGAAAGTACGCGTTGCCGGGTGCTTAAATTTGTCTTTGACGGGCATTGCGGCGGCAATCACCGTCGCCAGCTCTTTGGTGCGTGTCATCGGCTGGTCGCGGTTACGCTCTACGATGGCGCGCGCAATCCGTTTACCGAAACGCTCTTCACCGTAGGTCTTGATCACGAAAGCGATATCCGCCTCCTCTGCGCTCATCAGCCATTCGGCGGCCGATTGCCCGCGTGTTGGATCCATACGCATATCCAGTGGCCCATCACGCATAAAGGAGAAGCCACGTTCGGCATCATCCAGTTGCGGAGAAGAGACGCCCAGATCGAGGAGAACGCCATCGATCTTGCCGGTCAGCCCGCGCTCTTCAACGTATTCTGCCAAAGCCGAAAACGGCCCATGGACGATCGAGAAGCGCGGATCGTTTATCTCAGCGGCTGCGGCTATTGCTTGCGGATCGCGATCAATCGCTATCAGTTGCCCTTTCTCACCAAGCTGCGAAAGGATTAAGCGCGAGTGACCGCCGCGACCAAAAGTGCCATCGATATAAATGCCGTCTTCCCTGATATTGAGGCCGTTTACCGCCTCATCCAGCAGCACTGTGGTGTGTTTGAAATTTTCCTGCATAGCTATAGCGACAAGTCCTGCAACCGCTCAGATAAAGGCTCCTGAGCCGACTGTTCTGTGTCAATATCATCCTTAACTTGTTGATACCAGGTCTGTTCATCCCACAGCTCAAACTTGTTGAACTGTCCAACCAGCATCACTTCTTTGGTCAGGCCGGCATGTTGACGTAACGTGTTCGCCAACAACAAACGACCCGCATTATCCATCTGGCATTCACTGGCATGTCCCAACAGCAGTCGCTGTACGCGACGCTCGGCAGGATTCATGCTGGATAAGCGAGACAGCTTTTTCTCAATGATTTCCCATTCGGGCAGGGTATAAAGCAGCAGGCATGGCTGGTGGAGGTCAATGGTGCATACCATTTGCCCCTGAGACTCTGCGACAAGCAATTCACGATAGCGCGTTGGTACTGCTAATCGTCCTTTGCTGTCGAGATTGACCAACGTTGCTCCACGGAACATGCCAGCCTTACCCCTCAATCACCCGTTTTCACCACTTTATCCCACTTTTTACCACGAAACGAGTTTACGGAGCCGATGAAATCCTTGTCAAGCCGCAACGGCAAGTGAATATCACTATTTACATCGGGTGAAATTAATCAATGAGGGAATTAATCGACATGGATTCGCAAAATAAAAAATTAACCTGATGAATAATTGAATAAAAATTTCCGCACGAGGATAAATGGCGAAAAATAAAGCGCTTCGGCGCAAAAGTATAATTGCCCCGCAATCTGCGACAGCGGCGGCATTTTAGGGGATTTCTGAAAGGAAGCCCAGCATCATCGCGCCAGCTCTGCCACGCCTCACTGATGAACATGTAAACAATTAAGAAAAGTCAGTAAGGTTAAATTGTTAGCTGGAGTGGCGATTATTTACGCTTATTTACGCCGTAAGGTTCTCAGAAAATATCTACAGGATTAATAAATGCTGGGCAGCGAACTGCCCAGCATTTCATTTAGAGCGGCGACTTAATTGTCCGCGGCGGAATAAATTGCGACGAATACGGGTTAAACCCGGCTTGGGTTTACGTGGTTCATCTAGCGAGGCTAACACCAGTTCCAGCACGCGCTCAGCCACGTCGCGATGACGTTGCCCCACCGCCAGCACCGGGCACTCGAGGAAATCCAGCAATTCATGGTCGCCAAAGGTGGCGATCGCTAAATCCGTCGGCAGGCGACCATCACGCTTCAGCGTAATGTCCATTACGCCCTGCAGCAGCCCAAACGATGTGGTGAAAAGTGCCTCCGGCATCGGATGATCTTCGAGGTACTTCTCAAATAGCGCGGCAGCGGCGGCCCGATCGAAACTGTTGCAGTAGATGTAATCAATTGGCCGCTCATCATCTTTCCACGCATCGCGGAAACCTAACTCACGCAGGAAGCTGACCGACAACTCAGGCAGCGCGCCGAGGAACAGCACATTTTTCACCGGTAGCTGACGCAATTCAGCCGCCAGCGCCTGCGCATCATCCTGATCGGCACCCACTACACTGGTAAAGTGTTCACGATCCAGCGCACGGTCCAGCGCGATAATCGGTAACGGATCGTTGATCCAACGCTGATAGAACGGATGCTCTGGTGGCAGTGAAGTTGAAACAATGATGGCATCAACCTGGCGCTGCAACAGATGCTCGATGCAGCGCATTTCGTTGTCTGGCTGATCTTCTGAGCAGGCAATCAGCAGCTGATAGCCGCGCTGACGCGCCTGACGCTCCAGATAATTCGCAATGCGCGTGTAACTGGTGTTTTCCAGATCGGGGATCACGAGGCCAATCGAACGTGTGCGCCCGGCGCGCAGCCCAGCCGCGACGGCATTGGGGTGATAGTTGTGTTCACGCACCACCGCCATCACTTTTTCGACGGTTTTTTCGCTGACACGATACTGCCGCGCTTTGCCATTAATTACATAGCTGGCCGTGGTGCGCGACACGCCTGCCAGGCGCGCAATTTCATCCAGTTTCACGGTGACACCTTAATTCTGATAAGCCAGCGCTGACGAAAATATCCGCAGAGTAGCTATGGGTAAAACATTTGTAACATCTAACCGCAGAACACTACGCCGAGCAACCGCTTTTCTCTCGCATCCTGGTTAAGCGCATAAAATAAAAAAACCCGGCATTTCGCCGGGTTAGAATCAGATGAAATCGTTACTTTGGGTGATTAACGCATCACGCGATCGCCGCGCGACACACCCACAATTCCTGAGCGCGCCACTTCGACAATTTCTGCCACGTCACGCACGGTGTTGAGAAACGCATCGAGTTTATCGCTGGTGCCCGCCAGCTGAACCGTGTAAAGCGTTGGTGTGACATCGATAATCTGCCCACGGAAAATTTCCGCGCTGCGCTTCACTTCTTCACGGCCGTAACCGCTGGCCTGGATTTTCACCAGCATGATCTCACGCTCAACGTAAGCGCCCTGACCCAGCTCGCTGACACGTAACACGTCCACCAGCTTGTGCAGCTGCTTCTCAATCTGCTCCAGCACTTTCGCGTCGCCGACCGTTTGAATGGTCATGCGTGACAAGGTGGGATCATCGGTCGGTGCCACAGTCAGGCTTTCGATGTTATAGCCACGTTGAGAGAACAGCCCCACTACGCGGGACAATGCGCCGGATTCGTTTTCCAGCAGAACCGATAAAATACGACGCATAATTAAGTCCTCTCCGTTTTGCTCAACCACATCTCATCCATCGAACCACCACGAATTTGCATCGGGTAAACGTGCTCGCTGCCGTCAATGTTTACATCGACAAACACCAGACGGCCTTTCGCCAGCGTATCCAGTGCCAGCTGCAGCTTCTCTTCCAGCTCCGCCGGATGCGCAATGGAAATGCCCACATGCCCATACGCTTCGGCCAGACGCACGAAGTCAGGCAGCGATTGCATGTAGGACTGCGAATGGCGGCCCGAGTAAATCATGTCCTGCCACTGCTTAACCATGCCGAGGAAGCCGTTGTTGAGGTTCAATACCAGCACCGGTAAATCGTACTGCAATGCGGTCGACAGCTCCTGAATGTTCATCTGGATACTGCCATCGCCGGTCACGCAGATAACCGTCTCATCCGGCAGCGCCATCTTCACGCCCAGCGCAGCAGGCAAGCCGAAGCCCATGGTGCCTAAGCCGCCGGAGTTGATCCAGCGACGCGGCTTGTCGAACTGGTAGTAAAGTGCGGCAAACATCTGATGCTGACCAACGTCAGACGTCACGTAAGCTTCGCCTTTGGTCAAACGACAGATGGTCTCGATGACTGCCTGCGGTTTGATTTTGTCGCTGGTACGATCGAATTCCAGGCACTTACGACCGCGCCAGCCTTCAATGGTCTGCCACCAGTCGCGCAGGCTATCAAGTTCCTGCTTCGCATCGCTTTGTGCCAGCAGCTCTAGCATCTGTGCCAGCGTCTGCTTCGCATCGCCAACGATTGGAATGTCGGCGCTGACCGTTTTGGAGATCGACGTCGGATCGACATCGATATGCATGATGGTGGCGTTCGGGCAGTACTTCGCCAGATTGTTGGTGGTGCGGTCGTCGAAGCGCACGCCAATACCGAAAATCAGATCGGCATTGTGCATGGTCATGTTGGCTTCGTAAGTGCCGTGCATCCCCAGCATGCCGACACACTGACGATGTGTGCCAGGGAACACGCCCAAGCCCATCAGCGAGGTCGTTACCGGAATATTCAGTTGCTCTGCCAGCTGCAGCAGCTCGGCTTCGCAGCCCGACATAATCGCGCCGCCGCCGGCGTAAATCACCGGCTTGTGTGCTGCCAGTAACGTTTGCAGCGCGCGCTTGATCTGTCCTTTATGGCCCTGAATGGTCGGATTGTATGAGCGCATGCTCACTGTTTCCGGCCAGACGTACGGCAGCTTGTTGGCGGGATTCAGGATATCTTTTGGCAGATCGATCACCACCGGTCCCGGGCGACCGCTTGCTGCCAGCCAGAAGGCCTTTTTCAACACGGTTGGGATCTCTTCGGCGTTTTTCACCAGGAAGCTGTGCTTTACCACCGGGCGGGAGATGCCGACCATGTCGCACTCCTGGAACGCATCGTAACCAATCAGTGACGAAGGCACCTGACCCGAAAGAATTACCATCGGGATCGAATCCATATAGGCGGTTGCAATACCGGTAATCGCGTTGGTGGCGCCCGGACCGGAGGTCACTAGCACCACGCCCACTTCACCGGTCGCACGCGCAAGGCCATCGGCCATATGCACCGCGCCTTGTTCATGACGGACTAATACGTGGTCAATACCACCGACCGTTTGCAGCGCATCGTAAATATCGAGCACCGCTCCGCCCGGATAACCGAATACCTGCTTAACGCCCTGATCGATCAACGAACGGACGACCATTTCGGCTCCTGACAACATCTCCATTTTCTGCCTCCAGGCTTGAGGGACTGAATCCACTGACGTTCGCGTTTCCCGCACGCCACTGATATCCGGCCCCCGATCGCCAATTAAGATCAAAACCTTATGTTTATGCTCAGAAGGCGGCGTTCTGTCCGCCTTCCAGGTACAGGGAATCTACTTGAGTTAATTATTTGAGAGTAGGTCGATTACCATAACCGCAGACAACCCGCCCTGCAAACGCCAGGACGCCACGTCGCGCCCGATCCGGCAATAAAGGCACTGATGCGTGATTATTGCCTGCGAGGATTAAACTAATGCTTCGTCATAACCACAGAGGAAAATGCTGGTTTATAGATTATTTGCAGCGTGTTCTAAGAAATATGATTTTCATATTGCCTGACCACTCAGTCCACAATCTTTTGTGATAATTACTTTCTGGCGTGATTATCTATAAAACGGCCCGATCACATCATATTCTTCTTAACAACAAGCCTAATCTTGTTTTATCAGCAATGCGCATTATCAACTTAAGATGTTAATTATCAACTATTTAAAATAAATTCTATTTTCTAAACGATTTTTTAAGTGGATGGATTCACTTATTCTGTTGCTAATTAATGTCATTGCTCTGCGCAGCCGAAAAATCACAGCACATCGCCCTTCTGACTTCACAGAAATACCCTTGTACTTAAGGTTGACTTCAGACGTCAATTCCAGTACCAATATGTGCAGCACTCAATTTACGAGGTTTGACTCATGTTTCATTCTTTCCGCCTACTCGGTCTACTACTAAACGCATCCAGTTTGCGCGGTAGACTCGTGGGCGGAATCAATAACTGATTCGAACCTGCAGAAGTTTAAGAAACCCGCGCCAATGCGCGGGTTTTTTTATGCTCGTAGCACCGGCAAAGTTAATGCATAAGGAAGATTACGATGAGCCAGCAAGTTATTATTTTCGATACCACTCTGCGTGATGGCGAACAGGCTCTACAGGCCAGCCTGAGTGTTAAAGAAAAACTGCAAATCGCTCTGGCGTTGGAACGTATGGGCGTGGATGTAATGGAAGTGGGCTTCCCCGTTTCCTCTCCAGGCGATTTTGAATCCGTACAAACCATCGCTCGTACCATTAAAAACAGCCGCGTCTGCGGACTGGCACGCTGCGTTGAGAAGGACATTGACGCCGCATACGAATCACTGCGTGTGGCTGAAGCGTTCCGTATTCACACCTTCATCGCGACTTCGCCGATGCACATCGCCACCAAATTGCGCAGCACACTGCCAGAAGTGATTGAACGCGCAGTGCACATGATCAAACGCGCCCGCAACTATACCGACGACGTTGAGTTTTCCTGTGAAGATGGCGGGCGTACGCCAATCGACGATTTGTGCCGCATGGTTGAAGCCGCGATCAATGCCGGTGCAACCACCATCAACATTCCGGACACCGTCGGCTACACCTTGCCAGGCGAATACGCCAACATCATTGGCCAACTGGTGGCACGCGTTCCAAATATCGATAAAGCCATCTTGTCGGTTCACACCCACGACGATTTGGGTATGGCGACCGGCAACGCCATCGCTGCGGTATTGGCCGGTGCGCGTCAGGTTGAAGGTACGCTGAACGGTTTAGGCGAGCGCGCCGGTAACTGTGCGCTGGAAGAAGTGATTATGGCGATCAAAACCCGCCAGCAGATCATGAACGTCCACACCAATATCAATCATCAGGAAATCTACCGCACCAGCCAAACCGTGAGCCAAATCTGCAACATGCCGATTCCAGCCAACAAAGCGGTGGTGGGTTCTAACGCCTTCGCCCACTCTTCCGGTATTCACCAGGATGGCGTGCTGAAGAACCGCGAAAACTACGAAATACTGACGCCAGAATCTATCGGCCTGCACAAAATCCAGCTGAACCTGACTTCCCGTTCTGGCCGCGCTGCGGTGAAACACCGCATGGAAGAGATGGGTTACAAAGAGTCCGATTACAACCTCGACACGTTGTACGACGCCTTCCTGAAGCTGGCCGACAAGAAAGGTCAGGTGTTCGATTACGACCTGGAAGCGTTGGCCTTTATCAACAAGCAGAACGAAGAGCCGGAATATTTCGAGCTCAACGAATTCAACGTGCAGACCGGCTCCAGCGTAACCGCAACGGCCTCCGTGCAGTTGGGCTGCGGTGAAGAGACCAAAGCTGACGCCGCAACCGGTAACGGTCCGGTTGATGCGGTCTATCAGGCGATCAACCGTATTACCGGCTTTGAAGCCGAGCTGATTAACTACAAGCTGACGGCGAAAGGCCACGGCGAGAACGCGCTGGGTCAGGTCGATATCGTGGTCAACTACAACGGTCGTAAATTCCACGGCGTTGGCCTGGCGACCGATATCGTCGAATCATCGGCGAAAGCGATGGTGAACGCGTTGAACAATATTTGGCGTGCTAAGCAGGTGGAAAAAGAACTGCAGCGTAAATTTAAAGATCAGAAGGAAACGGTGTAATTATGTCTAAGTCTTCTCATATCGCGGTATTGCCAGGCGACGGAATTGGTCCGGAAGTGATGGCGCAGGCCATGAAAGTTCTCGATGCAATTCGTACGCGTTTCGACATGCGTATCACCACCAGCGAATATGATGTTGGCGGTATCGCCATCGATCGTCATGGTGAACCGCTGCCACCGGCTACCGTTGCCGGCGCAGAGCAGGCAGATGCAATTCTGTTTGGCTCGGTAGGTGGCCCGAAATGGGAACATCTGCCACCTGCGCAGCAACCCGAGCGCGGTGCGCTGTTGCCGCTGCGTAAGCACTTTAAGCTGTTCAGCAACCTGCGCCCTGCGGCACTGTATAAAGGTCTGGAAGCGTTCTGCCCGCTGCGTAGCGATATCGCCGAACGCGGTTTCGACATCCTGTGCGTGCGTGAACTGACCGGCGGCATCTACTTCGGTCAGCCGAAAGGCCGCGAAGGCAGCGGCCCGCACGAGCGCGCTTTCGATACTGAGGTTTATCACCGTTTCGAAATCGAGCGCATCGCGCGTATCGCGTTTGAATCCGCGCGTAAGCGCCGCAACATCGTCACCTCAATTGACAAAGCCAACGTTTTGCAGACTTCCGTCATGTGGCGCGAAATTGTGAACGAAGTGGCAAAAGATTATCCGGATGTGCAGTTGAGCCACATGTACATCGATAACGCCACCATGCAGCTGATTAAAGATCCATCACAGTTTGACGTGCTGCTGTGTTCTAACCTGTTTGGCGACATCCTGTCAGATGAATGCGCGATGATTACCGGTTCAATGGGCTTGCTGCCTTCCGCCAGCCTGAATGAAGAAGGTTTTGGCCTGTTTGAGCCAGCGGGCGGTTCCGCACCGGATATCGCCGGTCAGAACATCGCTAACCCGATTGCGCAGATTCTGTCGCTGTCACTGCTGTTGCGTTACAGCCTGAATGCGGATGAAGCCGCCGCAAGCATTGAACGCGCCGTGAGCCGTGCGCTGGAAGCGGGTTATCGCACCCGTGATTTGGCCGGTGACGGCAAAGCCGTGAGCACAGATGAGATGGGCAGCATCATTGCCGGTTTCATCGCCGAGGAAAAATAATAAAATGAAAAGCTTATATCAGAAGTTATTTGATGCACATGTCGTTAACGAAACCCCGAACGAAACGCCGTTACTCTATATCGATCGCCATCTGATCCATGAAGTGACGTCGCCGCAGGCCTTTGATGGCCTGCGTGCGCACGGGCGCAAAGTGCGTCAGCCGTCGAAAACCTTCGCCACCATGGATCACAACGTTTCGACGCAGACCAAAGACATCAATGCGTCTGGCGAGATGGCGCGTATTCAGATGCAAGAGCTGATGAAAAACTGTGCTGAGTTCGGCATTCAGCTGTATGACCTGAATCACCCGTTCCAGGGCATCGTGCACGTCATTGGGCCAGAGCAAGGTATGACGTTGCCGGGCATGACCATCGTCTGCGGTGATTCCCACACCGCCACGCACGGCGCGTTCGGTTCGCTGGCATTCGGTATCGGTACTTCCGAAGTTGAGCACGTGTTTGCCACGCAAACCCTGAAACAGGGCCGCGCGAAGACCATGAAGATTGAAGTGCTGGGCGAAGCGGCGCCGGGCATTACCGCCAAAGACATTGTGTTGGCCATTATCGGTAAAACCGGCAGCGCTGGCGGTACCGGTCACGTTGTCGAATTCTGTGGCTCAGCGATCGAAGCGCTGAGCATGGAAGGCCGCATGACGCTGTGTAACATGGCGATTGAAATGGGCGCCAAAGCGGGCCTGGTCGCGCCGGACGACACCACTTTCAATTATCTGAGAGACAAGCAGTTCTCGCCGAAGGGCGAGCAGTGGGAACAAGCGGTCGCTTACTGGCGCACGCTGAAGTCTGACAGCGATGCCAAATTCGACAGCATCGTCACGCTGCACGCGGAAGATATCGCTCCGCAAGTGACCTGGGGCACCAATCCAGGCCAGGTAATGGCGGTAGATCAAGCGATTCCGAATCCACAATCCTTTGCCGATCCGGTTGAGCGCGCCTCAGCAGAGAAAGCGCTGGCTTACATGGATCTGCAGCCCGGCATCAAACTGACTGACGTGGCGATCGATAAAGTGTTTATCGGTTCCTGCACCAACTCACGTATTGAAGATTTGCGCGCCGCTGCTGCGATTGCCAAAGGCCGTAAAGTGGCGCCGGGCGTGGTGGCGATGGTGGTGCCAGGTTCGGGTCCGGTAAAAGCACAAGCCGAAGCCGAAGGTCTGGACAAAATCTTCCTCGAAGCCGGTTTTGAATGGCGTTTACCGGGTTGCTCCATGTGTCTGGCCATGAACAACGACCGCCTCAATCCAGGCGAACGTTGCGCATCAACCAGCAACCGTAACTTTGAAGGCCGTCAGGGCCGCGGTGGACGTACTCACCTGGTGAGCCCGGCAATGGCTGCTGCGGCTGCCGTAACCGGTCGCTTTGCCGACATTCGTGAATTGACTCAGGGAGCGTAAGCCATGGCGAACAAATTTACTCAACATACCGGCATTGTGGCGCCATTGGATGCGGCCAACGTCGATACTGATGCCATTATTCCAAAGCAGTTCCTGCAGAAAGTGACGCGCACCGGTTTTGGCGCGCATCTGTTCCACGACTGGCGTTTTGAAGATGATGCGGGCACCGTGCCAACCGCCAGCTTTGTCCTGAACAAACCGGAGTTCAAAGGCACCAGCATTTTGCTGGCGCGTGAGAACTTTGGCTGTGGTTCATCGCGTGAGCACGCGCCGTGGGCGCTGACCGACTTCGGCTTCCATGTGGTGATTGCGCCAAGCTTCGCCGACATTTTCTACGGCAACAGCTTTAACAACCAGCTGCTGCCGGTGAAGCTGAGCGATGAAGAAGTGGATGAGATGTTCAAACTGGTTGCCGCGCAGCGGGGCATCACCTTCACCGTGGATCTGGAAGCGCAAACTGTAACCGCAGGCGATAAGACTTATAGCTTCGAAATCGACAGCTTCCGCCGTCACTGCATGATCAACGGCCTCGACAGCATTGGCCTGACGCTGCAACACGAAGCGTCTATCTCCAGCTACGAGACCAATCAGCCCGCGTTCTTACGCTGAGGCAACAAGGGCGACATCCTGTCGCCCTTCTCTTTGCTATCTATCAACCACATCCCGCACGCGCGACGCCAATCCCAACGCCAGCACCGCCAGCCCCAACGCCAGCCAGTAAACCGACTCATGACCAAAGCGTTCACTCATGGTGCCCTGAATGATGCCGGCGATAATCATGCCGGTGGAAATTGAGGTGGTGAACAGCGTCGTCGCCGCACCTGCGCGGCCCGGCATTAAATCCTGGAACCACAACATGCCAATCCCGGCGATGATGCCAACAAACGCGGCATTAAACAGTTGTAATACCATCAACGCTGTACGCGACTGGAACATCACCAATCCGAGATAAAACACAATCGCCGCCACCAGCGCCAGCAGCATTAGGTTGCGTTTGCCGGTGCGCCGCGCGTAATGGCCAGCCAGCAGCATAATAGGAATCTCCAGCCCGGCGGCGGTGCCCATCAGTAATCCCGCCAGCTTCTCCGGCAGGCCAAGCGTGGTACTGATATACAGCGGCATATCAATGATATACATGGTGTTGCATGCCCACATGGTGACGGAGGCGATAAACAGCAACCGCACCTGACTGTCCTTCCACGGGCTCAGCTGCGTCAGCACCTCTTCAGGCGAGGCCACCACGCGCGGTACCGAGGGCAAGGTGCGCCAGATCAGCAGCATGCTTAGCAGGAAAATCCCCGCCGCCACGCAAAACAGCGTCACAAAACCGTAATTAAGCGCCAGCGCAAACGACAGCGGTGGCCCGATCACCCACGCCAGCGACAGCTGCGCACGCATCACCGAGCTGAACATCACCACTTCACGCGCCGACTGATCGGCATATTCCCGCGCGAGGGCGAACACCTGCGGAATCGACACGCTGGCCAGCGCCGACAAAAACACGCCCAGCGTCACCAGCGTTAAATAGTGGCGATTGAAGGCAAACAGCAGCGCATTCAGCGTCGCCATCAGGCAGCAAAACAGAATCAGGTTGCGGCGATCGCCCTGATTATCGGAGCGTTTCGCCATCAGCAGGCTGACCACAATCCCCGCGATCGCATTGATGGTAAAGAACAAGCCGACCCAGAACGGACTTACCTGTACTTCGCGCGTCAGAAACAGGCTCAGCGTCGGCGCTTGCAGCGCACCGGCCACGCCGGTCATAAACGACACCGCCATAAACGAGAGGTAGACCGGATTGATGCGACGTTGACGCGTTAACAGCGATTTCATGCAGAAATCCCTTTGCGAATAAAAAAGGTAGAGAAATGAGGGTAGAAGATTCTACAGTAAAACGAAAAAAGCCAGCAGATAAAGCGCTGCTGGCGGTGAAAATGCACCCTACTCAGAAAGGGGTTCCACGTCGGCGGAACCGCTGGCAGAGCGCCATTCATTACTGAATGCCTCCCGCTCTTCCATTGCCGGGCAGTATGCCTCTAATATGAGGCAGGAAAAACTGAGCGATTCTGACAAGGAGTTCCCCTTTTATGTCCTCTTCACGTCTGCAGCAGCAATTTATCCGCCTATGGCAAAGCTGTCAGGGGCAGGATCAGGAAACCACGCTCAGCGAGCTGGCCGATCTGCTGCACTGCTCGCGTCGCCATATGCGTAACCTGCTCAACGCCATGCAAAGCCAAGGCTGGCTGATTTGGCAGGCAGAAGCGGGACGTGGCAAGCGCTCGATGCTGAGTTTCTGCTATACCGGCCTGGCGCTCCAGCAGCAGCGCGCCGAGGATCTGCTGGAACAAGACCGCATCGAACAGTTAGTGCAGCTGGTGGGCGATAAAAACCAGGTGCGCCAGATGATTGCGGCACATTTAGGCCGCAGCTTCCGCCAGGGTAAACACATCCTGCGCGTGCTCTATTATCGCCCGCTGCCCAATCTGCTACCCGGTTCGCCGCTGCGCCGCTCGGAAACCCATCTGGCGCGACAAATTTTCAACGGCCTGATGCGCATAAATGAGGAAAAGGGGGAAATCGAACCCGATATCGCCCATTACTGGCAGCAAACCTCGCCGCTGCAGTGGCGTTTCTTCCTGCGCCCGGCGATTCGTTTTCATCATGGCCGTGAACTGGAAATGGCGGATGTGATTGCTTCGCTGGAGCGCGTGCGCAGCCAGCCGCTGTTTTCTCACATCAGTAAACTGGATTCGCCCGCGCCCTGGACGCTGGATATCCATCTGAGCCAGCCGGACGATTGGTTGCCGTGGCTGCTGGCCAGCGTCAGCGCGATGATCCTGCCGCGCGAATGGCCCACGTTACGCCAGTTTGCCCGCCAGCCGCTTGGCACCGGTCCGTACAGCGTGGTGCGCAACCAGCAAACGCAGCTGAAAATCGCCGCCTTTGATGATTACTTTGGCTATCGCGCGCTGATTGACGATGTGTCGATTTGGGTGCTGCCGGAGATCAGCGACGAGCTGGTGTATGCCGGGGTTAAATTGCAAGGCGAAACCGCCGATGAAAAATCGGAGGAGAGTCGTCTGGAAGAAGGCTGCTACTTCCTGCTGTACGATCAGCGCTCCGAGTTGGGCCGCGATGCGCATTTCCGCCGCTGGGTAAGCTATCTGTTTAATCCCATCGCCTTACTGAATCATGCTGGCGTCGGCTATCAGCGTTACTGGTTCCCGGCTTATGGCTTGCTGCCGCGTTGGCACCATCGCCGCGATCTCACCTCCGCCGATAAACCGGCAGGCTTAACTCAGCTGACGCTGAGCTGGTACAGCCATCACGTTGAGCATGAAGGTATCGCTAACGCGCTGCGACCGCTGCTGGCGCAGCAAGGTGTTGAGCTAATTACTCGTGTCGTGAGCTACGAAGCGTGGTTCGAGGGCGAAGGTGAAAGTGATATCTGGCTCGGCAGCGTCAACTTTACCCTGCCGCTGGAGTACGCGCTGTTCGCGCAACTGTTCGAGTTGCCGTTGATGCATCACTGCATTCCGATTGACTGGCAAGCCGATGCCGCGCGCTGGCGGCAGAAAGCGTTACCGCTGGCGGAATGGAGCAAACAGCTGATCGACCGCGACTATCTGCATCCGCTGTTCCATCACTGGCTGCTGCTGGAAGGGCAACGCAGTATGCGCGGCGTGCGGCTGAATACGCTCGGCTGGTTTGACTTCAAATCAGCCTGGTTTGCACCACCGGAGCTGTGATCCTTTCGCGCTGTCATATAAATGTCTAGAATGAGCCGTTCTCAACGGGGTGCCTTGATATCAGGGCTGAGAGAAACCCGTCGAACCTGATCCGGCTAATACCGGCGTAGGGATTTGAGATGCCTCACGCCTCAGATCCTTTGCGACTCAACATCTCTTCTCCTCAAGGAGCGCAAAGTGTTAAACAAAGTTCTGCCTGTGTTGCTGCTGGTTACGGCACCGGCTTTCGCTGCTAAACCGGTTCTGACCGTTTACACCTACGATTCGTTCTCTGCCGATTGGGGCCCCGGTCCGGCGGTAAAAAAAGCCTTTGAAGCGCAGTGCGACTGCGAATTGAAGTATGTGGCGCTGGAAGATGGCGTATCGCTGCTCAATCGCGTGCGCATGGAAGGTAAAAACAGCAAAGCCGATGTAGTGCTGGGGCTGGATAACAATCTGGTGCAGGCGGCGGAGAAAACCGGCTTGTTTGCCGAAAGCAGCGTGGATACCCGCAGCTTAAAACTGCCGGATGGCTGGAACAATCAAACCTTTATCCCGTTCGATTATGGCTACTTCGCTTTCGTCTACGATAAAAACAAACTGAAGAACCCGCCGAAAAGCCTGAAAGAGCTGGTCGAAAGCCCGGAAAAATGGCGCGTGATTTATGAAGATCCGCGTACCAGCACGCCGGGTCTTGGCCTGCTGCTGTGGATGCAAAAAGTGTATGGCGATAACGCAGCTGATGCGTGGCAGAAGCTGGCGCAAAAAACCGTTACCGTCACTAAAGGCTGGAGCGAAGCTTACGGCCTGTTCCTGAAAGGCGAAAGCGATCTGGTGTTGAGCTACACCACGTCTCCGGCTTATCACATTATCGAAGAGAAGAAAGAGAACTACGCCGCGGCCGAATTCAGCGAAGGCCACTATTTACAGGTGGAAGTCGCCGCGCAGCTCGCCAGTAGCAAACAGCCTAAGCTGGCGCAGCAGTTCATGCAGTTTATGGTTTCTCCGGCCTTCCAGCAGACCATTCCTACCGGCAACTGGATGTATCCGGTGATCAAAAGCGATCTGCCAGCCGGTTATCAAACGTTGCAGGTGCCCGCGAAGGCGTTGCAATTCACGCCAGCCGAAGTCGCCGACCATCGCGCCGCGTGGATCAGCGCATGGCAAAGCGCCGTTAGCCGTTAATGCCCGGCTGGTTGATTCCCGGCAGCGCCATCGCGCTGATGCTGTGCGCGGTGGCGCTGCTGGCGTTTGGTGCATTGGTGATGGTCGCTCCGGCCACCGACTGGCGCGCGCTGCTCGACGACAGCTATCTGCATCATGTGCTGCTGTTCTCCTTTGAGCAGGCGCTGCTGTCGGCGCTGCTGTCGGTGCTGCCCGCGATTCTGCTGGCGCGCGCGCTCTATCGCCGCCGTTTTCCGGGACGCAATCTGCTGCTGCGCCTGTGCGCCATGACGCTGGTGCTGCCGGTGCTGGTGGCGGTGTTTGGCTTGCTCAGCGTGTACGGTCGCAGCGGCTGGCTGGCACAACTGTGCGCGACCATCGGCTTTGACTACCACTTTTCGCCGTATGGCCTGCAGGGCATTCTGCTGGCGCACGTCTTCTTTAACCTGCCGCTGGCGACGCGCCTGCTGTTACAGGCGCTGGAGAGCATTCCCGGCGAGCAGCGCCAGGTCGCCGCCCAGCTTGGCCTGCGCGGCTGGAATCTGTTTCGCTTGCTGGAGTGGCCGTGGCTGCGCCGTCAGATTCTGCCGACGGCGGCACTGATCTTTATGCTCTGTTTCGCCAGCTTCGCCACGGTGCTGGCGCTGGGCGGCGGACCACAAGCGACCACGCTGGAACTGGCGATCTATCAGGCGCTAAATTTCGATTACGATCCGGGCCGCGCGGCGCTGCTGGCGCTGTTACAGCTCGCTTGCTGTTTGCTGCTGGTGCTGCTGAGCCAGCGCTTTAGCAAAGCCATTCCCACCGGCAGCCAGAGCATTCGCGGCTGGCGCGATCCGCAGGATTCATGGCAGGCGCGCATCAGCGATACGGTGCTGATTGGCCTGGCGCTGCTGCTGCTGTTACCGCCGCTGGCGGCAGTAATCGTCGATGGTTTGCGCGGCGGCGTTGCCGGTGCGCTGCAACAAGCGGCGCTGTGGCAAGCCACCTTTACCTCGCTGCGTATTGCCGTGGGCGCCGGCGTGCTCTGCGTGGTGCTGACCATGATGCTGCTGTGGAGCAGCCGCGAACTGCGGCAGCGCCAGAACAGAGTCGCCGCGCAGGCGATGGAGATGAGCGGCATGCTGATTCTGGCGATGCCGGGCATTGTGCTGGCGAGCGGTTTCTTTCTGCTGTTCAACGCCACCGTGGGGTTACCGCAGCGCGCCGATGGTTTGGTGATCTTCACTAACGCCCTGATCGCCATTCCTTATGCGATGAAAGTGCTGGAGAATCCGATGCGCGATATCAGCGCCCGTTACAGCCAGCTCTGCGCTTCGCTCGGCATCTCCGGTTTCAACCGCTTGCGGCTGATTGAGCTGCGCGCGCTGAAACGCCCGATTGCTCAGGCGCTGGCGTTTGCCTGCGTGCTGTCGATTGGCGATTTTGGCGTGGTCGCGTTGTTTGGCAGCGCCGATTTCCGCACGCTGCCTTTCTATCTGTTCCAACAGATTGGCGCCTATCGCGGTGCGGACGGTGCCGTCACCGCACTGCTGCTGCTGCTGCTCTGCTTGCTACTCTTCACTCTGATGGAAAAATTACCGGGTCGCCATGCTGACACTGAATAACCTTACTTACCTTTATCAGCATCTGCCGATGCGCTTCAGTTTTGCGGCGCAGGCGGGTGAACGTCTGGCGATCCTCGGTCCGAGCGGCGCGGGGAAAAGTACCTTGCTGAGTCTGATTGGCGGCTTTTTGCCGATCAATCAAGGCGCGCTGGTGATGAACGGCGTTGATCATACCCACAGCGTGCCGTCGGCGCGCCCGGTTTCCATGCTGTTCCAGGAGAACAATCTGTTTCCGCATCTCACGGTGCAGCAAAACATGGCGTTGGGCTTACACCCGGGCCTGAAACTGACGCGCGAACAGCAGCAGCAAGTGGTGGATATCGCTGAGCAAACCGGCTTGCAGGCGATGCTCACGCGTTTGCCTGGTCAGCTTTCCGGTGGCCAGCGTCAGCGCGTGGCATTGGCGCGTTGCCTGCTGCGCAATCAACCGATTTTGCTGCTGGATGAACCCTTCTCAGCGCTGGATCCGGCGCTGCGCAACGAGATGCTGCAGCTGGTACGTTCGGTATGCGAAAACCGCAACATCACCTTGTTGATGGTGTCGCACAGCCTGGAAGATGCTCAGCAGATTGCGCCGCGCAGTTTGGTGATCGTCGACGGGCGCATCTATTGGGATGGCAGTACAGAGAGTTTGGTGCGCGGTGAAAGTGCCGCGGCCGCCATCCTTGGCGTGACAGCGCGTTAAGCGAAGAAAACTTTCCACAGCAGGTGGCGGAAGATTGGCATCATCGGATGGAACTGGATTGCGATAAACGCGCCCAGGCCAATCGCCGCCATCAACGGTGCCAGCCAGCGCAGACGCGATGCAGGCAGATACTTTGTCGCCCAATCCATCGGTTTACCGCTGCGCGACCAGCGCCACAGCAACCAGCCACCGACCCACAGCAGCAGCGCCACCAGCAACAGCAGCCATTTAAAGCTGCCGCCCTGCGCGGCCTGCGGTACATCAATCGCCACGCCCGCCAGAATGCCCGGCATCAAATACGCGGGCGGCCAGAGGATGCAGCCAATCAGGTTAGGCGGCAGGAATTTGCGCACCGGCAACTCCAGCATGCCCGCTGCCAGCGGAATCAGCGGACGCGTCGGTCCTACAAATCGCCCCACCAGAATGGTGAACATGCTGTGTTGATGCAGCGCATGCTCGGTTTTATCCAGCAACCCCTTGTACTTTTTCAGATATTTCCAGCGATGCAGCGGCCCCTGAAACTTCCAGCCGATGCCGTAAGAGACCCAATCGCCGATTAAACAGCCAACGAATCCGGCCGCCCACGCAGGGTAAAGACCAATTTGTCCGCTTCCGACCAGCGCCCCAAGGCTGGCCATTAATACCGTGCCCGGCAACAGCAATCCCACGAAGGCCAGCGACTCAAGGAAGGTCACCAGCGCCACAGCGATCAGCGCGTACTCCAGCGATTGCGAAAACAGGTGTTGAATCCAGGCTTCCATAAATATCCTCTGCGGAATATAGAGGCTGGATTGTCCAGAGCATACACATGGTCGTCAAGGCAAGAATTGTAGAACGATGTTGACAAAGTGGTGACAATTTCGCCTGCAGGACACTGTATAAACATCCATGTTATACTCAATGCAATTCATTCTCTGGAGTTCACGTGACCGATCCGCGCGCAGGTTTTCTGCTTACCCGACATTGGCGAGATACGCCGACCGGCAGCGAAGTGGTGCTGTGGCTGGCCACCGACAGCGGCCCGCAGCGGCTGGTGCTGCCTGCCCAGGAATCCGTGGCGTTTGTGCCCGAGGAGTTTCGCACGCCAACCGAAGCGCTGATCCGCGACGAACGTCATACGCGCCTGCAAACGCTGGAGCTGAAGGATTTTCGCCGCCGTCCGGTGTTTGGCCTCTATTGCCGCAGCAATCGTCAGCTACAAAATCTGGAAAAGCGCCTGCGTGAAAACGGCATTCCGGTCTATGAAGCGGATATTCGGCCACCCGAACGCTATTTGATGGAGCGCTTTATCACCGCGCCGGTGTGGTTTAGCGGTGAAACACGCGGTGACAGCGTGGTCAACGCGCGTCTGAAACCGCATCCTGATTACCGTCCGCAGCTGAAATGGGTATCGCTGGATATCGAAACCACGCAGCACGGTGAGCTCTACTGCATCGGGCTGGAAGGCTGCGGTCAGCGCCAGGTTTACATGCTCGGTCCGCCCAACGGCGATGCCAGCACGCTCGATTTTGAACTGATCTATGTTGATAGCCGCCCGCAGCTGCTTGAGCAGCTCAACGCATGGTTCGAGCGGCATGAACCGGATGTGATTATTGGCTGGAATGTAGTGCAGTTCGATCTGCGCGTACTGCAGAAACACGCCGATCGCTACGGCATTCCGCTGCGTTTAGGGCGTCAGAAGCAGGCGCTGGAGTGGCGCGAGCACGGCTTCAAACCTGGTGTGTTCTTCGCGCAGGCAACGGGCCGCTTAATTATTGATGGTATCGACGCGCTCAAATCCGCGTTTTGGGATTTCCCGTCATTCAGCCTCGAAGCGGTCTCGCGCCAGCTGCTCGGTGAAGGCAAGGCCATCAATAATCCGTGGGATCGCATGGAAGAGATCAACTGGCGCTTTGCCAACGATAAGCCAGCGCTGGCGAAATATAATCTCAAGGATTGCGAGCTGGTGACGCGCATTTTCCAGCATACCGCCATCATGCCGTTCCTGCTGGAACGCGCCACGGTAAATGGTTTAGCGGTGGATCGTCACGGCGGTTCGGTGGCGGCCTTTGGTCATCTCTATATCCCGCGCATGCACCGCGCCGGTTTCGTGGCGCCGAATCTCGGCGAAGTGGCGCCGGAAGCCAGCCCCGGCGGCTACGTGATGGATTCGCGGCCCGGCTTGTACGATTCAGTGCTGGTGCTGGATTACAAAAGCCTCTATCCCTCAATTATTCGCACCTTCCTTATCGATCCGGTGGGTTTGGTGGAAGGCCTGGCGCACCCGGATGACGCCGATTCCGTGCCCGGCTTCCGCAATGCGCGCTTTTCCCGTGAGACCCACTGTTTACCGGCGATTGTCGAGCAGATTTGGCAAGGGCGTGAAGCCGCCAAGCGCGACAACAACAAACCGCTGTCGCAGGCGCTGAAAATCATCATGAATGCTTTTTATGGCGTGCTCGGCACCAGCGCCTGCCGCTTCTTCGATCCGCGCCTCGCGTCATCCATCACCCTGCGCGGCCACGCCATCATGCAGCAAACGCGCGAGCTGATTGAAGCGGAAGGCTTTGATGTGATTTACGGCGATACCGATTCCACCTTCGTCTGGCTGAAAGGCGCGCACAGTGAAGCGGAGGCGACGGCGATTGGTCGTCATCTCGCTGAACAGGTGAACGGCTGGTGGCGGCAGCATCTGCAATCGACTTATGGGCTGGAGAGCGCGCTGGAGCTGGAGTATGAAACGCACTTCAGCCGTTTCCTGATGCCCACCATTCGCGGTGCCGAACAGGGCAGCAAAAAGCGCTATGCCGGCATGATTCTCAGCGAGGGCGGCGAGCGGCTGGTGTTTAAAGGCCTCGAATCAGTGCGCACAGACTGGACGCCGCTGGCGCAGCAGTTCCAGCAAAATCTGTATGGCCGTATTTTCCGTGGCGAGCCGTGGCAGGATTACATTCGCGAAACGGTGGCGCAGCTGCTGGCCGGTGAACTCGACGATCAACTGGTGTATAAAAAACGCCTGCGGCGCGCGCTGAAAGATTACGAGCGCAATGTGCCGCCTCATGTGCGCGCTGCGCGTCTCGCCGATGAGCAAAATCGCAAGCTGCAGCGCCCACTGCAGTATCAAAACGGTGGCTCGATCCGCTATGTGATGGCCACGGCCGGACCGGAACCGCTCGAGGCGCGTAATACGCCCCTCGACTACGATCATTACGTCACCAAACAGCTGCAGCCGGTGGCTGACGGCATTTTGCCGTTCGTCGGTGACGACTTTGCTACACTCATTACTGGGCAGCTGGGGCTTTTTTGACAGGTGACGAATGCCTTGCCATCCAGTACCATAGCGCCCTTCCTGATTCTCACCGCACTCACAATCTGACCAAACACCCGTTTGGCGGTTGGGTATTGCCTGAGTACAGGTGAACTTCTTTATGGCATGTCAGAGAGTCGAGCAAAAAATATATGGTTTTTACACTGGGTCAGCGCTGGATTAGTGATACGGAAAGTGAACTGGGATTGGGCACGGTGGTCGCGCTCGATACGCGCATGATCACCATGCTTTTTCCGGCAACCGGCGAAAACCGCCTGTATGCCCGAAACGATTCTCCGGTCACTCGTGTGATTTTCAATCCGGGTGACACCATCACCAGCCACGAAGGCTGGCAGATGACCGTCGATGAAGTCCGCAACGAAAACGATTTAATGACTTACATCGGCACACGTCTCGACACCGAAGAAGCGGGCGTCGTCATGCGCGAAGTGATGCTGGACAGCAAACTGGTGTTCAGCAAGCCGCAGGATCGCCTGTTCGCCGGTCAGCTCGACCGCATGGACCGCTTTGCGCTGCGTTTCCGCGCACGCAAATACCACAGCGAGCAATACCGCCTGCCGATCAGCGGCCTGCGCGGGATGCGCACCAATTTGATTCCGCATCAGCTGCACATAGCTCACGATGTCGGCCGTCGCCACGCGCCGCGCGTGCTGCTGGCAGATGAAGTGGGCTTGGGTAAAACCATTGAAGCCGGGATGATCATCCAGCAACAGCTGCTGGCCGGTCGTGCCGAGCGCGTGCTGATTGTGGTGCCGGAAACGCTGCAACATCAGTGGCTGGTGGAAATGCTGCGTCGCTTTAACCTGCGCTTTGCGCTGTTTGATGACGATCGCTACACCGAAGCGCAGCACGACAGCGACAATGCCTTTGAAACCGAGCAGCTGATTATCTGTTCGCTCGATTTTGTACGCCGTAACAAGCAGCGTCTTGAGCTGCTGGCCGATGCCGAGTGGGATCTGCTGGTGGTTGATGAAGCGCACCATCTGGCATGGAGCGAAGACGCACCGAGCCGCGAATATCAGGTTATCGAGCAGCTGGCAGAGAAAACCGCTGGCGTACTGTTGCTGACTGCCACGCCAGAACAGCTGGGCTTAGAGAGCCACTTTGCGCGTCTGCGTCTGCTCGACCCAAATCGTTTCCACGATTTCGGCCAGTTTGTCGAAGAGCAGCAGCATTATCGTCCGGTGGCCGATGCGGTGAGCTCGCTGCTGGCCGACCACGCCATCAGCAAAGATGAGATGAACCTGATTAACGATCTGATCGGTGAACAGGATATCGAGCCGCTGCTGCAAGTGGCGAACAGCGATCGCGATGGCAAAGAAGACGCGCGTAAAGAGCTGGTCTCGATGCTGATGGATCGCCACGGCACCAGCCGCGTGCTGTTCCGTAACACCCGTAACGGCGTGAAGGGCTTCCCGAAACGCGAGCTGCACCAGATTCGTCTGCCGCTGCCCGCGCAGTATCAAACCGCGATTAAAGTCTCCGGCATAATGGGCACGCGCAAAAGCGCAGAAGAGCGCGCGCGTGACATGCTGTATCCCGAGCAGATTTATCAGGAATTTGAAGGCGATAGCGGCACATGGTGGAACTTCGATCCGCGCGTTGAGTGGCTGATGGGTTACCTCACCAGCAACCGCAAAGAGAAAGTGCTGGTGATCTGCGCCAAAGCCGCCACCGCGCTGCAGCTGGAGCAGGTGCTGCGTGAGCGCGAAGGCATCCGTGCCGCCGTGTTCCACGAAGGCCTATCGATTATCGAACGCGACCGCGCAGCAGCCTTCTTCGCCTCCGAAGAGGATGGCGCGCAGGTGTTGCTGTGTTCCGAAATCGGTTCTGAAGGCCGTAACTTCCAGTTCGCAAGCCGTTTGGTGATGTTCGATTTGCCGTTCAACCCGGATCTGCTGGAGCAGCGTATCGGTCGTCTCGATCGTATCGGCCAGATGCATGAC
Organism: Pantoea sp. GCM10028869; assembly: GCF_042666835.1. Taxonomy (NCBI): domain Bacteria; kingdom Pseudomonadati; phylum Pseudomonadota; class Gammaproteobacteria; order Enterobacterales; family Erwiniaceae; genus Pantoea; species Pantoea sp. GCM10028869. The sequence goes on along the minus strand of NZ_JBHTGO010000005.1, from coordinate 322,238 downwards.
ATCCAGATTCTGGTGCCGTGGCTGGAAAAAACCGCGCAGGCGGTGCTGCTGCGCTGGTATCACGAAGGGTTGGATGCGTTTGAACACACCTGCCCAACTGGCCGCGCCATTTATGACAACGAGTATAATCAGCTGATTGAATATCTTGCCGCGCCGGAAAATCCGCAGGGACTCGATGAGTTCATCAGCGCAAGCCGTAAGCAGCACGATGCGCTGAAAGCACAGCTGGAACAGGGACGCGATCGCTTACTGGAACTGAACTCCAACGGCGGTGAAGCCGCTCAGGAGCTGGCAAATGCCATCGGCGAGCAGGACAACGATACCGATCTGGTTAACTTTGCGCTGAACCTGTTCGATATCGTCGGCATCAATCAGGAAGACCGCAGCGACAGCCTGATTGTGCTGACGCCATCCGATCACATGCTGGTGCCTGATTTCCCTGGCCTGCCGGAAGAGGGTTGCACCGTGACCTTTAACCGCAACCAGGCGCTGTCGCGCGAAGATACCCAGTTTATTACCTGGGAACATCCGCTGATCCTCAACGGCCTCGACCTGATCCTTTCGGGCGATACCGGTAGCTGTGCGCTGTCACTGCTGAAGAACAAGGCGCTGCCGGTTGGGACGCTGCTGGTCGAGATGATCTATGTGGTTGAAGCGCAAGCGCCGAAAAGCCTGCAGCTCACCCGCTTCCTGCCGCCAACGCCGGTGCGTTTGCTGATGGATCGTGCCGGGAACAATCTGGCAGGCAAAGTGGAGTTCGAAAGCTTTAACCGTCAGTTGAATGCGGTGAATCGCCATACCGGCAGCAAGCTGGTGAATGCGGTGCAGCAAGACGTGCACGAGATTCTGACCCAGGCCGAAAAAGCGATCGTTCCGGAAGCGCAGGCGATTATCGCGGCAGCGAAAGTGGAAGCCGAAGAGAAACTCGGTGCTGAGCTGTCACGTCTCGAAGCGCTGCGCGCGGTTAACCCCAACATCCGTGATGACGAGGTTGAAGCGCTGGAAAGCAATCGCGAACAGGTATTGGAAAGCCTGGGCGATGCAGGCTGGCGTCTCGATGCGCTGCGTCTGATCGTGGTCACGCACCAATAATGTTCAGGACCGCGACATCATGCTGATGGAAGCTTACAACCCGCCGCTCGAACCCTGGCTGCATATTCTGTATCAGGACGAGCACATTATGGTGGTGAATAAACCGAGCGGGTTGCTGTCGGTGCCGGGCCGTCTCGAAGAGCACAAGGATAGCGTGATGACGCGCATCCAGCGTGATTTCCCGCAGGCGGAATCGGTGCACCGTCTCGATATGGCTACCAGCGGCGTGATCGTCGTGGCCCTGAATAAAGCGGCTGAGCGTGAGCTCAAGCGACAGTTCCGCGAGCGCGAGCCTTCCAAATACTATGTGGCGCGCGTGTGGGGCCATCCGGCGGCAGAAGAGGGTTTGATCGATCTGCCGCTGATTTGCGACTGGCCGAATCGGCCGAAGCAAATGGTGTGTTTCGAGAACGGCAAAGCGGCGCAGACCGAATATCAGGTGCTGGAGTATGAAGCCACGAACAGTGCGCGCGTCAAGCTTAAGCCAATTACCGGACGCTCACACCAGCTGCGTGTGCATCTGCTGGCGCTGGGGCATCCGATTCTTGGCGACCGCTTTTATGCACATGATGAGGCGCTGGCGATGGCGCCGCGTTTGCAGTTGCATGCGGAGTCGCTGACGATCACCCATCCGGCGTTTGGCAATAGCATGACGTTCAGGCAGCCGGCGGGATTTTAGTGTTGGAGATGCTGCCCCTCCTCAGTCCGTGCTTGCAGTCCCCTCCTCGTTCCGTGCTTGCTGCCCCCCACCTCGGTCCTCCCCCATAAATGGGGGAGGAAGATGTTGCTACATGTTAGTGATGAAGCTGCATGGGGCAGTATCTCCTTCCCCCGTTTGCGGGGGAAGGCCGGGATGGGGGACAGCAATAAAATTATTTAAACCCTTTCTCCTTACGAATCAGATCGTAAGCCGCCTGAATCTCCTGCGCTTTCTGCTTCGCCATCTCCATCATTTCCGGCGGTAAACCTTTCGCCACCAGCTTGTCAGGATGATGTTCGCTCATCAGCTTACGGTACGCGCGCTTGATGGTGGTGCCATCATCGCTGCTTTTCACGCCCAGCACGCTGCAGGCATCTTCCAGCGTAGGACCGCGTTGCGCCTGCTGATAGGCGCCGCCGCGGGAAGAACCGCCGCCACCAAACTGCTGACCGCCTTCCATCATGCGCAGGAACTGATCGAACTGTGCGCGTGAAATACCCAGCTCTTCGGCAATCACATACAGCACCTGACGTTCGTTGGGATGCAGTGAACCATCGGCGAAGGCGGCCTGGATTTGGATTTCCAGAAACATCCGAATCAGATCAAACCGGCCAAAGCAGGCGCTGCGCAGCTCGCGCAGTTTACTGCGCAGCGGATAGTCGCTCTGTTTACCTTCACGGAACGCACGCTGCGCGGCAGTGCGCGCATCGCCATGCAGCTGCATGCGATCCATAAATAAGGAAGCAATCTGGATATCCGCTTCGGTGACGCGCCCTTTTGATTTGGTCAAATGGCCCATCACCTGAAATGTGGTACTGAAAAACAGCGTCTGACGCGCCTGGTTATTGGCGAAATAGCCCTGTCCTTTTACGCTGCGCACTTTGTCAAACATGTGACCAATGATCAGACCCAGTACAATGCCCCAAAAGCCTGCCCCGGAAAATATCCCGAGCGCCAGACCAATTACTTTTCCCCAGTAGCGCATAAACTCCTCAATTCGCCATGCTTGCGGCTGAAAATTGCATTATCATACCTGTCATTTATCTCAGCGCCTAACGGCAACGCGGACAGACAAGGATTAACACTGGCGCAACGCCGGGCAGTAAGTTAGTCTCTGACCGGATTGTCGGCATGATGCCAGTTTTCATGGAATTATCGAAACCGCGTATGAAAAAACGTATACCTACCTTGCTGGCTACCATGATTGGTGCAGCGCTTTATAGCCAGTCATCACTCGCCGACGATCTGATGTCGCAGTGCATGCTGGGCGTGCCGAGTTACAACCGCCCGCTGGTCAATGGCGACACCAACTCGCTGCCGGTCACCATCCATTCTGATTCCGCCAAAGGCAACTATCCGGATGATGCGGTGTTCACCGGTAACGTCGACGTGCAGCAAGGCAATAGCCGCCTGCGTTCCGACGAGGTACAGCTGCATCAACGTCAGCAGGAAGGCCAAACCACGCCGGTTCGTACCGTGGATGCGCTGGGTAATGTGCACTATGACGACAATCAGGTCATCCTCAAAGGTCCGAAAGCCTGGTCAAATCTGAACACCAAAGACACCAACGTGTGGAACGGTGATTATCAGATGGTTGGCCGTCAGGGCCGCGGCGATGCCGATCAGATGAAACTGCGCGGTAACAATCGCTACACCATTCTGGAAAACGGCAGCTTTACCTCTTGTTTGCCGGGTTCCAACAGCTGGAGCGTGGTCGGTTCCGAAGTGATTCAGGACCGCGAAGAAGAAGTCGCGGAAATCTGGAACGCCCGCTTTAAGCTCGGCAATGTGCCGGTCTTTTACAGCCCTTATTTACAGCTACCGATTGGCGATCGCCGCCGCTCCGGTTTCCTGATCCCGAATGCGAAATACGGCAGTAATAACGGCTTCGAATTCATGCTGCCGTATTACTGGAACATCGCGCCGCAGGCCGATGCCACCATCACGCCGCACTATATGGAAAAACGCGGTCTGCAGCTGCAGAACGAATTCCGCTATTTGACGGTGTTTGGCGCAGGCTTGATGGAGCTGGATTATCTGCAGTCAGATAAGCAGTACGACAATGACAAAGCAGTGCGTGGTATCGCGCAGGACGATAGTTCCGATCGCTGGCTGTTCTACTGGCGCCATTCGGGTGTATACGACCAGCACTGGCGCTTCAACGCTGACTACACCAAAGTAAGCGATCCCTATTACTTCAACGATCTTGAGTCGAAGTATTACAGCTCCACCGATGGTTACGCCACGCAGAAATTCAGCCTTGGCTACGCGGATACCAATTGGGACGCGACGCTGTCGACCAAAGACTTCCAGGTGTTTGGTAACACCAGCAACAGCAACGTCTATCGTGCGATGCCGCAGCTCGATCTGAACTTCTATCAGAACGATATGGGGCCGTTTGATGGTCGAATCTTTGCGCAGGCGGTGAAATTTACCAACGTGAATAGCCAGATGCCTGAAACCACGCGTCTGCATGTTGAGCCAACGTTGAATTTGCCGCTGTCTAACGGCTGGGCGAGTCTCGATACCGAAGCGAAATTCCTGGCAACCCATTATCAGCAGGATGACGTTGAGTATTACAACACCTCGGTTAATACCGCTCGTGATAATCAGCTGGAAAACTCGGTCAACCGCACGCTGCCCCAGTTCAAAGTGGATGGCCGCCTGGTGTTTGACCGCGATATGGACTGGGAACCAGGCTATACGCAAACGCTGGAACCGCGTGTTCAGTACCTTTACGTCCCCTATCGTAACCAGAGCAATATCTATCCGTACGACTCGACGTTGCTGCAAACCGACTACACCGGCCTGTTCCGCGATCGTACCTATAGCGGCCTGGATCGCATCGCTTCAGCAAATGAAGTGGCGACCGGCGTAACCACGCGTATTTATGATAACGATCTGGTTGAACGTTTTAACGTTTCTGTGGGTCAAATCTACTCGTTTACCCCGTCTCGTACCGGCGTAAACCAGACGAACAAAGAAGATGACACCGGCAGCCTGGTTTGGGCCGGCGACACGTACTGGAAAATCAGCGATCGCTGGGGGGCGCGTGGCGGTCTGCAATATGACACCCGCCTCGATAACGTCGCGCAGGGCAATGCGGTAGTTGAGTATCGTCAGGATGCCGATCGTATGGTGCAGCTGAGCTATCGCTACAGCAGCCCGGAATATGTGGCGCAGGCGCTGAATAACTCAAGCCTGGTGACTAACCCGATCTATAAAAACGGGATTTCACAGGTGGGCGGCACTGCCAGCTGGCCGATTGCGGATGCCTGGTCACTGGTGGGCGGTTATTACTACGATACCCGCAACAGTCGTCCGGCTGAACAGCTGGTCGGCCTGCAGTACAGCTCGTGCTGCTATGCCATTCGTCTGGGTTACGAACGCAAGATCAACGGTTGGGAAAACAACGACAGTAAGTATGACAACCAAATCTCATTCAACATTGAGCTGCGTGGTCTGAGTTCTAACTATGGCTTAGGCACCAACGAAATGCTGCGTCAGGGCATCATCCCTTACCAGCGCGCTTTCTGATGTTGTGATGTTTGACAGGCTCTCCCGCAGTGCGGAAACAACAATGGATAAAGTATGAAGAACTGGAGAATGCTGATTCTTGGTGTAGCGATTACCGCTAACACTGCGTTCGCAGCCCCACAAGTGGTTGATAAAGTTGCCGCAGTCGTGAACAACGGCGTGGTACTGGAAAGTGACGTTGATAACATGATGCGCACCGTGAAATCACAGGCGCAGCAGGCAAACCAGCAACTCCCTGATGACAAAACCTTACGTCATCAGATCCTTGAACGTCAGGTCATGGATGCCATCATTCTGCAAATGGGTGAAAGAGCGGGCGTGCAGATTACCGATCAGCAGCTGGATCAGGCAATTCAGAACATTGCCGCCCAAAACCGCATGAGCCTCGATCAGCTGCGTAGCCGTCTGGCCTACGACGGTATGAACTACAACGATTATCGTGCGCAGATCCGCAAAGAGATGCTGATTTCAGAAGTGCGTAACAACGAAGTGCGTCGCCGCGTCACTATCCTGCCGCAGGAAGTGGATACGCTGGCTACGCAGGTGGGTGCGCAGAACACGCAAGGTACTGAGCTTAACATCAGCCAGATTCTGCTGCCGCTGTCAGAAAACCCGACGCAGCAGCAGGTTGACGACCAGGAAACGCTGGCGCGCCAACTGGTTGCTCAGCTGAAAGGCGGCGCCGATTTCGGCAAGCTGGCCGTGACTTACTCAGCCGATCCGCAGGCGCTGAAAGGCGGCAACATGGGTTGGGGCAAAATTGAAGAGCTGCCAACGCTGTTCTCGCAAGCGCTGAGCACCGCGAAGAAAGGCGATATCGTCGGTCCAATCCGTTCAGGTGTTGGGTTCCACATCCTGAAGGTGAACGACCTGCGTGGCGAAAGCAAAAGCATCTCTGTGACTGAGGTGCATGCGCGTCACATTCTGCTGAAGCCGTCACCGATCCTGACCGACGCTCAGGCGCAGGCCAAAATCGAACAGATCGCAGCGGATATTAAAAGTGGTAAAACCACCTTCGCCGCAGCGGCCAAACAGTTCTCCGACGATCCGGGTTCGGCTAACCAGGGCGGCGATCTCGGCTGGGCATCTCCAGAGATTTACGATCCGGCATTCCGCGATGCATTGCTGAAGTTGCAGAAAGGCCAGGTCAGCCAGCCGGTTCACTCCTCATTTGGCTGGCACTTGATTCAGTTGCTGGATACGCGTCAGGTTGATAAGACCGATGCCGCGCAGAAAGAGCGCGCCTATCGCATGCTGTTCAACCGTAAATTCGCGGAAGAAGCGCAAACCTGGATGCAGGAACAGCGCGCCAGTGCTTACGTGAAAATTCTGGATAACAATGGTCAGTAATTATCGTGTGGTGATCACGCCCGGCGAACCCGCCGGGATTGGTCCCGACCTCACCCTGCAACTGGCGCAGCAAAACTGGCCGGTTGAATTGGTGGTCTGCTGCGACGGCGAGCTTTTGCGCCGTCGCGCTGCTTTATTGGGTTTGCCGCTGACGCTGCGTGACTATCAACCTGGCGTTGCGGCACAACCGCAGCAGGCCGGCACGCTTACGCTGCTGCAGGTCGATACCGCTCAGCCAGTGACCGCCGGAGAACTCTGCGTCGCAAACAGTCACTACGTGCTGGAAACGCTGATGCGCGCCTGTGACGGTTGTCTGAACGGCGAATTTGCCGCGCTGATTACCGGTCCGGTGCACAAAGGCGTGATCAACGATGCGGGCATTCCGTTTACCGGTCATACCGAGTTTTTTGCCGATCGCGCCGGTGGCGATTTAGTGGTGATGATGCTGGCAACAGAAGAGTTGCGTGTGGCATTGGCTACCACCCATCTGCCGCTGAAAGATGTTTCTGCCGCAATTACCCGCGACACGCTGCATGAAGTGATCACCATTCTGCATCGGGATCTGCAGCAGAAGTTTGGTTTACCGCATCCTCATATTTTCGTCTGCGGCCTTAATCCGCATGCCGGCGAGAGCGGCCATATGGGCCGCGAAGAGATTGATACTATCATTCCGGCCCTCAACGAACTGCGCCAGCAAGGCATCCAACTTACCGGACCTCTGCCAGCCGATACGCTGTTCCAGCCGAAATACCTGCAACATGCCGATGCAGTTCTGGCGATGTATCACGACCAGGGCTTGCCGGTGCTAAAATTTCAGGGGTTTGGCCGCGCGGTGAATATCACACTTGGCCTGCCCTTTATCCGGACTTCTGTCGATCACGGCACCGCGCTTGAATTAGCCGGTCTCGGTCAGGCAGAACCGGGCAGCTTTATCACGGCGCTTAATCTCGCCATCACTATGATCAAGAGCAGTAATGAATAATCGCGTCCATCAGGGGCATTACGCCCGTAAACGTTTCGGGCAGAACTTCCTGAACGATCAGTACATTATCGATAGCATTGTCTCCGCCATTCACCCGCAAAAAGGTGAAGCTATCGTGGAAATCGGCCCCGGCTTGGGTGCATTAACCGAGCCGGTAGGCGAACGTCTGGATGAGCTGACCGTGGTCGAGCTGGACCGCGACCTTGCTGCGCGTCTGCAAACGCACCCGTTCCTCGGTCCTAAGCTGACCATTTTCCAGCAGGATGCGATGACCTTTGATTTCTCTGCGCTGGCGCAAGAGAAAGGTCAGCCGCTACGCGTGTTCGGCAACCTGCCGTACAACATCTCGACGCCGCTGATGTTCCACCTTTTCAGCTATACTGGTTCGATTAAAGATATGCACTTCATGCTGCAGAAAGAAGTGGTGAATCGTTTAGTCGCCGGTCCGGGCAGCAAAGCTTACGGTCGTTTGAGCGTGATGGCGCAGTACTATTGCCAGGTTATTCCTGTGCTCGAAGTGCCACCAGAATCCTTCACGCCGGCACCGAAAGTGGAATCGGCCGTGGTGCGTTTAGTACCGTATATGCAGCCACAGTATCCGGTCAGCGATATTCGTCTGCTGAGCCGTATCACCACGGAAGCCTTTGGTAAACGCCGTAAAACGCTGCGCAACAGCCTTGCTCATATGTTTGCGGCTGGTGCGCTGGATCAATTAGAAATCGATGCCTCGCTGCGTGCAGAGAACGTCTCTGTGGCGCAATATTGCCAACTGGCAAACTGGTTGAGCAAGCATCAGGCAGAAACTCCGGAGAGTTGAGTGCATGAGTGATTTGGCCCGCGTCTGTATCCATGTGCATAGCCAGTATGTGGAGTCGCAATCCTTGCCCGACGAGGATCGCTACGTGTTTGCCTACACCATCACCATTCGCAATTTGGGGCGCAGCAACGTCCAGCTGCGTAGCCGCTATTGGCTGATCACCAACGGCAACGGTCGCGAGACTGAAGTGCAAGGTGAAGGCGTGGTCGGCGAACAGCCGCACATTGCGGCCGGCGGCGAGTATCAGTACACCAGCGGCGCGATTCTGGAGACGCCGATGGGCACCATGCAAGGCCACTATGTGATGATCGACGATGCGGGCGAAGAGTTCCACGTCGAGATTCCGGTGTTCCGACTCGCGGTGCAAACCCACATTCACTAATCCTCCTCCGCCCGGCCCGTCCGGGCGGCGCGTTTTAATCGGACTGACAATGAGTACATACCTGATTGGCGATGTTCATGGCTGTTATGACGAGCTTCGTGCGCTGTTGGCGCAGGTTGACTTCGATCCGCAGCAGGACACCTTATGGCTTACCGGCGATTTGGTGGCGCGCGGCCCCGGTTCGCTCGATGTGCTGCGCTATGTAAAATCGCTGGGAAATTGCGTGCGCCTGGTGCTGGGTAATCACGACCTGCATTTGCTGGCGGTGTATGCCGGTATCAGCCGTAACAAGCCGAAAGATCGCCTGACGCCGCTGCTGGAAGCCGATGATGCCGATGAGTTGATTAACTGGTTACGTCGTCAGCCACTGTTGCAGGTAGATGAAGAGAAGAAGCTGTTGATGGCGCATGCGGGCATTACGCCGCAATGGGATTTAGAGACGGCGCAGCTGTGCGCGCGTGAAGTGGAAGCGGTGCTCTCCAGCGACAGCTATCCGCTGTTTCTGGATGCGATGTATGGCGACATGCCAAACAACTGGACGCCGGAACTCAGCGGTCTGGCGCGACTGCGCTTTAGCACTAATGCGCTGACGCGCATGCGCTTCTGCTTCCCGAACGGCCAGCTGGATATGATCTGCAAAGAGTCGCCTGAATCAGCGCCGCCGCCGCTCAAGCCGTGGTTTAAGGTGCCGGGCAAAATCGACAGCGACTATACGCAGATCTTTGGTCACTGGGCATCGCTGGAAGGTAAAGGCACACCGGAACATGTGATTGGTCTGGATACCGGCTGCTGCTGGGGTGGAACATTGACGCTGCTGCATTGGGAAACCAAACAGTATTACGTACAGGCATCCAATCGCGAACAGGCAATGGCCGACAGCGCGGTGAGTGCGCATCCACCGTTAAGTGATACGCCGTAAATAAAAAACCCCGCATAAGCGGGGTTTTTTATGGGTCGCCATCACTGGCAACGTTACTTGCGGCGATCCAGGATCTCGAAGCAGTAGCTGTGCGAGTTCTGCTCATCGGCGTCATGGAATTCGCTGAAGGTTGACTGCCACTCGTCCGGTTCGTAATCCGGGAACTGCGTATCCCCTTCCACTTCCGCATCGATATGGGTCAGGTAGAGGCGATCCGCGCGAGCCAGCATCTGCTCGTAAACGCGTCCACCACCAATCACCATCATCTCTTCGACATCACCCGCCGCTTTTACCGCCTCTTCCAGCGATGTCACCCAGGTAACGCCTTCGTGGTTGCCCGGCTGGCTGCTGACCACAATGTTCAGGCGTCCAGGAAGCGGGCGGCCAATCGATTCAAAGGTCAGACGACCCATAATCACCGGCTTATTCAAGGTATTACGTTTGAACCATGCCAAATCTGCTGGCAGGTTCCATGGCATGGCGTTTTCCATACCAATAATGCGATCCGCTGCCAGTGCCGCGATCAGACTAATCATGTTAAAAGACCTACTGGAAAAAATTGGCGCCATCATACGTAAAGGCGAAACTTTCGTCGATAGGCCGCCCCCGCTATTTGCGTAAAGCTCCGATGCCACCGCACTTTTGTTATTGGACAGAGTTTTACACCGACTTTCCCGGCAATTGCGGGGCGAGGAGCCAGAAATTGCTGACGAGGCGGCACAACTCCGTGCGAAACGTCGCGTTATTGGTATCGCAGTGTAAAGAAAAGCGCACTCTGTGCAAAAAAAGAAAACGGCTCCCGCAGGAGCCGTTGAAACGCTTTAGAAATCGTAGCGTAGACGCACCAGATTCACGTTGCCCAGTGACTTGTCGGTGCTGGAGGTGATGACATATTCGTAGTCGACACGGAAGCCGTAATTCAGCTGCGCACTCACACCAACGCCGTTATCAATACGCTTGTAGTCACGTCCGTTGACGAACTCCAGACGGTCGCCCATGAAGTAAGGCTGAATAGATTTCACCGCATACTGGCCAATTGGGAATTTGTAGCCGGCAAAGTATTCGATGCCCCACGCGTCATCCGCGAAGTAATTGTTAACGGTATTACGTTTGGTTGGGGAGAAGTTCTCATACCAACCCGCTCCGGCTGACAGCGTCCAGTTATCCGGCGTCCAGCTCAGAGCGGTACCGTAGATATTCTGGTCATAGCGTTTGCTGTCGCCATTGCCTGGATTGCGGATATCGGCGCGGGTGTAGTTCCACGCAGTGCCCCATGCCAGGTCTTTGGTGATGTGATAGTTCACACCCAGCGAGCCGCCGCCTTTACGCTTATAGCGCAGGCCGTTACCTGGCAGGAACTCATTATCTTCAAACAGGTACGACGCATACACATCCGCATCGCCGAAGGTATTTTTGTACTTCAGCATTTTGCGCGAACGGTAAGAACCATCGTAATCACCATTGATGCCGTTGCCCGGCGCCTGCGCCAGCATGTCGTAATCCCAGATATCGGTCTTCGCTCCTACGACATCGTAGTAAACGCTGTTCTGCTGACCAAAGTAGAGCTCACCCAAGGTGGCGCTTTTGAAGCCAGTATAAAGTTGGCGGCGCGAGGTGTTATTCGCACCATCTGCATGATGATTGTCCCAACCCCACCAGGCCGGGAAGTTAACGCCCAGCTCGTAGTAACCGACCCAGCTTACGTCGTCGAACAGGTAATAATTGGCGCTGAAGCGGAAGCGTGAGCCACCGTCGTAGCCATTACGTTTGTACGATTTGTCGTTCACGCCATTCTGATGTTGGAACTGCGGACGAATACTGCCGCCCACTTTGAAGTCGAGACGGCTTAGCGCATCGCCCGCCTGTGGATCCTGCTTGAGTAAAGTAATTTCCGCCTGGCTGGCGAGTGGCGCCGCTGCGAGTAACGCAGCAATAGCGCTGAGAGTGAAAGCACGCATTTGCATTTTTATATCCCAGTTAAGGTGAGCGCTCTATTGGTGAGCGGGCGAAATAGTACGGTGCGCTAACTGGGATCTTATTTATAATTTTGTGCGGATATTCCGAGGTGTAACGCTTTCCGCATCAACTGATAAAACATATGTCAAATCAATAGGATTTTTACAGATAAGGAAATGCGGGCATTGGTAAAAGGATAAAAAAACGGCCCCCGCAGGAGCCGTTAATGGGTAGCCAATTGGAATCAGCCTTTAATTTGCGCGTGCATTTCCTGCACCGAAATTACCTGCTCCGTTGGATCCGCGTTCAGCGCCATCGCTGTGGCAAAACCGCCGTTCAGCGTGGTGTCGTAATGCACTTTGTACTGCAGCGCGCTACGACGAATCAGCTTGGAGTCTTCAATCGCCTGACGTCCCGCCGTGGTGTTGACGATGTAGGTATATTCGCCATTCTTCAGGCGATCCTGAATGTGCGGACGACCTTCATGCACCTTGTTTACCAGACGTGGATTGATGCCCGCTTCGCCCAGCACCACTGCGGTACCGTGTGTCGCATCCAGCTCGAAACCAAACTTCTGCAGTTTTGCCGCCAGGTCGACGATACGTTTCTTATCGCCTTCACGCACTGACAGCAACGCGCGACCGGTTTTCTTCATGTTGCTCTGGGCACCCAGCATCGCTTTGGCGAAGGCTTCAGCGAAGGTGCGACCGACGCCCATCACTTCACCGGTAGAGCGCATCTCTGGGCCGAGAATCGGGTCAACGCCTGGGAACTTGTTGAACGGCAGCACCACTTCTTTCACCGAGTAATACGGTGGAATTACTTCTTTGGTGACGCCCTGTTCAGCCAGCGTTTTACCTGCCATCACGCGCGCGGCAACCTTCGCCAGCGCCACGCCAGTGGCTTTCGACACGAACGGCACGGTACGCGCGGCACGTGGGTTGACCTCAATCAGGTAAACTTCATTGTCCTTCACCGCGAACTGCACGTTCATCAGGCCACGTACGTTCAGCTCGAAGGCCAGTTTTTCCACCTGCTGACGCATCACGTTCTGGATTTCAGTGCTCAGCGTGTAGGCCGGCAGTGAACATGCGGAGTCACCGGAGTGCACGCCCGCCTGCTCGATGTGCTCCATGATGCCGCCAATCAGTACGCGCTCGCCGTCGCAAATCGCATCAACATCCACCTCAACCGCATCATCGAGGAAGCGATCCAACAGCACTGGCGCATCGTTAGAGACCGATACAGCGGTCTGGAAGTAACGCTTCAGGTCGATTTCGTCGTAAACGATCTCCATCGCGCGGCCGCCCAGCACATAAGAAGGACGCACCACCAGCGGATAACCGATCCCAGCTGCTTTCTCAACGGCCTGTTCCAGCGTGGCAACGGTGGCGTTAGCCGGCTGCTTCAGGCTCAGGCGATCAACCGCCTGCTGGAAACGCTCACGGTCTTCTGCACGGTCAATCGAGTCCGGGCTGGTACCAATCACCGGCACGCCAGCCGCTTCCAGCGCGCGTGCCAGTTTCAGCGGCGTCTGGCCGCCGTACTGTACGATGACGCCTTTCGGCTTCTCGATACGCACGATTTCCAGCACATCTTCCAGCGTGACCGGCTCGAAGTAGAGGCGATCCGAGGTGTCGTAGTCGGTTGAGACGGTTTCCGGGTTACAGTTGACCATGATGGTCTCGTAACCGTCTTCACGCAGCGCCAGCGCCGCATGCACGCAGCAGTAATCAAACTCGATGCCCTGGCCGATACGGTTTGGACCGCCGCCCAGAATCATGATTTTTTCACGATCCTGGTTTGGATTGGCTTCGCACTCTTCCTCGTAGGTTGAGTACATATAGGCGGTGTCGGTGGCGAATTCAGCCGCGCAGGTATCAACGCGTTTATAAACCGGGTGCAGGTTAAATTGCTGACGCAGCTTACGGATTTCGCCCTCAGATACGCCCGCCAGCGCGGCCAGACGGACATCAGCAAAGCCTTTACGCTTCAGCGCGCGCAGGAACTCCGCGTTCAGCGAGTTCACACCTTCGCGTTCAACCTGCTCTTCCAGACGCACCAGCTCTTCAATCTGCACCAGGAACCAGCGATCAATGTTGGTGAGGTTGAACACACCATCAACTGACATGCCGGCGCGGAACGCATCGGCGATGTACCAGATACGGTCAGAACCGGCATCTTTCAGTTCGCGGCGAATGCGCGTTAACGCTTCTGGATCGTCGAGGCTGACTTTCGGGTCGAAACCGTTGGCACCGACTTCCAGACCGCGCAGCGCTTTCTGCATCGATTCCTGGAACGTGCGGCCAATCGCCATCACTTCACCGACCGATTTCATCTGCGTGGTCAGACGATCGTTGGCACCGGCGAACTTCTCGAAGTTGAAGCGAGGAATCTTGGTAACGACGTAGTCGATAGAGGGTTCGAACGATGCAGGCGTTAAGCCGCCGGTGATGTCGTTCATCAGTTCATCAAGGGTAAAGCCCACCGCCAGTTTTGCCGCCACTTTGGCAATCGGGAAGCCGGTCGCTTTTGAAGCCAGCGCTGACGAACGCGATACGCGCGGGTTCATTTCAATGACGATCATACGGCCATCTTTCGGGTTCACCGAGAACTGGACGTTCGAACCACCGGTTTCGACACCGATTTCACGCAGTACCGCCAGCGAGGCGTTACGCATGATTTGATACTCTTTGTCGGTCAGAGTTTGCGCGGGCGCCACGGTGATAGAGTCACCGGTGTGGATGCCCATTGCATCGAAGTTTTCGATCGAGCAGACGATGATACAGTTGTCGTTTTTATCACGTACCACTTCCATCTCGTACTCTTTCCAGCCAATCAGCGACTCATCAATCAGCAGCTCATTGGTTGGCGACAAGTCCAGACCGCGTTCGCAAATCTCTTCGAACTCTTCGCGGTTATAGGCGATACCGCCGCCAGTGCCGCCCATCGTAAAGGAAGGGCGGATGATGCACGGGAAGCCAACGTCTTCGGCCACCGCCAGCGCTTCTTCCATGGTATGCGCGATACCGGAACGTGCGGTGCCCAGACCAATGCTCTTCATCGCCACGTCGAAGCGACGACGATCTTCGGCTTTATCAATGGCATCGGCAGTTGCACCAATCATGGTGACGCCGAACTCAGCCAGCACGCCCTGACGCTCCAGCTCCAGCGCACAGTTCAGAGCTGTCTGGCCGCCCATGGTTGGCAGCACCGCATCCGGGCGCTCTTTTTCGATAATCTTGCGTACCACTTCCCAGTGAATCGGCTCGATGTAAGTCGCATCGGCCATTTCCGGGTCGGTCATAATGGTTGCCGGGTTCGAGTTCACCAGAATGACGCGGTAGCCCTCTTCACGCAGCGCTTTACACGCCTGCGCACCGGAGTAGTCAAATTCACATGCCTGGCCGATAACGATCGGGCCAGCACCAAGAATCAGGATGGATTTTATGTCTGTACGTTTTGGCATCGTGGGCTCCTGATTACTTCGCGTTAGAACGGTATGCTTTGATCAATTCGATAAAGTGATCGAACAGTGGCGCCGCATCGTGCGGGCCTGGGCTCGCTTCCGGGTGTCCCTGGAAGCTGAAGGCCGGTTTGTCAGTGCGATGAATGCCCTGCACGGTTTGGTCGAACAGCGACACATGCGTCACGCGCAGATTGGCCGGTAATTGGCTGTCATCAACCGCAAAACCGTGGTTCTGTGCGGTGATCATCACGGTGTTGTTATCAAGATCTTTTACCGGATGGTTGCCGCCGTGGTGGCCGAGTTTCATCTTGATGGTTTTGGCACCGCTCGCCAGCGCTAACAGCTGGTGGCCAAGGCAGATACCGAATACCGGAACATCGGTTTTCAGGAACGCCTGAATGGCGTTAATGGCGTAGTCGCATGGCTCCGGGTCGCCAGGACCGTTCGACAGAAAAATACCGTCTGGATTAAGTGCCAGAACCTCTTCCGCCGGAGTTTGCGCCGGCACGACCGTCAGGCGGCAGCCGCGATCCACCAGCATACGCAGGATGTTGCGCTTAGCGCCGTAATCGTACGCCACCACATGGAACGGCAGCTCTTCCGCCGTTTTCTGCTCCGGCAGGTCACCTTCCAGTGTCCAGCTGCCCTGCTGCCACGCGTAGGTTTCCGCGGTTGTCACTTCTTTCGCCAGATCCATGCCTTTCAAGCCCGGGAACGCCTGCGCTTTCTGCAGCGCCAGTGCGGCATCCGGATTATCACCCGCAATAATGCAGCCGCTCTGTGCACCCTTCTCGCGCAGCAAACGGGTCAGTTTACGCGTGTCGATATCGGCGATGCCAACGATGTTATTGCGCTGCAGGTAAGCTGCCAGACTTTCTTCGCTGCGGAAGTTGCTGGTAATCAGCGGCAGATCGCGAATAACGAGGCCTTGAGCATGGATTTGGCTGGATTCTTCATCGGCGGCGTTAACGCCAACATTGCCGATATGGGGATAAGTGAGGGTAACGATTTGGCGGGAATAGGAAGGATCAGTGAGGATTTCTTGATAACCGGTCATTGAAGTGTTGAAAACAACTTCCCCCACTGCCGACCCCGTAGCCCCGATGGCCCGACCGTGGAATTGGGTTCCGTCTTCCAGAACCAAGAGCGCTGACTTAATCAAAACATCCTCCAGGGAATAAACAGTCACAATATTTGCATATTAATTCAAAAGCAGTACCAGAATCAATGCAAAACCCGCCTGAGTACTCGAATTTTGGCAAATTGCGCGCATTCTAATGATCGCCCCGCACCTTGTCTACAATATGTGGTTATTTTTTTGTATATTTCGGGCAACTGAATGTTAAAAACGGCGAAAGGCGACAAAAGAGTGAGATAACTCGGAAAAATAATCGGTTGCCTGACGGCGATAATGGCAAACTGGTGCTGGCGCGCATAAATTTTTGACCAAACGGTCAAAATTAGCCATCGCAAGCCTGATAATCACTCATCAACTTCGACAAATAAGCACTTCGAACCAATAATATAGCAAAATGGTCATTTACAGATAAAATAAAGGGCAATGATCACATTGCCCTCGTCAATCAATGTCTTACCGATTGAAATAACCACATCACGATGGTTCACAACACTCACAACATCGATAAATCCAGCACATCACGCATGTCGTAAAGGCCAGATTTCTTGTTCTTTAACCAGCTTGCCGCTTTAACTGCACCATTTGCAAAGGTCATACGGCTGGAAGCCTTGTGGGTAATCTCTACGCGCTCACCAATATCTGCAAACATCGCGGTGTGTTCGCCGACGATATCACCAGCGCGCACGGTAGCAAATCCGATGGTTTGCGCTTTACGCTCACCGGTATGACCTTCACGGGCATACACCGCGTGCTCATCCAGATTCCACTTCATGGCATCGGCAATCGCTTCGCCCATCGCCAGCGCAGTACCTGATGGTGCATCAACTTTGTGACGATGGTGCGCTTCAACGATTTCAATGTCCGCGTAGTCGCCCATCACCTTCGCTGCCTGCTGCAGCAGATTCAGCACCAGGTTGACGCCCACGCTGAAGTTAGCGGCGAACACGATGCCAATCTCTTCAGCAGCCGCGCGAATCGCCGCTTTACCGGCTTCATCAAAACCGGTGGTACCGATCACCATCGCTTTGTTGTGCTGTCGGCAAAACGCCAGATACTCCAGCGTGCCTTCCGGACGGGTAAAATCGATCAGGACATCGAAGTCGTTAACCACCTTTTGCAGGTCGTCAGAGACGATCACGCCCGTTTTACCGATGCCCGCCAGTTCGCCAGCATCTACGCCCAGCAATGACGAACCGCTACGCGCCAGTGCTGCGCCTAGCGCAACACCTTCCGCCTGCTGTACGGCCTGAATCAAATTGCGTCCCATGCGACCCGGCGCACCAACGATAGCAATGCGGATTTCACTCATAATTATTCATTCCTGATACAAATCTATGCATGTAAAGCGTAAACAGGTTAACGGTCAGATAACAGTCACGCCACAACAATAAAGGGATATAAGAATTTTATGCCAGCCGCGAAACATTATCAGTAAAAGCAATCCCGCATGCTGGAAGCAGGATTTCCTGTAGCGACAGGCAAAGAAAAGGCCGAACAATGTCGGCCTGATTTTACTGCGGTGTAAACCGCTTACTGCACGTTTCGCACGTCGACGCGCAGCTCTTTTGGCACTTCAAACACGATGTTCTCTTCACGGCCAATCAGCTCAATCGCCGCTTCACCGCCGAGCTCACGCAGACGTTGAATCACCTGTTGCACCAGAATATCAGGAGCAGAAGCGCCCGCTGTGACGCCGATGACCTGCTTGTCTTTGACCCACTCTTCCTGGATGTCATCAGCCGAATCAATCAGCTTCGCCAGCTTACCAGCACGCTGCGCCAGTTCGGCCAAACGGTTCGAGTTAGAGGAGTTTTTCGATCCAACGACCAGCACCACTTCAGCATCACGCGCTAAGACGCGTACCGCTTCCTGACGGTTGGTAGTGGCGTAGCAGATGTCATCTTTACGTGGACCGATAATCGCCGGGAAGCGCTGACGCAGTGCATCAATCACGTCCGAAGTATCATCGACTGAAAGTGTGGTCTGCGTCATAAAGCACAGGTTGCTCTCATCTTTGACGTTCAGCTTGAACACATCTTCCGGCGATTCCACCAGATACATGCCGCCGTTAGGATTGCTGTACTGGCCCATGGTGCCTTCCACTTCCGGATGCCCCGCGTGACCAATAAGAATCGCTTCAACACCTTTACGGCTAGCGCGCGCCACTTCCATATGCACTTTGGTCACCAGCGGACAGGTTGCATCAAACAGCATGGTGAGGTTACGCGCTTTGGCTTCGGCGCGAACCGCTTGCGATACGCCGTGCGCGGAGAAGATCAGAATAGCGTTATCCGGCACTTCAGCGATCTCTTCAATGAAGATCGCCCCACGTTCGCGCAAGCTGCTCACCACGTAGCGGTTATGCACCACTTCGTGACGCACGTAGATGGGCGCGCCGTACATCTCCAGCGCGCGCTCAACAATGCTGATGGCGCGATCAACGCCTGCGCAGAAACCGCGTGGGTTAGCTAACAGGATTTGCATCGTTGGCCTCCAGCGCCGGATCAATCTCCAGCACTTCAATGTCAAACTGAATGCGCTGGCCCGCCAGCGGATGGTTGAAGTCTACGGTGATCGAGTCACCGGACACTTCACGGATCACGCCAGGCATTTCGCTGCCGCCGCGGCCGCTAAACAGCATGATGGCACCGACTTCCGGCTCGCCCGCATCGTTGAAGTCACGACGTGAGAAGTACTGAACCAGATCCGGGCTGGTGCCGCCAAACGCATCTTCCGGCTCCAGCGTAAATGCGTGCTTGTCGCCCACTTTACGTCCGAGTAGCTGCTGTTCCAGCGCGCCCGACAGGCTGCCATCACCCAGACGGAACAGCGCAGGTTTGCCGTTGGCGCGCGTGGATTCGGCCGTCGAGCCATCCTCCAGCTTCAGCGTAAAATGCACCAGCAACGCGCTATCGCGCTGAACTAAGTCTGTCATCAGTTACCCTTTCTGTTTAGCCGGTTTGCCGTTCGGGCTGAGAAAACCTTCCAGCACTACCAGCGCCGCGCCGATGCAGATGGCACAGTCGGCGATGTTAAAGGTCGCGAAGTGCCAGTCACCGACATAGAAGTCGATAAAATCGACCACAAAGCCGTGATACGAACGGTCAAACAGGTTACCCAACGCCCCGCCGATAATCAGGGCGTAGGCAATATTGGTTAATTTGTTGCTGGCAGCGTTGCGATACATCATCACCAACAGCGCCACCACGATAGCAATGGCGATGCCGGCGAAGAACCAGCGCTGCCAACCGCCTTTGTCGGCCAGGAAGCTGAACGCCGCGCCATAATTATGCGCGTAGAACAGGTTCAGGAACGGCATCAGCGGCTGCGTTTCATGCAGCATCATGTTGTTGATGACCCACATCTTGCTGCCAAAATCGATGGCAATCACCACCAGCACCAGCCAAAGCCAGCGCAAACCGGTTGAAGAGAGCGCTTTACTCATCAGGCAAATTTCCGCTGTTCGCCATTGCCGGCGACGTTGGTGTAGCAACGACCACACACCGCAGCATGCTCCGGATTCTGGCCAACGTCAGTAGTGTAATGCCAGCAGCGCGGACATTTCTCGCCTTCTGCTTTGTGCAGCGCGATTTTCAGACCTTTGAACAGCTCGCTCTGCTGCGCTTCATCGCTGGCAGTAGCGTAATCCGCCACGGTCGCGCCTGAAGTTAACAGCACGAAACGCAGCTCATCGCCCAGCGCCTGCAGCTTGGCTGCCAGCTCGGCATCCGCATACAGCGTCACCGTCGCTTCCAGCGCACCGCCGATGCGTTTGTCGCTACGCGCTTGCTCAATCACCTTGTTCACTTCACCGCGGACTTTCAGCACATCATCCCAATAAGCATCGTTCAGCGTTTCGTTATCTGCCAGACCAAACAGATCCTGATACCACTCTTCGGTGAACACGTATTTCGCGCGCTCGCCCGGCAGGTAGCCCCAGATTTCGTCTGCGGTGAAGGACATGATTGGCGCCATCCAGCGCACCAGCGCTTCAACGATGTGCCACAGCGCGGTTTGGCAGCTGCGACGCGCCAGGCTGTCGCCTTTTGCGGTGTACTGACGATCTTTGATCACATCGAGATAGAACGAGCCCATTTCGATTGAGCAGAAGTGCATCAGACGCTGCACCACTTCGTGGAAATCGTAGTTTTCGTAGGAGTGCACGATATCCTGCTGCGCTGCCAGCGCACGGCCAACCGCCCAGCGATCCACCACCACCATCTCTTCCGGCTTGACGCAATCGGTCGCCGGGTTAAAGCCAGCAAGGTTTGCCAGCAGGAAACGCGCGGTGTTACGGATACGACGATAGCTGTCTGCGGCACGCTTCAGGATTTCGTCGGAGACCGCCATCTCACCGGAATAATCGGTAGAAGCGACCCACAGACGCAGAATGTCTGCACCCAGCTTATCCATCACATCCTGCGGCGCCACGGTGTTGCCGATCGATTTCGACATCTTGCGGCCCTGACCATCCACGGTGAAACCGTGCGTCAGTACCTGACGATAAGGCGCTTTGCCTTTCATCGCCGTGGAGATCATCAGTGAAGACATGAACCAGCCGCGATGCTGATCCGAACCTTCCAGGTACATATCTGGCGTATGGCCGCCGAATTCAGGACGCGCATCCACCACCGCGTAGCTGGTTGATCCGGAGTCGAACCAGACATCTAAGGTGTCTGGCACTTTGACGTAATGGTCCGCGTCGTCGCCCATCAGGTCGCGCGGATCGAGATCCCACCACGCCTGAATGCCGTCCTGCTCAACCCGTTTCGCGACTTTCTCCATCAGCTCCAGCGTATCCGGATGCAGCTGCTCGCTCTCTTTATGCACGAACAGCGCCATTGGCACACCCCACGTACGCTGACGTGAGATACACCAGTCCGGACGGTTCGCTACCATCGCTTCGATACGCGCCTGGCCCCAATCTGGGATCCACTGCACGCCTTTGATCTCTTTCAGCGACTGCGCACGCAGGCCTTTCTGATCCATGCTGATGAACCATTGTGGCGTGGCACGGAAGATGATTGGCGTTTTATGACGCCAGCAGTGCGGGTAGCTGTGCAGCAGCTTCTCCACGTGCAGCAGCGCGCCCTTCTCTTTCAGCAGCTCAACGATCATGTCGTTGGCTTTAAAGACGTTTACACCATCCAGCGTCGGGTAGGTGCCTGGCAGATACGCGCCATCCGGCCCCACCGGGTTGGCGGTTTCCAGACCGTATTTCTGACCGATAACATAGTCATCCGGGCCATGGCCTGGCGCGGTATGTACCGCACCGGTACCGGCTTCCAGCGTCACATGCTCACCCAATACCACTTTCGATTGGATCTGCTCGAGGAACGGATGCTGGAACAGCTGCAGCTCCAGCGCCGCGCCGTTGCATTCGCCCAGCACGGTCCAGTCGCTGATGCCCGCGCGCTTCATCACGCTCTCAACCATCTCTTTGGCGAGAATCAGGCTGCGACCGTCGATTTGCAGCAGCTGGTATTCAAATTCAGGATGCAGCGAGATACCACGGTTGGCTGGCATGGTCCAAGGCGTGGTGGTCCAGATCACCAGTGAAACCGGGCCTTCTGAAGCCGCGACGCCAAACTTCGCGCGCACCGCATCGGCATCCACGGCATTGAACATCACATCGATGGATGGCGAAGTTTTGTCGTAATACTCCACTTCCGCTTCAGCCAGCGCCGAACGGCAATCCATGCACCAGTGCACCGGCTTAGCGCCTTTGTGCAGATGGCCGTTGCCGATGATTTTACCCAGCGCACGGATGATGTTGGCTTCGGTCTGGAAATTCATCGTCAGATAAGGACGATCCCAGTCACCGAGCACGCCGAGGCGGATGAAGTCATTTTTCTGCCCTTCAACCTGCTCTGCCGCATATTGGCGGCAAGCGGCACGGAATTCAGACGCACTCACTTTTTCGCCCGGCTTACCAATCATCTGTTCAACTTTGTGCTCAATCGGCAAGCCGTGGCAGTCCCAACCTGGAACGTACGGCGAGTCGTAGCCCGCCATGCCTTTCGACTTAACGATAATGTCTTTCAGAATCTTGTTAACTGAGTGACCAATATGAATGCTGCCGTTCGCATAAGGAGGGCCATCGTGCAAAATAAAGGTTTTTTTCCCTTTTTTGGCTTCGCGGATGATGCCGTACAGGTTGTCATCATACCAACGTTGCAGCATTCCCGGTTCACGCTTGGCCAGATCGCCACGCATCGGGAACCCCGTTTCCGGCAAATTCAGGGTAGATTTATAGTCACTCATCAGATTCTCGATTCCGTATTTCGGTCATTAAACCGGTGTTTTTAGCCCAAAGAATTGGCGGGCTGTCACCACATCTTTCGCAATTTGTTCTTTCAGCGCGTCCAGCGAAGTGAAACGCTGTTCATCGCGAATCTTCTGTTTCAGCACCACTTCAATGTGACGCCCATAGAGATTCATATGTGTGTCGAGCAGATGAACTTCAAGCTGCTGACGTAAACCTTTTACCGTTGGGCGCGTACCAATATTGGCCACGCCGGGCAGCGGCTGATCGCCAAGGCCCAACACTGCCACCGCAAACACGCCTTTAACCGGCGTAACGGTGCGACGCAAAGGGAGATTAGCCGTTGGAAAACCGATGGTGCGCCCGAGTGCATCGCCGTGCACTACGCGGCCTGAGATGCTGAACGGATGGCCCAGCAGCGCTTCGGCTTGCGCAAAATCATCCTGCGCCAGCGCCTGACGAACGGCGGTGCTGCTGATGCGCTTGCCGCTGTCACAATAGGTCTGGGTGCTGATAACCTCAAAGCCATACTCCGCACCGGCTTTCTGTAATAACAGGAAATCCCCCTGGCGACCAGCGCCGAAGCGGAAATCATCGCCGACGGCCAGGAACTTGACGTTGAGCTTGTCTACCAGCAATTCGGAAATAAAACTCTGCGCCGAATGCGCAGCGAAGCGACGATCAAAACGTACGCAGAGTACGGCATCAACACCCGCTTGTTCGAGGTACTTCAGCTTTTCACGCAAACGCGTAAGGCGCGCCGGGGCTTTATCGCCGGCAAACAGCTCAAGCGGTTGTGGCTCAAATACCATCACCACCACCGGCAGATTGCGTTTTCGTCCTTCGGCAATCAGCTGCACCATCAAAGCCTGGTGGCCGCGATGTACGCCATCGAAATTGCCAATGGTCAGGACGCAGCCGCGATGCTGCTCTTTCAGATTATAAATACCGCGGATAAACTTCATGGCTGACTCAAACCGGTGGAAATCGGCGGATTATACCCTTGAATGGCGTTTAGGTTAACCCGTATACGTGCCTTTCCTGCTTCTGGCGCGGCTTATTCCACGCGTGGCCAGTTGCTTAGCAAGGATCTGAAGATTTTTGCTGCGAAATACTGTATTCAACGCCGCGTTGCTGGTAGAATCCTGCGCCATCAATTACGTAATCGAGTGTTGTTTTTAAAACGACGCTTATTTGCACAAATCCATTGACATAAGAAGGCGCAAAAGGCATAGTCCTCGGCCTTTGATTTGTCCATATAGATCACATTTGGGAGTTGGACCTTGGCTAATATCAAATCAGCTAAGAAACGCGCCGTAACATCTGAGAAACGTCGCAAGCATAACGCAAGCAACCGTTCAATGATGCGTACTTTCATCAAGAAAGTATACGCGGCTATCGCAACAGGCGACAAAGCTGCTGCGCAGAACGCATTCAACGAAATGCAACCACTCGTGGACCGTCAGGCTGCTAAAGGTCTGATCCACAAAAACAAAGCTGCACGTCATAAAGCAAACCTGACTGCTCAGATCAACAAACTGGCTTAATCGCCCGTCTGTTAATCGCTTTGTAAAAAAGAACCGGCGTTTAGCCGGTTTTTTTATGCCTGCAATTCAGGGGTAAACAGCGCACTAAAGTCGCGATGGCAGATCCGCTGTACCGCCGGATGCTGAATCATCCGTTCGGCAAAGATCACGTGATACTCCTCCATCACCGCATCCAACCGCCCAATCTCTTTGATGGCGTCATCCCGGTAAATCTCGTCGCCATACAGCGTCGGAGCCACAAATATCGCGTTGTTAAGCGCACCAAAAGCTTTCATTAATGCCGCATCATCAAACTCGCCCAGAATCTCCACTTGCAATCCCTAGCTGTGAATCCAGTTCAGCAGTTTGCGACCCAGCATCGAGCGACGCCCCGGAATCAGCAAACGCCGCTCTTCCAGGCTGGCAGGAAACGGCAGCGTCGGTAACGGTGTGTTGCACCAGAAGCTGATCGGACACTCGCCCAGCTTGACCGAAAACAGCCCTTCCTGCTGAGTCGAATCAATTGGGCAATCGGAAAGAATCATATCCAGCTTGTGCTGGCTTAACTGTTCCAGCAGCATCTCGTGCGTTGATTCAAAGCAGCGCAGATGGATTCCCTCTTCAGCCACCACCGCAGCCTGCAGCACCTTGCTCACCAGTTGCTTAGACAAGGCATCCGCTACGCCAACATCAAACAGCAGATGCGACTCTTTGCGGTAGTTAACGATATCGAGCATCTCCTGGCTCAGCATGAACATGCGGTCGGCATAGCGAAACACCAGTTGGCCAAGTTCCGTCGGCACTGAACCGCGCCCCTGACGACGAAACAGCACGCCGCCGAGTTGCTCTTCCAGCGATTTAATCTGGCCAGTGACCGTCTGTGGCGCCAGGCACAGCACATCCGCAGCGCGCACTACCGAACCGGCTTTACACACCTGCCAGAAATAGTAGAGATGATTAAAGTTGAGCTGATTCATCGGCAAAAAAGGAGGCTTTCGCCCCCTTCCTCTTTTTAACGCAGTTTGATGCGCAGCAGCGTGTAACCAATCACCGCTGAGAGCAGCGAGCCACTGAGAATCCCCAGCTTGGAGAAGGTCACCAGTTGCTCATGGGCGGCATCAAACGCCAGCGAACTGATAAAGATTGACATGGTGAAGCCGATACCGCACAGCACACCAATCGCCATGATATCGCGTATCGTGGTGCCCGGCGGCAACACCGCCAGCCGCCACTTCACCGCCAGCCAGCAGAACAGCGTGATACCCAACGGTTTACCAATCAGCAAGCCGAGAATGATGCCCAGCGGCTCTGGCGACAGCGTATCCATAAAGGTGATGCCGCTCAGCGAAATGCCGGCGTTGGCAAAAGCGAACAGCGGCAGAATCAGCCAGTTTACCCACGGCATTAAACCATGCGCCAGATGCTCTGCCGGAGAGTGGCCGTTCTTCTCTTCCAGCGGCACGAAGAAGCCAACAATCACGCCCGCTAACGTTGCGTGCACACCCGATTTGAGCACCGCCGTCCACAGCACAATGCCGACCAACATATAGATGGCAATGTTACGCACGCCACAACGATTGAGAATCGCCAGCAGCACAATCGCACCTGCCGCCACGCTCAGCGACAGCACGGAGAGATCGCTGGTGTAGAACAGCGCGATAATCACGATAGCGCCGAGATCATCAATAATCGCCAGCGCCATCAGGAACACTTTCAGCGCGGTTGGCACGCGGCTGCCCAACAGTGCCAGCACGCCCAAAGCAAAGGCGATATCAGTAGCAGTAGGAATTGCCCAGCCGTTACGTGCAATAGGATCGCCATAATTAAGCAGCAGGAAAATCAGTCCCGGCATAACCATGCCGCCAATTGCCGCAATCACCGGGAAAATGGCGCGATCGCGGCTGGCAAGTTCACCGGTGATTAGTTCACGTTTCACTTCCAAACCAATCAGCAGGAAGAACAGCGCCATCATGGCATCGTTGATCCACAGCAGCAGGTTTTTGCTGATGTCTAATGCACCGAAGCGAATCTGCACCGGCTCGGCGAGAAACGATTGATAAGCTTGAGCGGTTTCCGCGCTGTTAGCCAAAATCATTGCCGCGACGGCCGCCAGAATCAGCACCATGCCGTTGCTGGCATCGCTGGCAATAAAGCTTTTCAGTAAGCTTCGAAGAGAACGGGGTTTGTTCACAACTCCTCCTGAGTAGAGACATTTAGGCTGAGAAGTGTAGCGACTCAAACACCTCGTTAAAAGCAGCTTATGTCTCGTTAACGACTCGATAATACCGATGCATTACGAAAGGGTTTCTGCTTTTATCTCACGCCAGGCAGATTGAGCTTATATCAGGAGCGACGCGTTGGCGGGAAAACATAAAAAAAGCGGAGAGTTTCCTCTCCGCTTTATTAAGCATGCCAGACGGGATTAACGTGTTAAATCGTCAAAAAACTTCTTCACGCCGTCGAGGAAGCTTTTGGAGCGCGGGCTGTTTTTCTCACCGCTCGGGCCGCCAAAACTCTCTTCCAGTTCACGCAGTAACGCTTTCTGTTTGTCATTGAGGCTAACTGGCGTTTCCACCACCACACGACACAGCAAATCGCCTACCGCACCACCACGCACCGATTTCACGCCTTTACCGCGCATGCGGAACAGCTTGCCAGTTTGCGTTTCAGAAGGCACTTTCAGGTTCACACGTCCATCAAGCGTCGGCACTTCAATCTCGCCACCCAATGCTGCCATCGCAAAGTTAATCGGCACTTCGCAATACAGGTTATTATCTTCGCGCTCGAAGATCGGGTGCTTTTTCACCGAAACCTGAACGTACAGATCGCCCGCTGGTGCGCCCTGTTCGCCCGCTTCACCTTCGCCGGTCAGACGAATGCGATCGCCGGTATCCACGCCTGCTGGAATTTTCACCGACAGGGTTTTACTGCGCTCAACGCGACCGTGACCATGACAAGCATGGCACGGATCTTTGATCACTGAACCGCGACCGTGACAGGTCGGACACGCCTGCTGCACAGTGAAGAAGCCCTGACGCATCTGCACCTGGCCTGCGCCGTGACAGGTATGACAGGTCTGCGGTTTGGTCCCCGCTTTCGCGCCGCTGCCGTGGCAGACATCGCACTCTTCCAGTGTTGGAATGCGGATCTCTTTGGTCACGCCGCGTACCGCTTCTTCCAGCGTTAGCTCCATGTTGTAGCGTAAATCGGCGCCACGTGCGGCACGCTGACGGCGGCCACCACCAAAAATATCGCCAAATACGTCGCCAAAGATATCGCTGAAGTCAGCGCCGCCGCCGCCGAAGCCACCACCGCCGCCCATGCCGCCTTGTTCAAAGGCTGCGTGACCATATTGGTCGTAGGCCGCACGCTTCTGTGCGTCGGTCAGAATTTCGTAGGCTTCCTTAATTTCTTTAAACTTCGCTTCGGCTTCTTTATTGTCCGGATTACGGTCCGGATGGTATTTCATCGCCAGGCGCTTATAAGCCTTTTTGATTTCACGCTCATCTGCGGATTTAGAGACGCCTAAGATCTCGTATAAATCACTCTTAGCCATATTTGTTCTGCCCTTAACATGATCGCACGGGCGTGGAGAGATCTCCTACGCCCGTGCTGGTTTCAACGGCTGTCAGGCCAGCCGTCGCGCCCGGTCAGGGGCAATTATTTTTTGTCTTTAACTTCTTCGAACTCAGCGTCGACAACGTCGTCTTCTTTCTGTGCAGAAGCATCGCCTGCATCAGCTGCCTGACCCTGCTGCTGTGCCAGCTCCATCAGTTTGCTGGACACTTCCATCAATGCCTGCATTTTGGCTTCGATTTCTGCTTTGTCTTCGCCTTTCAGCGCGGTGTTCAGCTCGGTCAACGCAGCTTCGATTGGCGCTTTGTCGTCAGCAGACAGTTTGTCGCCCGCTTCGTCCAGCTGCTTACGGGTGCTGTGCGAAATCTGATCGCCCTGGTTACGGGTCTGAACCAGCTCTTCGAACTTGCGGTCAGACTCGGCGTTCGCTTCCGCGTCACGCACCATTTTTTCGATCTCTTCTTCATTCAGACCAGAAGAAGCCTTGATGGTGATCTTCTGCTCTTTACCGCTGTTTTTGTCTTTCGCAGACACGTGCAGGATACCATCTGCATCGATATCGAAGGTGACTTCGATCTGCGGCATACCGCGCGGTGCAGCCTGGATACCGTCGAGGTTGAACTGGCCCAAGGATTTGTTATCGCCTGAACGCTTGCGCTCACCCTGCAGCACGTGAATGGTCACGGCAGACTGATTGTCTTCAGCGGTAGAGAACACCTGGCTGTGCTTGGTTGGGATGGTGGTGTTCTTGCTAATCAGCGAAGTCATCACGCCGCCCATGGTTTCGATACCCAGCGACAGTGGAGTCACGTCCAGCAGCAGAACGTCTTTCACTTCACCCGCCAACACGCCGCCCTGAACCGCAGCACCCACGGCTACCGCTTCATCCGGGTTCACATCTTTACGTGGCTCTTTACCAAAGAACTCAGTCACTTTCGCCTGAACCATTGGCATACGCGTTTGACCGCCCACCAGGATCACGTCGTTGATGTCTGAAACAGACAGACCCGCATCCTGCAGAGCCACTTTCAACGGCTCGATAGAGCGAGAAACAAGGTCTTCAACCAGTGATTCCAGTTTCGCACGTGTTACTTTGATGTTCAGGTGCTTAGGACCGGTCGCATCCGCCGTGATGTACGGCAGGTTAACGTCGGTCTGCTGTGCTGAGGACAGCTCGATCTTGGCTTTCTCTGCCGCTTCTTTCAGACGCTGCATGGCCAGCGGATCGTTGTGCAGATCGATGCCCTGATCTTTCTTAAATTCAGCCACCAGATAGTTAATCAGACGGCTATCGAAGTCTTCACCACCAAGGTGGGTATCACCGTTGGTTGCCAGAACTTCAAAGGTTTTCTCGCCATCAACGTCATCGATCTCAATGATTGAGATATCGAAAGTACCACCGCCCAGGTCGTATACCGCGATGGTGCGGTTGCCCTGACCTTTATCCAGGCCGTAAGCCAGTGCAGCTGCGGTTGGTTCGTTGATGATACGTTTTACTTCCAGACCCGCGATACGGCCGGCGTCTTTGGTCGCCTGACGCTGCGCATCGTTGAAGTAAGCTGGAACGGTAATAACCGCTTCAGTGACGGCTTCACCGAGGAAATCTTCCGCGGTTTTCTTCATCTTTTTCAGCACTTCAGCAGAAATCTGCGGCGGTGCCATTTTCTGGCCTTTTACGTCCAGCCATGCGTCGCCGTTATCTGCGCCGATGATTTTGTACGGCATAATTTTAATATCACGCTGTACTTCTTCGTCCTGGAAGCGACGGCCAATCAGGCGCTTGATCGCAAACAGGGTGTTCTGCGGGTTGGTCACAGACTGACGTTTAGCCGGTTGACCCACCAGAGTTTCGCCATCCTGTGCATACGCAATGATCGACGGCGTGGTGCGATCGCCTTCGGCGTTTTCCAGTACGCGTGCTTTACCACCATCCATAACTGCAACACATGAGTTGGTTGTACCCAAGTCAATACCAATAATCTTGCCCATCTAAACGTCTCCTACTTAAATTCTTTGCCAATTTGGGTTGTGAAACAGAGATGCGGTCAAACTGACCACTTTCAACTGCTGAAGCAGGCTTTTTTTGCTGCCTCACAACGCTCGATGACAAGTAAATGGGGCCGGTTCGATGCGCATCAAGGGTTAAAACTAAAAAAAATTTCATTCTCTCGTCGATTCAGATCAAAGTTGGGCAAAAAGAGGCCGCTTATTATGCAGCGCCTCGCGCCCCCAGCGGTTTGCGCGGGTGTAAAACACGAACAACATCTTCAACGCTGCTTCTGAGGAATTATGAGCAATACCACGCTGGCGAATCCCGCCCCGTTGGGCCTGATGGGATTCGGTATGACCACCATCCTGCTCAACTTACACAACACCGGCCTGTTTGCGATGGATGTGATCATCCTGGCGATGGGGATTTTCTACGGCGGCATCGCGCAAATTTTTGCCGGGCTGCTGGAATATAAGAAAGGCAACACCTTCGGGCTGACCGCCTTTACCTCTTACGGCAGCTTCTGGTTAACGTTGGTGGCAATTCTGCTGCTGCCGAAACTGGGGCTGGCAGAGGCGGCCGACGGCCACTTCCTTGGCGCGTATCTCGCGCTGTGGGGCGTGTTCACTGCATTCCTGTTTTTCGGCACGCTGAAGTCACCGAAAATGCTGCAGTTCATCTTCGCCAGCCTGACGCTGCTGTTTGCGCTGCTGGCTATCGGCCACCTGACCGACAACGCGGGGTTGCTGCGCGTTGCCGGCTGGATTGGCATTATTTGCGGTTTGAGTGCGTTCTATCTGGCGATGGGCGAAGTGCTGAACGAGAAGTTTGGTCGTACGGTATTGCCGATTGGCGAGTGACAAATGAATAGCGGAGCTGTTTGGCTCCGCTTTTTGCATTATGACGAGTGCAGCGACATATCTAACTGCGCATACTGCTGACGGCTATCGCGCCACAGCCAGATTCCCACCATAAAGCCAATTATCGCCAGCGCCAGCACATACCAGGCAGGCGCCATTGGCGTCAGGCTCATCATCAGCGTTACGCTAATCGGCGTCAGACCACCGAAAATCGCGTAAGCAACATTGTACGAGAATGAGATGCCGGTAAAGCGCACCGCCGCCGGGAATGCGCGCACCATCACAAACGGCACTACACCGACGACCCCCACGCTCAGGCCCGCTAAACCGTACCAAACAAACAGCATTTCCGGCGTGCTACTTAACTGATGGAAGAAGTTCCAGCTGCCGATCGCCAGCAGTATTGAACCGACGATCAGCGAACGCGCCGCGCCGAAGCGATCCACCAGCCATCCGGCGATAACACAACCCAGCAGCAGCATAATGGTGGCGAAGCTGTTGGCCTGCAGACTGAGCGCGGCGGGAATGCCATGCTGTTTTTGCATCAGCGTCGGCGCCATCAAAATCACCACCACAATGCAGGCCGACAGAAGCCAGGTGAGCAGCATCGAAATTACGATGCCTCGCTTATGGCTGGCGAAAATGGTTTGCAGCGGCATTTTTTCTGCCAGCGCTTTACGCTGCTGCATCTGCTGGAACACCGGGGTTTCATGCAGCCAGCGACGCAGATACATCGCCAGCAAGCCAAACACACCGCCGAGGAAGAAAGGAATGCGCCAGCCATGATCGCGCATCGCAGCCGGTGACAGCGTGGTGTTCAGCACCGTTGCCACCAGCGAACCGAGCAGAATCCCTGCGGTTAAGCCTGCGGTCAGCGTGCCGCAGGCAAAACCAATGCGTTTTTCAGGCACATGTTCGGCGACAAACACCCACGCGCCAGGCACTTCACCGCCGATAGCCGCGCCTTGCAGCACGCGCATTAGCAGCATCAATAACGGCGCAGCGATGCCAATGCTGGCATAAGTGGGCAATGCGCCCATCGCCAACGTCGGCAGCGCCATCAGCAGAATACTGAGGCTGAACATCTTCTTACGCCCCACTTTGTCACCAAAGTGCGCCATGATAATGCCGCCTAACGGACGCGCCAGATAACCCGCAGCAAAGATGGCGAAAGTCTGCACCTGACGCAACCATTCAGGAATGTCAGGCGGGAAGAACAGTTCGCCAATCACGGCGGCAAAGAAGACGAAGATAATGAAGTCGTAGAATTCCAGCGCCCCACCAAGGGCGGCCAGCGACAGGGTTTTGTAATCCTGCCCGTTGAGTCGGCGCGTTGCGTGCGTATCCATAATCCAGCGGTATCCAGAGGCAAAACAACTTATGTAAAGATTGAATTACTATACCGTCAATATTTTGCCACACCAGTGCCGCTGGATTTTATGCCTGAAAATGCCGATTTTTAGTCATTTGTCTCACGACGGGCGCTTTTGGGGCGAAAAGCTGCTACCACATCGGCATGAGTTTCCACATACGGCCCTTCCAGTAGCTGTAAACAATAAGGTACAGCGGCAAAAATCCCCGGCACCTTTACCGTTCCATCTTCCGCTTTCAGCCCTTCCAGCGTCTCTTTAATGGATTTTGGCTGGCCCGGCAGATTGAGGATCAGCGACTGCTTGCGGATCACGCCAACCTGGCGAGACAAAATAGCGGTCGGCACAAATTGCAGGCTAATTTGGCGCATCTGCTCGCCGAAGCCCGGCATTTCACGGTCGGCAACCGCCAATGTGGCATCTGGCGTCACATCACGCCGCGCCGGTCCGGTGCCGCCGGTGGTGAGGACCAAATTGCAGAACAGCTCATCGACCAGCTCGCAAATCGCCTGCTCAATCATTGGCTGCTCATCCGGCACCAGACGCGTTTCAATTTCAAACGGCGTAGCCAGCGCGGCGGTGAGCCAGCTCTCTAACGCCGGAATGCCCTGATCCTGATAGATGCCGTTAGCAGCACGATCGGAAACGGAAATTAATCCAATTCGTAAAGTATCCATAGAGTTATCGCTGTGGTTAGCTGCATGGCAGCAAATGACGTGAGTAGTTAGAAGGATAATACAAGAAGCGGGGGAAAAAACGTAAAACCGTGGCAGCGGTTGCCGCCACGGCCAATCACCTTACAGCAGCTCGGCGATCATCTTCTCAAGTTTGCCCTGATCGATGGCAAAGTTGCGGATACCTTCAGCCAGTTTGGTAACGGCCATTGGATCCTGGTTGTGCTGCCAGAAGAACTCAGCTTCGGTCATCTTCGCTGGACGCGCTTTCACTTCGCCGGTGTAGCTCAGCTTACGCTCAACGGTGCCTTCGCTCTCAGCCAGCTCTTTCAGCAGGCCCGGAGAGATGGTCAGACGGTCGCAGCCAGCCAGCTCAATGATTTCACCAACGTTACGGAAGCTTGCGCCCATTACCACGGTTTCATAACCGTGCTGCTTGTAGTAGCTGTAGATTTCAGCCACAGACACCACGCCTGGATCTTCGTGGGCTGCATACTCTTTCTTATCGGTGTTCTGCTTGTACCAGTCGAGGATACGGCCAACGAATGGAGAGATCAGGAACACGCCCGCTTCGGCACAGGCACGCGCCTGCGCGAAGGAGAACAGCAGCGTCAGGTTACAGTTGATACCTTCTTTTTCCAGCTGCTCAGCAGCACGAATGCCCTGCCAGGTTGACGCCAGTTTGATCAGGATACGGTCATTGCTGACGCCCGCATCGTTGTACAGTTTGATCAGGCTACGCGCTTTAGCGATGCTCGCTTCAGTGTCGTAAGAGAGGCGCGCATCGACTTCAGTCGAGATGCGACCAGGGATCAGTTTGAGAATTTCCAGACCAATGTTGACGGCCAGCTTGTCAGAAACCAGCGCCAGCTGATCTTCTTTGTTGCTGCTCTGCTGACGTGCCCAGGTAATGGCTTCGTCAATCAGTTTGCGGTATTCAGGGATTTGAGCGGCGTTGAGAATCAAAGAAGGGTTCGTGGTCGCGTCCTGCGGCTGGTAAAGTTTCATCGCCGCGATATCACCGGTGTCGGCGACCACAGTAGTCAGCTGACGCAAGGAAGTAAGTTTGTCCGTCATGGTTCTCTTTCTCTTAGGTTGACTGTCAGGGTGTAAAAGGCTGTTGCGATAATATCACGCACAAGTGACGGCGCAACACCACGAAGTGCCCTTTACGATAGCGCTAACAAATGGGAGCGATTTGCCGATCCATGCCGCTTTTTTGCTACACTCCTTGCGACATTTTCCCTTCAATTCCCTGATAAACCTGCGGGTCAAAGAGGACGTACACGATGCTGATGGTTATCTCACCAGCGAAGACACTGGACTATGAAAGCCCGCTGGCGACACAACGTTTTACCCAACCGGCGCTGTTAGAAAAATCACACCAATTAATTGACGTTGCGCGCGATCTTTCACCGGCGCAAATCAGCTCACTGATGGGCATTAGCGACAAGCTGGCGCACCTGAATGCCGATCGTTTTAACCAATGGCAGCCGCCCTTCTCGCTGGAGAATGCGCGTCAGGCGATCCTGGCGTTCAAAGGCGATGTGTATACCGGTTTGCAGGCCGAAACTTTTAGCGACGACGATTTTGACTTTGCCCAGCAGCATCTGCGCATGTTGTCGGGTCTTTACGGCCTGCTGCGCCCACTCGATTTGATGCAGCCTTATCGCCTGGAGATGGGCATTAAGCTGGCGAATCCGGCCGGGAAAGATCTCTACAGCTTTTGGGGCGATTTGCTGACTGAGAAGTTAAACGAGGCGATTGCTGAACAAGGCGACGATGTGCTGATCAATCTGGCATCTGATGAGTATTTCAAAGCCATCAAGCCGAAGAAACTCAACGCCGAACTGATCAAGCCGGTATTCCTGGATGAGAAGAATGGCAAATTTAAAGTCATCAGCTTCTACGCCAAGAAAGCGCGCGGTTTGATGAGCCGCTATGTGATTCAGAACCGCCTCACCAAGCCTGCGCAGTTGAAGAAGTTCGATGTGGATGGGTATTTCTTTGACGCGGCAGAAAGTAAAGATAACGAGCTGGTGTTTAAGCGCCGCGAGCAGAAATAGTTCAGCAAGCGCTGCAATGGATTGTGCTCGCTGCCCCCCTCCTCGGTCCTCCCCCATAAATGGGGGAGGAAGATGCTGCAATATGTGAGTTTGGAGGCTGCATGTGGCAGCGTCTCCTTCCCCCGCTAGCGGGGGAAGGCCGGGATGGGGGACAGCGAGCACTTACCCCAGTCAGCACTTACTTCAGCAAAAACGCCCGCAGCTCCGCGAAATCGCCTTTCAGGTTGTGCGACAGCAGCGGCAAATCGGCGCGCTCGGCCAGCTCTTTTGGCAGCGGCAGATCCTGACCCAGAATCTCATCCACGCTCTCTTTGAACTTCGCCGGATGCGCAGTCCCGAGGAACAGGCCATATTCGCCCTCCTGCAGGTTGTCGCGCAGCAAACGGTAAGCAATCGCCGCATGCGGTTCAGAGATATAGCCAATCTCTGCCAGCTCGCGCATGGTGGATTTGGTGGTTTCATCGGTTACCGCGCCGTACGCCAGATCGGTCAAACGCCAGGTTTTGCGGCGGAACAGCTCTTCCACGCGCGGCCAGTTGTTCGGCTGGCTGACATCCATGGCGTTCGACAGCGTTGCTACCGTGGCGTTTGGCTGCCATGCTCCGTTGCCGAGGAAACGCGGCACGGTATCGTTCGCGTTGGTCGCAGCGATAAAGCGCTTGATCGGCAGACCCAATGATTTCGCCAGCAGGCCAGCCGTTAAGTCACCGAAGTTACCGCTCGGCACCGACACCACCAGCTGATTGCGCTTCTCTTGTGGCAGCTGCGCTACCGCTTCGAAGTAGTAGCAAATCTGCGCCAGCAGACGGCTGATGTTGATGGAGTTCGCCGAGTTCAGGCCAATCGCCTTTTTCAGCTCTTCATCATCAAACGCCTGTTTCACCAACGCCTGACACGCATCGAAATCGCCTTCAACCGCGATGGTTTCGATGTTGCCGCCCAGCGTACAGAACAATTTCTCCTGCAGCGGGCTGATTTTGCCCTGCGGATAGAGAATCACCACGCGCACGTTTTCCATGCCGTAAAAGGCATGCGCCACGGCGGCGCCGGTATCGCCGGACGTGGCGGTCAGAATGGTGATCTGCTCATCCGCACCGCTCACATAGGAAAGCATCTGCGCCATAAAGCGGCCGCCAAAGTCTTTGAACGCCAGCGTTGGACCGTGGAACAGCTCGAGGCAAGCCACATCATCGCTGACCTTCGCCACCGGCGCCGGGAAAGCAAAGGCGTTTTTCACGCGCTCGGCCAGCTGATGCGCTGCAATTTCATCGCCAATGTAGGCAGAGAGAATTTTGCTGCTGCGGCTGACGAAATCCATCTCCAGCATGGCATCGATATCGGTCAGTTCGAATTCCGGCAGTTCGAGCGGGAAAAACAGCCCTTGCTGCGAGCCGAGGCCCTGTTTAACGGCCTGAGCAAAACTAACCTGCTCGTTGTGATCCTTAAGGTTGTAGAGTTTCATGCGTTATCCCAATTTACGTGCGCCAGCCGTATCAAGACGGCAGATGTGGACGAAACCTTCTTCATTCTGCAGATAGTGCTGGCTCAGCCAGTCTGCCATCCGCTGTGCCGTTGCCATCTCGTTGCAAACGGCGAAAAGTGTCGGGCCGGAGCCCGAAATGCCGCACGCCAGCGCGCCAATATCCTGCGCCGCTTTACGCGCATCGGCGAAGCCTGGCAGCAGTTTGGTGCGATACGGCTCGGCGATAACATCCTGCATAAGTTTAGCCGCCAGCCCAGGCTGACGCGTATGACAAGCGTGAATAAAGCCTGCCAGCAGGCGGCCATGCTTAATGGCATCCTCTTTGCGGTACTGTGCCGGCAGAATGGCACGCGCTTCGGCGGTGGAGACTTTAATCCCCGGATACGCCATCACCCACAGCCATTCGTCAAAGCACGGCACCTCCTGACTGATGATGCCGTTCTCTTCAATCATCAGCTGCACGCCGCCAAGGAAGCAGGGCGCAACGTTATCAAAGTGTACGCTGCCGGAAATACGCCCTTCCAGCTCGCCCATCAGCGCCAGCAGTTCGGTGTCATTGAGCGGTTTGCCGCAGAATTCGTTCATCGCCATCAAACCGGCAACCACCGAACAGGCGCTTGAGCCGAGTCCGGAACCAATCGGCATATTCTTTTCCAGCGTCATCGCCACCGGAACTTGTTTACCAATCGCCTGGCAAAAACGCTCCCAGCACTGATAAACGATGTTCTCCTGCGGATTGGTCGGCAGTTTGCTGACAAAACGCCCGGAGTTCACCAGGCTAAAGCTGTCGGCGGCTTCCACGGAAACGCAGTCACCTAGCAAGGTGCCATCCACCGGCGAAACCGCCGCGCCAAGCACATCAAAGCCGACGCTGACGTTACCTATCGAGGCCGGTGCATAAATTTTTACCATCATCAAACTCCCAACTTCCACGACAGCGTACGCAGCAGGTCAGCAAACACGCCCGCTGCTGTGACATCATTCCCTGCACCATATCCACGCAGAACCAGCGGGATTGGCTGATAGTAGCGGCTGTAGAATGCCAGCGCATTCTCACCGTTCTTCACTTTGTACAGCGGATCGTTGCCGTCCACCGCGTCAATCTTCACTTTGCAGACGCCACCCTCTTCAATCGCGCCGACGAAGCGTAATACTTTACCTTCGTCACGCGCTTTGGCAACGCGCGCGGCAAAGGCGTTATCCAGCTCCGGCAGACGTTGCATAAACTGCTCAACGTCGGCGATCTCCGTCAGGCTGGCGGGCAGCAGCGGTTCGATATCGATATCGCTAAGCTCCAGCTGATGCCCCGCTTCACGCGCCAGAATCAGCAGCTTACGCGCCACATCGGTGCCAGAAAGATCGTCACGTGGATCCGGCTCGGTAAAGCCCATCTCACGCGCCATTTTGGTCGCTTCCGACAGCGAAACGCCCTCATCAAGCTTGCCGAAGATAAAAGAGAGCGAGCCAGAGAGAATACCGGAGAACTTGATCAGTTCATCCCCGGCATTCATCAGGTTTTGCAGGTTTTCGATCACCGGCAAACCGGCACCAACGTTGGTGTCGTACAGGAACTTACGGCGCGATTTTGCTGCCGCTGCACGCATCTGCTGGTAATAATTCCACGACGACGTGTTGGCCTTTTTGTTCGGCGTGACGACATGGAAACCTTCGGCAAGGAAATCGGCATACTGATCGGCAACCGCCTGGCTGGAGGTACAATCGACGATCACCGGGTTTAGCAGATGATACTCTTTCACCAAACGCATCAGGCGACCGAGATTGAACGGCTCTTTGGCTTCGTTCAGTTCTGCCTTCCAGTTGCTGAGATCGATACCGTGTACGTTGGTCAACAGCGCCCGCGAGTTAGCGATGCCGCACACGCGCAGATCGATGTGCTTCTGTTTCAGCCACGTCTGCTGGCGATGCAGCTGATCCAGCAACGCTGCGCCCACACCGCCAACGCCGACCACGAACACTTCAATGACCTGATCGGTAGCGAACAGCATCTGATGCACCACTCGCACGCCGGTGGTGACTTCATCGTTGCTCACTACCACCGAGATGGAACGCTCAGACGAGCCCTGCGCAATCGCCACGATATTGATGTTGGCTCGCGCCAGCGCCGAGAAGAATTTAGCCGAGATGCCGCGCAGCGTACGCATGCCATCACCGACCACCGAGATCACCGCCAGCTGTTCCAGCACGTCCAGCGGATCGAGTAAGCCATCTTTCAACTCCAGATAGAACTCCTCTTCCAGCACGCGACGCGCACGCGCCTGCTCGCTTTGTGGTACGCAGAAGCTGATGCTGTATTCCGAAGAGGATTGGGTGATCAGCACCACGGAGATGCCGGTGCGTGACATTGCGGCGAAAACGCGCGCCGCCATGCCGACCATGCCTTTCATGCCCGGACCTGACACGTTGAACATCGCCATGTTATTCAGGTTAGTAATGCCTTTCACCGGATTCTCATCCAGCTCGCCTTCGCCACCAATTAAGGTGCCCGGCGCTTGCGGGTTAGCGGTGTTTTTGATCAGGCAAGGAATCTGGAACTGGGCGATGGGCGCGATGGTACGCGGGTGTAAGACTTTGGCGCCGAAGTAGGAGAGCTCCATTGCTTCCTGATACGACATCGATTTCAGTAAGCGCGCATCAGGTACCTGGCGCGGGTCGCAGGTATAAACGCCGTCAACATCGGTCCAGATTTCACAGCAATCAGCGCGCAAACACGCAGCCAACACGGCGGCGGAGTAGTCAGAACCGTTGCGGCCCAGCACCACCAGTTCGCCCTTCTCATTACCGGCGGTGAAACCGGCCATCAGGATAAAGTGATCGGCTGGGATCTGGCTGGCGGCGATGCGACGCGTGGATTCGGCGATATCAACGGTGGATTCAAGGTAATGACCAATCGCCAGCAGCTTCTCCACCGGATCGATAACGGTAACTTTGTGGCCGCGCGCCTGCAGCAGCGCTTCCATAATAGCAATCGACAGCTTTTCGCCACGGCAGATGATGGCGGCATTCACAGCGTCCGGACATTGGCCCAGCAAGCTGATGCCGTGCAGCACTTGTTTCAGCTGTGCAAATTCCAGTTCAACGCGGGTTTTCAGTCCGTCATAATCAAATCCCGGCTGCGCATCACGCAAGCCTTGCAACAGATCGGCAAAAATACGTTCGGCATCGCTGATATTCGGCAACGTGTCCAGGCCGCTGATGGTTTTCTCAATCATCGCCACCAGATGATTGGTAATTTTTGCTGGTGCAGAGAGTACGGTCGCAACCTGTCCCTGTTGTGCATTGCTTTCCAGAATATCCGCCACACGGAGAAAACGTTCCGCATTGGCTACTGAGGTTCCGCCGAATTTCAGCACTCGCATATTTGAAGCTCTCCTGAATTTTTGCCGAAAAAAAAGCCCGCACTGTTTAGGTGCGGGCTTTTTTCTTTGTTTTTCCTGTATGCGTCAGCCCGCACCGTTACCTGTGGTAATGGTGGTGGTAATAATAATTGTGGTGTTCAGGCTGAGTTTACGCATTTAGATTTTTTTCTGTCTGTCTTTGTCTTGTCCGTCTGCCTTCCAGAAGTAAAGCAAAGCGCACGTTAAGTCAACGAATTTGTCTTAGCCGCGCCGTCCCTGGCGTTGCGCAGTGCTGCGCTTGCTGAGGCAAAAATTATCGCGATCGTTCAGGAGATGCGGCGGATTGCCGCATCAGTCACTAGCATCTCAGGATTTATTCGAGCAATTATCTATAAGTTTTTTTTCTACGTCGTGTAACAAACGATGCAGCATGGCGCTGTCACGCTGTTCCAGCAGGCCGATGCGCTGATCGATCCAGTCCGCCATTTTGACGTCATCACTCACATCCAGCTTGACCAGCAACTGATGAAAGCGCTGGCGCAATGCCTGCAACTGCTGCTCATTCGCCACTTCTGCGGTCTCAGCCGCAATCTGATTGAGCGCCGACAGCTGATAGCAATACACCATCACTGCCTGACCGAGATTCAGCGACGGATAATCATTGGCCATCGGAATGCCGGTTAACAGATCGACCTGCTCCAGCTCTTCATTGGTTAAGCCGCTGTCTTCACGGCCAAACACCAACGCGATGCGGCTCAGCCATTGGCGCTTCTCCTGCAGGATGTTTTCAACCTGGCTGGGCGTAGCGTAATAGCGGAATTTCGCGCGGCTACGTGCGGTGGTCGCTACGGAAAAATCGACATCCTTGAGCGCCTCGCTCAGCGTGGCGTAGGTTTTGACGTTATCGAGGATCTCACCGGCGCCGTGCGCCACTCGGCGTGCTGCGGGATCTTGCCAGGCATCGCTGGCGACAATGCGCAGCTCGCTAAATCCCATGGTTTTCATAGCGCGAGCAGCCGCACCGATATTTTCCGGACGAGCGGGAGAGACAAGGATTAAGGGGAAATGCATGATTTTTCCATCGAACTGTTAACAACTCGCATTATGTTGGCATGCAGGAGAGAAAATACCAACTGCGGCTAGAGGAGAAAATAAGATGTTAACGATGTTAAAAGAGGGATAAATCCAGCTGTAGTGGAAATTAGCGGGCATAAGCAAAATTATCGGACCTATTGAATATAAAACCCTTTTCTTTCATATCATTGAAATATAATTTCCTGCGTGTTTTAGTTTTGGTTTTATAAGGACGAAATGTAGCAAAAATGCTGCATTTTGTGAGCTAAACTAGCAATCCTGGAGAAGTTTTTCATAAAAGTGTTAACGTGCTACACTTGCATTTGATATAAGTCAACGAAGCGTTGTTTTTATGCTTATCGGTTGTTGTTGGTGCTGTTAGGTTGCTGTTAATACGGTTAGGATGAGCGCCTGTCCGAGATCCTCGGGGCGTGCAAATATCCATCCTGACTGGCTGAGCTAACACTGAAGTTGACGTAGATGGATGGTGTATTCCGAAGATTATTTCGTATACCGGTTGCAGCACATTAGCGTAACCGACGTACGCCCTGTTTTCGATTTGTTGGCAAATTTTAGGTAGCGAAACATGCAGACCCCGCACATTCTTATCGTTGAAGACGAACTGGTCACGCGTAACACCCTCAAAAGTATCTTTGAGGCAGAAGGTTACGTGGTCTATGAAGCCACCGACGGCGCCGAGATGCATCAGGTTTTGACGGAAAATGACGTCAATCTGGTGATTATGGATATCAACCTGCCAGGTAAAAACGGTTTGCTGTTGGCGCGCGAATTGCGTGAGCAAGCAAACGTCGCGCTGATGTTCCTTACCGGCCGTGATAATGAAGTGGATAAAATCCTCGGTCTGGAAATCGGTGCCGATGATTACATCACCAAACCGTTCAACCCGCGTGAGTTGACGATTCGTGCACGCAATTTGCTGTCGCGCACCATGAATCTGGCGATGCCAAGTGAAGAACGCCGTACCGTTGAAAGCTATCGCTTCAACGGTTGGGAGCTGGATATCAACAGCCGCTCACTGATCAGTCCGAACGGCGACCAGTACAAGCTGCCGCGCAGTGAATTCCGCGCCATGCTGCACTTCTGTGAAAACCCTGGCAAAATCCAGACGCGTGGTGACTTGCTGAAGAAGATGACCGGCCGCGAGCTGAAGCCGCATGACCGTACCGTGGATGTCACCATCCGCCGCATCCGTAAGCATTTCGAATCCACGCCAGACACGCCAGAAATCATCGCCACCATTCACGGCGAAGGTTACCGCTTCTGCGGCGAACTGCAGGATTAAGCGTTGAAAGAAAAAACGCCCGTGAGGGCGTTTTTTTATGCCTGCATTAATGCCACGGCATAATCGGCACGGCGCTCAGCGCATTCTTCGGCGATCCATCCACCACCTTGTCGGAATAGCTTAGGTACACCAGCGCATGACGTTTTTGGTCAAAGAAGCGCACCACCTGCAGCTTCTTAAACACCAGTGATGTGCGTTTTTTGAACACCACTTCACCTTGCGCCTTGCCTTGTGCGATTTTCTCGCTAAGCTCTACCGGTCCCACCTGTTGACAGGAGATGGCCGCGTCGGACGTGTCTTCCGCCAAACCTAATCCCCCTTTAATACCGCCGGTTTTTGCCCGGCTGATATAACAGGTTACATTTTTTACGTCGGGGTCATCGAAGGCTTCTACCACGATCTTATGATCGGGGCCAAATATCTTGAATACCGTGTCAACTGAGCCGATCTCTTCGGCCTGAACGCCAGCACTGAATACATATGTTGCCAACGTGATTATAAGAATACGAGCTATTGTCATTGAGTTACCATTGCCAATCGAATAGATGAGAATGTAATGTACTGTCAATCGAACAGAGAACCAAACCTAAAAGGGTTTTAACCCGCTTTGACTTAGCACACTCGATTAGCAAACCGCCCCCACGCTTTTGTGCATTTCGTGCTATTATTCGACGACTTCATAGTTGCGCCACCAGAGAGTTATGAGGATGTTTTATGGACCAAGCCGGTATCATTCGCGATTTGCTTGTCTGGCTGGAGAGCCATCTGGATCAACCGCTTTCATTAGATAACGTTGCGCAGAAAGCAGGCTACTCCAAGTGGCATTTACAGCGGATGTTCAAGGAAGTAACCAGCCACGCGATTGGTGCGTACATTCGCGCGCGTCGGCTGTCGAAAGCCGCGGTGGCGCTTCGCCTGACCAGCCGCCCCATCCTCGACATCGCGTTACAATATCGCTTCGATTCGCAGCAGACCTTTACCCGTGCGTTTAAAAAGCAATTCAACCAAACGCCTGCCTGGTATCGTCGCTCATCGGAGTGGAACTCGTTTGGCATTCGCCCGCCAATTCGTCTCGACAATAACAGCATGCCGGAAGCGCAGTTTGTCACGCTGCCAGAAACGGTGTTGGTCGGCCAGACGCAGAGTTACTCCTGTACGCTGGAGCAGATTTCCAGCTATCGCGATGAGATGCGCCTGCATTTCTGGAAGCAGTTCCTGCTGGAAACCGACACGGTGCCGCCGGTGCTGTATGGCTTGCATCAGGTGCGCGCCAGCCATGAGAAAGATGATGAGCAGGAGATTCTTTACACCACTGCGGTGCCTGCCGATCAGCTGGCAAAAAGCATGCAGTCGAATCAGAGCGTGATTGTGGAAGCCGGTGATTACGTGCAGTTCACCTACAACGGTGCGCGCAGCGCGCTGGGTGAATTTATCCTGCTGCTGTACGGCACTTGTATGCCAACGCTGGGATTAGTGCGTCGTCAGGGACAGGACATCGAGCGTTTCTACACGCACGGGGGTAAAAAACGTAGCGAGCCGCCAACGGAAATCCGCTGCGAATACCTGATTCCGATTCGCCAACAGAATAACTAATAAAAAAATGCCGTCATCGCGACGGCATTTTTATTTTGGCTTAGCGTTGAAGCTCGTCTAACGCTGGCGCATCCAGATGCGACACATCGCCCGCCGTCTCAACTACCCAACCGGCCGCCAGCCACGCGCTCTGCTGATGATCCACGCGCGAGATCGAGCAATTCCGCAGACGCAAACGACGTTCCGCATGCGCAGGCAAACCGAGAATGGTACTGACCAACACGCCCAGCGCCATCCCGTGGCTGACAATCAGCGGACGGCTGCCGGCAGGCAGCTCCAGCAGTGCATTCAGCGCTTCGTGCATCCGCGTCGCCATCTCCGCCATCGATTCGCCACCCGGAATACGTCCAGCAGTGGTGCCATCCACCAGCGTTTTCCGCCAGTGTTCCTCTTCTTCGGTTAAGCCATCGAGTGGACGTTGTTCCAGGCAGCCCATATTGAGCTCGCGCAGACGCGCATCAAGCGTCACGGTGCAGCCACACGCATCGGCGATAATCTCTGCCGTACGCCGCGTCCGTCCCAAATCGCTGGCAATCACATGGGTAATGCCCAGCGATTTCACTCGCTCGCCCACTTGCTGAGCCTGCTGCTCACCTTTTTCCGTTAACGGGCTGTCAGACTGCCCCTGAATGCGCCGAGCCGCATTCCATACCGTTTCACCGTGACGAACAAGATAGACCTGTAGCATGCTTAATTTCCGTTATACTGCGACAAATTTGCCTCGAGGGTTCAAACAATTATGTACCATGTTGTCGCAGCCACCATCAACCCGGCAAAAATTCGCGCGATTGCTCAGGCGTTCAACGACGTTTTCGGCGAAGGATCCTGCCACATCGAAGGGGTTGAGGTCGAGAGCGGCGTCGCAGCCCAGCCACTTAGTGATGTTGAAACGCGAACTGGCGCACGTCAGCGGGTAGAGAACGCGCGTCAAACGCGTCCACGGGCCGATTACTGGGTGGCGATCGAAGCGGGAATCGAAGGCGATTGCGCCTTTGCCTGGATGGTGATTGAAAACGCGCAGCAGCGCGGAGAATCACGTTCGGCCAGCTTTACGCTGCCGCCGATTGTCGTGGCAGGCTTGGCTGCCGGGCATGAACTGGGTGATGAGATGGCACGCTTAACCGGCGTGGAGAATATCAAACACAAAGGTGGCGCGATTGGTGCCCTTACCCACGGCCTCCTGAGCCGCTCCAGCGTCTACCATCAGGCGCTGATTCTGGCGCTGTGTCCGTTCACCCATCCGCTCTACAGCCAGCGTTAACCGCGGCCAAGACGCGCTTCCAGCCAGCGTTTTAGCTCTGGCGGCGCCTCTTTCAGACTATTAGACCCGCGCGTAATGGTGGCGATGCCAACGCCCAACTCGTTCTTCAGTTCACGCTGGCTCATATCGCCGTTCATCAGCTCTTCAATAATGCGCAAACGCGTCCCGTAGGATTCACGTTCATCCGGCGTCATCA
Organism: Pantoea sp. GCM10028869; assembly: GCF_042666835.1. NCBI lineage: Bacteria > Pseudomonadati > Pseudomonadota > Gammaproteobacteria > Enterobacterales > Erwiniaceae > Pantoea > Pantoea sp. GCM10028869. The sequence continues at coordinate 277,303 of NZ_JBHTGO010000005.1, read as the reverse complement.
TCAGTTGTAATAACGGCAGCGCCACGCCATCGGCAAAGGCATTTTGCATCAGTTCGATAAATCGCAGCCAGTTATCTTCAACAGGCTGAGCCGATTCCGGCTGGGAAGAAAGGGGTTGGCTCATGAAGGGCTTCCGTACTCATTAACGAGTACAGAAGCATAGCACAGTCAATACAGGCGATTCCACTCACTGTCGGCGAGAATCTTGTCCGGCTTGCCCATGAAGTAGCGGTAATAGGCATCGTAGGCCAGCACGTTTTTCACGTAGCCACGCGTTTCGGAGAACGGGATGGTTTCGATAAACGCCACCGCATCCAAATTACCGCCGCTGGTTTTCTGCCAGCTGCGCACGCGTCCCGGACCGGCATTATAGGCGGCCGAAGAGAAGATTCGGTTCTGACCAAACTGCTGATAGACATACTCCAGATACTGCGTACCGATCTGAATATTGGTCTGCGGATCCAGCAGCTGGCTGCTGTTCACATAGCCGGGAATGTTATACATCTTCACGGTATGCGTCGCCGTAGCGGGCATCACCTGCATCAATCCGCTGGCGCCCACCGGTGAACGCGCTTTCGGATTCCACGCGCTCTCCTGGCGTGAAATCGCCATCGCATAACTCTGCGGAATGCCTTTGTCGCTGGTGTATTGCTGGTAAAGGTTTTGCCATGCCAGCGGGAAGCGCTCTTTCAGGCTATCCCACATTTTCGCGGTGATGGTGGCCTGCACGCTGAGATCCCACCAATCCTGCTCGTTAGCGTAACGCGCCAGCATCTGCTGCTGCGAACGGGTTTTGCTGGAGATCAGATTGGCCCACTCGCTGCGTGCCAGGTTATCCAGCCCCCAATACATCAGCTCACGCACGCGCGCCATTTCCGCACCTTGCGTCACGCTGCTGTCGGCTGCCGGAGCTTTGTCGACCTGCAACGGATACTCCACGCCCAAACGCTGCGCCGCGACCATCGGATAGAAGCCGCGCGCCTGCATCAGCTTCCGCAGAATATCGTTGGCTTCCTCTTTACGGCCCTGCGAAATCAGCAGATCCGCCTGCCAGTATTGCCACTCATCTTTCTCTTTGGCTTCCACCGGCAAACGCGCGATCCAGGTATTGAGACCACGACGATCGTTCTGGCTCAGCGCCAGGCGTACGCGGCGCTCCACCAGCGCGGTAGATTCGCTGTTCATCACCACCGCATCACGCCAGCGCGCCTGCTCGCTGGTGAGATCCGCGCCCATCATGCGCCACACCACGGTCTCTTTCAGGTCCTGCTCATCGGCCTGGCTCATCTTCTGCGCCTGCACCAGCTGCGGGATCATCATGCGCGCGTTATCCATATCCTCACGCGCCACGCGGGCGAAGGCGTAGCTGGTCGCCATTCGGGTGAAATCGGTGGGTCCCATGCTGCTGGCAAAGGTGGTGACGGTTTGCGGATTCTGCTGCAGCGCAATCAGCGCGCTGGCGGTGGTTTGATAATCCGCCGGCAGCATTTTCGCCAGGTAATTCACCAGGCTGTCGTTACCGGCTTTCATCGCCAGACGAATACGCTCGAGAATGGTGATCGGCGAGAGTTGCCCGCTGGCTTGCCATACCGAAAACAGCTTGTCGCAGTCGTTCGGTAACGCAGTGCCGCGCAGCCAAATCTCTTTCGCACCGGCAAACGCCGCCTGCTGCTGGCCGGTCGCCCACTTAGCGTAATACCAGTTACAGCGCGCCTGCACCGGTTTCGGTTCATCCGGGCTGAAGCTGAGTACGCCCTGCCAATCCTGACGGTTCGCCAGCACATTCACAAAGCGCGTTGAGAGCGAGCGTGCCGGTGGCAGCGTAGGATACTGTTGAATAAAGTTCTTCACCGCCAGCGGCGTCTCTTGATCGAGATCCTGCGCCAGCAGGCGATATTGCAGATACGGGTAGAGCGGATAATCCTGCAGCGTCGGCATCAGCTGCGTCACCTGGTCCATCTGTTTGTTATCCCAGGCTTGCTTGATTTGCGCATAGCGCTGTCGCTGCTGATCCAGCGAATCGGCCCATACGCTGCTGGCCGTGCTGGCCAGACAGATCCCTAGCATCCAGTAACGCCACTTCTCCATTACGCTCTCCTCTCAGTGCTGCGATCCAGCTCATGCCAGATTTCTTTCATGCTAACCAGGCCAACCGTCTCTTGCCATGTTCTTCACAAAATTTACGCTCGCGCACCGCCGTTGCGCAGCGTTTGCGCCGCCGTTGTGCAATTTATCATCAGAAAAACGTATTACACATCAATTAACTACGCGGTTTCATCGGCTTACAAAAATGGCACGCGCTTTGCTCTGTTGAATTCCATCTTGTATACCAGTTGGAATTCACTCATGGCATCGACCTTTGGCTTTACGCTCCAGGATTGGCAACGCAGTTACCAACAGGATCCACAACAGATTACCGCCTTGCTGGCGGCTCATCTCGACGCCCTCGACGCGCAGGATAACGCGTGGCTCTATCTTGCCACGCCCGCGCAGCTGCAGGCACAGATTGAACCGCTGCTGGCGAGCTATCAGCGCAACCCGGCGGCGCTGCCGCTGTTTGGTGTGCCGTTTGCGGTAAAAGATAATATTGATGTCGCTGGCTGGCCGACCAGCGCCGCCTGCCCGGCCTTCACCTACACCGCCGAAGCCGATGCCTTTGTTGTCGCGCAACTCAAAGCAGCAGGCGCGGTGGTGATTGGCAAAACCAACCTCGACCAATACGCCACCGGCTTAGTCGGCACGCGTTCGCCGTTTGGTGCCGTGAGCAACACCTTCAATCCTGATTACGTCAGCGGCGGCTCCAGCTCCGGTTCTGCGTCGGTGCTGGCGCGCGGTCTGGTGGGCTTCTCGCTCGGCACCGACACCGCCGGTTCGGGCCGCGTGCCCGCCGGTTTCAACAACATCGTTGGCCTCAAGCCGACCAAAGGTTGGTTCTCTGCCAGCGGCGTGGTGCCGGCTTGCCGCCTCAATGACACCATTTCCGTGTTCGCGTTAACCGTCGAAGATGCCTTCGCGGTGGCCACCGCAGCGGGCGGCTACGACGCGGGCGATGCCTATTCGCGCAGCAATCCGCACACCGCGCCAGCCAGCTTCAAAGCGCAGCCCGATTTCGCCATTCCCGCCACGCCTGAATTCTTCGGCGACAAGCAAGCCGAAGCGGCTTGGCTGGCGGCGCTGGAGCAATTGCAGGCCGGCGGCGCCACGCTGCATCCGATCGATTTTTCCCTGTTCCATCAACTCGCCGAACAGCTCTATTACGGTCCGTGGGTTGCCGAACGCACCGTGGCGGTGGGCGAGATGATCAACCGCCCGGAAGAGATGGATCCGGTGGTGTACGGCATCGTCAGCAGCGGCCTGAAATACACCGCAGTCGAAGCCTATCAGGCGGAATACCTGCGCGCCGAACTGACGCGCCAGATTCAGCAAACGCTGGCGCAGTTCGATGCGCTGGTGGTGCCCACCTCGCCAACCATCCATACGCTGGACGAAATGCAGCAGGAGCCGGTGCACTACAACTCGCAGTTCGGCACCTACACCAATTTCACCAACCTGGCCGATCTCAGCGCGCTGGCGCTGCCTGCACCGTTCCGCGCCGATGGTTTGCCTGCCGGCATCACGCTGATTGCGCCTGCGTGGCACGATCACGCGCTGGCTGGTTTTGGCCTGCGCTGGCAGCAGCAGATGGCGCTGCCGCTCGGTGCCACCGGCAAGGCGCAGCCTGCTCAGCAAGGCGCATTGCCGGTTTCCGCCGATCACGTCCGCGTGGCGGTGGTGGGTGCGCATCTCACCGGCATGCCGCTCAACTTCCAGCTCACCACGCGCCAGGCGGTGCTGGTCGAAGAGACGCAAACCGCCAGCCATTACCGTCTGTTCGCCCTGCTCGATGGCCCGATTAAGAAGCCGGGCCTGCTGCGTAGCGACAGCGGTGCGGCAATCACCGTGGAACTGTGGGATATCCCGCTGGCGCGCTTTGGCGAGTTCGTGGCGGAAATCCCGGCCCCGCTCGGCATTGGCTCGCTGACGCTGGCCGACGGACGCATCGTCAAAGGCTTTATCTGTGAACCGGCGGTGCTGTCGCAGGCGCTGGAAATTACCGAATTTGGCGGCTGGCGCAACTGGCTGGCCTCTCTGGGGAGTAAATAAGCATGTTCAGCACCGTTCTGATTGCTAACCGTGGCGAAATCGCCTGCCGCGCCATTCGCACCTTAAAACGCCTCGGCGTGAAAAGCGTCGCCGTCTATTCCGACGCTGACCGCAACGCGCGCCACGTCAAAGAAGCCGACGTCGCCATCGCCCTCGGCGGCGACAAAGCCAGCGACAGCTATTTACGCATCGATAAAATCCTCGCCGCCGCGCAGGAAACTGGCGCGCAAGCCATCTGGCCGGGCTACGGTTTCCTGTCAGAAAGCCTGCCGTTTGCCGATGCCTGTGAAAAAGCCGGCATCGCCTTTGTCGGCCCCACCGCGCAGCAGATTGGCGAGTTTGGCCTGAAACACCGCGCGCGTGAGCTTGCCGCCAGCGCGGGCGTGCCAATGACGCCGGGCACGCCGCTGCTGAGTTCGCTGGAAGAAGCCTTAAGCGCCGCCGACACCATCGGCTATCCGGTGATGCTGAAAAGCACCGCGGGCGGTGGCGGCATTGGCCTGACGCGCTGCGCCGACGCCGATGCGCTGCGCAATGCGTGGGAGAGCGTGCGCCGCCTTGGCGAGCAGTTCTTCAGCGATGCGGGCGTGTTTTTAGAACGCTGCATCGATCGCGCGCGCCACGTTGAAGTGCAGATTTTTGGCGACGGCAGCGGCAAAGTGATCGCGCTCGGCGAACGCGACTGTTCGCTGCAGCGCCGCAACCAGAAAGTGGTAGAAGAGACGCCTGCACCGAATCTGCCGCAGGCAACGCGTGAAGCGCTGCTCTCTTCTGCGGTGCGCCTTGGCGAGCTGGTGAATTATCGCAGCGCCGGTACGGTGGAATACATCTACGACGCCGAACAAGATGCCTTCTACTTCCTCGAAGTGAACACCCGCCTGCAGGTTGAACATCCGGTCACCGAATGCGTCACCGGCCTTGATTTGGTTGAGTGCATGCTGAAAGTCGCCGCTGGCGATGCCCTCGACTGGGCGCGCCTGCAGCAAGCGCCCGCTGGCGCATCGATTGAAGTGCGTATCTACGCCGAAGATCCGCTGAAAAACTTCCAGCCCAGCCCCGGCGTGCTGACCCACGTCAGTTTCCCGGATGACGTGCGCGTTGATGGCTGGATCGCTACCGGCACCGAAGTTTCGGCGTTTTACGATCCGATGATCGCCAAACTGATCGTGCATGCCGAGACGCGCGCAGCGGCGCTGGCGAAGATGCAGCAGGCGCTCGACGCCACGCAGCTGCACGGCATCGCCAGCAATCTCGATTATCTGCGCCAGATCGTCGCCACAGACGCCTTCCGCAGCGGCAACGTGTGGACGCGCTTCCTCGATAGCTTCACACCAGCCGCCAGCGTGATTGAAGTGCTGCAACCCGGCACCTTCAGCAGCATTCAGGATTTCCCTGGCCGCCTCGGCTATTGGGATATCGGCGTACCGCCGTCCGGCCCAATGGACGATTTCGCCTTCCGCCTCGCCAATCGCATTGTCGGCAACCACGACAGCGCCGCCGGTCTGGAATTCACGCTGCAAGGCCCCACGCTGCGCTTCCACAGCGATGCCGTCATCGCCCTGACCGGTGCTGATTGCCCAGCCGACGTCGATGGCGAAAACATCGCCTACTGGCAGCCCGTCCACGTCAAAGCGGGACAAACCCTGACGCTGGGCCGCGCGCAGAGCGGCTGCCGCACCTACTTAGCGGTGCGCAACGGGTTCGACGTGCCGGAATATCTCGGCAGCCGATCCACCTTCTCGCTCGGCCAGTTTGGCGGCCACGCCGGACGCACTCTGCGCGTCGCCGATATGCTGCCAATCTCCCAGCCGCAGCTCGCTGCCTGCACCACGCCCGCGCCGGTCAGCGCCCCGCAGGCGCTCGATCATGCGCTGGTGCCGCACTACGGCACTGAATGGCGCATCGGCGTGCTGTATGGACCGCACGGCGCACCGGATTTCTTCACTCAGGCGGCGATTGATGAGTTCTTTGCCAGCGACTGGCAGGTGCACTACAACTCCAACCGCCTCGGCGTGCGTTTGGTTGGCCCGAAACCGACATGGACGCGCGCCAACGGCGGCGAAGCCGGCCTGCATCCGTCCAACGTGCATGACTGCGAATACGCCATCGGCGCGGTGAACTTCACCGGCGACTTCCCGGTGATCCTGACGCACGACGGCCCTAGCCTCGGCGGCTTCGTCTGCCCGGTGACCATAGCCAAAGCCGAACTGTGGAAAGTCGGCCAGGTGAAACCGGGCGATAAAATTCGCTTCCACCCAATCAGCGCCGACGAAGCGGTGGCGCTGGAAAAAGCCCAGGCGCATAGCGTGGCCACGCTGCGCAGCAGCCACGCGCCGGCCTTTGCGGTGCCCTCTTTAGCAGCCAGCGCTATCGGTTCCGCCACCTTGCTGGCGGCGCTCCCCGCCACGGCAACCACGCCAGCGGCGGTTTATCGCCAGGCGGGCGATAAATATGTGCTGATTGAGTACGGCGATAACGTGCTGGATCTGGCGCTGCGTCTGCGCGTGCATCTGCTGATGAATGCGCTGCGTGAACGCGCGGTGCCGGGCGTGGAAGAGCTGTCGCCAGGCGTACGCTCTCTGCAGGTGCGCTACGACAGCCTGATTCTCAGCCAGAAACAGCTGATGCAGCTGCTGCTGGAACTGGAAGCCGGGCTCGGCGATGTCAGCCAGCTGAAAGTGCCGTCGCGTATTGTCTGGATGCCGATGGCCTTCGAAGACAGCGCCACGCTCGGCGCGGTCGAACGTTATCAGGAAACCGTGCGTGCCAGCGCGCCGTGGTTGCCAAATAACGTCAATTTTATCCAGCGTATTAATGGCCTGGCGAGCCGCGAAGCGGTGCGCGACACCCTTTTTGATGCCAGCTACCTGATTCTCGGCCTCGGCGATGTCTATCTCGGCGCGCCGTGCGCGGTACCGATCGATCCACGCCATCGCCTGCTGAGCTCCAAATACAGCCCGGCGCGCACCTTTACCGCTGAAGGCACGGTTGGCATTGGCGGCATGTACATGTGCATCTACGGCATGGATTCACCCGGCGGTTATCAGCTGGTAGGCCGCACGCTGCCAATCTGGAACAAATTCCTGAAAAACGATCAGTTCGCGGCCGACGAGCCGTGGCTGCTGCACTTCTTCGATCAGGTGCGCTTCTATCCGGTAACGGAAGACGAACTGACGCAGCTGCGCGATGACTTCCGCGAAGGCCGCGCCACGGTGCGCATCGAAGAAACGGTCTTCGACTTCGCCGCCCATCATCAATTCCTGGCGGAAAACGCCGCATCGATCAGTGATTTCCGCCAGCGTCAGTCCGCCGCCTTCGAACAGGAAGTGATGCTGTGGGCGCAGGAAGAGCAGAACGCGCCGCTCACCACCGAGGAGACGCTGGCTGTGGCCGAAGTCGACGACGATGCGCTGGCGGTGTGCGCCGATATGAACGGCAACATCTGGAAAGTGCTGGTGCAGCCGGGCGACGCGGTGGAAGCCGGTCAAACGCTGATCATCGTGGAAGCGATGAAAATGGAACTGGCGATTGTCGCGCCGCAGGCCGGCACGGTGAAACGCATTGCCTGCCAGGCAGGACGTCCGGTGAGTCCGGGCGATGCCCTGCTGTGGCTGGAATAAGGAGTCGGCATGAATACGAGCCCTCGTAGCAAAGGTCGTCCGGAAGCGCTGGCCGAAAAGGTTTATCAGGCGCTGAAGCAGGACATTTTTGAGTTCCGACTGATGCCGGGCGATCGTTTTAGCGAAAACGAAATCGCCGATCGGCTGGAAGTGAGCCGCACGCCGGTGCGTCAGGCGCTGTTCTGGCTGGAGCGCGAGGGCTACGTCGAAGTGTGGTTCCGCAGCGGCTGGCAGGTGAAGCCGTTTGACTTTGAATATTTCGAAGAGCTGTACGACTTTCGCACCGTGCTGGAGTGCGAAGCGGTGCGCCGCTTGTGCGCACTGCCCGCACCGCAGTGCATCGACATGCTCACCGCGCTGAAAAGCTTCTGGATGGATGCACCGCCGCTGGCCGATGGCAAAGCGGTTTCGGCGCAGGATGAAGCCTTTCACATGGCGCTGGTGGCCGCCGCTGGCAATCAGGAGATGGCGCGCATCCACGCCGAACTGACCGAAAAAATCCGCATCATTCGCCGTCTCGATTTTACCCGAGACGACCGAATGGAGGCGACATACCGCGAGCACGCTCAGATTTTACGGGCGATTTTCCAGCAACAAACCGAGGAGGCGCAGCGCATTTTAACCGACCATATTGCCGTCAGTAAGGCAGAGGTCAGAAAGATCACATTGCATATGTTACAGCAGGCTCGACTTCAACCCATTGAATAACAATACAAACATCGTGAGGGGTTTACTGATGAAAAGACGTTCGTTGCTCAAGGCTTTCGCGCTCTCTGCCTCTGTGGTCAGCATGGGCTTTGCCTTTGCGGCGCAGGCTGCTGACACCATCAAGGTCGGCATTATGTCCTCGCTCTCCGGCACCATGGCGATCTCCGAAACGCCGCTGAAGGATGTGGCGCTGATGACTATCGATGAGATCAACGCCAAAGGCGGCGTGCTGGGCAAAAAGCTGGAACCGGTGGTGGTCGATCCGGCCTCCAACTGGCCGCTGTTCGCTGAGAAAGCGCGCCAGTTGCTGACGCAGGACAAAGTGGCGGCGGTGTTTGGCTGCTGGACTTCGGTATCGCGTAAATCGGTGCTGCCGGTGTTTGAGGAGCTGAACGGCCTGCTGTTTTATCCCGTGCAGTACGAAGGCGAAGAGATGTCGCCGAACGTGTTCTACACCGGCGCCGCGCCGAACCAACAGGCGATTCCGGCGGTGGAATACCTGATGAGTGAAGATGGCGGCAGCGCGAAACGCTTCTTCCTGCTGGGCACCGACTACGTCTATCCGCGCACCACCAACAAGATACTGCGCGCCTTCCTGCACACCAAAGGGGTACAGGATAAAGACATCGAAGAGGTCTATACGCCGTTTGGTTACAGCGATTATCAGACCATCGTCTCCAACATTAAGAAGTTCTCTGCCGGTGGCAAAACCGCGGTGATCTCCACCATCAACGGCGACTCCAACGTGCCGTTCTACAAAGAACTGGCCAATCAGGGCATCAAAGCCACGGATATCCCGGTGATCGCCTTCTCCGTCGGCGAGGAAGAGTTGCGCGGCATTGATACCAAACCGCTGGTCGGTCAGCTAGCGGCGTGGAACTACTTCGAGTCGGTGGATAACCCAACTAACCAGAAGTTCGTCGCGGATTACCGCGCCTACGCTAAGGCGCACAACCTGCCGAACGCCAACACCGTGGTGACGAATGACCCGATGGAAGCGACCTACGTTGGCCTGCACATGTGGGCGCAGGCGGTAGAGAAAGCGGGCACCACCGATGTGGATAAAGTGCGCGCGGCGATGGCGGGACAGACCTTTAAAGCCCCGGACGGTTTCACCCTGACCATGGATAAAACCAACCATCACCTGCATAAGCCAGTGATGATTGGTGAAGTGGAAGAGAACGGTCAGTTCAACGTGGTGTGGCAGACCGAGCAACCGGTACGCGCCCAGCCGTGGAGCCCGTACATTGCGGGTAATGATAAGAAGCCGGACCATCCGGTGAAATCAACGCAGTAGGGGTTGTGCTGGCTGTCCCCCATCCCGGCCTTCCCCCATAAATGGGGGAAGGAGACGCTGCCACATGCATGTTCATTGCTGGCATTGGGCAACGTCTTCCTCCCCCATTTATGGGGGAGGACCGAGGAGGGGGACAGCCACACCAATCCAAACCAAAACAACTTCTCACCATCAGGGCCAGAACCATGACAATCCGCCGTTATCTCTGCTGTCTGCTGTTACTGCTGCCCTGGCTCGCCCAGGCGGGCGATGGCGCAGACTTCGCGGCCGCCAGCCGCGCGCAACAAGCCACGCTGCTCCAGCAGTGGGCCGCCGCACCGCAGGCCAGTCGCTTGCCGCTGCTGCAGGCGCTGCGCAATGAAACCGTGGTCATCGATCAAAAACAGCAGCCGTTCAGCAAACAAGGTGAAGCGTTGCAGCCGCTCGACAGCGCGCAACAGCCCGACGGCGACACCAAAAAGCTGTTCATGAACAACCGCCTGCGCGTATTGATCGCCAGCGCTCTCGCCGCCCATCAGCTGGTGAGCGATGATGCCGCGATCCGTTTACGTGCCGCACAACAACTACAAAACGATGGCGTCGCCGATATGCTGCCGCTGATTGAGCAGCGTCTGACGCTGGAAAAAGACGCGAAAGTGCACGACGTACTGCTGATGGCAGCGGCCAACCTGCAACTCGCCAGCCCGGATGCGGCGCTGCGCCTTAAGGCTGTCAAACTGCTCGGCGAATCCAGCGATCCCAACATGCAGGCCAGCCTCACGCGCTTAACCCAGTCCAGCAATGAACCCGATGCCAGCGTGCGTGATGCCGCCGCCGCCAGCCTGAAGCAGATTAAACAGCGCCTGATGTGGGGCGATCTGCTCGGTCAGGCGTTTACCGGCCTGTCGCTCGGTTCGATTCTGCTGCTGGCCGCGCTCGGTCTGGCGATCACCTACGGCCTGCTGGGCGTAATCAACATGGCGCACGGCGAAATGCTGATGCTGGGTGCCTACGCCACCTGGTTTGTGCAAAGCCTGTTCCAGCAGTTCGCACCGCAGTGGCTGGCCTGGTATCCGCTGCTGGCGCTGCCGGTGGCCTTTCTGGTCACCGCCTGCATGGGCATGCTGCTGGAGCGCACCATCATCCGCCATCTGTACGGACGTCCGCTGGAAACGCTGCTCGCCACCTGGGGTATCAGCCTGATGCTGATTCAACTGGTGCGCATGCTGTTTGGCGCGCAGAACCTGGAAGTGGCTAACCCAGGCTGGCTCTCCGGCGGGCTGCAGCTATTACCGAATCTGGTACTGCCGTACAACCGTATCGCGGTGATCCTGTTCGTGTTTGCCGTGCTGGCCCTCACCTGGCTGCTGCTGAATAAAACCCGTCTCGGCCTGAGCGTGCGCGCCGTGACGCAGAACCGCGCAATGGCTGACTGCTGCGGCGTGCCGACCGGACGCATCGATATGCTGGCGTTTGGCCTCGGTTCTGGCATCGCCGGACTCGGCGGCGTGGCGCTGTCGCAGCTCGGCAACGTCGGGCCGGAGCTCGGTCAGGGCTACATCATCGACTCCTTCCTCGTGGTGGTGCTGGGTGGCGTCGGCCAACTGGCGGGCACCGTGGTCGCGGCCTTTGGTCTTGGCATTCTTAATAAAGTGCTGGAGCCGCAGATTGGCGCGGTGCTGGGAAAAATCCTCATCCTCGTGCTGATCGTGCTGTTTATCCAGAAACGTCCGCAGGGCCTGTTTGCCTTCAAAGGGAGGGTGATTGACTGATGAGCCAGCCAATGACGTTAACTATTGCGCGCAAAGCGCCACGCCTGACGCTCAGCCTCGGCGTGGTGATCGCTGTGCTGCTGCTGGCGCTGCCGTTCTGCGCCCTGCTGCCCGCCACCCATCCGCTGGCGATCTCCACCTACACGCTAACGCTGGTCGGCAAGATTCTCTGTTACGCCGTGGTCGCGGTGGCGCTCGATTTGGTGTGGGGTTACGCCGGGCTGCTGTCGCTCGGTCACGGCCTGTTCTTCGCGCTTGGCGGCTATGCGATGGGCATGTATTTGATGCGCCAGGCATCCGGCGACGGCCTGCCCGCGTTCATGTCTTTTCTTTCATGGAGTGAGCTGCCGTGGTTTTGGGCGGGCACGCAACATTTTGCCTGGGCGCTGTGCCTGATCATGCTGGTGCCGGGTTTACTGGCGCTGGTGTTCGGCTTCTTCGCCTTCCGCTCGAAAATCAAAGGCGTTTACTTCTCAATCATGACGCAGGCGCTGACCTACGCTGGCATGCTGCTGTTTTTCCGCAACGAAACCGGCTTCGGCGGTAATAACGGCTTTACCGGCTTCACCACATTGCTCGGCTTTAACGTCACCGCTACCGGCACGCGTATTGGGCTATTTGTCGCCACGGTGCTGCTGCTGCTGGTCAGCCTCGGCATTGGCTTCGCGCTGGCACGCAGCAAGTTTGGCCGCGTGTTGACCGCGGTGCGCGATGCGGAGAACCGCCTGATGTTCATCGGATACGATCCCAAAGGCTTCAAGCTGTTTGTCTGGACGCTGTCGGCGGTGCTGTGCGGGCTGGCGGGCGCGCTCTACGTGCCGCAGGTTGGCATTATCAACCCCAGCGAAATGTCGCCAACCAACTCGATTGAAGCGGCGATATGGGTGGCGCTGGGCGGACGCGGCACGCTGATTGGTCCGCTGCTTGGTGCCGCCATCGTTAACGGAGCCAAAAGCTGGTTCACCGTCGCCTTCCCGGAATATTGGCTGTTTTTCCTTGGCCTGATGTTTATCCTGGTCACGCTGTTCCTGCCGCGTGGCGTGATTGGCCTGCTGCGCCGGAGGCGTGATGACTGAACACCTGTTTACCCAACCTCATCCCTCGGATCGCTATCGTGAACAAAGCGATCCGGTATTGCAGCTGGAGAAGATCAACGTCTCGTTCGACGGCTTTCGTGCGCTCACCGATCTCTCACTGAAGATCGGCGTGGGCGAACTGCGCTGCGTGATCGGCCCCAACGGCGCGGGAAAAACCACGCTGATGGATGTGATCACCGGTAAAACCCGACCGGATAATGGCCAGGTGATCTACGACCAGGATACCGATCTCAGCAAAATGTCGCCGGTGGAGATCGCGCGCGCCGGTATTGGGCGCAAGTTCCAGAAACCCACGGTATTCGAAGCGCTAACGGTATTTGAGAATCTGGAAATCGCGCTGAAAAACGACAAATCAGTGTGGGCCAGCCTGCGCGCGCGGTTGAACAGCGAGCAGCAGGATCGCATTGATGAGGTGCTAAAACTGTTGCGATTGGGCGGCGAGCGTCAGCGCAAAGCCGGTTTGCTGTCGCACGGCCAGAAGCAGTTTCTGGAAATCGGCATGCTGCTGGTACAGGACCCGCATCTGCTGCTGCTGGATGAACCGGCAGCCGGCATGACCGATGCCGAAACCGAATACACCGCCGAGCTGTTTCGCAGCCTCGCCGGTAAGCATTCGCTGATGGTGGTCGAGCACGACATGGGCTTTGTTGAAACCATTGCCGATCACGTCACCGTGCTGCATCAGGGCCAGGTTTTGGCCGAGGGATCGTTACGCGAAGTGCAGGCGGACGATCGGGTTATCGACGTTTATCTGGGGCGTTAACATGCTGCAAGTCACGGAACTGAATCAATATTACGGCGGCAGCCACATTCTGCGCGGCCTGTCGTTTGAAGCGAAGCCGGGTGAAATTACCTGCCTGCTGGGACGTAACGGCGTGGGTAAAACCACGTTACTGAAATGTTTGATGGGGCTGATTCCGGCTAAATCCGGCGAAATTCGCTGGCAGGATAATGTGATCAACAGCCGCAAGCCGCATCAGCGCGTGCAGGCCGGTATCGCTTATGTGCCGCAGGGGCGCGAAATCTTCCCGCGTCTGACGGTGGAAGAGAATCTGCTGATGGGGCTGGCGCGTTTTTCTGGCGCACAGGCCAAAGCGGTGCCGGAGGAGATCTATCAACTGTTTCCGGTGCTGCGTGAGATGAAAGCGCGCCGCGGCGGCGACCTGTCGGGCGGACAACAGCAGCAATTAGCGATTGGCCGCGCCCTCGCCTGTTCACCAAAGCTGTTGATCCTCGATGAGCCAACCGAAGGGATCCAGCCGTCGGTGATCAAGGAGATCGGTGCGGTGATCCGCCAGCTGGCGCAGCGCGGCGATATGGCGATCCTGCTGGTCGAGCAGTTTTATGATTTCGCCGCCGAACTGGCCGACAGCTATCTGGTGATGTCGCGCGGCGAGATCGTGCAGCGCGGCGCCGGATCCGCCATGGAAGCCGACGGCGTACGCGGATTAGTGGCGATTTAGTTGAGCTTGATAATTCAAAAGAGCGGCTTAACGGCCGCGTCTACAAGCAGGAGGCACGTCGTTTAGAGCATTTTAAATATTTTATTTAATTTTCAAATTCAAAATCTGCCATGCCAACTTTACTACTCACTGACACTATTTTTCCACTCCACCTAAAGGTGATATGCCCATTAGCTGATATGTTAATTGAGCGGATGCTTCCTACACCTTCAATGAGAGGTTCCAACGTTTTAAGTTTATTTAAAACTTGTTTTTCGTTGCCGGTAATCTCACTGGTTAAATAATATCGATAAATAACAGGAACAGTGGCACCGCCAGCACTGTATTCAGTCATATATAGCCAGGAAGATTGATTGATTTTTTGACTACGCTTCAACACATCATTATCGCGTGAGCTTTCATTACCGATGACTAAAAAACCAATAATAATCAGCAAAAGAAGAGTCAGTATCAAATGAAATCGCTTAATAACCGTGCTGTTTAGCATACTCAATTCCCTCGCGTATATTGCGTTGATCTGTGGGATCATCTCCATAGGGAGGAACATCATACCACTTTCCCCAGCGAGGTTTTGATGTGCCAGCGAGTGTTTGAGCAAATCCCGCGCCCATCAGCAAAATGTCATCGGGTATGCCAGCCGCTCTGCCTGAAGCGCCAAAATTGAAGTTTCCAAAAGCAGCCCAATTGAAGTCGAATTGTTTGTAATCCCAAGGGCCGCGATTGCGTACTTTTTGATAAAACCAGTAATAGGTTGCCGGTGTCGCCATACCTCTCGACATACCATTACATCTGGCTTCACGCATATTATTCTGAATAATTAATGCACCAGGTCCTATCGGTACAGATGCCATAATCCTTCCCTGAACGTAAATTTAAATAAAATTACTATAATGCACATCCTCTTATTTAATAATTTGATCTAAATCATTAGATCATTGCAATTAACCGAGGGGAGATAGGGGTATATTTGATATTTTTTAAATGATTTTTAATATCAACATCCGCTGTTGATATTGATTTTAAAATGGCGATCCTAAGACCGCCATTGATTACAAAATCCCGGTCTCAACGCTGAAATGGCGCTGTTCGCCGGGGGCCAGCTCAATCAGCGTGCCGGCGCGCTGTGCGGCTTTGAAACCCTCCGGGCGGCAGGTTGACGGCAGCACATAGGCGGCGACCTGCTGATCGCGGTTATGCAGCATCCAGCGCGTGGCGTGTGGGAATTGCTGGCTGGAGAAGCGCGTCATCAGGGCAAACCCTTGCGGTGAGTGCAGCTCGAACTGCATCTCATCGCCGTACTGCTGGAGATCGTCGGCGAAAAACACGATCTCCGGATCGCACATCTGCGGCTGATCCAGCTGCTGAAACGCCTGCGGATCGCGCGCCAGTTGATCGGTATATGCGCGCCACTGTGGGGTAGGCTTGACGTGCGCCGGGATCGAGCTGCGCAGCTGGAACGCATCGGTCGGGATCGACTGCTGGAAACGCCCTTGATCCAGCCAGGCGCTGTTCAGATGACACATATACTGCAGCGGCATCGGAGCGCCTGCCAGGTTAGTGACGTTCATCTCAATGTGCAGGCGCGCAGCATTGGCCTCAAGGCGCACCGCCGGTGCGGCAAGATAGTGATGGCCAAAGCCCTTCACATACTCGGTTTCGCCCTCCAGCGACAGGCGATCGTCCTCCAGTACCATCCACGCGCTGTCCATGCGCGCGCAGGCCATTTCGCCATGCAGCGGATGATCGTCATCCTCTGCCGGACAGCCGTTGGCCAGCAGCCCGGAGTGGAAAGCGAAACAGCCGTAGGTATCAATGATCGAACTGCCGGGCAGCGGCTGCTTAAAGCTGTGGCCCATGGTCAGCGAATGGCCGTCAAAGTTAGCGTCCCACACCATCTGACCGTAAAACGGCAGTACGATCACCGTGCCGCGTGGATTGCTGATGCGTACCGCTTCCACGCCTGCGGGATAGCGAAACAGCTCGACGTGGAACGTTTCGTTGCGCAGCAGCGTGGCTGGCGTTTCATGAAACTGCTCACGACGTAACGGTAAACGGGTTTTCATGGCATCTCCTCAACTAAACGACCGGCTGCTTCTGCCTGTTTTTTATGACGCAGCTCGCCCCAGAAGAAGTAACCCACCCAGGCGAAGCACAGCAGCGAAACGCCGAACGCCAGCTGCATCGATCCCAGATGATCGGAGACGAAGCCCTGAATCGCAGGAATAAAGGCAGCACCGACAATCGACATCACGATAAACGCGCCCGCTACTTCGGTGTATTTGTTATCGACGGTAGCCAGCGTTCCAGCGTAGATCGTCGCCCAGCACGGACCAAACAGCGCACTGACCAGGATGGCGGCATACACGGCGGTAAAGTTTGGCACAAACATCACATACGCCAGCGCCAGAGCACCCAGCAGCGAGTAGGCAATCAACACTTTTTCCGCACGGAAGCGCGTCATCAGGACGTTGGCGATAAATTTACCGATAAAGAAGCCGATGAAGCTGTAAATCATAAAGTTAGAGGCATGGCGTTCATTGACCGCGCCGAGCGTCAGCGCCAGACGAATGGTGAACGACCACACCGCCACCTGCATGCCGACATACAAGAACTGCGCCAGAATCCCGCGTTTGAAGTGACGATTCGCCGCCAGGTAGCGGAAAGTCTCGCCGAGCGACGGCAACGATTTTTCACTGCTTTCCGGTTTGCAGCGCGGATAGCGGGTGAAAAGGAACAGCAGCATCACTACCACCAGCACCATCACCAGATATTTGTAGGGTTCCAGCGTATGCTCCAGCATGGTGAGACGGAACGCATGCGCCTGTTCCGCATTCATGCCGGCCAGCTGACTTTCCAGACTGTCGCCCTCCTGAAACACCAGATATTTGCCCAGCACGATGCCCATCAGTGCGCCCACCGGATAGAAGGTCTGGCTGATATTCAGGCGCAGCGTGGCGTGATCGCGATGACCAATCATCGAGCTGTAGGTGTTGGCGGCGGTTTCGAGGAAGCTCAAACCGATGGCGATGGCGAAAATCGCCGCCAGGAACATGGTGTAGGTTGCCATGTGCGACGCGGGATAGAACAGCACGCAGCCCACGATATACAGCGCCAGTCCCAATAAAATCGCCAGTTTATAGGTGGCTTTGCGGATCACCAGCGAGGCCGGAATAGCGATCAGGAAGTAGCCGCCATAGAACGCGCTCTGCACCAGCGCGCTGGCGAAATCGCTTAACGCGAACACGCTTTTGAACTGGGTGATCAGGATGTCGTTCAGACTCGCCGCACAGCCCCACAACGGGAACAGGCACGAGAGCAAAATGAACTGGAACAGCGGCGTTTTATTCAGATAGCCATCAGATTGCTGAACAATGTTCGGTTGCATAACTCGACCTCAGTGAACGTTGAGAAAACGCTGGAAGGTTTCCGCGTCGGGATAGGAGCGCTGCGTGCCGCGACCGGTCACGCTGCAGGCGGCATAAGCCGAGGCTTGCGCCATCGCGGCCGGGATATCGCCGCTTTTCACCAACTCGTGGGCGAAGCAGCCGATAAAGGCATCGCCCGCGCCGCTGGTATCCACTGCTTTTACCGCGGTGGGGGCAACCTGATGCACGCTGTCGCCAGACATCCACAGCGAACCGCGCCCGCCCAGCGTGATGATCAGGTTTTTCAGCCCGCGTTTGAGCAGCGATTGCCCCGCCAGCTTCACCTCTTCATCCGTGGTGACCGGCATGCCGGTGAGGATCTGCAGCTCGGTTTCATTCGGCATGAAAAAGTCGCATTTGCAGGCGTAGTCGATATTGAGATCCGCCACCGCCGGTGCCGGATTGAGGATCACTTTGATGTCATGCTGACGGGCAAAATCAATGGCGTAATAAACGGTCTCCAGCGGGATCTCCAGCTGCAGGATGATCAACTGGCAGCTTTTCAACGCGTCAGCGGCGGCATCGATATCGGCTGGCTTCAACTGTTGGTTGGCACCTTTAATAATCAGAATGCGGTTCTGCGACTCATCGTCGACGAAGATAGGTGCCACGCCGCTGGAGGTGCCTGGCGCGGTGGTGACGAAGCGGGTATCAACGCCTTGCTGCTGCAGATTGGCCACGGTATTCGGCGCGAACAGATCGTCGCCGACTTTACTCACCATCATCACGCTGCCGCCCATCTTCGCCGCTGCCACAGCCTGATTGGCACCTTTACCCCCGCAGCCGATGGCAAAATCGGGTGCTTCCAGCGTTTCGCCCGCTTTAGGCAGCTGATTGGTATAGGTAATGAGGTCCACCATATTTGACCCAATAACCGCAATATCCATTGTTTTCTCCCGGTGAATTTTTAGCTTTATAATGTTATTAAAATAACAATATCAGGTTAATAAAGTTAATTATGTGATAAATTTCACACCTCGACATCCTGATGAAAAGCCGATAAACAGCCCTTCATCCGTAGAAATGAATGTTATTATTCTAACAATGGAACAACATTGAGAATCAGAGCGAAGCGGCTTGAGAGCAACACGTTGGCGGCATTGCATGAGGTTTGCGGGCCGATCTCATTACAGGTAAGATTGAAAACTGGCCTGCTGGATACGTCGCAAATCATTAAAATATGTGAGATTTATCGTGATTTTTGACCAGGCCACTTCGACTTCAGGATTAATTACGCAGAGATGATCATGGAAACCCGGCGCGACGAACGTATTCACAAGTTGGCTCAGGCGCTGAAACGCACCGATAAACTGCACCTGAAAGACGCGGCGCAGCTGCTCGGCGTGTCGGAAATGACCATCCGCCGCGATCTCACCGAACCGGCTTCAACCGTGGTGCTGCTGGGCGGCTATATCGTCAGCGATCCGAAAAGCCACGCCGGACACTATTTCATCTCCGATCAGCACGGTCAGAACGCCGCACGCAAACAGCGCCTGGCGCAGGCTGCTGCGGATCTGATCAGTGAAAATGACACGGTATTTTTTGATTGCGGCACCACGCTGCCGTACATCGTAGATGCGATTCCTGACACCTTGCCGTTCACCGCCATCTGCTGCGCGATGAACACTTTCCTGGCGTTGAAAGAGAAACCGGCCTGCAACGTGATCCTGAGCGGCGGTGAGTTCCACGCCGATAACGCGCTGTTCACGCCGATTGGCGCGCATTCGATCCTCGACGATCTCTGCCCGACGCTGGCCTTTATTTCGGCGGCAGGTATCGATCAGGAACAGGGCGCCACCTGCTACAACATTAACGAGCTGGCGATGAAGCACCACGCGATGCTGCGCGCACGTCAGCGCGTGCTGGTGGCGGACAGCAGTAAATTTGGCAAAGTGCTGCCCGCGCGTATCGGTGAATTGCGCCGTTTTGATTTGCTGGTCAGCGATAGCGCACCCGAACCGGCGCTGAAGAGCTGGCTGGCACAACAGAATATTCCGCTGCGATTGCCTAAAGCTTAGAATTCCTCTGTTTCTATTACCGGGAAACAAAACCAGACCCTAAATACTTCGTGTTGCAGGAAGGCGGCAAGTGGGTTCATCCCCAGGAGCATACATTAGTATGTGACTGGGGTGGACACACGCAGCCAACGCACCTGCAGCGCGAAGTATGACGGGTATGAATAAAGGGTGAAAACAGCTAAACTTCTGTACCTAAAGTTCATAACTCACAGACCAAAAGGCTCAATACAACGTGGCTCAATTCGTCTATAGCATGCATCGCGTCGGCAAGGTCGTTCCGCCGAAGCGTCACATCCTGAAGAATATTTCTCTTAGCTTCTTCCCTGGAGCAAAAATCGGTGTACTCGGCCTGAACGGCTCGGGTAAATCGACGCTGCTGCGCATCATGGCCGGTATCGATACCGATATCGAAGGGGAAGCACGCCCACAGCCGGGCATCAATGTGGGTTATCTGCCGCAGGAACCGCAGTTGAACCCGGAGCACACCGTGCGTGAATCCGTTGAAGAAGCGGTTTCAGAGGTGGTTGGCGCGCTGAAGCGCCTCGACGAAGTGTATGCGCTGTATGCCGATCCCGATGCGGATTTCGACAAGCTGGCCGCGGAACAGGGCCGTCTGGAAGAAGTGATCCAGGCGCACGATGGTCACAACCTCGATACCCAGCTGAACCGTGCCGCCGACGCGATGCGTCTGCCAGACTGGGATGCCAAAATCGCTACCCTTTCCGGTGGTGAGCGCCGCCGCGTGGCGCTGTGCCGTCTGCTGCTGGAAAAGCCAGACATGCTGCTGCTCGATGAACCGACCAACCACCTGGATGCCGAATCCGTGGCGTGGCTCGAGCGCTTCCTGCACGACTTTGAAGGCACCGTTGTGGCGATCACGCATGACCGTTACTTCCTGGATAACGTGGCTGGCTGGATTCTGGAACTGGACCGCGGTGAAGGTATTCCGTGGGAAGGTAACTACTCTTCCTGGCTGGAGCAAAAAGATCAGCGTCTGGCGCAGGAAGCTTCTTCTGAAGCGGCGCGTCGCAAATCTATCGAGAAAGAGCTGGAGTGGGTGCGTCAAGGCGCGAAAGGCCGTCAGTCGAAGGGCAAAGCCCGTCTGGCACGCTTTGAAGAGCTGAACAACACCGATTACCAGAAGCGTAACGAAACCAACGAACTCTTTATTCCACCTGGCGCACGCCTCGGCGACAAAGTGCTGGAAGTGACCAACCTGAAGAAATCGTATGGCGATCGCGTGCTGATCGACGATCTGACCTTCTCTGTACCGAAAGGCGCAATTGTTGGCATCATCGGTCCGAACGGCGCGGGTAAATCTACGCTGTTCCGCATGATGTCAGGCCAGGAGCAACCGGATTCCGGCACCATCGAGCTGGGCGAAACCGTCAAGCTGGCGTCGGTTGATCAGTTCCGTGACGCAATGGACAATTCCAAAACCGTGTTTGAAGAAGTGTCTGGCGGTCAGGACATTATGCGCGTTGGCAACACTGAGATGCCAAGCCGTGCTTACGTCGGTCGCTTCAACTTTAAAGGCACCGATCAGGGCAAACGCGTGGGCGAGTTGTCAGGTGGTGAGCGCGGTCGTCTGCACCTCGCCAAGCTGCTGCAAGTCGGCGGTAACCTGCTGCTGCTCGATGAACCAACCAACGACCTTGACATTGAAACCCTGCGCGCGCTGGAAAACGCCCTGCTGGAATTCCCGGGCTGTGCCATGGTGATCTCGCATGACCGTTGGTTCCTGGACCGTATCGCCACCCACATCATCGATTATCAGGATGAAGGCAAGGTGGAGTTCTTCGAAGGTAACTTTACCGAGTACGAAGAGTACAAGAAACGCACCCTCGGCGCCGATGCGCTCGAGCCGAAGCGTATCAAGTACAAGCGTATGGCGAAGTAAGTCTGTTGCTGTGAAAAAGGCGCCATTAGGCGCCTTTTTTTATGGCTGAATCAGCTGCCCAGCATCTGCTTTACTAACTCGACGCAACGTAGGAAGCGCGTGTCATAGTCATCTTCTTTAACGTGCACAAACTCAATATTGTTTTCACGCAGCATGGTGATCAGCATGGTTTGGAACTCGCGACGATCCATTGAGCTGCCGAGGCTGCGCAATCCATCCGCCACCCAGGGCACGTTGTTTTCCAGCAAAATCACCAGGTCGAAACGGTATTCATCAATCAACGCCTGCACAAACGGGTGCTCGCGACCTTCGTACTTGAGGCAAAACGCCTGCGTAGTGATGAAATCGGTATCGATAAAGGCGACTTTACTGGCGTACTTCACCGCGAAGTCGATGTACTGGGCCTGACCGAGCGCGATTTTGTCGTAGTCGGAATATTGCAGCGCCATCTCGTCGCCACCGAGGTGCGAGAAGACATAATCGCGGCCATATTCCCATGCGCTGGTGGTGTTGAAGATGTTCGCCAGCTTGTTCACCAGCGTTGATTTGCCGCTCGACTCGCCGCCCAGCACCGCCACGGTGCGCACGAAGAATGGCTTCACTTCGGTCGGGATGTATTCCCAGTAGCGGAACGGATCCTGACGAATCTGCCCGCCGCTGATGTTCATAAAGGATCGATTGGGATCGATCACCACCGCCGGAATGCCGAGGTGCTGCTCATACATCGCGGCATCCGGCTCTTCACTGGTGTAGATACAATTCGGCTCAATGCCCTGCTCAGCCAGAAAGGTTTTGACGCCGCCGCTCCACACATCCCAGCCGTGCGGATAAGGTTCAATGCCCTCTTCATCAAACGAATGGATGCGGATATTTTTCTGGTATTTGAAGGTTTGCAGCAACCAGCGTAGTCGATCGCTGATGGTCGGCTGCTGCGACATGGCGCTGTTTTCAAACAGTTCACGATCGCGCGGCTCGTCGTGGCCCATGATGATATGCAGCTCATCCACCTGACTGCAGGCGCGCTGGATTAAATATATGTGGCCGGTATGCAGCGGATAAAATTTCCCGAACACCACGCCAACGGTTTTATCGCGGCGCGGAAATTCCAGGCCAAGAAAACGGTGCAGCGCTTCCAGCTTCTGCGCGCTCGGGCTTTTAATTTTGGCGTTGAGCAGCTGGCTTAAGTAGCCTTTGGTCATTCCGCTGGCGTCGGCAACCTGCTGCAGCGTGTGGCCTTGCTGGCGAATGGCTGTTTTCAGGTAGTCAAACGATGACATTTAGTGCCTCCTGCGTGGAATAAAGGGCGGTGCGGCCTTTAAGACGGTGCGCATAAATGCGCACCCTACAAACGTAGGGTCGGCATTCATGCCGACCGGTAAAACTTACAACTCATCCAGAATCGCTAACGCATCCGCCAGCTTCTTTGCGCTGTACACCTTCATCCCTTCGACCGGTTTCTTCGGTGCATTACCGGCCGGGACGATGGCGCGCTTAAAGCCGTGTTTCGCCGCTTCGGAAATGCGCTCCTGGCCGCTCGGCACCGGGCGAATTTCGCCGGCAAGGCCCACTTCACCAAAGATCACCAGATCCTGCGGCAGCGGACGATCGCGGAAGCTCGATACCATCGCCATCAGCAGCGCCAAATCGACGCTGGTTTCGGTGACTTTTACGCCGCCGACCACGTTAACGAACACATCCTGATCCGCCATCTGCAAGCCGCCGTGGCGATGCAGCACCGCTAACAGGATTGCCAGGCGATTCTGCTCCAGACCCACCGCGACGCGGCGTGGGTTGCCCATCATCGAATGGTCCACCAGCGCCTGAATCTCGACCAGCAGCGGACGCGTACCTTCCCATAGCACCATCACCGAACTGCCCGAGGTGATCTCATCACCGCGTGACAGGAAGATGGCCGATGGATTGCTGACTTCGCGCATGCCTTGTTCGGTCATGGCGAATACGCCGAGCTCATTCACCGCGCCAAAGCGGTTTTTATGGCTGCGTAAGGTGCGGAAACGGGAATCGGCGTCGCCATCCAGCATCACCGAACAGTCGATACAGTGTTCCAGCACTTTCGGGCCGGCCAGCGAACCGTCTTTGGTGACGTGACCGACCATGATGATCGCCACGCCGCGCGTTTTGGCGAAGCGTGTCAGGTAGGCGGCCGTTTCACGCACCTGCGCTACGCTGCCCGGCGAGGATTGGATCTCCGCCATGTGCATTACCTGAATCGAGTCGATCACCATCAATTTCGGCTGCTCCTGCTCGGCGATCAGGCAGATCTGCTCGATGCTGGTTTCCGACAACATATTGAGGTTTTCGGTCGGTAATCCCAGACGATGGGCGCGCATCGCCACCTGTTGCAGTGACTCTTCGCCGGTGACATACAGGGTTTTCATCCCTTCTGCCAGCTTGCACATCACCTGCAGCAGCAGCGTCGATTTACCGGCACCCGGATTACCACCAATTAAGATGGCGCTGCCCGGCACCACGCCGCCGCCCAATACGCGATCGAACTCTTTGAAACTGGTTGAGAAACGCGGCAGGGCTTCGAGGCTGATCTCCGACAGCTTCTGCACGCGGCTAACGCCCGCGTTGCCGCCGGCATAACCGCTCAGGCGCTCATTACGCGCCGCCGCAGGCGAGGCGGCAATGCGCACCTCGGTGATGGTGTTCCACGCATGGCAGGCGCTGCATTGCCCCTGCCAGCGCGGATAATCAGCGCCGCATTCGTTACAAACGAAGGCGCGTTTTGCCGCTTTGGCCAAATCAAATCCTCAGTTAACGCTCTTCGTGAATCAGGCTGCCGGTCAGGATGCAGAACACACCCATCAGGTCAGCATGACGGATGATGATTTCCGTCTGCTCATTCACTTTAGGTTTAGCATGATAGGCGATACCCAGCGCCGCGGTTTTAATCATCGGCAGATCGTTGGCACCATCGCCAATCGCCACGGTTTGTTCCGGAGCAATTTCAAAGCGCTGTGCCAGATCGTTCAGGGTATCGGCTTTAAATTGGGCGTCGACAATTTGTCCCAGCACCTGGCCGGTTAACTTACCGTCGCGAATTTCCAGCTCGTTGGCCACCGCCGCGGCTAAATGCAGCGTCTGGCGCAAATAGTCGGCGTAGAAGGTAAAGCCGCCCGAGGCGATCGCCACCTGCCAGCCCAGCGCCTGCAGCTTCTGCACCAGCGTGGTTAAGCCTGGCATCAGCGGCAGCGCATCGCGCACTTGCATCAGGATATTGGCATCGGCGCCCGCCAGGGTGCCGACGCGCTCGCGCAGGCTGGCTTTGAAATCCAGCTCGCCGCGCATCGCGCGCTCGGTGACTTCCGCCACCTGCTCGCCGCAACCCGCCAGTTTGGCGATCTCATCGATGCACTCAATCTGGATCGCGGTGGAATCCATGTCCATCACCAGCAAACCTGGCGTTTTCAGATGCGGGATTTTGCCGAGCGGTGCCACATCAAAACCGGCTTCATGCGCCAGTTTGCTGGCGCGCGGCGTCAGCGAGCCTGCCAGACGTATCACCTGATACTCATCGACATTCCAGGCGCTGACGATCACCATCGCCGCCCCCAGCTTATGCTGATAATCGGTGAGTTTTTGTTTATCGAGCCCGCGCCCATACAGCAACCAGCCAGTCCGACCAGCACGGTAATCCAGCGGCATCACTTCATCACCGCTGAGGGAAAGGGGTAAACCCGGCCAAAGTGAAACATCGGCGGGCAGATCGCACCAGGTAAGACGATTTGGCATTACAGCTCCTGTAGGGACAACAAAACCACGCAAGAGGCTACCTTGTCTGCGCGGGTTCTGGCAACATAATTGCCAGCCTTTCTGCTGTTACATCACACGGGTTTCTGATGGTTAAAACCGCACTGAAATTTCGCCTGCATCGCACGGTGATTGTTCTTATCTCGCTGGCTCTGTTAGTGGTTCTGATGCAAGGCGCATCCTGGTTTAGCCTCGGCCATCAAATGGCTCGCTCTGAACAAGTGGAAGAACTGGCGCGCACGTTGACCAAACAGGTGGCGTTTAGCCTTAAACCGTTGATGGATAACAGCGACGATAACCGCACGCAGATTGCCGCCATCCTCAATCAGATGACCGACAACAGCCGCATTCTTGATGCTTCCGTCTACGCCGATGATGGCAGCCTGGTGGCGCACAGCGGCGAAAGCATTAATGTGCGTGATCGGCTGTCGCTGGATGGCAAACGCGCTGGTAGCTACTTCAACCATCAAATTGTGCAGCCGCTGGAAGGCAAAGATGGCCCGCAAGGTTTCCTGCGCGTCACGCTGGATACTCACGTGCTGGTGACGGAATCACGTCAGGTGGATAACACCACCAACATCCTGCGCCTGATGATGTTACTGGCGCTGGCCATCGGCATTATCCTGACGCGCACCCTGCTGCGCGACCGTCGCACCCGCTGGCAGCAATCGCCGTTCCTGCTAACGGCGAGCCGCACGGTGAAAGAGGATAAAGAGAAAGAGCAAGAAGAGGCGGCGGCGGCAACCACAGAGACTGAAAAAGAGCGTTAAGCCATTTTATGCATTGTTACTTCCATCGCTTCCAGTTGCTGTAATGCCTGCCCGGCAATGCTGCGGAAGTTCGCGCTAAACTCAGCATCCTCTGCAATCGCCTGCCAGTAGATTTTCGCCATAGCGCTGGCAGCGCGCCACACGGCGCCTGGCAGCGCGAAATCCAGCGTCAGTTTGACTTCATCGCGCATGTGCCCCTGAGAATTGGGCGCCAGCGCCATCGGCAGCATGTCGTAAGCCGGTGTCAGGCTGAAACGTTCTTCATCAGTAAAGAAAGACAGATTGCCCGCGTGCATGTCGCTATTGGCAATCAGTCGTCCAAACGCCCACTGCAAAGTCCCGCGTTCAACCGCTACCGCATCAACACGTTGCTGACGCTGCAACTCACGCAGCGCATCCGGCCAGTGTTGTTGATGGCCGATAAACTCTGCGCTTACCGCTTCTAATGAACTCATGCAGCGTCGACCCCGTTGATGAATGCGATCAAAACGCTGCACTTCGAGGAACAATTGTCCTTCACTATCAATCAGCTGGCTATGTGCGGCAGGCAATCCCGCCGCCAGTAAATGTTGCAACGCCAGATGCTCCGCGCGTAACAAATCACGCCAGCGCTCAGCATTATCACTTTGACGGGCGACGGTAAATTTCACCAGACAATGACGATCGCCATTCGCCGTTGCGGCATAGCACAGGAATTTCGGTTGTTCGCCGCCAGCCGATGAGCCCGGTTCATCGCCGCTCAGCGCCTGTTGTGCCATCAGCGGATAACGCGCGATTTTTTGCGCCTCGCTGATGGCTTGCGGTGCGGGCTGTTGCAGCCAACGCTGGTATGTCATGTCGCCAACAATAAAAGCGCCCGGCATATCGATGCCGCCGCTTGCCAGCGCCATCAGGCACTGCTCATCACTCCAGAGACGAATATCATCCGTCAGCCCGAGCTGTGGCGCGTATTCACGGCCCCATTGTCGGCCCAGAAAACCTTGCGGACGCATCTCCTGCAGGAACCACGGTAAGCCGTCATAAAAGCGGCCTTGATCGTGCTGGTCCAGATGCAGACAACTGCCCTGCGGCCAGGTTGGCAAAAGGATGCCAGCGGGCGATGCCTGACCTTCAGCAGAAATACGATACAGCGGGAAGCGGCTTTCACCCCGGATGGGCCGCAGCAACGCATAACGCGTCGCGCGCGCTTTGCCCCATTTGATAATCTGCGGCTGCTGACGCAGTTGGCGTGAAAGCGTGGCCTGGCTGATATGCAATCGAGCCAGCAGATCCGCCGCGCTAAGCGGTCCTTCCAGCAGCAAACTTTGTAGCTCAGCCATTGCCGCCACCTTGTCTGATGAATAGATTAATGAATAGATTCATGCATAGATAATAACATAAAAAAAGCCCGCACAGCGGGCTTCTCAGCATCATCACGATGGTAACGATGAATAGATACTTTTAACCTTCAGTCAGAATCGCTTCTAGCTCGGCCAGCGTTTTCACCTGCCAGGTTGGCGTGATGTGATCGGGTAACGGACGCGTACCGTGATCGATCCAGCAGGTCTTCAGGCCGGCATTCATGCCGCCGAGAATATCTGATTCTGGCGTATCGCCGACCATCAGCACGCGGCTGCGATCCGGGTTGCCCAGCAAGGCCAGCGTGTGATCAAAAATCGCCACGTCAGGTTTCGGTACGCCAACTTCTTCAGAAATCACCAGCGCATCAAACACATCGAGGAATCCGGTACGCTCAAGTCGCGCCTGCTGTAACGCAGTAAAACCGTTAGTGATGATGGCGATTTTCACTTTGCCTTTCAGCGTTGATAACAGGTGGGCTGCGCCTTCCAGCGGCAGGCAGATATCGGCCATTGCGCTGAGGAAATCGCTGTTGAGTACTTCGGGTGCGACGCTCAGCTTTTCGCCCCACAAGGTGAAGCGGCGCGTTTGCAGCTGCAGTGCGGAAATGGTGCCGTTCTGGTAATCGACCCACAGCGGCTTGTTGATCGCCTGATAATCGGTGTAATCCTGCGCAGAAAATTGCACGTCATAGCGGGCAAACATGCGCTGCAAACCAGCGTAAGCATCGAAATGGAAAAGCGTTTCGTCTGCATCAAACAGGATGCAGTCCCAATCGTTTAGCATGGTGCTCCTTAAAGCGTTAGCGCCATAATGATGGCATCTTCTCGTCCGCTGGCAGTGGGATAATAGTTGGGGCGTACGCTCACCTGATGGAAATCCAGCTGCTCATACAACGCAATCGCCGGCATATTTGAGGCGCGCACTTCCAGCCATAGCGTCATCACGTCGCGCTGCTCGAGCTCAGCAATCAGATGCTGCAACAGCTGGCGCGCCAGGCCGCGGCGCTGGAAGTCGGGATCCACCGCAATATTGAAAAGCGACGCTTCATCCAGCACCACTTGGGTGATGGCGAATCCGGCCAGCTTACCTTCAACTTCAATGCGGATATTAACGAAACGTTCGCCTTGATTGCTGCTAAACGTCTGCTCGCTCCACGGAAAAGCATGTGCGCGGCGCTCAATCGCCAGCAGCTGCGGCTGGTCTTCAGGGGTGACTAAAGAGATGGCTGTCATGGTTACACATCTGTTGCCACAGGGCGCGTTTTGCTGCGCCGCTGCTGATCAGTTCATTGAAAACGGCGGTGTTGAAGGTAATGCCGTTAAAGGGATGTTCGCTCTCAACGCCCAGCAGCCAACCGGCGCAATCGACCTGCTCCGGCAGCATTTGCAGCTGGTCTGGCGTTAACGCCATGACCTGCGCGGGTTGAATGTTCAGCGCGCGCAGCACGTCGCGAATCAGCGGTTCTTGTAGCGTGGGTGCCTGTTCGGCCACCAAAACCAAACGCGTGTCGGGCAAAAGCGTGACGGCAATTTCCCCTTGCAGCACGCGCGGACGCCGCAGCTGATACTGCGTAATCCCCATTTGCTGTAGAAGCCAGTCGCGCCTTGTGCTCATGCTATTACCCGTTATGCTGCCAGAATGCGACGCTATGCTAGCAAACCCATCGAACATGCGCCAACAAAGCACTATAATCGCGGCTCTGATTTAACAGGAGCGTTCCATGTCTGCTTTTACCCCGGCCAGCGAAGTGATTCTGCGCCACAGTGATGAATTTACCGCCCGCAACGTTTTGTTTGCTGGCGACCTGCAGGATGACCTGCCCGCCCAGCTAGAAACCGCGTCGAGCCGCGTGCATACCCAGCAATATCATCACTGGCAGAATCTAAGCCATCGCCTTGGCGAACGTGCGGTTTACAGCATGGTTGCAACCGCTGCCGATGTTGAAGGCTGCGATACGCTGGTTTATTACTGGTCGAAGAACAAACCCGAAGCGCAGTACCAGCTGCAAAACCTGCTCTCTTTGCTGCCGGTAGGCTGCGATATCTTCGTGGTGGGTGAAAACCGCAGCGGCGTGCGCAGCGCCGAAGGCATGCTGGAAGCGTGGGCGACGCTGGAGAAAGTTGATAGCGCGCGTCGTTGTGGCCTGTATCACGGTCGTCTCGATAAGCAGCCAACCTTTGATGCCAGCAGCTACGGCCATACTTATCAGCTCGAGGATCTCACCATCCATACCTTGCCGGGCGTGTTCAGCCGTGATGGTCTGGATATCGGCAGCGATCTGCTGCTCTCCACGCTGACGCCGCATTTCCGTGGCAAAGTGCTGGATATCGGTTGTGGTAGCGGTGTGCTGGCAACTGTGATGGCGAAAGTGTCGCCGCGCGTGCGTCTGTGGCTGTGTGATGTGCATGCTGCTGCGATTGAAGCGAGTAAAGCCACGCTGGCCGCCAATGAACTGGAAGGTGAAGTGTTTGCCAGTAACGTGTTCTCTGACGTTACCGGCCGTTTCGACATGATCATCTCTAACCCGCCGTTCCACGATGGCCTGCAAACCAGCCCTGAAGCGGCTAACACGCTGATTCGCGGTGCGCTTAAGCATCTGAACAGCGGCGGCGAACTGCGTATCGTGGCTAACGCCTTCCTGCCATATCCACAAATTCTGGATGAAACCTTTGGCAATCACGAAGTGCTGGCGCAAACCGGACGCTTCAAAGTCTATCGCGCCGTATATGGTCGCGGTGCCAAAACGCGTTAACAGCAGCGCGGCGGCAGAAACGTTGCTTTTTACAGCGATCGTTTTGCCGTCGCGAAATATGTGTTGACGCAATGAGTAAAATCTCTAAAATGCGCCTCCGTGGTTAGCAATACTTTAGGGTGTTGTTAGTTTGCGATGGTGGCGGAATTGGTAGACGCGCTAGCTTCAGGTGTTAGTGTCCTTACGGACGTGAGGGTTCAAGTCCCTCCCTTCGCACCAAACTAAAATCACACAGTTTATATCTGCGCACTGAGCGATGGTGGCGGAATTGGTAGACGCGCTAGCTTCAGGTGTTAGTGTTCTTACGGACGTGAGGGTTCAAGTCCCTCCCTTCGCACCAATGCGACGATATAAACAGACAACTAAGATGCGATGGTGGCGGAATTGGTAGACGCGCTAGCTTCAGGTGTTAGTGTTCTTACGGACGTGAGGGTTCAAGTCCCTCCCTTCGCACCAACAGTTGTCACTCCTTTCGAGCCGTAAATCCCCCGAAAGATTTTTCAACGAACTTCACGCTCTCAGCGTGATGTGGTCGTTTCTGCGATTTGATCAGATAACGTGGAAATTGACCGACACCGCCGCTAAGCCGCCCGCCAATGCCAGACAAGATGGCAGCAACAGATAGTGACGCAGGCGATGGTGAAACAGCATCACCACGGTCAGCAGCAGTGCCACAATCATCACCACTCGCCATTGACTGAAACTCGGTTCCCATAACGCAAAAATCGGCATCGCCGCGCAGGGTAATAACACGCCCCAACCGCTATCCAGACGTTTACCCATTACCCAGCTCACGCCCCATAGTCCGCAGGCGGCTATTATCGCCATGATCATCGCGCAACCCTCAAATGATAAATATTCGCATTATCATATGACAATATTTCTCATCTTGCAGCGAATTTTTGTCGCAAGCCATGCCGGATGACAGAATTACTGGAAAATGCTAAATTGCCGCCGATAACAATATCGCTAACACAACAATAACGTGCTCTCTATCCGGGTAGGTAAACTATTACTTGCGGGTAGCGCTTTGATATATCAGGGCTGTCACGAGAATAATAATGAAATTACAATCTTATGATGAGTTGAAACAGAGTAAATATCGGCTGTCGCTGATGCTATTTCTGTTTCTTAATGTCGCCGTTTCGCTTTTTTGCCTGCTGCCGATTTTAGGCAGCGATAGCCCAATACGCTCGCTGCCGGTGGACGTTGTAGCGGGCTTCAGCTCCACGCTGCTGGTTATTTGCTTAATGGCGTCAAAACAAAAATTACCGCTATTAAATCCTGTGGCTTTTATTTTGGGTGCGCTGTGGGCGTGGCATATTAACCACAGATATCATCTGGTTTACTATTTTGATGGCAGCTTTTTAATTATCAGCCTGTTAAGCGTGTTCTTTATCAGTGCCATTGCGCTGAGTGATTATTTGATTGCATTCTGTTTACACATCACGCCGCCGGTATTAACCGTGCTGTTATTGGATGATGGTCAGCATTTAATGATGATCTTATTCACCATTACGCTGCCATTAATCGGCTTTTCACTGCACCATTTAATGCGTCGTCGCTTTGATACCTTCACCCGTCGGCTGGTGAGCCAGTTGTATGAGGAAAAAGAGAGCTTCAGCGATTTGAGCATGCTCGATCCGCTTACCGGCTTGTACAACCGCCGTGGATTGAAGAATCGCCTTGATACCATTCTGGAAAACCACGCCGGCAGCCACTTTGTGCTGCTGCTGGATATCGACCACTTCAAAGCCTACAACGACAATTACGGCCATGCGATGGGCGATCAGGCGCTGGCGCGCGTGTCCGTGGCGATCCGCGACGCGGTGCGTTCGCGCGATGTGGTCACACGCTACGGTGGCGAAGAGTTTCTGGTGCTGATGACCAATGTGAATGCCTCAATCGCAATGAAACTGGCTGAACGCATTCGTCAGTACGTGGTGGATTTAGAAATTCCGCACCGCTTCAATGAGAAAGTCTCGACGCACGTCACCATCAGCGCTGGTATCGCGCCTATCTTTGCTGACGATTTCGACCAGGCGGTCGCCAATGCTGACCGCGCGCTGTATGTGGCGAAAAATCAGGGACGTAACACTATTCTGGCGTGGGAAGATTTGCCGAAATTGACGCAGGCGAGTAATGAACTGATATAAGGCCTCGTCATTACCAAACGCACACCTCGTCGCGGCGCAATTTATTGCGCGATAAAACGTGCCGCGACGAAATGTGCGTTAACAGACGCATGTGCAGAAATGTTGTTCAAAATGCTGGGAACGATTATCATTTGTCTCTCGATTCCCGTTATCACTCAGGACCGGCATGGCCATCATCACGCGTCAGGATCATCGCTTCAGCGAGCATTCACTGATCTTTATGCAGAGCGATCGCAGTTTAGCGAGCGCACTGGAAGATCTGATGCGCGATCAACGCAGCTACATGCTGGATAACCTCAAGCTTGGCCAGCCGGCACCCGCCGGGACGTTAACCCTGGCCGAGTGGTCTAATCCGCTTCACTATCGCCGCCTGACGCAGCGCTACAGCGACTATCTCTATCGCGATCATCCTGATGTGCAGCAGGAAGCTAAGCCGCTGCAATCGCTGTGGGCGCAGTGGTATTTTGGCCTGCTGCTGCCACCGCTGATGATGGCGTTATTGCAGGAACCGCGTGCGCTGAACTGCTCGCCGCATCTGATTCACGTTGAGTTCCACGAAAACGGCCATCCGTGCGCTTTCTGGCTGGATGTGCAGGAAGATGAGGATGCGCGCTACCTCAATGCCCAGCAGCGTATCGATCGCCTGATTCAGCAATGCCTGATTCCGGCGGTTAACGGCATGACGCAGCACGGTGATATCAATGCGAAGCTTATCTGGAACAACATGGGCTTTTCGTTTTACTGGTTCCTTGGCGAGTTGAAAAACCAGTTGCCAGAAGAGACGATTTTGCAGCTGGAACAGGCGCTATTTTTTAGCAAATCCCTGCTCGATGGCAGCGATAATCCGCTGTATCGCACCATGATCCCGCGTAATGGCGAAATGGAACGACGCAGCTGCTGCCAGCGCTATCGTATCCCCGATGTAGAACGTTGCGGTAACTGCACGTTAAAAGCGGTGTAGCCCCCGCGCATTCTGTTACAGATTCTCCTTTTCTCCCGTTTACACTTTTCCAGGCTTGTGGCATTTTTTCGGCTCTGTTTTTACCGGAGATAACAATGAGCCTGGAGTCGGTACGGCACTTCTTTGCCGAACATGCACCGGATATCGACATCATCGAGATGCCGGAAAGCACCGCCACCGTTGAGCTGGCCGCACGCGTTCATGGCGTTCAGCCTGGGCAAATCGCCAAAACCCTGTCGCTGAAAGTGAAAGATGCCATCGTGCTGATCGTTACGCGCGGCGATGCGCGTCTCGACAACCGCAAGCTGAAAGCTGCGCTCGGCGCCAAGGCACGCATGTTAAGCGTGGATGAGGTGGTGAACTGGACCGGACATCCGGTCGGCGGCGTTTGCCCGTTCGGGCTGGAAAATCCGCTTACCGTCTATTGCGATGTGTCGCTGCGCAGCTTTGATGAAGTGCTGCCCGCAGCCGGATCGATTCATAGCGCGGTGCGCATTTCGCCGCAGCGCATGGCGGAACTCACCGCGGCGAAATGGGTTGACGTCTGCGAGGCGCTTTAAGACGACTCGCGCGCGGCGGCACCGGAGATTTCGATGCCGCGCGTCTCGCGACCAAAGGCCACTAATACGCAAATCAGCACCGCCACCGTTCCGGCGACAATCGCCATGCCCAAACCATAATTGCCGCCGTGCGCCTCGGCGATACGCGACTGCAGCGTCGCATTCACGGAGGCGATCAAATTCCCCAGCTGATAGACAAAGCCCGGCAGCACCGCGCGCGCATTGGCGGGCACCAGTTCGGTAAGATAGGTCGGCACCACGCCCCACGCGCCCTGCACCATAAACTGCATCAGGAACGCGCCGATACCGATCATCCATGAACCGCTGGAGAAGGCCCACAGCGGCAACACCGGCAGCGCGAGGAATGACGCCAGAATAATCGCGCGCTTACGGCCAATGCGCTCGGAGAGTGCACCAAAGGTAATGCCGCCCAGCATCGCCGCGATGTTGTAGCTGATGGCAATGATGCTGACGGTGTGCGGATCAAACTGATGCTGCACTTTCAGGAAGGTGGGATAGAGATCCTGCGTACCGTGGCTGAAGAAGTTAAAGCAGGCCATCAGCAGCACCATATAGATACAGATTTTCCAGTGCTGGCGGATAATCGGCAGCAGCGCATTGCTCTCTTTCCGCTCGCGCGCCGCCAGCCACACCGGCGATTCCGGCACTTTGAAGTAGATAAACGGCAGCAGCAGAATCGGCAACGCGCCAATCAGGAACATGCCGCGCCAGCCGACCGTTTCGAAGAACAAACCAAAAATCACCGACGCCAGCAGATAGCCGCACGGATAACCTGCCTGGAAGATGCCGGACATCAAGCCGCGCGAGCGATCCGGAATAGTTTCCAGCGCCAGCGACGACGCCACGCCCCAAATCCCCCCCATCGCCACGCCGTAAATCACGCGGAAACCGAGGAACGCCGTGAAGGTGGGCGACCACGCCGACAGAAGCTCAAACGCCGAGAACATCACGATATTGAGCATCAAAATCGGTCGGCGGCCGTACTTCTCCGCCAGCCGACCAAACAATAGCGCGCCGATCGGACGCACGGCGAGCGTGAGCATGATGGCAAGAGAAACATCGGAGACGCTGGTATGGAAATATTGGGCAAGATCGCTGAGGACAAACACTAAGATGAAGAAGTCGAACGCATCCAGCGTCCAGCTCGCGAAACTGGCAAAAGCCACGTTGCGCTGGGTCGCAGTCCAGTTGAACATGTTGGTATCCTGTCTGATGAGCTTCCGGTTCGTTGGCCGGATTTATAGTAGAAGTTACCGCGCAAATAATTTCACGGGTTACTAATTTGTTAACTATTTGTATATAGCATGTCAGAAAGGCGGGCTGTGGTAGGAATTGTCAGCGAGTGATGCGCGGTGTAAAAAAACGTGTCATTGATGGAGGTAATATCCTGTAGCGGCGCGTTTTATCGCGCCGTTACGGCAGGTGCAGTCAACGGTTTTATAACTGATTAAATGCCTTTTCGATCATCTCAAGCAGCAGCGCATTATTAACGGTTTGAATCACATGCACCAAGGCGCCGGTCTGCGGTGGCACGCCAATATCCAGCCGCAGCGGCGTGCGATAACGCCAGCTTTTGCCGCGCGTGGCGCCAGGCCGCAGCTCAATATCCACATGATAATCCACGCCGTCGGCGACACGCTGATTCAGCAGCCACGCCACCACCAGCGCGTCGTGTATCCAGCAACCTGGCAGATGACGGGTGCGGATCGAATAATCGATCCACGGCCGCAACGTCTCGCGCACAAACTGCGGCAACGGATGATCGTTAGCGGTCAGCCGCGTGAGATCCTGCTGCGTCATCAGGGTTTGCGTGGTGGCGTCCATCGGTACCAGCGTGATGGCAGCACCGCTGTGCAGCACCTGATGCGCGGCTTCCGGATCGAGGCCAAAATTGGTGTCTTTGATGTAATCATCCAGCGCGAACACGCCGCCCATAATCACAATCTCTGCCACCGATTCAGCCATCTCTGGATAACGCTGCAGTGCCAGCGCCACGTTGGTCAACGGGCCAATGGCTACCAGCGTAAACTCGCCGGGATTGTCACAAATCAGTTGGCCCATTACGCCAGCCGCATCATGTCCATCCGCCGGAATACGCTGCGGTTGACGAACGCCGCGCCACAGTTCACCGAGCTTTTCATCAGCAACGTTATCAAGACGCGCACGCCACGGCGCAGGATCTTCACGCAGCGCCTGCAGCGCGCCCTGCACCACCGGAATGTTGCGTCCCAGCCGCTGCAGCAGATCTTTCGCGACCTGCGCCCCCACCGCGCTCGGCGTGTTGCCGGTCACAGTGGTAATCAGTTCCAGCGACAGTGACTTTGAGGCCAATGCTAACGCCAGCGCGAGGCCATCGTCGGTGTTGGCACCCGCTATACCGTTTCCCGGATCACAATCAATAATCAATCTTTTCATAGTGTTATAATTTTATTCTTGTTGAGTAAGCTGGCAGCCACAGGACTCACCGATTTCTAAATGGTGAGGAAATTCCGCCAGCTTCGCGTCGCCATCCCAATTTTTGAGCATAGCAATCGCACTGCGCGCCATATCGCGCAGCGGCTGACGTACGGTGGTGAGCGTCGGCACATGAAACGCCGACTGATCGGTACCGTTAAAACACACCAGCGCGACATCCTGCGGCACGCGCAGTCCATGCTCCGACAGCGCACGAATGCAGCCAATCGCCTGGCCTTCATTACTGGTAAACAGCGCGCGCGGCACACGACCGCTGGCCACCATGCGCTGCGCGGCGTCGTAACCGCCCTGCCGCGTGTAGCTGGCAGGGAAAATCATTGCCTCATCTGCCAGCAACCCTTTCTGCGCCAGCGCATCGCGCCAGCCGTGAATACGGTCCTGCGCGTTAAGCATGTCCAGTGGACCGCTGATCATGCCCACCTGCTGATAACCGTGGCTGAGCAGATGCGCGGTCACCTGGCACGCCGCTTCGCGCTCATTGACGCGCAGCATGCCAACGCCTGGACGCGGCTCAATGCGATCCAGCATCACCAGCGGCGTACCGCTGGCCTGAATCACATCGATGTAGGGATGGCGATCGACGCTGTTGTAAAACAGGCCATCAACCTGACGATTTAACAGGCCCTGAATAATCTCCAGCTCGCGTTTGCGATCGTCGCCGGCATCCCCCAACAGCATGACGTGGCCGTGATTCATCGACTCCTGCAACAGCATGTGCGCCATCGAGGCAACAAAGGGATTGCCGATGTTTGGCACCACTAAACCAAAGGTTTTAGTGCTGCCCGAAGCCAGCGCGCGCGCCACCGCGTTGGGGCGATAGCCGGTCTGTTTGATCGCCTCCAGCACGCGCTGACGCGTGGCTTCTGCCACCGGACGCGGGCCGTTATTGATCACGTAACTGACCACCGCCACCGAGGTGCCGGCGATTTTTGCCACGTCCGTGCGCGTTACGTTTCCGGTTGGAGATTTCGCCATTCCTTTGCCCCTGCGTAAATGCCATTGGCCGGAATATCCGGCCAATGGGGGTTGTGATTTACGCGATCCTGCTGGTCAGATGGCATCTTCCGGCAGATTGAGATCGCGTCCGCGCGTTTCCGGCGCCACGAAAGTGGTGAGAAAACCGATGCTGGCCATCGCCGTGAAGTAAACCGCGATCGGCCACCAGTGTCCGGTAAACGACAGCAGCGCCGCCGCCACTAATGGTGCGGTGCCTCCTGAAAGGATAGACCCCAGCTCTTTCGCTACCGCCATCTTGGTATAACGACGCTTCACGCCAAACATCTCGACGCCCCACGCTGCCTGCACGCCGAAAATACCCAGCGATGCCAGCGCCATGCCGACCACAATCACCGCGATTACAATCGTCGGGTCGCGGCTGTCCATCAGGCTAAAGGCGGGCCAGGCGTAGAACATCAGCAATAAGCAGAAGCAACGATAGGTTATACGGCGACCGAAGCGATCCGACAGCCAACCGGCAAACGGAATAATCACGAAGCCAAGTAACGAGGCGATGAATACCGCGGTGGTGGGCACCGACTTATCGATCATTAGCACTTTGGCGACGTAACCGACGATAAAGCCCTGCGCCAGATAAGAGGGGCCGTTTTCGCCGATGCGTAAACCCACCATGGTCCAGAAGGCGCGGGTGCGACGCCAGAAACTGCGCGTATCAACTTCTGCTTTCACCTGCGCCAGCGTGGCGTTTCGTTCGGCCTGCAATTCCGCCTGTTGGCGTTCAAACACTGGCGTTTCTCGCAGATGACGACGAATCCACAACGCCACCACCGCAATCAGTACGCTGCTGAGGAACGGAATACGCCAGCCCCACGCCAGCAAGCTCTCTTTGTCCATCTGGATCACCGCCAGCCAAACCAGCGAGGCGATCAGCGTGCCGCTGTTTGAGCCCAGCGCAATCACCGACGAGACCAAACCGCGACGCTCAACCGGTGCGTATTCGCCCAGCATCACTGTGCCGCCGGACAACTCTGCGCCCGCCCCCAAACCCTGGGTAAAGCGCAGCAGCACCAGACACGCCGGTGCCCAAACGCCAACGCTGGCATAGGAGGGAATCAAACCGATTAATGTTGTGGAGGCGCCCATCAGAATGATGGTCGAGATCATCACTGTTTTGCGGCCTTTACGATCGCCGATCCAGCCGAACAGCAAGGCACCAATCGGGCGGGCAATAAAGCCAACCGACCAGGTGGCAAAACTCGAGAGCAAGGCGATAGTCGGCGTGGCTTCGGGGAAGAAGACATCACCAAAGATAATGCCGGCAGCGAGGCCATACAGCGCAAAATCCGCATATTCCATCGCGGTGCCGAGCCAGCACGAGAAGGTGGCGCGCCAGAAATCTTTGCGGCCGGATGATGTTTCAAGCCGCGCGTCGGCAGCTGAGGAGGATGTCAGTGAGCTTTGTTGCGAAACCGTCATAACCCAATCCCTGAATGAGGTAAAAACAGCAAACGCCCTTCCGTGGGTCAGTTCCCTTGCAACAAGCGGAACTCCCCGGTGGCGACGTTCAGTAGGCAAACCTGGATGAAAAATCAGTAATGAATTCCCTGGTGTTGGAATCCGCTTCTTCGCCTGTTCCCGCCGATGTAATTTTCATCGATCGCATTAGTAAGGCAAATGTAACTGGGTCATCTCAAGGCCAACTTCGTCTCTGGCACCGTGAGTTATCACTATGGGCATAGTCTATCTACGCGCGTAGATAAATCAAGCAAAAATAGTGACATTTATTAGATAAACTTCACTATAACTCATGAGCACAAGATAAAAGAGGCGTTAATTCATGACATTACATCTAATGCGCGTATGCAAGAAATGTCTGATTACAACGTAATTAACGATTATTGCTTACCATTTAACGGCGCATACTGCATCTTCATCGCGCTGGTTTTCGCACAGTTCAGTTAAGGTTTAATGACACACCCGCAATATTCTTAAATGCCGTTACCGGTGCGCGACTGACTCAACGTCTGCATTACACTGGAGAAAGATCACTCAGGAGCGCTATGACCATTATTCTTATGCGACACGGTAAACCCAATCATCCGGTCACGGGGCGCTTCACGGCTCGGGCGCTGGCCGACTGGTGTGAAGGTTACGATCAGGCTGATATTTGCGACTCCCCGCCGCCGCGCAGTCAGACTATTGCGCGCCTGGCGAGTGTGATCGCCACCAGCCCGCTGCCGCGCGCCCGCTCGTCGTTAACGCGGCTGGGCTTGCAGCCAAACGCGGTGGATGAGGTGTTCAGCGAAGTGGCGATACCGACGTTGCCGTTTGAACGCTTGCATCTGCCGCTCAACGTCTGGCTGGCGCTATTACGCTTGTTGTGGCTGTGCGGCTATGCCGGCCATGTCGAATCGGTGCAGCATGCGCGAGAACGTGCCCGTCTGGCGGCGGATAAACTGGTGGTGCTGTCGCAGCAAGGCACGGTGTTATTGGTTGGGCACGGCATCATGAATAAGCTGATTGCACGCGAGTTACGCAAGCGCGGCTGGCAAGCCGAAAAACATGCCAGCAGCCGCCACTGGAGCAGTGCGATTTATCATCGCCCGTTTATTTAAGGTTTGAGCTGAAAGTAACTCAGCACTTCACAACCGGTACCGGCCTGCGGCGTGGCAATCACTTTCATCTGCTGCAGATCAATCAGGCTGAGCGAACCGTCGCCCTCATTAGCAATCAGCAAGCTGTGATTATCCTCACTGAAGCAGCCATCCATCGGCTTGTTGCCAACATGAATATCGCCGAGCGGATTGAGCAGCTCGTCAAACAGCGTCACCACCGGCTCCTGATCGCCAATCGCCACCAGCCGCTCGCCGTTGGCACTGAAGCGCACCACCTGACACGGTTGCTGGTGGCCCGGCAACGTCAGGCGCTGGCGGATACGATGGCTTTGCCGATCCACCACATACAGCAGCGGCGCATCGGCGGCGCTCGCCACCAGATAAGGATGTTTCGGCGAGGCGGCGATGCCGGAAATCGGGCCGGGCATCAGAATATTGTCAATAATCCGCCCTTCCGCCTCACACAGATCCACCACGGTAATGCTGGCGTCCTCTTCATTCTCGGTGAACAACTTGCGACCGCTGGGCGACAAAGTGAGTCGGTGCGCATTGTGCGAAGGTAGCTGAATGGTTTTCTCCACGCGATCGCTAACGGGATCAATC
Organism: Pantoea sp. GCM10028869; assembly: GCF_042666835.1. Taxonomy (NCBI): domain Bacteria; kingdom Pseudomonadati; phylum Pseudomonadota; class Gammaproteobacteria; order Enterobacterales; family Erwiniaceae; genus Pantoea; species Pantoea sp. GCM10028869. Next base: position 236,893 of record NZ_JBHTGO010000005.1, on the reverse strand, counting down.
ACCGCCACCGCCGCGCTGTTTTCACAGCAGAGATAAACTTTACCGTCTCGTCCCAGCTGGCCGCTGTGCGGTGCTTTTAACGGCGACAGATCGATAAAACCGCTGATCTGCCGCAGGCGCAGATCGATGATCGCCACTTTGTGGCCGGGATGCGGATTGTCGCCGTGAATGCCGTCGCCGTAGATCGGCACGTAAGCTTTCTCCAGCTGCGGCAGCATCAGAAGCTCGTGTGGACGCGGCGGAAAGGCATTTAACTCTTGTTCAACGGCAAAGGTTTCGGGATTGAGAAACAGCACGCGATTGCCCTGCTTATCGACCGCCAGTAATCCACGGTTGTGTCGCTGCATAGTGTCTCCTTTTGTTCGTCACCTCCTTTAAGCGTAGCCAACCCGCAATCAGGAGGGGATTTTCGCGGCAGGCCAGCGAAAAATGCAGCGAGGTTAACACGTGATCTCACACGCAATTTTTAATCCGCCCCGCGACTTACGCCACGCTATTGTTATTTTATTAGGAATAGTCTCAATGAGATAAAATAGAATAATCAACAATCCACGCGGTTATTTATCGTTAATTTAAAGCTTAACGGATCCTTGATTTTCCGGTTTATCTGAAAGGATCAAAAAGTGATAGCCGCGCCGCACAGAATGTTTTATTAAGCATAGGAGAGTACTTTTTTACACACAGCCTAAAGGACAATCAAGAGCGCTCAGCGCCGCGATTCAGGGACGCCTTGCCAGCATAATCACAATAATCAGGTGCATCATGAATAAAAAACGCCTTCAGCCAGCGTTAACCCTCTGGCATAACTGGAAAAGACTCGCTTTTACCAGCCAGACTTTCCTGCAGAAAAAACAGCATAATGCGCTCTGTGCGCCGGAATACGATCCCAGCCAGGAGGACAATATCGTGTTACTTTCTGGCGAAAAAGATCTGCCAGAGATTCCAAAGAAAGTCTGGATGTATTGGGATAATGAATATTTACCGAAATCAATGGCGTTAAATATTAAAAAGATTCGTCAGGATAATCCCGATCATGAAATTCATTTATTAAATCGTTTAACGATAAAAGAAGTTTTACCGGATTTTATCTTTACCTCGACCCAATTAACCGCCCAACAACGCAGCGAAGTGATTCGTCTGGAATTACTGTTGCGTTATGGCGGCATTGCCATTGATTGCAGCACTTTATTATTTGAAGATCTCTCCTGGGTACATCGCGCGCATCAGGAACGTCGCATGGATGTGATTGGTTATTATCACGAAAACGCCACCGTCAACTATCTCGCGCCGGTGATTGAGAGCTGGTTCCTGGCGGCAACCGCCAATAATCCCTTTATCCGCGAGTGGCAAAAACATTACGCGCCGATCAAACATCTCGGCGAACAGAATTACTTCAGTGAATTGACCAAGCGCGATGATTATTCCCTGCTGACGCAGAAAATTGCGCAGCCGCAGCAGCAATTAGGTTCTCTGGCGCAGCAGATCGCCATGCGCGAACATCGCCGGGTGAATCTCTATCTGCGTAAATGCGAGGCGAACGCTTATTACTATCAGCGTTTAAGCGGCTGGAAAAGCGAGGCGTTTGCCCACGCGGTGCTGTTTCACCAGCGTCCACTCACGCCGCCACCGGTGATTAAACTCAGCGGCAATGAGCAGTTGCATCTCGACTTCAACCTGCGGCTCGGCAACTACAACCGCAGCAGTTTGTTGGGTCAGATGATGCAAACGCCTGCGCCGATCGCGCTGGCATCACCCATCAACAAAGCGCGCGCGTAACCAGTGAATTAAGGTGGTCACCGCCCGTGGTACCTGTGCGGCATACGGGCGCACCACCCACAACCGGTCGGCGAACGCATCCACCGCTTGCCACTGCGGCAGCACCTGCTGCAGCGTGCCGCTGGCGAGTGCCGCGCTGGCACTGAAATCCGGCAGCATCGCAATGCCCAAACCCTGCAATGCGGCATCGCGGATCGACTCGCTGTTGTTGGTGGCAAAGTTGCCCTGAATCTTCACCTGCACGGTTTCGCTGCCGCCGTCCGCTAATCGAAAGCGCCACTGCGGCGATTCGAGTCCGCGCGGATAATAAAGACAATTATGCTGCTGCAACGCCTGCGGTGAATCCGGCAGGCCGTTTTGCGCCAGATATGCCGGCGACGCCACCAGCAGCGCGCGGGTTTCACACAGCGGCAGCGCAACATGGGTTTCAGGCAGGCTATCACTGTGGCGAATCGCCAGATCAAAGCCTTCACTGCCGAGCGACACCAGACGATCGGTGACATCCAGCTGCAAGCGCACCTGCGGATAGTCGCGCAGGAAATCGCCAATGATCGGCACCAGTTGCTGACGCGCAAACGCCACCGGCGCTGTGACGCGCACCATGCCACGCACCGGACCGGCTTCATCGCGCACGCTGAAAAAGCTCTGCGCGATACGCGCGAAGGGATCGCGCAGCTCATCCACCAGCTTTTCACCGGCGGAAGTCAGTCGCACGCTGCGCGTAGTGCGCTGCACCAACGCCACGCCCGCCATCTTTTCCAGCTCTTTAATCTTCTGACTCATCGCCGCTTTACTGACGTCTAATCGTTCCGCCGCGCGCGTAAAACTGCCGAGCTCAGCCAGCACGGTTAACCAGTGCAAATGGACCCAAAGGCTATCGGTTTTAATTTCTTTCATATCGATTGTTCAAAATAATAAATAATCAATTCAACCAGCGCGCTTTTTCTTTCCGGCAGCAAGCGGCAGCATAGCGCCACATCCTACTCTTTTCATGTGAGCAAAAACGAGGTTTTATTTATGCCGTTACTGACATTCGACGTTATTCAGGGCCGTTCAGAATCAGAAATCCGCACATTGCTGGATGCCGCACACCGTGCGGTCTTAACCGCCTTCAAAGTCCCGGCGCGCGATCGTTATCAGATTGTTCACGAAAACAAAGGTTATCAGATGGTCTTTCAGGATACCGGCTTGGGCTTTGCGCGAACCGACAATCTGGTCATGGTGCGCGTATATACCAGCCCGAGAAGTGAAGAACAGAAGTGCCTGTTTATGGCAGAGTTAGCACGCGAGCTGCTGGAAAATTGTGGCGTACAGGGCACGGATTTGATGATTAGTTTTATCACCAACAGTAAAGGCGACTGGAGCTTTGCCGACGGCGAAGCGCAATACCTCACTGGAAAACTCTGATTCCCTTCTCTGCCCTCACTGGCAGCAGCCCGTCCGTTGCTGCCAGGCTAAACCACAGTCAGCCTGAACCCGCCTTAAACGAATCGGAATGCATCGCACAAATCTGGTTGGATGTGTTGCAGCCATGTGACACCCAATATAGATTGTCGCAAAATCCCCGCAGAGGGTCGTTGGCGCAAGGATTGCGTATTCATTCAAAATGAGGATCTGACGTTGTCCGAATTGGTTTCGGTTGTACTCTTTTTGGCTGCGATTGCAGTCTACTCCTTCAAAGCCGGGCGAAATAAATTTTGGTTTAGTCTGATCCTGCTGCTGCTCACGCTGTTTATCGTGCTTAACGTCACGCTGGTCGCCAGCAACTATTTTACCGGCGATGGCATTAATGACGCGGTGCTGTATACCCTGACCAACAGCCTGACCGGCGCGGGCGTGAGCAAATATGTCGTGCCAGCCATCGGACTGATCATCGCGCTGTTCTCGCTATTTTGCCTGCTTTCATGGTTACTGCGCCGCCGTAAGCGGCCGCATCACCTCGGCTGGAGTTTGCTGGCGATTGCCTGTGCTGCGGGTTCGGTACAAACCACGCCTGCGTTCCGCCAGGTGAAAGAGCTGATCGCCTCACATTCGCGCCTCGCCGATTCGGACTTCGAAACCTATTACAAAACGCCTAATAAGGTGATCGCCGAGCCAAAGCTCAACCTGGTCTACATTTATGGCGAAAGTCTTGAACGGACCTACTTCGATCAGCAGGCATTTCCCGGTCTGGCCCCGGAACTCAGCCGCGAAAAAGATAACAGCATCGATTTCAGCCAAACCGAACAATTGCCTGGCACTGATTACACCATCGCGGGCATGGTGGCTTCACAGTGCGGCATCCCGCTGTTTGCGCCTTTTGATGGCAACGCCTCGGCCTCGCTCTCCAGCTTCTATCCGCAGAATATTTGTCTGGGCGACATCCTGAAAAACTCTGGCTATGAGAACTGGTTTATTCAGGGCGCCGATTTACGCTTCGCCGGTAAAGACACTTTTCTGCTGTCGCATGGCTTTGATGCGGCCAATATGTATGGCTCGCAGGAGCTGAAAAGTCGCGTCGCCGATCCCGGCTATCGTAATAACTGGGGCTACTACGATGACACGGTGATGGACGAGGTGTTTGAGAAATACGAAGAGCTGTCGCGCGCGCAAAAACGCTTCGCATTGTTCACCCTTACCGTCGACACCCATCACCCGGATGGTTTTATCTCGCGCAGCTGCCAGCGCAAAAGCTACAGCTATGATGGCAAACCAAACCAATCCTTTAGCGCGGTCGCCTGCTCGCAGGAGCATGTGGCGCGTCTCATTGAACGCATCAAAGCGTCGCCGTGGTTTAAAAACACCATCATCGTGGTGACCTCCGATCATCTGGCAATGAATAACACCGCGCATCAATACCTGATCAAGCAGCCGCGCCGTGACCTGTTTATGGTGATTCGTGGCGATCAGCCACAGGCGGAAGTGCTCGACGCCAAACGCAGTACGCTGGATAACGGCGCCACGGTGCTGGATATTCTCGGCGGGGATAACGCGATTGGACTTGGTCGCAGCGGCCTCTCTTCCACTTCGCTGTCAACCGAGTTTGAAGACATGGCGAAGCGCGTCACGGCGTGGAAAGCGGATATCATTCAACTGTGGAATTTCCCCAGTAAGATGGACAGCTTTACCGTCGATCAACAAAAAAACACCTTCACCTTCTCCGGCGCAACCTTCAAATTGCCGATTCTGTTCCGCGTCTCCGATAAGCATGTTGAACCGCTGCCCGAAGGCGAATACGCGGAGCCACTGCGTTATCAGCTGGCTAAATTTGCTGCCGACGACAAATTCGTTTGGGTCGATCGCTGCTTCAAAATGGCGCGCCTGTGGCAGCCAGATTTAGCCCTGTCGAACGATTTGTGTGTTTCGATGGGAGAGATGGGCGCCAAACCGAGCGTTACCCGCATTGATAAACCGCAGTGGAAAGCGAAAGTCAGCTTCCCCAAAGCCGAAGTCAGTGCGGCAACCTTCCAGCTCAACGAGCAGCAGATTCGGATTGAAGACAACGCGATTCGCTACAACGCGGACAGCTTCCTGTTATCAGTGCCCGGCGCGCCAACCAGCGTCAAAAGTTTTAGAGGGATATCTCGCCCGGAAGAGTGGGGACGCTGGTCAAATGCCAATCTGGCGCCGGAAGTGAATATTGAGTACACCGATCCGCTGCCAGAACGCTTTGATGTGGTGATCACCGCGCGGGCGTTCGGTCCGAATGCGCACCGTCCGATTCCGGTGCGCGTTGGCGATGAAGAGCAGCAACTAAATTTGGGTGAGGATTTCTCTACCACCACGCTGCATTTCACCAATCCAACCGGCAGCCGCAATTTGATCATTGCGCCACCGGAGCCGCAGGAGTCGAATGTCGGCAATATCATCGGCCAGGATCCCCGCAAACTGGGGATCGGCATGGTGGATATAAAAATAATTCCGCAAAACTAACGTAGGGTGCGCAGCGCCTCCAGCTTTTCGCGTTGCGTCCCCTCCGCCGTAAAGTTCTCTGCCGCCAGCCAGCGTTCGAAGCCCTGTTTCACCTGCGGCCAATCGCTATCAATAATCGAGAACCAGCAGGTATCCCGGCTGCGGCCTTTATAGACAATCGCCTGACGGAAAGTCCCTTCGAACTGAAACCCTAAACGCTGTGCCGCGTTTCGTGATGGCTGGTTACAGCTGTCGCACTTCCACTCATAGCGCCGGTAGCCCAGTTGCTCAAAGGCGTAGCGCATCAGCAGATAGTGCGCTTCAGTGGCCATGCGCGTTTGTTTGAGCAACGGCGAGAAGGCGACGTGGCCGATCTCCACCGATCCGTTTGTCGCATCGATGCGCATTAACGCCAGGCTACCGACCGCGCGGTTGCTAACGGGATCGATCACCGCGAAATGCATCGGATCGCGCCCGTTTTCCAGCTGACGCGCATAGGCAATATAGGCCGCTTCATCGGCAAAAGGTTCGGCGAATATATAGGTCCAGTCACGGCCATCTTCAGCCAGCGCATAGGCAGCATAGAGTTCGCGGCCATGACGCTCGGCACTCAGCGGTTCAAGGCGGCAATAGTCACCGGTGAAGGTTTCATAGCTCGGCCAGGCGCGGGGTTGCCAATCTGGCAGCGGAAATCCTACCGGTTGTCCGTAATCATTCGTGTGTTGCGACATAGCTTAATTCCTTTATCAGTCAGGGCCAGAAACGCAGAGTGCCACTTTGCTGGTGTGTTAAAAAGCGCCACAATGGTTGAAATTGATGGATCCACGGAACCGCGTAAATGAGTGATATTGCACTGCACCGATTATTGTTGGCCCCACTAGAGACCAATGGCGAGCTGACGCTGCAACAGCAGCTGTTCCAGCGTATCAAGCAGGCGATTCTGACCGGCAAACTCGCTGCCGGTACGCGTTTGCCCGCAACACGCCAGCTGGCGCTGGATCTCGCGGTTTCACGCAATACGGTGATCGCCGTCTGGGCGCAACTGCAGGCTGAAGGATTTTTGCTGAGCGATCGCCAGGGCAGTCGCATCAGCAAAATGGCGCAGCTACCGCAGGAAACTCAGCCGGCCGCCAGCAGCGAAATTGCCTTGTCACCGCGCATCGCTCAGTTGCGATCCAGCCATCGCACATTGAGTCAGGAGATGGCGCTGCGGCCCGGTGTTCCTTCGTTAGCACATTTCCCGCTGGCTCAGTGGCGACGGGCGCTGAACCGCGTGATGCTGCATCAGCCGCAGCAACTGCTGGGCTATGGCGATCCGCTCGGCGAACGCACGCTACGCGCCGCGCTGGCGCAGCATCTGGCATTAGCGCGCGGCGTGCGCTGTACGCCCGAACAAATCGTGATTACCGAAGGCGCGCAGCAGGCATTAACGCTGTGCGTGGCGCTGCTCAGCAGCCCTGGCGACATCGGTTGGGTGGAGGAGCCGGGATATCGCGGTGCCAAAGCGGCGATGCGGCTGGGAGATATGCGTATTGAACCGATAGCGGTCGATGCACAAGGTCTGGCGCCGCAGCCGCAGGACTGGCAGCAGCGTCCGCCGCGCCTGATTTACACCACGCCAACGCACCAATATCCCACCGGCGCAATCATGAGCGCACCGCGTCGTCTGGCGCTGCTGGCGGCCGCGCGGCAACAGCAAACGTGGATTATCGAAGATGATTACGACAGCGATTTTCGTTACAGCGGCGAGCCAATCGCCGCCATGCAAGGCATGACGCAGCCAACGCCGGTGATCTACGTCGGCTCGTTCAGCAAAACGCTGTTTCCGGCGCTACGCCTCGGGTTTATGGTGTTGCCGCCGCAGTTGGTCGCGCCGCTGCGCCCTGCGCTGCATGAACTGCTGCGCGGCGGGAATCGTCCTGAGCAGCAGGCGCTGGCGCTGTTTTTACGCAGCGGTGATTTTAGCCGTCATCTGAGCAAAATGCGCCGTCTGTACCGCCAACGGCAGACGACGTTGCGACAGGCATTGCAGCAAACGTTTGGCGCACAGGTTCCGTTGCTGGGCGGCGAATGCGGCATGCATCTGGTGTTATCACTGGCAGCGGATCAAAACGATATGGCATTGGTGGATCGGCTGATCCAGAGTGGCTACGCGCCGGGCGCGCTGTCGGGATTTTATCTCGGTGAGCAGAAGCAACAAGGGCTGGTGCTGGGTTACGGTAACACCAGCACCAGCCAGATTACGGCGGGCGTCGCGCAGTTAGCGCGTCTACTGCGCAGGAATTAACCGCGGAAGAAGATTTCGCCTGATTTGCCCATCACGATCTTACCGGTGTCATCGGTGATCAGGATGTAGTTGGCATTGATGTACGCCCAGTGCGTGCCTGGCTGCGGCGCTGGCAGATGGCGTGGCTTCCACTCAACAATGGTGTACTGCTTTTTACGGTACTCATCTGGCACCACATCGCCCACTTTGTACTCTTTGTAGTCGATGATGATGGTGTTCAGATCATAGTTGTTTGGCGCAGCCGCATTACCGCTTTGCGGTGGACGAATCGGCGCGACATCGCCGCTGGATTCAGCCGGTTCATTGCTGGCAGGCGCATCGGCGGCCGGCGCCTGAGCGGGTGCATCAGCGGCGGGTGCCTGGGTTTGCGCGTCGGGTGCGGTTTGCTGCACCTGTGGCGGCATGGGTACGGCGTCTGTTTGCTCGCCTTCCGCCAGCGCGGCCGGAGCAAGGCTTAAAGCGCCCAGAAAAATTCCTGCAGAAAGAAGATTGACGTGTGTCCTGCGCATGGGTGATTTCCACTCTGGTTAATTATTAACTGTCCATTTAACTGACACGTTAAGCACGCAGAAGGTTCCCCCGGCGCGCTTAGCGCGTCAAATTTCGCTGCTCAGCATACCTCAGCTCAGGCGCTTTTTGGCGCAGTAAAATTGCAAGCAACCATGTTAGTTTTTGTCGTGCGCTTTATTTGCCAGATCCCTCAATAACGCGATGCCCAGATAGTTACTCCAGTTAAACGCGTTCTGCAGCACCACAATCGCATTGCCGTTCTGTTTATCAAAGCCAATAAAGCTGGAGTAACCGCCGATATAGCCAACCTGATAGGTAATCTGCTGATCGCCGTAGGTATCCGTAACCCAGGCGATATTTTGTGACTGATTGCCGTGCTGTTCGTAGCCGTGATTGACCTGCGCAAACGCCGCATTGAGCGAAGCGCCCGCGCCGTCATGCAGGTGCGCATCAAGATAGCGAATCAAATCGCGCGCGTTGCTGTAGAGGCTGGCGGCCGCCACCATATTGTTGTTAAACGCCCAGTCCGGCGTGATTTGCCCGCGAGGAATTAGCTTAGGCTGATCGCCGGCATGGCCGAGCGCACGCCACGGATAGCCGCGCAGGCTCTGCGGCTTGAAGCTGCTGCTGGTCATGCCCAGCGGCTGGAACAGATTACGCTGCGCCAGCGTTTCGATGTCCTGATGGAAGCGATATTTAAGGATGTAGCCCAACAGCGCATAGCCGAGATTGGAATAGCGCGCGCCAGGATGCGCGGGCGCGTCAAAGTCGGCCAGATAATCCAGCACGGCGTCGCTGTCGAGGTTGCCATAAAAGTTCTCGCCGCTACGCAGATAGCCCATAAATTTCATGAACATCGGCAAATCCATATCCTGACGCGGCAAGCCCGAGGTGTGCGTCACCAGCTGCAGCAGCGTGATGCGTTTGGCATCGGCGCTCAGCGGCACGTTGGGCGGCAAAAGCGTCGCTAAGGTGTCGTTCCAGTGCAGTTCACCGCGATCCACCAGCTCAATAATCACCTCCGCGGTGATGCCTTTACTCAGCGAGCCGAGCGCAAATAAAGTGTCTGGCGTAATGGGATAACGGTGCAGCGCATCGGTGACACCAAAACTGTAAAATTCAGGCTGGCTGCGTTGATGGATAATGGCGATGCTGATGCCAGAAACCTGCTTTTGCTGCATATAATGGCGCACGATGTCATCGACGTTTTCATTAAAAGTCGCGTGTGAAAGATAGACTTTATCGCTGACGGGCGCGGAGGTTTGCGACAAGGTGCCGCAGGCGCTGAGCAATACGCTCATGCCCAGCACAATGATGCATATTGTTAAACGATGGCACAGCACCCGTTTATTCCTGGCGAAGGTAATCATGGCAATGGATTGAGCGAATTTTTATGTTTTATAAAGGGTGCGACGGGTGTTGGTGGCGAAATATAGCACAGAAGAAAGTCAGCGCCACCTGCCAAAAACAGGTGGCGGCAGGGATTATTGATTAACGGGAATAACCGATCCTTTATAGTGCTGGTTAATAAATTCAGCAGTTTGCTTTGACTCCAGATCTTTCGCTAGTTCCAGAATACGCGGATCGTGCGCCAGTTTCGGCGTAGTGACCAGCACGTTGGCATACGGATTATCTTTCGCCTGTTCCAGCGCCAGCGCATCCTTCGACGGCACTAAACCGGCCTGCAACGCGTAGTTACCATTGATGATCGCCAATTGCGCATCATCCAGCGCGCGCGGCAGCTGCGGCGCTTCCACTTCGATAATCTTCAGATGGTGCGGGTTGTCAGTAATGTCTGCGGAAGTCACCAGCGTGTTGGCGCTGCTGCTTTTCAGTTTGATCAAACCATTGGCCTGCAACAGATAAAGTGCGCGGCTCAGATTGGTGACATTATTCGGTACCGCCACCTGCGCGCCATCAGGCAGATGTTTCAGTGATTTCACTTTGTGCGAGTAGATGCCAAGTGGCTCAATATGCACGGTGGCGACCACAGAAAATTTCTCGCCCAGCGCTTTTTCCTGATCGCGCAGATAAGGCACATGCTGGAAGTAGTTGGCATCCACGTCACCGCGCGCCAGCAGTTCGTTGGCGTTGAGGTTGCCGTTGAGTTCAATCACTTTGAGATCGAGTTTCTTGTCGCTCTGTTTGATGTGGTTGAGGATTTCGCTGTGCGGTACGGCATCGGCCGCCACGCGCAGCGCGGCCGCCGAGGCGTAAGTGCTGAACACCGAAACCATCGCCAACGCGGCTATCACCTTTTTATTCATCTGCTTCCCTTAGTTTCTTATGATTTAACGCTATTGAGAGTGTCAGCGTAATAACGCTGCGCCACGTCGCGATGCGATCGCAAACGCCCTTTGAGATAGTTCCAGCCCACTTCACGCAGCAGCGGATTGCTGGGATCGCTGGTCGGTCCGCGCGCTTCTGCCGCCAGCTGCGGCGGTAATTGGTACAACGGCACTTCGGCGTCAAGCTGCGCGCCGAGGAAGAAAGCGATGGAGATGCGCTGCTGTTTTGCCGGCGGTGACACCACACGATGCACGGTGGCGCGCAGATAACCGTTGGTGGCGATCTCCAGCAGTTCGCCGATGTTCACCACAAAAGCGCCCGGTTTCGGCAGCGCATCAATCCACTGATCTGGCGCGACTTCAACCTGCAATCCGGGTTGATCGTCCTGCAACAGAAAGGTAAGAAAGCCGGAATCCTTATGCGCGCCGACACCTTGCTGGCTGGCAGCGGCATCCTGACCCGGATAGCGAATCAGCTTCACATGTTCGTTGGGGTGCGTGCCGTACAGCGCATCGAAAGCGTCCGGCGGCAGCGACAGGGATTTGGCGAAGGCGCGCAGTAAACGCAGCGCCACGTCAGTCATCGCCTGCTGCCACGCGTGGATCACCGGACGCAGCTGCGGTAGCGCCTGCGGCCACAAATTGGGTCCTTGCAGCTGCTTCCACGCCGGATCGTCTGGTTGCAACGTCAGGGCGGCCCGTTCTGCACCGATATCAAACTGCTCACGCTGATCGCGCTGCTCACGGGTGTATTCCACGCCCGCGCGGTTGTAGCCACGAAAATGCGGTGAATGGATCATCGAAACGCGCTGCTTCTCTTCATCCGGCAAGGCAAAGAACGCGCGCGTGATGCTTTGCACGTTCTTTAACAGCTGCGGATTGATGCCATGATTCACCAGATAGAAGAAGCCGACGTCACGCGCGGTTTCGCGCAGCTCGGCGAGGTATTGCGCCTGTTCCGCATCCGGCAGTTCCAGCAGGGCTAAATCCAGTACCGGCAATGTGCTGGCCATACTTTTGCATCCTTCATGCAGAAAAATTCTGCCTTTACGCTGCCATCTGCTGACAAATGCAGCCAATACTGTTGCGCGATAAGTTATGGCGAATCATTTTTAGGAGAGGTTCAGCAATCGATATGCAAAAAGCGATAAATCGTGCCCGCTTCCCGCTATAATCGCCGCCAATTAACTTTGGGCATGGCCCATCAATGAACAGCAGGAGACGCCGTATGAACCAGGGTCCGTTAACCGAAAAAGAGCTCAACTGGCTTGAAGATATGCTGGAGAAATACGGCAATGAACACTCGGTGGTGGATACCGCTGAGCTGGACGGCATGCTGACGGCGTTGCTCTCAGGCCCGAACGACATCGAACCGAGCGAATGGCTGGTGGCGATGTGGGGCGGCAAAAAGCACATTCCAAAGTGGTCGAATGAGCGTGAGATGGATCGCTTTATGACGCTGACCTTCCAGCATCTGAACGACATCGCCGAGCGCCTGGCCGAATTCCCGGAGCAGTTCGATCCGCTGTTTGGCACCCAAGAGATGGAAGGCCAGGAATTCACCGTGGTGGAAGATTGGTGCTATGGCTATTTGCGCGGCGTGGCGCTGGATGCGGACTGGTCGCTGCTGCCAGAATCACTGCAGCCGATGATGGATACGATTGCCTTGCACGGCAGCGAAGATCATCTGGCGAAGCGCGAAGCCTTCACGCCGGAAGAGTTTGAAGCCAGCATCGAGGCGATTCGCCCCGCGGCGCTGGAGCTGCATGAATACTGGCAGGAACAGCGCATGGCGCAGCCCGATCCTGAACCTCAACTGCCGCACTTTGCCGGCGAGAAAACCGGCCGTAACGATCCTTGCCCGTGCGGCAGCGGTAAAAAATATAAGCAGTGCTGCGGTAAATAATATGTGCACCTTCCGTAGCGGCGCAATTTATTGCGCGTCCCTGGCCTTTTAATCGCGCCGCTACCGATATGTGCGTTTTTTTTCAGGGAGCCGGTTTCACCTCGGTCACCCAGGTTGGCAACTGCCATGCGCCGCCCGCACGAATCGCGCGGCACATGCCGGTGGTGGCATCGCTGCTCTGCTCAAACGCTTTGCCATCCCACACCCACGCCGCTGTACTCCAGCAGTCGCCGATGCCGCGCCCTTTCTGCGCTTCTGAGATCACACCTTCACTGTAATCAGAGCCGGAATCCGTCACCAGCTGCGGCGTGCCCTGCAATGCTTTATCGATCAGCCAATAGCCATAACCTTCGTTATACGCTCCGCGCCAGCATAGCGCGGCGATCAGCACATGCGCATCATCAACCGGCGTTAAGGTCAGCGGCTCCGCGCCCTCTTCCGGCTGATCGTCGGACGGAGCCAGATTGTCGCAGCTGTCGTCGTCGGTGAGTGAGGCAATCAGCTTTGGCTTCAACAGCGCCAGCTCATCGGCCGTCAACGGACGCGCATCGGCCTTAGTCACTTTTACCTGCTGAATCACCGGCATCGCCATCGCTGCCGGTACGCTGCTTTCCGGCTTGTGGCCTTTGCGCACCAACGCGCCCGGCGTACTAAGACGACCTTGCGCATCATCCATCTTCAGCAGCACCGCAAATGCGCCATTGCTGGAGAGATCGAAAGGCTCTTCACCACCGCGAAACTCCACTTTGCCGCTGCCTTTAATGCCGTTGATCAGCGCCTGGGTTTGTTCATCCGTCAGCGTCCATTCGTCGTTATCAGCTTTCGCCACGTCGCCCAGCGCACGATCATCAATCCACAACGCTAAGTTGTTCACCACTTTAGAATCGTCATCGCCGGTATCGGCCAGCACCACGCGACCGTGCGTCACCGCATTGGGACCGCCCGCGCGCACCAGCAACACCGAGCCGCCCGCGCCCTCTTCGGCGCTGTAACCGGCGGCACGACAGGTCAGCGTGTTATCGCAGGCCAGTTCCCAGTCTTTGTGGCTAAAGGAGACGCCGTCTTGATCTGCCAACAGCGGCGCACTCAGGCTGGCAAGTAGCGACATCGCCAGCAGCAATCGGGTAATCATGCCATCTCTCCATAATGGTAAAGGTGGCTAGTGTGATGATTTTTGTGACGCGGGAGAAGTGAATTTTTTGCGGCGATGCTGATTTACAGCGCCGCTACAATCTGTTTCCGCAGCCACTGCTGGGCCGGATCGCGATGCAGACGTTCATGCCACAGCAGCAAAATATCAAAGCCTGGCACCTCCAGCGGCAGATCGACAACCGCGAGGTGCGAATCGTGACGCACCAACCGCTCGGGCAGCACCGCCACTAAATCACTGCTCGCCAGCGTTTCCTGCATAAACAAGAAGTGCGGCACCGACAGCACCACGCGGCGTGAACGCCCGAGCTTCGCCAGCGCATTATCGGTGGCGGCGCTAAAGCCACCGCCATCGGGCGATACCATGACAAATTCCAGCTGACAGAATTGATCCAGCGTCGGCAGACGTTGCAACTGCGGGTGATCGCGCCGTCCCGCCAGCACGTAGCGCTCGCTGAACAGTTTGCGTTGATGCAGCGTCGGCGGCGCGTTATCGCCCGTATGAAACACCACATCCAGCTCGCCTTTTTCCAACTGCTGCGCCACCAGCGGCGGATTCAGCGCCAATATCGCCATACGACTTTGCGGCGCAGCAGCGCGGATCAGGTTGAGCGCGGGCAGCACCAACGCTGACGAGGTGTAATCGGTGGCGGCAATGCGCCAGGTGTTATCGGCATTGGCCGGATTAAAGGTATCGGGCGGCGCGACCGCACGCTCAACCGCTTCCAGCGCCAGACGCAGCGGCTCACGCAGAGCTGCTGCGCGCGCCGTTGGCAGCATGCCACGCGGCCCCGGTAACAATAGCGGATCGTCAAAATGCCTACGCAATCGCGCCAACTGAGCGCTGACGGAAGGCTGCGAGAGATGCAAACGCTGCGCCGCGCGCGTGACGTTGAGTTCGCTTAACAGTACGTTGAGCGTCTGCAGCAGATTCAAATCCAGCGAGTTGATATTCACTATAGCTATACCTGAGATATCAGCAATTGATTTCCACTATAGCTAGCGCCGACTTAATCTGCAGTGGTTTTCATCTCACAGGATTAAGCCCATGAATGTACTGATTGTGTATGCCCATCCGGAACCATGTTCGCTGAGCAGTTCACTCAAAGATTTTGCCGTGCAGCATTTGCAGCATGCCGGACATCAGGTACAGGTCTCTGATCTCTATGCGATGCAGTGGAAAGCGCCGCTCGACGCTGCCGACACGCGCGCCCCGTTTGTGGGCGATCACTACGATGCGACGCTGGATTCTCGCTTCGCCTACGATCATCAGCTGCAGGCCGCCGATATCGCCGCGGAGCAGGAAAAATTGCGCTGGGCCGATACGATGATTTTTCAATTTCCGCTGTGGTGGTTTTCGATGCCCGCCATCATGAAAGGCTGGTTTGACCGCGTTTACGCCAACGGTTTTGCTTACGGCGTGGGCGAGCACAACGAACAGCATTGGGGCGATCGTTACGGCGAAGGCAATCTTAGCGGCAAACGTGCAATGCTGGTGGTGACGACCGGCGGATGGGAATCGCATTACAGCCCGCGCGGCATTAACGGCCCGATCAACGATCTGCTGTTTCCGATTCAGCACGGCATGCTGTTTTATCCCGGCTTTAGCGTGCTGCCGCCGCTGGTTTTCTATCGGGTACAAAAGTCAGCAGCAGAACGATTTGCTGGCTGGTGCGATGCGCTGGCTACAAGGCTAGATACGTTGGCGGAAACCGCGCCCATTGCCTACCGTCAGCAGAACAGCGGCGACTATGAGATTCCTGCGCTGACCTTAAAGGCGGAGTTTGTCCCGGAAGAGAGTGGCTTTGGCGTGCATGTGAAGCGGTGAAAGGTGGCAGACTCGGCGCTGAGCCTGCTGTTACTCGTACAGCCAGCGCCCCGCTTTTGCTGATTCAATCAACATTCCCAGCGTGAAATCGGGTACCACTGGCACTTCACGCTTATTGAATGGATTGAGAATCTGCGCCAGCGAGGGCTCATCGGGATAGTAAGTTTCAATGACGAATCCGCCGCGATCGACGCTGAACTCGCCGAAGAACTCATCCATCAGCGCAGCGGCTTCTTCACGCTCGAAGTTAAGATCGCTATCGATATCAATTTGCGGCGTCAGCGTCTTTTGCTTAAACAGGTAAACGCCGTCGTAACGTCGCACCAACTCGTAGATACGCTGCTCAATTTCAACTGTCATCGCTTCTGCACCTCCACTGATTTCACCGGAGCGCCATTCTGCCATGCAATCCCAACAGTTGGATGAAAAAAATCTCCGCGGGAGAATTTTGAGACAAAGAGCCAGTTTTCCAGCCGGGATGCCTGGTTTATTGCGTTAATGCATCCCGCGCTTCTTTCAACTCATCTCGCGCGTCAGCCAGTTTACG
Source organism: Pantoea sp. GCM10028869 (assembly GCF_042666835.1). Classification (NCBI taxonomy): domain Bacteria; kingdom Pseudomonadati; phylum Pseudomonadota; class Gammaproteobacteria; order Enterobacterales; family Erwiniaceae; genus Pantoea; species Pantoea sp. GCM10028869. The sequence goes on along the minus strand of NZ_JBHTGO010000005.1, from coordinate 220,711 downwards.
CTGCTGCTTCTCAATTTTATCGCTGCGGCCTTTGGCCTGCGCTTCCCTTAGATCTTGTTCGCGCTCCTGCACTTTCAATTGCTTCTCGGCCACTTTCTGCTGGCGCGCTTTGAGCAAGCCGCTGTCGGTGCAATTTGCACTGGTTTCGCGTAACGCCTTTTCCAGACCGGCGATGCGCGCAGCATTGCCATGCTCACGCGCCATCGCCAGCTCTTGCTGGATATCCTGCTTTTTAGCGGCGCAGCCGGTGGCTGGGTTGGCAGCCTGAACAGACGTCACGGTCAAAGCAGAGAAAAGAATCGAAAGGGAAATCAGGGTGTTTTTCATGGTGAACTCTTGGTTTACATTGATGGGCGCTATTATACGAAGAGTTCTTAACAAGATCTTAAGGACCACACATCAGCACTAACTTTGCATAGAATCAGTATGGCTTTGCCGTGATAACGACGGGAATGGTATAAATGGAATTATTGTATTTATAAGCAGGGAGATTATTAAAAGAAAAAACCTTACCTTTCACATTCAAATAAATCACTCCATTTTCAATCTTATTTAGTGCTTTGGAATCAGAAGTAATGAGGAAGGGTGAATAATTATTACTTAAAGCCTTCTTAAATTCCTCCACGGTTTTACTTGCATCGTATAAGTAAAAACGATAGGAAAAATCCGTCGTAGCGCCTGCACTTGCCTCAGTTATGAAAACAGTAGCATGAGTATTAACCGCCTGCTCATGGACAATTGATTGTTCCAACGGAGATAATTTTGATAAAAAATAAGCACCTAAACAAATCATCATTATAATAAACATTATTAAGGCATGATGCTTCTTAAAAGCCTGAGCGTTTAGCATATTCAATTCCTGCTCTTATCCAATACTGGTCTTCCGGATCGTCGCCAAATGGGCTAGAACCATACCAACTTCCAAATTCTATGTTGCTTGTTCCTGCGCGACTTTGCGCCCATCCTGCAGCTCTTAATAATACAGCCTCGGTAATTCCAGCCGCATGTCCAACAGCACCATAATTGAAGTTCCCAAAGTTGGCATACTGTTTACCGCGTTGATTTTTATAATCCCATGGGCCATGTCCTCTCACTTGACTATAAAACCACACATAGGTCATGGCTGACGGGCTTTTGTGCAAACGAGCCAGCATCATATTGTTGAGGATTGAAACTCCCGGCGGGCTAAACGAGATAATATCAAATGGCGGCTGCGGCGATGCAGCCAAAGTTGGATAGCGCATTGATTATGCTCTCTCATTCCAGCTATCAGAGAACATAATATTGCCGTCACAATATTTCCATGTAATTTTTTCGTTTGCAAACTCAACACATTCGAGGTGATTATGCTTCTCTTTTTCAGGGTCTTTTGTATCGTGCATTACTGGTGACACACCAATTATTTTCACACCTTCGATCAGGATATTGAAATATTCGACTTCCTGTCCAGCATCATTAATGTGATACCACTTAAATTCAGCTGATGCTAAGTTTTGACCTGTTGCTACAGCCTTGTAAAGATACGGTGAAGAAGCATCAAATTCTTTTTGAATGATTATAGGTGCATGCTTTCGTGTGCCAGTGGGTTTACCTGTTTGAGGATCAGTGGGGAGTCTAACGTTATGAGAAAATCCGGTAACTTCAATACTGCCCTCACGATTTTGCACATCAACGGAGCCACGAATATCAGCCCCGCCATCATCTTTTAGCCAGAGATTTGCTGGAATAGGCATTTTACATCGTCCTTTTTTTGTTCATCCTTTAAGCTAGGATACACAAAAAAATCAATAACACACAGTTATTTCATGGTGTTTAGAGCAAATTTTGATTTAGATGCTGTATTGGAATCGATGTTTTAAAACTGCTAGAAATGCGGAGGGAAACACCCTCAATTTTAAATTAGGAGTTCGCATAAAAGATTCCAACAATAATGTTGAAACGACGAACCATAGTTTTAACTTTTTGAATACTTACTGATGGCGAATGTGTAATGAACTTCATTTTGGGCATTTTTCTACGGGGCCAGACAGAATTTCAGACACATAAAAAGCGCTCGTAAGCGACTTAATTAAGCTGGTAGCGATGCAGGATTGCTTTCGCTGTGCGATTCACCCGGTTATCTTCTTCATACCCAGGTGAAATAGTTAGCATTCATACTGCCGAAGTTAGCAATACTCGCGGCATATCATTTACAAAGCGAACCTATCCAGGCCAGCTAGAGCGAATAAAAATGATCACATTTGATCTTAGGGGCGCCGAGCTTCAGGGAGAGGCTGTAAGCCGTCTCTTTCATTATCTTGCCCACACCGCTGTCGCGCATCGATTGCGTTAAACGTGATGACGGACCTGTTAATGCCAGCGCCGCAAGCAGTTTATTTCCCTCACCAAAAACGGGAAGAGAGAATGCAGCAATGTGCGGATCACGCATGCCGGAGGTAAAGAGCGGTAATTCTGGGGCAGATTCAAGAAGCGGTTCATTGAGTCCCCAATGGCGAAGCACTTGCCCTATTGCTGAATTATCCAGCGGCAAAAAAGTACCGGGTAAGCGCGTTTCTCGTAATCCTTCGGAGGGCTCCGCTCTGAATAAGCAAAGCCTTTGACCGTTCTCAATCACATACCATGTGGCGCTTTCACCCGTCGCCGTTGCCAGCGCGTGCAGTTCAGGCTGGACAATACTGGCCAGATGAAATGACTGTTCATAGAGCTTGCCAAGATAAAGCAGTCTGGGACCCAACGTGTAAACGCCGCTGTCGCGTCTGATGACGTAGTTCATGCGTTCAAGTGAGTTCATAAGACGGTAAACCGTCGTTTTATGGTAGCCCGAAAATTGTGCCAGAGCGGTGAGCGTCAACGCCTCTTCGCCAGGCTTAAAACAATCCAGTAGTGCCAGCGCTTTCTCAACGGCAATTACGCCTTCATTCCCCATCGGTACGGTCTCCTGTTTGCGACGGTAAGAGTTTACCGTGCAATTTGTGATTCACATCGTATTTACATCACAAATGAAAGCTTAACGCTGGTGCGATCTGATTTAACATCGATATAGTGGTTTTACATAGTACAACATAGTTGTATCAGGTAAAACATGAAGAGGTGATTTATGCCACACGCAGAGAATACGTTCATCAAGCGCGACCTTACCCGTACAGCGCCCGAGCTGGTCAAACAGGCTGCTGAGTTTCAGGCCGCTATTCTTGCCGATGTTGCCGGACGTCGCGGTACGCTGCACGGTCGCGTAAAGCCCGTTTCACCCACCATGAAAGTTGCTGGCCCCGCCATCACGGTTGAGGTTCGGCCGGGCGATAACCTTGCCATTCACGCGGCGCTCGCCATCGCTCAGCCTGGCGATGTTATCGTCGTCGACGGTAAAGGCGATATCAGCTGTGCTTTGATTGGTGAAATCATGTCCACTCAGGCAGAAGCGTCGGGCATCGCAGGAATCATCATCGATGGTGCAGTTCGCGACGCCGACGCACTGTGCGAAAACGGCTTCCCGGTGTTTTCCGCAGGTCTGAATCCTTGTGGCCCAACCAAATCTGTCGCGGGCCGCGTTAACTATCCTGTTTCTGTGGCCGGAGCGGCAATCCAGCCTGGTGATTTGATCATTGGTGATGTCGACGGCGTGGTCGTTCTGCCACGTGAAGCCGTTCCGGCGCTGATTGAACTGGCACAGAAAAAACTGGATGCCGAGACCAAACGCATTGCCGCCATCCGTGAAGGCGATATTCGCGCACCCTGGCTGGAAAAAGCCCTGCTTGCGGCTGGAATGTTGAATGAAGGGGAGGAATTGTAATGGCATCTTCTCATCCCGTAATTTTGGTAACTGGCAGCGATTTGGCGCAGGAAGCGTTAGGCCTGCTCAAGGGCTTTGATATCGTTTACGCAGGCATAAAGCCCAGTGAAGACGAATTGTGTCAGCTGTGTCACCAACACGATCCGGTGGCGATTATTGTTCGATACGGCAAAATCAGCGCCCGCATCATGGATGCCGCACCTCACCTGCGGGTTATTTCCAAGCACGGCAGCGGCATTGATGTTATCGATCAAAAAGCGGCGGCTGAGCGCCATATCAGCGTGCAGTCAGCGCCCGGTGCTAATGCAGCAGCGGTGGCTGAACATACATGGACGATGATATTGGCCTGCGCCAAAGCGGTTCTCCCGCTGGATCGCCGAATGCGTCAGGGACATTGGGACAAATCGACCCACAAGTCGGTTGAGCTTGAAGGCCGAACGCTGGGTCTGATTGGATTGGGTGCGATTGGCGGTCGGGTCGCTCGCATTGGCAAAGCGTTTGGTATGAAAGTCCTTGCCTATGACCCGTTCGCCAGGTCCTTTCCCGACGAGTGTGAATCCTCCACGCTTGAAGCTCTGCTACAACAGGCAGATGTGATTTCATTGCACTGCCCATTGACGGAACAGACACAGCACATGATCAACAGCGACAGGCTGAGTCAGTGTAAAAAAGGCGCGATTCTCGTCAATACTGCACGCGGTGGCCTGATCGATGATAACGCGCTTCTAACGGCGCTGGGTGACGGCACCCTTAGCTGGGCTGCTCTGGATAGTTTTGCTGTTGAGCCGCTGACCGCACCACATGTCTGGCAGGCTGTTGATAACGTCATCCTGTCGCCGCACATTGGTGGCGTCAGTGACAACTCATACGTGAAAATGGGAACAGCTGCAGCGAGTAACGTTTTGAAGGTGCTGGCTGAACCGATCAAAAGTGAAAGTGCCCTGTCTTAATGCATTAACCCTCCCCACCATTTGTTAAACGACCTTACCAACTTGCTTGCCGGTAAGGTCGTTCATCAACCTCGGCTATCACTGCAAATCTCCGTCACTCCCTCAGCGTTGCCCCTTCGATAAGACAGTTACGTCTTTCCAATCCAGACTTGTCACTGAGATCTCACTGACGTTTAGCGGCTTGATAACGAGAAGTGCATAGCTTGGATGAGGCGGAACGTGAACTTCTTTTGGAGTGGATTGATGGTGGGAGGAATGGGAGAAAAGCCTCCCGCAGACGCTCAGATAAGCGCCCGCGGGAGGGTGACGTTATTTACTCACCGGCGACGCGGTGTTTTCGACTTCAATGTTTAACTCTTTTTTGCGGCCCATGATCAGCACGGCGATACCGCCAATACCACACAGAATCGCCAGCGGCACCATAGCCAGTGTGTGGCTGCCCGTGGCCTGGTTGATGATGCCGTAAACGTTGACCATCAGTCCGCCGCCGATCAGGTTAGCCATGGCGCCAATCGCAGCCAGACCGGCGGCCGCAGTAGTGGAAGACATCCATCCCGATGCGAGCGCCCAGAACGGACCTTTCATTGAATACGCGCCTACCAGCACCAGCGACAGAATCACCACGCTGCCCGTCAAACTGTTGGTGATAAAGGCAGATAACAGACCACCCGCAATCAGGAAAAGGGTTAACGCGGTATGCCAGCGACGCTCGCCGCTGCGATCGGAGCTTCTGCCCCACACAATCATCAGGATAGATGCCAGACCGTAAGGGATGGCGTTCACCAAACCGGTGGTAAAGTTATCCAGGCCATATGATTTAAGCAGTTGCGGCGACCAGACGCTCAGCGTTGAGCCTGCCGCAGAAGCGCCGGCATAAATCAGCGCCATCACCCAGATATGTTTATGGCGCAGCAGTTGCCACAAAGAGATGTGGCCGATCGCTTTCTTCTTCGCGTTCTCGGCTTCAAGCGTGCTATTCAGCCACGCTTTTTGTTCCTGATTTAACCAGTTGGCATCGCTGGGTCTGTTGCTCAGCATAAAGAAGGCGGCAATACCCAAAACCACCGCTGGAATGCCTTCCAGGATGAACAACCAATGCCAGCCGCGCATGCCGTACCAGCCATCAAGTGACAATATGGCCCCAGAAATGGGCGAGCCGATAAAATTCGCTGCGGGAATGGCAACCATAAAGGTGGCGATCACGCGGGCGCGATATTTACCCGGAATCCAGTAAGTCAGATAAAGAATCACGCCAGGGAAGAATCCAGCCTCAGCTGCACCCAGTAAAAAACGCAATACGTAAAGTGTATTGGCACTCTCAACGAAGGCGGTACAGACCGAGATAATGCCCCACGAGACCATGATGCGAGAGATCCAAATTTTCGCACCGATTTTCTGCATCGCAAGGTTGCTGGGTACTTCAAAAAGAAAGTAACCCACAAAGAACAGGCTACTGGCCAGACCAAAAACGGCTTTAGATAATCCCAAATCTTCATTCATCTGTAGCGAGGCCATACCGATGTTGCCACGGTCAATGATGGCAATCAGATAGCAGACGATGAGAAAGGGCAAAATGCGCCAAACCACCTTCTTAACGGTCTGCTGCTCTATATCGGCAGAGAAAGACGTGGTGTGCTTTTTCTCAGACATGATAATCCTCACAAGTTTGTCATGGCCTTACGCGATGATGTGTTCGCAAAGCTGATTGTTGTACTGTGTAAAACTTAGATGTACAGAGTACAATCATTATCTCGACAAACGCCCTTCTGTGCCTGAAGTTGTAATCAGGTTGTGTCTTTTGTCACAGAAAGGTATCTGATGATTTTCATTTTTGTGATGCTGGCGAGATTTCTTTTTCGCGCGCACCGCGGGTCTACTGAAAATCATACGAAATGAGGTAAGTAAAACGGCAGGAATGGAAAAATTAACTGAGACTAATAAAGGAAATATAAATCAGCAATATCAATCAATTAAATTTATTTCCAATTTCGCAGGATGGATATCATCAACAGGCGCTGCTATTAAAACTCACTGTGACGATACAAAGCGAAACCAATAAACAAAAAGTCATGTTTTGATCGGGCGGGCGTTGAATTGTACTTCAGGAGAAAAAGACAATAGAAGATGAAGTGCCCCGTCGACCTTAGCATAACCACAATAAGGCTCGGACGGATTTGGACCAAAAAAAAAGCCTTTCGGCTTTAATTTTAGTAACTTGCGGACTGTTACTGAAGTTCTCGTATCTTTAAATGGTGCCGAAGGCCGGACTCGAACCGGCACGTATCTCTACGGTTGATTTTGAATCAACTGCGTCTACCGATTTCGCCACTTCGGCACTGAAGAGGATGCGGAAAACGTTGGGGATTATACCGTTACGAACAGCGTGCGCAACCGGAATCGTTAGGGATGTGCGCTAAGCGTTGAAAAAAACAGCACTTCGCGGATAACTGCTTGTTATAACATCGATCCCATCAAACGGATCCCAAAAACCTAAATCCAGAACGCTCCCAATTTTCCCCAATCAGCCCGGTTAACTGGAACTTTCCGAATTCAAACCTCTCTTAACCAAAACTGACGCAGTCAGAACATAAAAGACAACGAGGTTGAGATGAAAGTACAACGCATGATTTGGGGATGGGGCATCGCGGCAGCCATGGTTGCGGGGAGCGCATCGGCAGCAAGCTGGCAGGATCAGCTGAGCAGCGCGGCATCGCAGCTGTCACAGCAAAACAACAGCACCAGCAACACCAGCACCACGCAGAACGGCGGCATGTCGCTCTCATCGCTTACCGGCCTGCTCAACGGCGGCGATAAAGCGGTGAGTTCCAACAGCATGACCAACGCTGCAGGCGTGATGTCCTACTGCGTGCAGCACAACGTGGTGGATAACAACGTGAAGTCGGTAAAAGATCAGGTGCTGAGCAAACTCGGCCTGAACAGCACCACCGCGCAAGAGCAGAAAACCGATTACCAGCAGGGTTTGCAAGGCTTGCTTAACACTGGCAACGGTCAGCAACTGAATTTGCAAAGTCTGAGCAACTCGCCGATGGGTGAGAAGCTGAAAACCAAAGCCTGCGATGTGGTTCTGAAGCAAGGCAAAAAATATATCGGCATGTAAGGACGCGCCGATATCAAGGCGCGAGCTGTCCCTCGCGCCTTTTCTTTAGTCCAGTAACGCTCGCGTCTCCAGCACCGTTCTCTGCAACAACTCCCGCGCCTGGTCCAGCGACCGAATGTTGGTATAGCCAATCACCAGGCCATAGCGTTTCTGCGTCTGCATATACCAGCCGGAGAGCGGCAATACGCGCAGCTGATGCCGCTGCCAAATCTCCGCCAGCGCTGTGTCCTGCGTGCCATGCGGCAGGAAGGCGACAATGTGCATGCCGCCATCCGTCAGTTCAAAATCAAACACATCCGGGAAACATGCCTGCAAGGCATCCAGCATCATGCGGCGTCGCTGCTGATAAAGCGTGCGCATCTTTTTGATGTGGCGATAGAAATGCCCTTCGCTCAGGAACTGCGCCAGAATCTTTTGCGGCAGCAGCGACATACCGGTTTCAAGGATTTCCCCCAACTCGCTGAAGCGCGCGATGGTCTCTTTCGGCATCACCAGATAACCCACGCGCATCGCCGGCATCATGGTTTTGCTGAAGGTGCCGGTGTAAATCACCCGATCGTGCACATCGAGGCTTTTCAGCGCCGGAATCACTTTGCGCGTGTAGTGAAACTCGCCGTCGTAATCATCTTCAATGATCCAGCTGTCGTTGTGCTGTGCCCACTCCAGCAGTTGATGTTTGCGCGGCAGCGATAAGGTTACCGCCAGCGGGCTGTGATGCGTAGGCGTGACGATGGCGAAACGCGCATCGGCGTGATAGCGCAGCAGATAATCCACATCCATGCCTTGCCGATCGACTGGCACGTAATGCAGATTTGGCGCGATCCGCTTCAGCAGTTTTTGCCCGAAGAAATAGCCGGGATCTTCAAACAACACCTTGTCGCTTGGCTGCGCCAGCACCGCCAGAATCAGTCGCAGGTTGGCGCGATAGCCGCTGGTGATGAAAATCTGTTCCGGCTGGCAGTTAAGTCCACGCGAAATATTCAGGTAGCTGGCGATGGCTTCCCGCAGCGGCTGATAACCCATGACCGGCGGCAAAATCATCTCATCGGCGCGCAGGCTGCGCGCCGCTTTGCCGGAAATAAGCAGCCATTTTTTGTGCGGAAACGCATCCAGCGCCGGGATGCCAAGCCGCAGCTCGCCTTTGCTCTCACGCTGGGTTAACGCGCTCACTGACGGCGCAGGCACTGCCGTTTTCCCGGTTGTTTCCGGCAGAATCAGTTCGGGATTAACGCGCGTGCCCTTCGCGCCCTGACTGACAAAATAGCCTTCGCCGATCAGGATTTCATAAGCGGCTTCCACCGTTTTTCGCGCCACTTGCAACTCACTCGCCAGCGTACGGATCGCCGGTACGCGGTCGCCCGGCTTCAGCTGCCCTGCAAGAATCTGCTGGCGATATCGCGCATAAATCTCTTTATAACCCACGCCATGTCCTACCTGTTTTCATGTTTTTTGACCCTTTTCACTCAGACATGGAAGTTTAAGATGCCCGCATCACCTTCGCATTGAAAAACGACTGACCTGAGGAAAAAAACTTGACTGCACGCGTTAACCACTTCAAAACCGTTCCGACACTGGTCAAAGCCATGTCCGATCTCTCCATGAACGTCAGTAATGTTTCATTAGAAACCTCACTGAAGCATCTGGTCGATCTGCGCGCCTCGCAGCTCAATCAATGCGCGTTCTGCGTCGACATGCATGTGAAAGAGGCCAAACTGCACGGCGAGCGCGAGCTGCGTCTGCACCATGTGGCGATCTGGCGCGAATCCCCGCTGTTCACCGCCAAAGAGAAAGCGGCGCTGGCGCTAACCGAAGCGCTGACGCGTCTGGGCGATCACGGCATCGACGAAGCGCTGTATAGCGAGGTGCGCGCGCACTTCTCCGAAGTGGAGACCAGCGAGCTGACGTTCTGTATCGCGGTGATCAATACCTGGAATCGCCTGATGGTGCTGTCGCAGATGACGCCGGGCGCACTGGACAGCGCTTATGGGTTGGATCGTGCTGATTTACGTTAATTTTTACCGCCAGTCGCTCATGCTGCTGGCGGCACCATGTTCATCTGCGCTGCCTGAGGCTATAGTGAGATTTTGCACCACACAGGACAGCGCACATGAAAGGCATCAACATTGCGATTTACTTCGATCCCGACCAGATTCACATCTGCGTTCACCAGCAGGATGACAGCTATCTCAGCCAACACTTTATTTACGACGACAGCGTAATTGAAGAGATCTATCAGTGGCTGGAGCAGTTCACGCCTAATCGCACCCACATTTGCCTGATTGAGCACGATACCGCCGATATCCTTGCCGATGAGTTGGTGGATAACGGTTATCACGTCCATCAGGTGACGCAGCACGATCTCTTGACCTGGTTCGCCAACGAACCGCCTGCCGAACCCGATGGTTCACCGGTGCGCGCGCTGCTGCGTTATCTGGAGAACGAGCAGCCATCCGAATACCAGTCACGCACGCCGCAGATTGAAGCGTTGATGGATCTGCTGGATGAGCTGGACGATCTCGAAGGTGTGGATGAAGTTGAAGATGAAGACAATCTGCCGGATGACGTGCTGCGCCTGATGAAGCAGAAGAAGATCAGTGCGCAAGACGCCGCCCAACGCCTGCTGCCGGATGTGAATGAGCGCATTCGCGAGCATTTAATCAATTATCCCGAACTGATGACGCCTGAGCTGCTGCAGGATTTCTTCCCTGAGCTGATCGAGGCGCTGGATACGCCGAAGCACTAATCAATGAACGCACGCACCGCAGCGGCGCGATTGATCGCGCGGTTTTGACCGACTCTCCATCCTCTTAACGCGCAATAAATTGCGCCGCTACGAGCCGTGCGATTATCGAATAATTTTTCAAATGGGACATTTCATGCTGGAGTTGTTTAAAGCCATCGGGCTGGGATTGGTGGTGATTTTGCCGCTCGCCAATCCGCTGACCACGGTGGCGCTGTTTCTCGGCCTGGCCGGAGAGATGAATTTCCAGGAGCGTAATCGCCAGGCGATGCAGGCCTCGATCTACGTGTTCCTGATCATGATGGTGGCGTGGTATGCCGGCAGCGCGGTGTTGCACACCTTTGGCATTTCCATTCCCGGCCTGCGCATGGCGGGCGGATTGATTGTGGCGTTTATCGGTTTTCGCATGCTATTTCCGGCGAAACCGGTCGGGCATTCGGTCGAAGCCGAGCACAAGCAGGATGAACTGGACGCGACCGACAGCAACCGTGAAACCGTCAACATCGCATTTGTGCCGCTGGCGATGCCGAGCACCGCGGGACCGGGCACCATTGCGATGATCATCAGTTCCGCGTCGACGGTTAAATCGGGCGTAGATTTCCCGGCATGGGTGGTTGCCGTCGCCCCGGTGCTGACGTTTTTGGCCGTGTCGGTGATTTTGTGGATTTCGCTGCGCAGTTCGGGCGCCATCATGAAGCTGGTTGGTAAAGGTGGCATCGAAGCGATTTCACGTCTGATGGGCTTTTTGCTGGTGTGTATGGGCGTGCAGTTCGTGATTAATGGCGTGTTAGAAGTGATTCACAATTATCATTGAGACCACGTTGAAGACGCGCAATGAATTGCGCCGCTACGGTATTTGCGCCTATCCGTAGCGGCGCGATTTATCACGCAGTTTTAAGCGATTTACTCACCTTTCAACGTTTTACGCACTTCTGCTACCTGATCTTTCGTCACCGCTGGCGCATTGTTGCTCCAGCCCTGACGAATGAAGGTCGCCAGTTTAGCCACTTGATCATCATCCAGACGCTTAGCAAAACCAGGCATAGCCAGCGTTGATGGCGCTTTCTCAGTGGATGGCTGCTGCGCACCGGCCAGAATGGTGTGGATCAAACCAGTTGGATCCTTGGCATTGACGATGGTCGCCTGATCCAGCTCCGGGAAGATCCCCGGCGCACCTTTACCGGTGACAAAGTGGCAGGCGCCGCAGTTGTCGATATACAGACGCTCACCTTCCGACAAGCCTTTCGCAGCGGTCAGTTTCGCTTCCGTCGCCTGCTGTTTCTTCACGTCATACGCCTGCAGCGCCGGGTTGCCGCCAAGGAACTTCAGATAGGAGGCAATCGCTTTCAAGTCGGCATCGGTCATGTGCGAGCTCGAGTGCTCAATCACTGACTTCATCTCACCGCCCACCGCCGCTTTATCGTTACGACCAGTTTGCAGGTAATCAACGATCTCCTGCTCGCTCCAGCGCGGCAGACCGCGCAGTGACGGTACATCCCAGCTGTTCAGGCTGCCACCGGCAAGGAACTGATCGTCGCCGCTATCCAGCGCTTTCTCGTTCATGCCGAGGCCGCGTGGCGTATGGCAGCTGCCGCAGTGACCCAGGCTTTCCACGATGTAAGCACCGCGATTAACCTCTTCTGACGCGCCGCCAATCGGCTGGAATGGCTTGTCAGAGGTGAACGCCCAGTTCCAGAAGCGCATGCCCCAGCGCTGGCTGAACGGGAAGCTCAGATCGGTTTCCGGCGGCTGCTCGCTGCTCGGCTTCACGCCTTTCATGAAATAGACGTAAAGCGCGTGCATATCGGCGTCGGAGATTTTGGCGTAATCCGGGTACGGCATCGCCGGATAGAGACGCGACCCATCCGGCAATACGCCTTTGCGCACCGCGTCGGAGAACTGCTGCTCGCTGTAGTTGCCGATGCCGTGCTCTTTGTCCGGCGTGATGTTGGTGGAGTAAATGGTGCCGAGATTCGACTCAATCGCCAAACCACCAGCGTAATCCCCTTTGCCGGAAACGGTATGGCACGCCATACAGTCGCCGAGACGCGACAGGTATTCACCCTGCTTGATCAATTGAGCTTCATCTTCCGCGTGTGCCTGCAGTGCAAAGCTGCCCAGCAGCACGGCGTTGGCGATTAACAATGATTTTAATTTCATGCGCTTATGCCTGTACCAGTGGACCGGGATTTTTCAGATAATGTTCTTTAATGGCTTGTGCCGCCATCAAGGTGATCGCGCCGATGGTATCGGTCGGGTTCGCCTGGAAGTTTTGCGGGAAGGCGTTGCCGCCCGGTACAAACACGTTATGAACATCCCAGCTCTGCAGGTACTTGTTCAGTGCAGAAGTTTTCGGGTTATCGCCCATCACCGCGCCGCCCACGTTGTGGGTCGAAACGTATTTGGTGAGGTCAAAGTCCGCGCCCATTGGCAGGAAGCTCATGCTCATGCTGTCTGGGTTCAGCTCTTTGGCGATGTTGCCGACGATGCCTTTCAGGTGCTGTTGCAGCTTCAGTTCGTTCTCTTTCCAGTTGAACGTCATGCGCAGCAACGGCTGACCGCGATGGTCGGTGTAATTCGGATCCAGATCCAGATAGATATCGCGATACGACTGGCAGGTAGTGGTGATGCTGATCTTCATGGAATGGTTGTACCACTCCTCCAGACCTTCTTTGTAACCCATGCCCCACGATGGCGTGCCTTTCGGCAGCGCAGCAGCCATTGGCGTGCCGGTGGCTTGCGAGCTGTGGATCTTGGCGCCGCCAAGGAAGCCAAGGCCCGGACCGTCGAAGTTGCCTGGCGAGATGTCGTTGAACATCTGGCCGGTGGCGCCGGCGGTGGCGTAAGAGTTGAAGTTTTTGTCTTTGAAGAACAGGGTTGCGCCGCCGTTCGACAGGAACGCGTAGTTACGCCCCACCACACCCTCTTCGGTGATTGGGTTATACGGCTTGCCGATACCGGAGAGCAGCATCAGGCGTACGTTGTAGAGCTGGAAGCTGGAGAGCACCACGATCTTCGCCGGCTGGAACACTTCGTTGCCGTCCACATCGTAGTAAATCACGCCCTTGGCAGTTTTCTGGTCGTCATGCAGTACCACTTTCACCACTTCCGCATGCACTTCGTAAGAGAAGTTCGGCATACGTTTCAACGCATCCATTACCGCCGTTTGTGGTGAGGCTTTTGAATAGTTGAGGCACGGATATTTCGAGCAGTAGCCGCAGTAGTTACACGGCGCGATCTGGTTGCCGTAAGGGTTTTTCCACGCGCGTGATACGCACGCAGATGGGTTCGGGAACGGATGGTAGCCGAGTTTGGTGGCCGCCTCTTTGAACATCACGTTGTTCAGCGTGTCTTCCAGCGCAGGCAACGGATAAGGTTCAGAACGCGGACCTTCAAACGGATCGCCGCCCGGCAGAATCTGGCCGCGCAGGTTGCCGGTGGTGCCGGATTGACCGCAGATCAGCTCAAACTTGTAGTAATACGGCTCGATCTCTTCCCAGGTGAACGGGAAGTCCATCACGCGCATATCTTCCTGCAGGATGCCCGGCTTGTAGGCCTCATCGACGTAGGTTTTCAACTTCAGGTCGGTTGGGGTTGGACGAATCAGCACCGCCGTCCAGTGCATGCCCGCGCCGCCCACGCCGGTTCCCGGCGCAAACGCGCCCCATTTACGGGTCGGCAACGCCGTCTGGCTGCTGTTGTAACGCACCGTGACCGCCACTTCTTTTGGCGTAGCGAACACTTTGTTACGCACGTTGTAGGCGTATTCATCAGCCGGTTTCGGATAAGCGAAATCCGGGTAATCACGCTCGCCGCCACGCTCCAATGCGCGCACTTCGAGTCCCGCCATCGCCAGTTCAATACTCATCAACGAGCCGGCCCAGCCGAGGCCGCAAACGACGACGTCGACTTCTTTCTTTGTAATCTGTGCCATGTTAATCCTGTCTCACATACCAAAAACGGGGGTGTGCTTACGCGCTTTCACCCAGGAGGCTGACCGGTCCCAGCGGGTACGGCACGTTGTGCTGCTTCACCCATTCGGTAAAGCTGGCGCGCGCGCCCGGGAAGCCAATGGCAATCCAGGCTTTCATGCCTTTGTTGCCGCCGTACATTGGGTCAGCGAGGTAGCCATGTTTGGTATCTGAGAGCAGCTGGCCGAAGAACTGCGAGGCCTTCAGGTTCTCTTCGCCCAGGGCGGCGAAGTCAATGCCGTCGTTTTTGTTCACTTTGGTCAGCACCGCATCTTTCTCTTCCAGTGACAGCTCATGGAACGGTTTCTGGAAGTTGCTTTGCGTCCACTGATTCACCAGCTTGATACCGGTTTGGTACATCTGCTGTGGCGTGAACGGGATTTGATAACCCATGGTGGCAGGCGCATGCACGTTGAACGGACCCTGCATGTAGATCTCTGCCCCGAACTCCGGGCTGTGCAGCTGCTGATCGATAAAGATCGGCACGTTGGTTTCCAGTGCACCTGGCGCTTTACCTTTGCCGCCGGCTGGAATCAGGCGATCGGTTGCGGCCAGAATAAATTGCCACTCATCGGCACTGAAAAAGATCGGTTTATAGTCGGCGAGCTCGGGTGCTGCCATTTCCGCAGCTTGCGCCGCAGTCAATCCCTTAAATACCAGGTCACTTAATGGCAAAGCCAAAAGCGACCCAAGTAAAAACTTACGTCTGGTGGTCGGTTTATTTAGAAGCATGGCGCGACGACTCTCACTTGCTAAGAAAGATAATTATTTTTGTTAATAGCTTTATAAATCGGTAAATAACCTGGCAATCTTAGGGATATAGGTATTTCAGAATGTAAAAATTCAATTATGGATGTGTTTTGATGAAATTCAGTCATCATGTTGAATTTAGGTTAAGGCTTGGTAAAAGGCTTTCGAGGCGAAAAAACAGGGTTTAACCGTACATTTGATGGGAAAGAGGCACTAATCAGTGGGCATTTGACCAGAAATTATCGCGCAAAGAAATAATCGCAGAAATGAATCAATGAAAAAAAATCATACTTCCATACCAGAGAACTATTCTCATTTATAACATCTTATTTACTTTATTGACCAGCAGATGAACGATCTATTTCGTGGAAATGACAAGTCGCGCACAAAATAAACGCAATAATTCCCCCAGGTAATCAATTGTTATATTCCGGCACAGCTCAGAACAAACCGGCATTTTGTCAAAGCGACGGCAGAGATAGAGTGAATTTATCTATCACTCAGGACAATAATAATGCGCTCACTGATTTTGCTCGTCGCTTTATGGGGCAGCAGTTTTGCACTGCACGCCGCCACACCGAAAGATACCCTTGTCGTCGCCGTCCCGCTCGACGGCATTATTAGCTTCGATCCCGCTGAAAGCTTCGAAACCGTCAGTAACAGCGTGCAGCGCAACATCTACCAAACATTAGTGGAGGCGGATCGTCATGATCCGCAGAAGCTGGCACCGCTGTTGGCCACCCACTGGCAACAGGGCAGCACGCCGCACAGCTTAGTGTTCAACATCAAACCCAACGCACACTTCTCCAGCGGCAATCCGGTGACGGCGCAGGATGTGATCTTCTCACTGACGCGCGCGGTGCAGCTGAACAAAGCGCCCTCTTTCATCCTCGCCGAATTTGGCTGGACCAATGAAAACATCGCCAGCCAGTTCAAAGTGCTGAATGACCATCAGCTGGAGATTCAGTGGCCAGCGCAGATTGGTCAGAACCTGGCGCTGCGCCTGCTGACCGCTCCGGTGGCCTCGGTGGTGGATAGCAAAACCGTGCAGCAACACGTCGCTAATAACGATCTCGGCAACGGCTGGCTGCATACCCATTCCGCCGGCAGCGGCGCATTTATCCTTCAGCAATATGTGCCGCAGCAGGCGCTGGTGCTGAGCGCCAACCAACAAGCGAATCCGCAGCCGAAGCTGAAACGCATTCTGCTTAAAGGCGTGGCGGATGCCAGTGCGCGTCGTCTGCTGATTCAGCAAGGCGATGTTGATGTGGCGTATCAGCTTGGCCCGGATCAGATTGATGCGCTGAAGAGCGACAAGAATCTGCGCATTGAAGCCTTCCCTTCCAGCCTGGTTTACTACCTCGGTTTCAATACCAAAGATAAAGCGCAACCGGCCTTGGGCAATCCGGCGCTGTGGCAAGCCGCGCGCTGGTTGGTGGACTACAACACCCTCTCGAAGGATTTGCTAAAGGTCAGTACCGCATTCATCAGAGCTTCCTGCCGCAGGGTTTTGACGGCGCGCTGGACGATCAGCCGTTCCACTACGATGTGGCGAAAGCCAAAGAGATTTTAGCCAAAGGCGGCATCAAGCCGGGGACGAAGTTTGCGCTGACGGTGATCAATCAGCCGCCCTACATTGACGTGGCGCAGGCGCTTCAGGCCAGCTTCGCCCAAGCGGATGTGCAGATTGAGTTGCAGCCGGTGGCGGAATCGGAGCTGTGGAGCAAAATGCGCAGTCGCGATTTCCAGTCGATCTTCATTTACTGGGGCGCAGACTATGTCGATCCAAACACCAACGCCAGCGCCTTTGCCTATAACGTGCCGGGCGGTTCCAAAACCCTGGCGTGGCGCGTCGGCTGGGATATTCCGGATCTGAGTGCGAAAACCCGCGCAGCGGCCGGTGAAAGCGATGCGGTTAAGCGCCGTGCGCTCTATACCGATTTGCAGAAAACCGTGCAGCAGAACTCACCGTTCGTGGTGACGCTGCAGGGCGCGCAGCAGGTTGCGGTGCGGAATAACGTGAATCATGTGCAGCAGGGGATTGGTGTGAGTTTGCTGTTTTTTGATACGGTGCAGAAATAGTTTTGGATTGTGCTCGCTTTCCCCCTCCTCGGTCCTCCCACCAAAATTGTGCTCGCTTTCCCCCTCCTCGGTCCTCCCCCATAAATGGGGGAGGAAGATGCTGCCATATGTCAGTGCTGAGGCTGCATGTGGCAGCATCTCCTTCCCCCGTTTACGGGGGAAGGCCGGGATGGGGGACAGCAGGCACATAATTACGCCTTTTTCGGCACAATCCTCCTCCCTCCTCGCGCGCCGCTTGCTATCCTTCTGGCATAACCTATTGCCTGAGAGCGAAAAAATCATGACCACTCCGTTACTGATTGCCCAAGCGCCTGACGTTCAACTGCATCTTCTCTCCAACATGGCGAACCGCCACGGTTTGATCACCGGCGCTACCGGCACCGGCAAAACCGTTACGCTGCAAAAGCTGGCGGAATCCTTCTCCGATATCGGCGTGCCGGTGTTTATGGCCGATGTGAAAGGCGATCTCACCGGCATTTCCGCCGCAGGCGAAGGATCCGAGAAGCTGCTGGCGCGTCTGGCGAAGATTGGCGTCAGCGACTGGCAGGCGCAGAAAAATCCGGTGATGGTGTGGGATATTTTTGGTCAGCAAGGCCATCCGGTGCGCGCCACGGTATCCGATCTCGGCCCGCTGCTGCTGGCGCGGCTGCTCAACCTTAACGACGTGCAATCGGGCGTGCTGCAAATCATCTTCCGCATCGCCGACGATCAGGGCTTGTTGCTGCTGGATTTCAAAGATCTGCGCGCCATGACGCAATACATCGGCGACAACGCCAAAGCCTTCCAGACGCAATACGGCAACATCAACAGCGCGTCCGTTGGGGCGATTCAGCGCGGATTACTGGCGCTGGAGCAGCAAGGTGCCGAGCACTTCTTTGGCGAGCCGATGCTGGATATCCGCGACTGGATGCGCTGCGATAGCAACGGCAAAGGCTTTATCAACATCCTCTCGGCAGAAAAGCTTTATCAAATGCCAAAACTCTACGCCACCAGCCTGCTGTGGCTGATGGCCGAGCTGTATGAGCACTTGCCCGAAGCCGGCGATCTCGATAAGCCGAAAATGGTGTTTTTCTTCGACGAAGCGCATCTGCTGTTTACCGACGCGCCGCCGGTGCTGCTGGAGAAAGTTGAGCAGGTGATTCGCCTGATCCGTTCGAAAGGCGTTGGCGTCTATTTCGTTACGCAGAATCCCGCCGATATTCCCGATAACGTGCTGGGCCAGCTCGGCAACCGCGTGCAGCATGCGCTGCGCGCCTTTACCCCGAAAGATCAGAAAGCGGTAAAAAGTGCCGCCGAAACCATGCGCGCCAATCCGGCGTTTGATACCGTCGAGGCGATTCAGGCGCTCGGCACCGGCGAAGCGCTGATCTCCTTTCTCGATGAAAAAGGCAGTCCATCGATGGTGCAGCGGGCGATGGTGATTGCGCCCGGCTCGCGCATGGGGCCGGTTACGCAGGATGAACGCAATGGCCGGATCAACAATTCGCCGCTGTACGGTAAATACGATAGCGAAGTCGATCGCGAGTCGGCGTTCGAAATGCTGCAAAAAGGCGTGCAGGCCACCACGCAGCAAGCCAATGCGCCGGAAGCCAAAGGCAACAAGGTTGCCGTTGATGACGGTATTCTCGGCGGCCTGAAGGACATTCTGTTCGGCACCACTGGCCCACGCGGCGGCAAGCGCGACGGCGTGGTGCAGAGCGTGGCGAAGAGTGCCGCGCGCCAGGTCACCAATCAGATCATTCGAGGTGTATTAGGAAGCCTTCTTGGCGGCCGCCGTCGCTAATACCCGGCATACTTCAAGCCGCAGGTGCGTTAGCTGTATGTCTTCCTGCAACTCGAATTGTTTAGGGTATTTAAGGAACTATGGATAAATTCCAACAACTTAAGCGCAGCAAACGTCTGGCGCTGTCACTGCTGCTGATTGCGGCAGCCACCTTTATTGTGACGCTGTTTCTGCCAGCCAACTTTTGGGTGCTTGGGCTGAAGGCAATCGCAGAAGCGGCGATGGTCGGCGCATTAGCCGACTGGTTCGCCGTGGTGGCGCTGTTCCGGCGCGTGCCGGTGCCGTTTATCTCGCGTCATACAGCAATTATTCCGCGCAATAAAGATCGCATTGGCGAGAATCTGGGTCGCTTCGTGCAGGAGAAATTCCTCGATACCGATTCGCTGCTGGCGCTGATTCGCCGCCACGATCCGTCGCAGATGCTGGCGCAGTGGCTCAACACGCCGGGCAACGCCGATCGCATTGGTCGCCATCTGTTACAGGTGATGCGCGGTTTTCTCGATCTCACCGATGATCAACGCATTCAGCGCTTTCTGCGCCGTGCGGTGCATCGCGCGCTGGATAAGGTCGATCTCACCCAATCCAGCGCGCTGCTGCTGGATAGCCTGACGAAAAATAATCGCCATCAGGAGCTGCTGGATGCGGCGGTACAACAGCTGCTGCGCTTGCTGCACAAGCCCGGTACGCGCGAGTTTATCGCCGCGCAGATTGTGCGCTGGCTCAAGCGCGAACATCCGATCAAAGCCAAAATGCTGCCAACCGAATGGCTGGGCGAACACAGCGCCGATTTGGTTGCGAATGCGGTGGATTCGATACTCGATCAGGTCGCGCTCGATCAGGGGCATGAGTTGCGCCTGGGCTTCGACCGCGCGGTGCAGCGGCTGATTGAGCGGCTGAAAAGCGATCCTGAAATGGCGGAACGTGCTGAAAACATCAAGAGCTGGCTGAAGGAAGATGAGTCGTTCAATCGCTACATTGGCGAGCTGTGGCAGGATTTACGGGGCTGGCTGAAAGACGATCTAAATAGTGAGGATTCACGGGTGCAGGAGCGCGTCAGACTGGCCGCGCTGTGGCTGGGCGAGACGCTGGCGGCTGACGAAGCGCTGCGCGCCTCGATGAATCAGCATCTGGAAGATGCCGCACGCAGCGTGGCGCCGGAGTTTGCTGCCTTCCTGACGCGCCACATTAGCGATACGGTGAAAAGCTGGGATGCGCGCGATATGTCGCAGCAAATTGAGCTGAATATTGGCCGCGACCTGCAGTTTATCCGCATTAACGGCACGCTGGTTGGCGGGACGATTGGGCTGATTTTGTATGTGTTGTCGCAGGTGCCGGGTTGGATCGAGCGTATTCAGTAAAAAGGTCGCCATGAATGGCGACCTTACAAGGCTTAGCGGCGTTTCATCAGCAGGAACAAGCTGATGGCGAAGAATGCACCGCTCGGCAGAATCGCACCCAGAATCGGCGGTAAACCGTATACCAGGCTTAGCGGGCCAAAAATCTGGTCCAACACGTAGAACAGGAAGCCAAAGCTAATCCCCGTCACCACGCGCACGCCCATCGATACGCTTCGCAGCGGACCAAAGATAAACGACAGCGCCATCAGCATCATCACCGCCACAGAGAGCGGCTGGAAGATTTTGCTCCACATATTCAGCTGGTAGCGCCCGGCAACCTGGCCGCTCTGCTTGAGGTATTTGCTGTAGTTATACAGGCCGGTGATCGAGAGCGCGTCCGGGTCCAGCGCCACTACGCCGAGCTTGTCAGGCGTCAGGTTGGTTTTCCATTCGCCGCTCAGGCTTTGCGAGCCGGTAATTTGTTTGGCATCTTGCAGATCCGATTCATCGACCTGCGACAGCGCCCAGACCTTTTTATCCGCATCCCAGGCGGCACTCGCCGCATAGCGTACGCTGAGTAAACGGCGCTGATCGCTGAACTTGTAGATGCTGACGCCATCAATCTCGTTATCACCTTTGATGCGCTCGATGTAGATGAAGTCGTTGCCGTCTTTCGCCCACAGGCCGTTTTGCGTTGAAACCAGCGAGCCGCCGTACAGCTGCTGCGCACGATAGTTACGCGCCATCTGTTCACCCTGCGGTGCAACGAATTCGCCCACCGCCATGGTCAACAGCACCAGCGGAATCGCGGTTTTCATTACTGCCAGCGCCACCTGCATGCGGGTAAAGCCCGATGCCTGCATCACCACCAGTTCACTACGCTGCGCCAGCGTGCCCAAACCGAGCAGTGCGCCCAGTAGCGCCGCCATCGGGAAGAAGATTTCGATATCTTTCGGTACGCTGAGCAGCGTGTAATAACCGGCGTCCAGCGCGGTATAAGCGCCCTGCCCGGTTTTCCGCAGCTGATCGACGAACTTAATAATGCCCGACAGCGACACCAGCATGAACAGCGTCAGCATGATGGTGTTAAAGATGGTTTTGCCGATATAGCGGTCAAGAACCTTAAACATCAGACCGATCCTCCACGGCTAAAGCGCGCGCGGATGCGACGCATCGGCACGGTATCCCACATGTTCAGCAGCACCGCCAGCGCCAGATAGGAGAAGTTCACCACCCACATCCAGATGGCCGGATCGAAGCGGCCTTTCGCGGCGTTGGAACGCAGAGAACTTTGCAGTAAGAAGAAGATCAGATACAGCAGCATGGCAGGCAGCATCGACAGCACGCGGCCCTGACGCGGGTTCACCACGCTAAGCGGCACCACCATCAACGCCATAACCAGGACGGCAAAGATCAGCGTCAAACGCCAGTGCAACTCCGCCTGGAACTGCGGGGTTTTGGTCTTGAGCAGCGTGCTAATATCCGCCTGATCGGCATCGTTCGGATCGAGCGTGGCTTCTTTGTAGCCTATCACCGCCTGATAGTTGACGAAGTCCGTGATGCGGAAGTCACGCAGCAAGGCGGTGCCTTCAAAACGCGTGCCTTTATCCAGCGTCACCACCTGCGAGCCATCTTTGTGTTGCTCCATGTGGCCGCTATCAGCCAGCACCACCGAGGGACGCGCGTTACCTTTCGGACGCAGCTGCGCCAGGAACACGTTGCCGAAGGTATTGCCCTTCACATCTTCAACAAACAGCACCGCATTGCCGTCGCTAGAGGTCTGGAACTGCCCAGCCGCCAGCGCCGCCGCGCCTGGGTTTGATTTGGCGTTTTGCGTCACTTCCTGCTGATAACGTGATGACCATGGCCCTAACCAAATGACGTTGACTGCCGCCACAAGCGAGGTGAACAGCATCAGGATCATCGCGGCTTTAATCAGCACACTTTTGCCCAGGCCGCAGGCATGCATCACCGTGATCTCACTTTCGGTGTACAGCCGCCCAAGGGTCATTAAAATCGCCAGAAACAGGCTTAGGGGCAGGATAAGTTGTGCCATTTCAGGCACGCCGAGTCCTAACAATGTCAGAACTAAGTTTGTTGGGATTTCGCCATCCACCGCAGCTCCCAAAATCCGCACTAACTTCTGACAAAAGAAGATCAGCAGCAGGATGAAGAGGATAGCCAGCTGGCTTTTGAGCGTTTCCCGAACCAGATATCTAATGATGATCACGCTTAGTACGCCTGTGATAACTTGTCTTTTTGCAGGAAAATCGCTAGTTTCAACGCTTATCAGCCATTTTTCTTCATCAATGGCCGTCATCGTAGCTAAAATAGTATGACGAACGCGTTAGTGTGGTGAAAAAACAACATACTTGTCACCATCACTCATTATGACTACCGGCGTTGAATTGTCATGGCGTCGCAACGAATTAATGAGTTACGAGCGCGCTACATTCTAACGACAGCCAAGGCCGTTGTCTTTAAGATTCAGGAGAGTGCATGGAGTTCAGTGTAAAAAGCGGTAGCCCGGAAAAACAGCGTAGCGCCTGCATTGTTGTTGGCGTTTTCGAACCGCGCCGTTTGTCACCCATTGCTGAGCAGCTGGATAAAATCAGCGATGGCTACATCAGCGCCCTGCTGCGCCGCGGTGAACTGGAAGGAAAAGTGGGCCAAACGCTGCTGCTGCACCATGTGCCGAATATCCTCTCCGAACGCATCCTGCTGATCGGCTGCGGTAAAGAGCGCGAGCTTGATGAGCGCCAGTATAAGCAGGTCATTCAGAAGACAATCAATACTTTGAACGACACCGGCTCAATGGAAGCGGTGTGCTTCCTGACTGAACTGCACGTCAAAGGTCGCAATACTTACTGGAAAGTGCGCCAGGCGGTCGAAACCTCTAAAGAAGCGCTCTACAACTTTGATCAGCTGAAAAGCAACAAAGTCGAGCCGCGCCGTCCGCTGCGTAAGCTGGTGTTCAACGTGCCGACCCGCCGTGAACTTACCAGCGGCGAGCGTGCCATCCAGCACGGTTTGGCCGTAGCTGCCGGTGTGAAAGCCGCCAAAGATCTCAGCAATATGCCGCCAAATATTTGTAACGCCGCGTATCTGGCGTCGCAGGCGCGTCAGCTGGCGGATGCGTACAGCAAAAATGTCACCACCCGCGTCATCGGCGAACAGCAGATGAAAGAGTTGGGGATGAACGCCTATCTGGCGGTCGGCGCAGGTTCGCACAATGAATCGCTGATGTCGGTGATTGAGTACAAAGGCAATCACGATCCGGAAGCGCGCCCCATCGTGCTGGTCGGCAAAGGCTTAACCTTTGATTCCGGCGGTATCTCGATCAAACCGGCCGATTCCATGGATGAGATGAAGTACGACATGTGCGGTGCGGCGTCCGTTTACGGCGTGATGCGCATGGTGGCGGAACTGAATTTACCGCTGAACGTGGTGGGCGTGCTGGTGGGCTGTGAAAACATGCCTGATGGCAAATCGATGCGTCCGGGCGACGTGCTGACCACTATGTCAGGTCAAACCGTTGAAGTGCTGAATACCGATGCCGAAGGCCGTCTGGTGCTGTGCGATGCGCTGACCTACGTTGAACGCTTCGAGCCAGAAGTGGTGATTGACGTGGCCACACTGACCGGCGCCTGCGTGATTGCGCTGGGTCACCATGTCAGCGGTTTGATGTCGAACCACAATCCGCTGGCGCACGAGCTGATCAGCGCATCTGAGCAGTCCGGCGACCGCGCCTGGCGTCTGCCGATGGCGGATGAGTATCAGGAGCAGCTGGAATCCAACTTTGCTGATATGGCGAATATTGGCGGCCGTCCTGGCGGTGCGATTACCGCCGCCTGCTTCCTCGCGCGCTTTGCGCGTAAGTTTAACTGGGCGCACCTGGATATCGCCGGTACCGCATGGCGTTCCGGTAAAGCCAAAGGCGCAACCGGCCGTCCGGTACCGCTGCTGTCGCAGTTCCTGCTGAATCGCGCAGGGTTGAACGGCGACGATTGATCTGGTGATGGCTGTCCCCCATCCCGGCCTTCCCCCACAAGTGGGTAAGGAGACGCTGCTACATGCGAATTCACAACTAACATAGGGCAGCATCTTCCTCCCCCACTTGTGGGGGAGGACCGAGGTGGGGGACAGCAAGCACCCAGCCCCCCCCTCTCATCCAAAGGATCCCATGAAAAACGCCACTTTCTATGTGATGGAGTCTGAGAGCGCCGGTGATGGCCTAACCGCCATCGAAGCGTTGGTGTGCTCTCTTGCCGAAACACGCTGGCGTGACGGCAAACGCATCCTGATTGCCTGTGAAAACGAAGAACAAGCCAATCGGCTGGATGAAGCGCTCTGGCAACTTCCGGCAAACGCCTTTGTGCCGCACAACCTGGCGGGAGAAGGCCCGCGCTACGGCGCTCCGGTTGAGCTGGCCTGGCCACAGCGTCGCGGTAGTTCACCGCGCGATCTGCTGATCAGCCTTCTGCCACAGTTCGCAGATTTTGCTACTGGTTTCCATGAAGTGATAGACTTCGTTCCTTATGAAGAATCCCTAAAACAACTGGCGCGCGATCGCTACAAAGCCTATCGCAGCGTTGGTTTCCAATTGAATACGGCGACGCCACCCTCGCCGCAAACGACAGTGTAGAAATGGAAAAGACATATAACCCGCAAGATATCGAGCAGCCGCTCTACGAGCACTGGGAACAGCAGGGCTACTTTAAACCGAATGGCGATACCAGCCAGGAAAGCTTTTGCATCATGATCCCGCCGCCGAACGTCACCGGCAGCTTGCATATGGGTCACGCTTTCCAGCAGACCATCATGGATACCATGATTCGCTACCAGCGCATGCAGGGTAAAAATACCTTGTGGCAGGCCGGTACCGATCACGCCGGTATCGCTACGCAGATGGTGGTAGAACGCAAAATCGCCGCTGAAGAGGGCAAAACGCGCCAGGATTATGGCCGCGATGCATTCATCGACAAAATCTGGCAGTGGAAAGCGGAATCCGGCGGCACCATTACTCGCCAGATGCGTCGTCTCGGCAACTCGGTTGACTGGGAGCGCGAGCGCTTCACCATGGACGAAGGTCTGTCCAACGCCGTGCGCGAAGTGTTTGTCCGCCTGTACAAAGAGAACCTGATTTACCGTGGCAAACGCCTGGTAAACTGGGATCCAAAACTGCGTACCGCAATCTCCGATCTGGAAGTGGAAAACCGCGAGAGCAAAGGCTCGATGTGGCACATCCGCTATCCGCTGGCTGACGGCGTGAAAACCGCTGAAGGTAAAGATTATCTGGTGGTGGCGACCACGCGTCCGGAAACCCTGCTGGGCGATACCGGCGTCGCGGTTAACCCGGAAGATCCGCGTTATAAAGATCTGATCGGCAAAGAGCTGATCCTGCCGCTGGTGAACCGTCGTATTCCGATCGTTGGCGATGAACACGCTGATATGGAAAAAGGCACCGGCTGCGTGAAGATCACGCCTGCGCATGACTTCAACGACTACGAAGTGGGTCGTCGTCATAAGCTGCCGATGATCAACATTCTGACCTTTGATGGCGACATCCGCGAGCGCGCGGAAGTGTTCGACACCAATGGCGAAGTCAGCGACGCGTGCGCAGACGACATCCCGGCACAGTTCCAGAAAATGGAGCGTTTCGCCGCGCGTAAAGCGATGGTTGCCGCCATTGATGAGATTGGCCTGCTGGAAGAGATCAAACCGCACGACCTCACCGTGCCTTACGGCGATCGCGGCGGCGTGGTGATCGAGCCAATGCTGACCGACCAATGGTATGTGCGCACCGCACCGCTGGCGAAAGTCGCGGTTGAAGCGGTAGAAAATGGCGATATCCAGTTCGTGCCTAAGCAGTACGAAAACATGTACTTCTCATGGATGCGTGACATTCAGGATTGGTGTATTTCACGTCAGCTGTGGTGGGGACACCGCATCCCAGCATGGTACGACAACGACGGCAACGTCTATGTTGGCCGCACCGAAGACGAAGTGCGTCAGGAAAACAATCTGGCCGCCGATGTGGCGCTGCGCCAGGATGACGACGTGCTGGATACCTGGTTCTCGTCCGGTCTGTGGACCTTCTCGACGCTGGGCTGGCCGGAGAATACCGAAGCGCTGCGTACTTTCCATCCAACCAGCGTGCTGGTGAGCGGCTTCGACATCATCTTCTTCTGGATTGCGCGCATGATCATGCTGACCATGCACTTTATCAAAGATGAAAACGGCAAGCCGCAGGTGCCGTTCAAAACCGTTTATATGACCGGTTTGATCCGCGATGAAGAAGGCCAGAAGATGTCCAAGTCGAAAGGTAACGTCATCGATCCGCTGGATATGATTGACGGCATTTCGCTGGAAGATCTGCTGGAGAAACGTACCGGCAACATGATGCAGCCGCAGCTGGCTGAGAAGATCCGCAAACGTACCGAAAAGCAGTTCCCGGACGGCATCGTGCCTTCAGGTACCGATGCGCTGCGCTTCACCCTTGCCGCGCTGGCTTCTACCGGTCGTGACATCAACTGGGATATGAAGCGCCTCGAAGGCTACCGCAACTTCTGCAACAAGTTGTGGAACGCCAGCCGCTTCGTGCTGATGAATACCGAAGAGCAGGATTGCGGACAAAATGGCGGCGAAATGAAGCTGTCGCTGGCGGATCGCTGGATTCTGAGCGAGTTCAACCGCAGCGTGAAAGCCTATCGCGAAGCGCTGGATAACTATCGCTTTGATATCGCGGCCAACATTCTGTACGACTTCACCTGGAACCAGTTCTGTGACTGGTATCTGGAGTTGACCAAGCCGGTGATGACCAGCGGTAGCGAAGCGGAACTGCGCGGTACGCGTAATACGCTGGTCACCGTGCTGGAAGCGCTGCTGCGTCTGGCGCATCCGATCATTCCTTACATCACCGAAACCATCTGGCAGCGTGTGAAAGGCCTGAAAAACATCGATCACGATACCATCATGCTGCAGCCGTTCCCGCAGTATGACGCGGCGAAAGAGGATGCCGAGGCGCAAGCCGATATCGAGTGGATGAAGCAGGCGATCGTCGCGGTACGTAATATCCGTGCTGAGATGAACATCGCACCAAGCAAGCCGCTCGACGTGCTGCTGCGTGACTGCTCTGCCGCCGCGCAGCGTCGCGTCGAAGAGAACCGCACCTTCCTGTCGCGTCTGGCGCGTCTGGAAAGTCTGACCATTCTGCCTGCAGGCGAGAAAGGCCCGGTTTCGGTCACCAAGATTGTTGAAGGCGCTGAGTTGCTGATCCCGATGGCGGATCTGGTCAACAAAGAAGCCGAGCTGGAGCGTCTGGCGAAAGAGCTGGTGAAACTTGATGTCGAAATCGAGAAGATCCAGACCAAGCTGGCCAATGAAGGCTTTGTCTCACGTGCGCCGGAAGCGGTTGTCGCCAAAGAGCGTGAGCGTGTGGCTGAGCTTGAGCAATCAAAAGCAAAACTGTTTGAACAGCAGGGCGTGATTGCGGCATTGTAAGCGCTTCAGTCCAACTGCTTAATCGAAGCCGGGCACTGCCCGGCTTTTTTATACCGGAAGATAATGATGACCAGCGACGCTCCCATCAATTTAAAGGTGCGCCCCATTACAGCCGCCGATAACCCGCTGATTGCACAGGTGATCCGTGATGTGTCAGCCGAATTTGGCCTGACGGCGGATAAAGGCTACACCGTGTCCGATCCCCATCTCGATCGCCTGTTCGAACTCTACAGCGAAGCCAACAGCGCTTACTGGATTGTGGAACATGATGGTGTGGTGGTGGGCGGCGGCGGCGTTGCACCGCTGGCCTGTAGCGCGCCGGATATCTGTGAGCTGCAGAAAATGTATTTCCTGCCGCAGGTGCGCGGCTTAGGTCTGGCGCGCGATCTGGCGCTGCGTGCCATGGAATTCGCCCGTCAGCAGGGCTTTCAGCGCTGCTATCTGGAAACCACCGGCAGTTTGACGCGTGCGATTAAGTTGTATGAGTCGTTGGGGTTCGAGCTGATTGAGAGCGCGATGGGTTGTACCGGGCATGTGGATTGTGAAGTGCGGATGCTGAAGGTGTTGTGATTTGATGTGCTCGCTGTGTGTGCTCGCTGTCCCCCATCCCGGCCTTCCCCCGCAAGCGGGGGAAGGAGATGCTGCCACATGCAGCTTCATCACTGGCATGTGGCAGCACCTTCCTCCCCCATTGATGGGGGAGGACCGAGGAGGGGGACAGCGCGCACAAACCTAAACCGCCGGCACCCCACTATGAAACCGCAGTTCGCCATCCGGCTCGCTGATTAAGCGCGCTTCTGCCTCGCCAAACACCTGCACGCGCGGCGCAATCTCCTTCGGCGAAATCTGCTGCGCCAGCTTCAGGTAATCCTGATAGTGACGCGCTTCCGAGCGCAGCAGCGAAATATAGAACTTCTCCAGTTGCTCATCCAGATACGGCGCCAGGCTGGCGAAACGTTCGCAGGATCGCGCTTCGATGTACGCCCCGCAAATTAGCTTATCCACCAGCGCTTCCGGCTCGTATGTGCGAATCTCGCGAATCAAACCTTTGGCATAGCGGCTGGCAGTGATTTTGCGATACGGCAAACCGCGCGACTGCATGATTTCCCACACCTGATAGAAGTGGTGCAGCTCCTCTTTCACCAGCAGCACCATCATCTCCACCAAATCATCGGCCCACGGCAGCTCGTTGCGCACGATAATGCTTTTGGTCAGATTCTTGTGGGCATTGATAAAGTTACCGTCCTGCTCGTCGCGGTAGATAAAATCTTCATACGGCTTGAGCCACGCCAGAATGGCATCACCACTTGGCTTATCCGCCACGTATTTACGGATGATGAACACCGCGGTTTGCGCGGCTTTCAATTCACAAACCATGTGATCGGTGAGCAGCAACGTCAGATTTTCCGGCTTGCGCGCTTCATCAATCCACGCTTGTGGCGTGCGGCAATGCAGGAATTGATAGATCGGTTCTAATAGCGGAGCGTAATTCATGGGCAGTCTTTTGTCTTACGGGGAAACGTGTTCAGGGCGACGAGTGCCGCCCAGTCATGCTTAGTGACGCACACCGTTGTCTTCTTCGTCGTCGATGAACTCGCCATCGTCGTCTTCATCTTCGGCATCAGGATCTTCAAAGTAGGTGCCCCACCCGTCGTAATCGACGTTGTAGCTGCCCGCCAGATTCACCAGCTGCTCAACCTGCGCATCAATCAGCTCTGGCTTCAACGCGCCTTCGCTCAGGATATCCACACACATTACGGTGGTGCCGTCTTCCAGCTCCAGCTCTTCTGGCTCGCTCACTTCGTAGCCCAGCTTGAAGGCATCAACCGCCACCTTCTCCAGCGAGTCGAAGTTGTTGCAGGAGAGATGATGCTCAATAGTGTAAAGCGCATCTGGATCGCTGCCGTCTTCCAGCAACTCTTCAATGATCAGTCGCGTCTCTTCGCGCTGTTCTTCCAGCAATGCTTCATATGCCATGGGTGTGTCCTCAAATATTCGGCTGAATTCAATTATTTTCCCACACTGCCTCGCGCGCCACTACACAAAACAACAAGTTTCTTAGCGCTGGGGTTGAAAATGCATATTCATACGGTTAGATTGAATTTTAATTCATTTAATGTAGGCATCCGGAGCGCTGTATGAGTCAGCTACATCAAAGACATTTCCTGAGATTGCTGGATTTCACCCCAGCCGAAATCGATTCTCTGCTGAGTCTGGCAGGTGAATTAAAATACGCAAAGAAAAATGCCAGCGAAACGCAGTACCTGAAAGGCAAAAACATCGCGCTCATCTTCGAAAAAGACTCGACTCGTACCCGATGCTCTTTCGAAGTTGCCGCTTACGATCAGGGCGCTAACGTCACCTATCTCGGCCCAAGCGGCAGCCAAATCGGCCATAAAGAGTCGATGAAAGACACCGCGCGCGTGCTGGGACGCATGTATGACGGTATTCAGTATCGCGGCTACGGCCAGGAACTGGTGGAAACCTTAGCGGAATTCGCTGGCGTGCCGGTGTGGAACGGCCTGACCACCGAATTCCATCCCACGCAACTGCTGGCCGATCTGCTGACAATGCAGGAGCATCTGCCGGGTAAATCGCTGAATGAAATGACGCTGGTTTACGTCGGCGATGCGCGCAACAACATGGGCAACAGCATGCTGGAAGCCGCTGCGCTGGTCGGCCTCGATCTGCGTCTGGTGGCGCCAAAAGGCTGCTGGCCGGAAGCGGAACTGGTGGAGCAGTGCCGCGTGGCCGCACAGCAAACTGGTGGCAAAATCGCCCTGACCGAAGATATCGCCGAAGGCGTGCAAGGTGCTGACTTCATCTACACGGATGTGTGGGTATCGATGGGCGAAGCCAAATCGGTGTGGGAAGATCGCATCGCCCTGCTGCGTCCTTATCAGGTTAATAGCGCGATGCTGGCGCTGACCGTCAATCCGCAGGTGAAGTTCCTGCACTGCTTACCGGCCTTCCATGACGACAAAACCACGCTGGGCCGTCAAATGGCCGAGCAGCACGGTTTGCACGATGGCATGGAAGTGAGTAATGAGGTGTTTGAATCTGCGCACAGCATTGTGTTCGATCAGGCTGAAAACCGCATGCACACCATTAAAGCGGTGATGGTCGCGACGCTCGGCAAGCTATGATTGGTGGCGCCGCAAACGTTTACCTCGCGCGCGATATTTGCTTGATGCAAATCAGTGAATGCGTATAATGCGGCCCAATTTGCCGGAGGAAACATGCAACAGCGCAGCGCACAATTTGACGCTCAACGACGCCTGACAGCGGGCGGCGCATCTGTTTCTTTCCGTCATCAATCGATCGTAAAAAAAGCCCCTTAAGCAGGGGCTTTTTTTTGTCCGCAATCCGGCAGCGCAGAGGAGAACGCTATGGCCAACCCGCTATATCGCAAGCACATCATTTCCATCAACGATCTCAACCGCGACGAGCTGGAGCTGGTGCTGCATACCGCTGCCCAGCTGAAAGCCAATCCCCAGCCGGAGCTGCTGAAACACAATGTGATCGCCAGCTGCTTCTTTGAGGCTTCAACGCGCACGCGTTTGTCGTTTGAAACCGCGATGCATCGTCTCGGCGCGTCGGTGGTGGGCTTCGCCGACGGTAGCAACACCTCGCTCGGCAAGAAAGGCGAAACCCTCGCCGATACCATTTCGGTGATTGGGACTTACGTTGATGCCATCGTGATGCGTCATCCGCAGGAAGGCGCAGCGCGTCTGGCGACGGAATTCTCCGGCGGCATTCCAATCCTCAACGCCGGTGATGGCGCCAACCAGCATCCAACGCAAACGCTGCTCGATCTCTTCACCATCCGCGAAACGCAAAATCGCCTGGATAACCTGAATGTGGCAATGGTCGGCGACCTGAAATATGGCCGCACCGTGCATTCACTGACGCAGGCGCTGGCGAAGTTTGATGGCAACCGCTTCTTCTTTATCGCGCCGGATGCGCTGGCGATGCCTGCGTACATCACCGATATGCTGGATGAGCAGAACATTGCCTGGTCACGCCACGACACCATCGAAGAAGTGATGCCAGAACTCGATATTCTGTATATGACGCGCGTGCAGAAAGAGCGCCTCGATCCGTCGGAATACGCCAACGTTAAAGCACAGTTCATTCTGCGTGCCGCTGATTTAGCCGGTGCGCGCGACAACATGAAAGTGCTGCATCCGCTGCCGCGTATCGACGAGATCACCACCGACGTGGATAGCACGCCGCACGCCTGGTATTTTCAGCAGGCTGGAAATGGCATCTTCGCTCGCCAGGCGCTGCTGGCGCTGGTACTGAATCGCGAACTGGCACTGTAAGGAGAAAGCGATGACTCACGATAATAAATTGCAGGTTGAAGCCATCAAACGCGGCACGGTGATTGACCATATCCCGGCGCAGGTCGGCTTTAAGTTACTTTCGCTGTTTCGTCTGACCGAAACCGATCAGCGCATCACCATCGGCCTTAACTTGCCGTCGGGCGAGATGGGCCGTAAAGATCTGATCAAGATCGAAAATACCTTCCTGACCGACGATCAGATCAATCAGTTGGCGGTGTATGCGCCGCTCGCCACGGTAAACCGCATTGACGAATACGAAGTGGTGGCGAAGATCGCCCCCACCTTGCCGGATCGTATTGACCGCGTGCTGACCTGCCCGAACAGCAACTGCATCAGCCGTAACGAGCCGGTGTTCACCAGTTTTGCGGTGAAAAAGCGTGAAGATGATGTGCATCTGAAGTGCAAATATTGCGAGAAAGAGTTCGCGCGCCACGTGGTGCTCGGTCACTGGTAATCGCCCGCGTCGTCCCTATAATGGGACGATTCATTTCGCGGCGGACATCGGTCGGCCGCGCACTTTCAAGGAGAAACAATGTCTCGCGAAATCAGTACTTCAAACGCACCCGCAGCGATTGGCCCTTACGTGCAGGGCGTGGATCTCGGCAGCATGATCATCACTTCAGGCCAGATCCCGGTTGATCCGGCCACTGGCGCCGTTGCCGACGATGTTTCCGCGCAGGCACGTCAATCACTGGAAAATGTGAAGGCGATTGTCGAAGCCGCCGGCCTGAAAGTGGGCGATATCGTGAAAACCACCGTGTTTGTGAAGGATTTGAATGACTTCGCCACCGTGAACGCGACCTATGAAGCGTTCTTCACCGAGCACAACGCCAGCTTCCCAGCGCGTTCGTGCGTGGAAGTGGCGCGCCTGCCGAAAGATGTGAAGATTGAGATCGAGGCGATTGCGGTACGTCGTTGATTTGGTTAGTGCTGGCTGTCCCCCTCCTCGGTCCTCCCCCATAAATGGGGGAGGAAGATGCTGCCACATGTCAGTATTGAAGCTGCATGTGGCAGCATCTCCTTCCCCCGCTTGCGGGGGAAGGCCGGGATGGGGGACAGCCAGCACAATATTTATTTAAACGATCGCAGCAACTTCTCCAGCGGCCGCACCAGCGCCAGCACTGTTTCGTCCTGCACCTGCGCTGCCGCATCCAGTTGTGAATGCATCTGCGCCACCTCACCTGCGCCATACGCCTGATTACGTTCCAGCGCATTGACCAAATCCAGTCCCATTCGGCTCAACTCTGCTACTTGCTGTACTTGCTGCTGCAGCGGCTTGAGCTGATAGCTGCCCAGAATTAGCGGCATCACCGCATCGCTGTTGTTCTGCCAGCGCTGCAATTGCTGACGGATGGCATGCGCCGCCGCATGATCGGCGCGATTGGCGATCAAGCGATCCACCTGCTTATCCAGCACACGCACCGCGTTGCTCTCGGCAGGCAACACATCCGCCAAACGATTGAGCGGTTCAAAGTAGTCGTAATGTCCCGCCTGAAATTTCAGATGCTGGCGCGTGTAGTACTGTGCTGGCTCCAGCACTTCGGCCAATATGCGCAGCGGCGTGATGTCGCTGCTGTTCGCCAGTCGCATCATCTGCACTTCAGCCTGCTGATGCTGCTGCAAGCCGACTGAAACAGTGCCCCAGCGATCCACCGCGCTCAGGCGCTGATACATGTTATCGCTGTCGGTGACATCCTGCGCCGACCATAACCGCTCCGCCACCACAAAGGCGCGCGGCCACAGGCGTGTGTCGATTACCCGGCTGTTAACATTCTCCGCCCACAGCGCCGCTTCGCCGCCGATCAGGTTGTTCTGCATCTGTTGCGGCGTCGGCAGCGCTGGCGCAATGCCGGTTGGCACCTGCGGCAACTTGCTGCCTTCTGCGGGATAGCGCACGTTGCCCACCAGCATATAACCGGTCAGCTTGTCTTGCGTTAGCGTCACCATCGGCTGGAATGGCCCCATCCACGTATCGACGCTGAACGTCAGCTGTGTGGGCGACAGCCAGCGGATATCACTGACCATGCGACGCGCTTTGCCGCTGAAATCGATAAAGCCGCGCCAGCCGTTTTTCCCTTCTATCAGGGTAAAGCTGCCTTTCAGCGCGCTGCCTTTCAAACGCGGCATGGTGAATTGCCAGCTCTGTGTCTGCTCACCTGCCTGCACCTGATCCGCGCCGTTAAGCCCCTGCGGCCAGGGTTCATTGCGATAGTGATAGGCGGCGGTTTGCGGCTGATCAAGATAGAAACCGGTGGAGAGAATGCCGCGAAAGTCGTTTTTCGCCACCGTGCCCAACGCATCCTGTCCTTGCCACGATTGAATCAGAATGCTTTTAGGCAGATCAGGATGGTAAACCTCATCCCAGCCGATCATGCGGCGCTGATGCGCTTCGAGGATTTTCTCAACGCGCTGATTAAACCAGGCTTGCAGCGCATGCGTATCCTTCAAACCGTGGTCGCGCATAAACTGCTGAATGCGAGTGGAATCATTCCACTGGGTTGGATCAACCTCATCACCGCCGATGTGGATGTAGGGATCGGGGAAGATCGCCGTCACTTCGCCCATTAAGGTGTCGATAAAGCGAAATACCGCTTCGTTGCTGGGATCGAGCAGCGGCTTAAACACGCCCCAGCCGCGCTCCATCTGATACGGTCCCGGCGCGCTCATTAACTCCGGCATCGCTACTGCTATCGCCGACGCATGACCGGGCAGATCGATTTCCGGTACCACGCGTACGCCGCGCTGCGTGGCGTAGCGCACCACATCGCGCATCTGCTGCTGCGTGTAGTACAAGCCGTCACTGGCTTTCTCCTGCAGCTGCGGATAGTGGCTGGAGGCAAATCGCCAACCTTGATCGTCGGTTAAGTGCCAGTGAAACACGTTCATACGCGCGGCGGCGATGCCGTCGATTTGTCGTTTCACGGTTTCAATTGGCAGGAAGTGGCGCGCCGAATCGATCAGCACGCCGCGCCACGGAAAGCGCGGTTTGTCATCAATGGTGACGTAGGGAATTTCGGTGCCGTTTTCGGTGTTTTCAATCAGCTGCAGCACGGTTTCCATGCCGCGCATCGCACCAAAGCGCGTGTTGGCTTTCAGCAAGACGCCATCGCTGTTAACCAGCAGATGATAACTTTCGTCGCTGTCTGGCTGGGGAAGCGGATCAACCGCCTGCGCGATTTGTACCTGAATGCTGGGATGATCGCTGGATGCGCTGGCCGGCAGCAGCGGCCAGCCGGTTTGCCGCGCAATACGCGCGCGCCAGCGCGATTCAGCACCTTCCAGATGATCGCCCGAGATATGCAACGTGAGCTGCGGTGTTAACGTATACGCCCCGCCGCCGCCTGGCTGCACAACGCTTTGTGGCCACGGCATCAACGGTAAATCTCCAGCCGGCGCGGCGAAGGCGGAAAAAGTCATGGATAAACAACAGGCAAGCAGAGTTCTTTGCAATGGCATCTGGGCATCCTTGTAAATGAAACAACGGACCAAAATGGGCAAAAGGCCCATTAAACCTGTTTCGCATTGCAAAGCAAGTGGCCGCAAACTGAAATCAAGGCGGGTTAATACTTTTGTATTTTAGCCAGATTAACCATTGCGCGGCTTTCATTCCTGGTTGTGGCTTCTTTGTTGTAGGTCAAACCGCCGGCGATTAATCTCAGCACAAACACCACATATAGCGATTAAACTCCTTAAAATTATCTACATATAGTTTCATGGAGAAGAAATGGCGACGGTGGTGATTAAGCGTGACGGCTGCAGAGTGCCGTTTGATGCGCAGCGGATCGAGGCGGCAGTCAACGCGGCTGCAGCTGCGGCACAAATCGATGATACGGCGTGGTGCGCGCAAGTGGCGGCGCAGGTCAGCCAGCAGCTGGCTGAACAGGCTGAAGTGGATATCCGCGACATTCAGTGTGCGGTGGAAGAGACGCTAATGAGCGGACGCTGGCCGCAGCTGGCGCGTGCCTACATCGAATATCGCCATGACCGCGATTTAGCACGCGAGCAGCGCGGTAAACTGCATCACGCTATTCGCGGTTTAGTGGAGCAAACCAACGCCGCACTGCTCAATGAAAACGCCAATAAAGACAGTAAAGTGATTCCCACCCAGCGCGATTTGCTGGCTGGCATCGTCGCCAAACATTACGCTCAGCAGCAACTCTTGCCACGCGATGTGGTGCTGGCGCATGAACGTGGTGACATCCACTATCACGATCTCGACTATTCCCCGTTCTTCCCGATGTTTAACTGCATGCTGATCGATCTGCACGGCATGCTGACCCACGGTTTTAAGATGGGCAACGCCGAGATCGAGCCGCCCAAATCAATCGCCACCGCCACGGCGGTGACCGCACAGATCATCGCGCAGGTCGCCAGCCACATTTACGGCGGCACCACCATCAATCGCATTGATGAAGTGCTGGCACCGTTCGTTACGCTCAGTCTGGAAAAACACCGCGCGGTGGCGCTGGAATGGCAGATTCCGGATGCCGAAGCCTATGCGCGCGTTCGCACCGAGAAAGAGTGCTACGACGCGTTTCAGTCGCTGGAATATGAAGTGAATACGCTGCACACCGCCAACGGCCAGACGCCGTTTGTCACCTTTGGCTTTGGCCTCGGCACCGACTGGGCCGCGCGCCTGATCCAGCAATCCATTCTGCGCAACCGCATTGCCGGATTGGGCAAAAATCACAAAACCGCGGTGTTTCCTAAACTGGTGTTTGCAATCCGCGAAGGCGTGAATCGTCGGCCTGCCGATGTTAATTACGATATCAAGCAGCTGGCGCTAGAGTGCGCCAGCAAGCGCATGTATCCGGATATCCTCAACTACGAAAAAGTGGTGGAAGTGACCGGCTCGTTTAAAACGCCGATGGGCTGCCGTAGCTTCCTTGGCGTCTACGAGGAGAACGGCGAGCAGATTCACGAAGGCCGCAACAATATTGGCGTCATTAGCCTCAATCTGCCACGTATCGCGCTGCAAGCCAAAGGCGATGAAGCGCAGTTCTGGCGCTTGCTCGATGAACGTCTGGCGCTGGCGAAACGTGCCTTAATGACGCGTATAGCCCGGTTGGAAAAAACCAAAGCGCGCGTAGCGCCGATTCTCTATATGGAAGGTGCCTGCGGCGTGCGCCTGAAAGCGGATGACGAAGTGGGCGCCATTTTCCGCAACGGCCGCGCCTCAATTTCCCTTGGCTACATCGGCTTGCATGAAACGCTGAATGCGCTGAGCGGCAACCAAGTGCATCCGTATGACGCCGATTACCTGCGGGAAAAAGGCGTGGCAATTGTCACGCACCTGCGCCGCGCGGTGGATGCGTGGAAAGCGGAAACCGGCTACGGCTTCAGCTTGTACAGCACGCCGAGCGAGAATCTGTGCGACCGCTTCTGTCGCCTCGATGCCGCCGAATTTGGCGTGGTGGCCGGCGTTACCGACAAAGGGTATTACACCAATAGCTTCCATCTCGACGTGGAGAAGAAGGTCAATCCGTACGACAAGATCGACTTTGAAGCGCCCTATCCCGCCATCGCTAACGGCGGATTCATCTGTTACGGCGAATATCCCAACATCCAGCACAACCTCAAAGCGCTCGAAGATGTCTGGGATTACAGCTATCACCGCGTGCCCTATTACGGCACCAATACGCCGATTGATGAGTGCTACGAATGCGGCTTTAGCGGCGAGTTTAGCTGCACCAGCAAAGGGTTTACCTGCCCATGCTGTGGTAATCACGATCCGGCGCGCGTGTCGGTGACGCGCCGCGTGTGCGGCTATCTCGGCAGCCCGGATGCGCGTCCGTTTAACGCCGGTAAGCAGCAAGAAGTACAGCGGCGCGTTAAACATCTGGAGACAGGAAAACTGGGATGATGCGCATCCACGGCTATTATCCGGTTGATATCGTTAACGGGCCCGGCACGCGCTGCACGCTGTTTGTCGCGGGCTGCGAACATCAATGTCGCGGCTGCTACAACCAAAGCACGTGGCGGCTGGATTCCGGCGTGCCGTTTACGCTGGAGATGGAAGAGCAGCTGATCGCCGATCTTAACGATCGGCGCATTGCGCGCCAGGGCTTGTCGCTGAGCGGCGGCGATCCGCTGCATCCGCACAACGTGCCGCATATACGTCGTCTGGTGAAACGCGTGCGGCGTGAGTGTCCGGATAAGGATATCTGGCTGTGGACCGGATATGAAATGGCGGAACTCAGCGCGGCGCAGCGCGAAGTGGTGGAGGAAATTGATGTGCTGATTGATGGACGCTTTATCGAAGCGGAGAAAGATGCGCGGCTGCTGTGGCGCGGCAGCCGCAATCAGAAGATTTGGTGGTTACGCCAGCCACAAAGCGAGCACGCCGAGCAGCATGCCGCTGCCTGCCACGCCG
The DNA here is from genome assembly GCF_042666835.1 of Pantoea sp. GCM10028869. Classification (NCBI taxonomy): domain Bacteria; kingdom Pseudomonadati; phylum Pseudomonadota; class Gammaproteobacteria; order Enterobacterales; family Erwiniaceae; genus Pantoea; species Pantoea sp. GCM10028869. The sequence continues at coordinate 181,968 of NZ_JBHTGO010000005.1, read as the reverse complement.
ATCAGCGCGATCCACAGCGCCCGTGCGGGAAAGGCGCGATGCAGCATCAATAACGACGGCACACTCACGGCGGGCAGCGTGACTTATAACGCCAGCGCGGGCGCAATGCCCATGCCCGCCAGCATCATGGTCTGCACAATCGGGATTTCCGCGGCGGTAGGAATCACAAACAGGCAGCCGGCGATTGCCATCAACATCACCCAAAACAGCGTATTACCCACCGCGCCATCCGCGTGCGGGAACAGCCACACGCGCGCGGCGCCGAGCAACAATACCGCGACGATATACAGCGGAATGGTGTTGCAGAACAGTCGCCACATCACCCGCAGCCAGCGTGACAGAAACGGCTGTTCATCGCGGGCCGGGATAACGGGCGCGGTAACGGCTTGATCCGGCACGCTGCACTGCACCAGCCACGCGATGCCCAACACCATCATCAAACCTGCCACCAGCCGAATCGCCGCAAAATGCCAGCCGAGCACAAAGCCCATAAAAATCAGCGTGGCAGGATTGAGCAGCGGATTCGCCAGCCAGAACGCCATCGCCGCACCGCTGGAAACCTGTGACTGACGTAAGCCAGCGGTTACCGGCGCCGCACAGCAGCTGCACATCATGCCCGGCAAACCTAATCCAGTGCCCATCAGCGTCGAGCCAAAGCGTGAGCTGCCCATCAGACGCAGCAGCCAGGCGCGCGGAATCAGCACCTGCACCAACGATCCGAGGATCACCCCGAGCACGGCCGCTTTCCACACGGCGAGGAAATAGACCGTGGCGTAATCAAGCGCCGCGCGCCACGGTGAGTCCGCCGCATTGGCCAGAATCGATTTACCGATCGAATGCGTTTCGGCAGCAGTAAAGGCTTTGCCGTAATAAGGCTGCCATTTGACATACCACAGGCCGATTACTACCACGGCGAGGAACAGCAGCGGTTTCCACCAGGCGAAGCGTGTCGCCGGGGCATGAGAAGGGAGTTGGGTCATCACGGAATTCCGTATTCAACTGAATAACAATGCCGCGTTAGGATACGCGGCGGAAAGGCCGTAGTGTCATTCAGGTCATTTCATTGCGCCATGTGGAAATCGCCTAAACTTGATCCGGCACGAAAATTTACCTCCCGGAAGAATTGCCGGCTGGCTTGCTTTTTGCGACATGGCTACCAGACTTGTTGGGTTAGAAGTGCAACGAACATAAGGTTCGTGATCAACAAGGAGGAAAAAAGATGAGCAAGAAAATAGCGGTACTGATTACCGATGAATTTGAAGACTCAGAGTTTACCTCACCGGCGGAGGCTTACACTCAGGCGGGCCATGAAGTGGTTACCATCGAGTTTAAGGCCGGCAACATCGTTAAAGGGAAGCAGGGTAAAGCTGAGGTCAACATCGACAAGGCTATTGATGATGTGAATGCAGCCGAGTTCGATGCGCTGCTGCTGCCCGGCGGACACTCTCCCGATGCCCTGCGCGGTGACGATCGCTTCGTCAACTTCACCAGGGAGTTTGTCGCCAGCGGCAAGCCGGTGTTTGCCATTTGCCATGGCCCGCAGCTGCTGATCAGCGCGAACGGCGTGCGCGGCCGCAAAATGACCAGCGTAAAAGCCATCGCCATCGATCTGCGTAATGCCGGTGCGGATTTTTACGATAAAGAAGTGGTGGTGGATGATGACAAGTTAGTTACCAGCCGCACGCCTGAAGACCTGCCCGCGTTTAATCGCGAGTCGCTGCGGATTTTGAACGCGGCCTGATAGTTTTTCCTGCATTGGGGTCGCCGTGAATGGCGACCCTAAGGCCGGGTCCAGATAATCTTTTTGCCAAAGCCCAGCGCATTGTCGGTCATCTTCACTTCGTCGAGCACGATTTCCCATAGCGGTGCGGTGACTTTCTTTGCCACTGGAAAACGCTTCTGATAGGCGTGACGCGCAATAACTTCCCTGTCTCCGCTTAGCAGCTTAATCACGCCGCGATACTGCACGCCTTTAATCAGCAGCACACTTTTGGGCTGGCCATTCACCGTGCCCGCCACGCGCGGATTTGACTGGATTAATGCGCCATGGCGCGTGTCTGGTTCAGTCATCAGCCAGAACGCCATGTTCGCGGCATCAAATACATAAAAGCAGTTGGCACACCACAGATCGTCGCCGTGGCTGGCAGATAACGACAGCACGTGCTGTTTTTTTAAGTAGCGAATCAGATGAGCATGGTCGGACAAAATTGGACTCCGTGCGGCGAATAGCGATGCGGCCTGAAGCGCGCTACACTGCCTGCCAGCTAATTTTCTGGATAAGTATGATGGAACAAGGCTGGCAGCTTTATCTGCTACAAACCGCCGCAGGCATGCTGTATACCGGCATCACCACCGATGTTAATCGTCGGCTGCAACAGCATCAGCAGGGACGCGGCGCGCGTTCGCTGCGTGGTAAGGGCCCGCTGACGCTGGTGTTTCACTGCGATGCGGGCGATCGGGCGGCGGCGTCACGCCTGGAATATCAGGTGAAGCAGCTGAGCCGCGCGCAAAAGCTGCTGCTGGTTGCACAGCAGCCGCCCTGCTTAGTGGCCTGGTTTAGTCGAAACGGTTAAACGGCAGCGCGAATTCGATCAGCCCTTCTGCACCGACAAACGCATCGTCGGCCAGTTTGTAGACCTGAAAGGCCGCTTCACTGCCTAACCAGCGACAGTGCAAACCATGACGTGCCGCCGGTTCAAAGCCGAGTGGATTGTAGAACTCAGGATCGCCCAGCACCACCACGGCGCTGTAGCTGAACTCATTCAGTGAATCCAACCCTTCATACACCAGCCGTTTAGCAAGGCCCTGTTTGCGCACCGATTCATCCACGGCGAGCGGCGCCAAAGCGACCCAGTTGCGGTCTTCTCCCTGCAGGGTCACCGGACTGAAAGCGGCATAACCCAGCACCTGACCTTCATCATCCGTGGCAACTACACCGAGAGTCAGCAAGCCATCTTCGCGCAGTTGCTGTATCAGTTCCGCTTCGGCAGCGGTAGCAAAACTGCGCTTTAACAGGCTATCGATGCCTGCTGCATCAATGCCAATTTCAGTACGAATCAACATGAGATCCCCGCGCGCGCCTCAGCGGCCTTCGCGTCCTGTTTCATTCCTGTCTCAATAAAAGCAGCGAGCTGCTGCAATCCCGTGCGTAATAGCGTGGGCATGGCATCCAGTTCAATGGCATCCATCAGGTTTTTCACCTCAAGTCCCAGCTCAGTGTCACCTTCAATCACCAGACGGCGTTGAAAGAACAACATATCGGGATCCGCTTTGCGTGCTGCCACCAGCAACAGATCGTTGGCTTCACCGCGAAACCAGACATCAGCCTCGGTGTCGCGCGAAACGGTCAGGCGCCCTGCTTGCAGGGTGGTGATCCAGCGCAGATTCACATCGGCAACCTCAATCCCCAGATAACGCCCTTCCAGAAAGTCTAACTCACCTTCAGACAAAGCATGACGAAATTGCCAGTTTAGGAGTTGTTGCAGAATAGCTTTTTTTAGCGGGAAAGGGGTAATGGAAACAGGTAAAGCCAGGAATTCTGGCCCTTTTTCAACAATCAGACCGCGTAAGCGCGCAAACATCATCGTCATTCCCTTCAGAAAATTTCATCTATTTTGCCACATCTGACCGGCTTCGCCTCCACTGAGATCAAGGAAATCGCCGCCTGGCTGGACGAAAAACCTTCACTCCCGATCATCAATGTCGCTTTCACTGCCTTAAATCAACATTGCTGTCGGGTCAGTTATTTACACTCTTCGGCTTCAGAATCCGGGGAGGAAAATGTATGGAACTGCTGTGTCCGGCGGGGAATTTGCCTGCGCTGAAATCGGCGGTGGAGCATGGTGCTGACGCGGTGTATGTCGGCCTGAAAGACGATACCAATGCCCGCCACTTTGCTGGCCTCAATTTTACCGATAAGAAACTGGCTGAAGCCGCACGCTATCTGCATCAGCATCGGCGCAAACTGCATGTGGCAATCAACACCTTCGCCCATCCTGATGGCATCAATCGCTGGCAAAGCGCGATTGATGTTGCCGCTCAGAACGGCGCGGATGCGTTGATTCTGGCCGATATTGCCACGCTGGAGTACGCGGCAAAACACTATCCGCAGGTTGAGCGTCACCTTTCGGTACAGGCCTCCGCCACCAATCTGCAGGCCATCCATTTTTACCATCGTCATTTTCAACTCAGCCGCGTGGTGCTGCCGCGCGTGCTGTCGATGCATCAGGTCAAACAGCTGGCGCGTGAAACGCCGGTACCGCTGGAAGTGTTCGCTTTCGGTAGCCTGTGCATTATGGCTGAAGGCCGCTGCTACCTCTCTTCCTGGCTGACCGGCGAGTCGCCTAATAGCGCGGGAGCCTGCTCGCCGGCGAAATTTGTGCGTTGGCAGCAGACGCCAAAAGGCATGGAATCGCGCCTGAATGAGGTGCTGATTGACCGTTACGCGCCCGACGAGAGCGCTGGCTATCCCACCTTGTGCAAAGGCCGTTACGAAGTGGATAACCAGCTCTATCACGTACTGGAAGAACCCACCAGCCTGAACACCTTGTCGCTGCTGCCTGAACTGCTGCGCGCCAACATTGCCTCGGTGAAAATTGAAGGACGCCAGCGCAGCCCGGCCTATGTGGCGCAGGTAGCGAAAGTGTGGCGTCAGGCCATCGATCGCTGTATGGCGTCGCCTGAACAGTATGCCGTGCAGGAACCCTGGATGCAGGCGCTGGGCGAGTTATCAGAAGGCAGCCAAACCACGCTCGGTGCTTATCACCGTGACTGGCAATAAGGAGATCGCATGAAATACGCCATCGGGCCGGTGCTGTGGTACTGGCCAACTGCAACGCTGGAAACCTTTTATCAACGCGCCGCCGAGAGCAGCGCGGAGATCATTTATCTCGGCGAAGCCGTCTGCAGTAAAAGACGCGCCACCTCGTTCCATCAATGGATGGACATCGCGCGCATGCTGGCGCTGCAGGGCAAGCAAGTGGTGCTGAGTACGTTGGCACTGCTGCAGTCGCCATCGGAAGTCAAAGAGCTGCGCCGCTATGTCGAGAACGGTGAGTTCCTGCTGGAAGCCAATGATATCGGCACCGTGAATATGGCGGCGGAGCGCAAATTGCCGTTTGTCGCCGGCCCAACGCTGAATGTGTATAACGCGCAGACGCTGCAACTGTTGCTGAAAGAAGGCATGACGCGCTGGTGCATTCCGGTGGAGATGTCCCGCGACTGGCTGATTCAACTGCTGCAACAGTGCGATGCGGCGGGTGTACGCGAACAATTTGAGGTGGAAGTGCTTGGCTATGGTCATCTGCCGCTGGCGCTGTCAGCACGCTGCTTTACCGCACGCGCTGAGAATCGTGGCAAAGATGATTGCCAAACCTGCTGCATCAATTACCCAACCGGCCGCCGCGTGCTCTCGCAGGAAGGCCAGCAGGTGTTTGTGCTCAACGGCATTCAGACCATGAGCGGCTATTGCTACAACCTCGGCAATGACCTGAGCGGCATGCATAACTGGATCGACATTGTGCGTTTGTCGCCCCAGGGCGAAAGTACGCTCGCCGAAGTGGATCGCTTCCGCGCCAACGAAGCCGGTCAGGCGCCGCTAATGATGGCGCGCGGCAGTGATTGTAATGGTTATTGGCGTCGCCTGGCGGGAATGGCACTGGAAGGCGGCAGGTAAAGGCACATTCCGGCTATATTCCTGCTGTTATTAGCAGTTTTAATATAGGTAACGATGAGTAATACTCACAAGCGCAGGTCCGACTAAACACCTGCGCCATCCCTATTTGGAGTGCCCATGTCTGAGAAAAAAACTGTTCGCCTGTCCGTGTTGGATCTGGCCCCTATTCCACAAGGTTCCACTGCACGCGACGCGTTCCATAATTCGCTGGCACTGGCCCGTCAGTCCGAAGCATTGGGCTTTCACCGCTACTGGCTGGCGGAACACCATAATATGACGGGGATTGCCAGCGCCGCGACGTCAGTGCTGATTGGCTATTTAGCGGCTAATACCGAAACGCTGCGCCTCGGTTCAGGCGGCATTATGCTGCCCAATCACGCGCCGCTGATGATCGCCGAACAGTTTGGTACCCTCGAGTCACTCTATCCTGGGCGCATCGATTTGGGACTGGGCCGCGCGCCGGGTTCCGACCAACGCACCATGCTGGCGTTGCGTCGTCATCTTTCCAGCGGCCAGGCAGATAGTTTTCCGGAAGATGTCTCTGAACTGATTCGCTGGTTTGACGCCGAAGAGGGAGAACATCCGCCAGTACAACCGGTTCCAGGTTTAGGATTGAAAATTCCGGTGTGGCTGCTCGGTTCCAGCCTGTACAGCGCGCAACTGGCCGCTCAGCTGGGTTTGCCGTTTGCATTTGCCTCGCATTTCGCGCCGGATCTGCTGTTCCAGGCGCTGCATCTCTATCGTGAGAAATTCAAACCTTCCGCGCGTCTGGCGAAGCCGTATGCGATGGTGTGCGTCAACGTCGTTGCAGCCGATAGCGAACGTGACGCTCGCTTCCTGTTCACCTCGATGCAGCAGCAGTTTATTAACCTGCGTCGCGGCAAACCGGGTCCGCTACCTGCGCCGGTGGAGAACATGGATAATCTGTGGTCGCCGTCCGAGCAATATGGCGTGCAGCAGGCACTCAGCATGTCGATTGTCGGCGATAGCGATAAAGTCCGCAGCGGCCTCGCAGCGCTGATGCGTGAAACCCAGGCGGATGAAATTATGGTTAACGGCCAGATTTACGATTCGCAGGCGCGTCTGCGCTCCTTCGCGCTGGCAATGGAAGCAGCGAGCACGCTGTAAACCTCATTGCGGTGGGTTTAACCACTCTGGGCCCACCGCAATGGTTCGCACGTCTCGCGCCGGTGACTGACCGTGAAAACGGCTGTATTCGCGACTGAACTGCGAAGCACTTTGATAACCCACCCGATAACCCGCCGTGCCGGCATCCAGCTTCTCAATCAACATCAAACGCCGCGCCTCGTTGAGCCGCAGCTGCTTTTGATACTGCATCGGCGTCATCGCCGTTACCGCTTTAAAGTGATGATGCAGCGACGAAATACTCATCCCTACGCTGCTCGCCAGAAAATCCATTTTCAACGGCTGATGAAAGTTTTCGCGTAGCCAACGCGCGGCGCGCGCCACTTTGTTGCCTGGCCGTTCCGTCAACGCCATGTTGAGAATGCGCGGCCCTTCGGGTCCAGTCAGCAAACGATAGAAAATCTCCTGCTCAATCAACGGTGCCAGCGCGGCTATGTCCTGCGGGTGATCCAGCAATTCGACTAAACGCATCACCGCATCCACCAACGGGGGCGCGACTTTATGCACGGCGATACCGCGCTCGCTCACCGCCGTGCTGCCGAGTTGATGGTGCGGAAAGTGTTCCAGATAACGCATCAGACGCGTTTCGTTAATGGTGATGCCCACACCTAGATTCGGTTTCTCTGGCGTTGCCATGACCACGCAGGATTGCACCGGCATATCAAGCGTCACCAACAGTAAATCGCCCGGCCCGTAATGCATCACTTCATCACCCATGCGCAGCGCTTTTTGCCCCTGCGCGATCAGGGCAAAGCTCGCCCAGGTCGCCACATGCGCCAAACTGGTGGGCTGAGAACTGCGGCCGAAAGAGAGAAAATCGATTGGGCAATAGTGACGACCATCCTGCGGTGCGTGGCGAGCAATAATTGCCACCAACTGCTGCCATTGTTCCTGATGAATCATGCGCTCGGTGCTCCGCGGTAAGAAATCACTGATTTGATATTCTCGCTTGTGGTTGGCGCTGCGACTAGTCCTTGAAAAGCAGATTTGCAGGATCGTGCAAGAAGCTTGCAGGATTGCGCTACCACCCGATTGTATGGACAGCGCATGCTTTATTTTCCCCGAAATCTCAGGTGGAGAGACACGATGAAAACACTTGAAGGCAAAATTGCGCTGGTGACGGGCGCTTCGAAAGGCATTGGTGCCGCCATCGCCATGACTTTCGCGGCGGCCGGTGCTCGGGTAGTGGTGAATTATCTTCAGGACGAAGTGGGTGCGGCGGATGTGGTGACCGACATTAAGGCGCTGGGTAGCGACGCCATCGCCGTACAGGCTGATATTTCACGCGAGGCCGATGTGCAGCGCTTGTTCGCTAGCAGCATTGAGCAGTTTGGCGCGCCCGACATTGTGGTGAATAACGCCGGGATTTTTCACCACGGTGACTTTGCCGAGCTTAGCCTCAGCAAGATGCAGCAGCAGCTGAATGTGAATCTGCTGGGTACCTTGCTGGTGTGTCAGCAGGCGGCAAAACATTTCCCCGCACGCGGCGGTTCCATCATCAACCTTAGCGCTTTAAATAGCCAACGCAGCACGCCCGGCTCGGTGCTTTGGGCAGCAACCAAAGGCGCGATCGATACCTTAACGCAGGGCCTCGCACGCGAGCTTGGGCCACGTAATATTCGCGTCAATGCGTTAGCACCCGGCATTATTTTGACCGAAGGTTTGCTGGCGGCGAAGAAGATGCACCCGGAGTTGAAAGCACAGCTGATAGCGGCAACGCCGCTCGGACGCTTTGGCTTGCCGGAAGATGTGGCGCAGGTGGCGCTGTTTCTGGCGTCAGAAGAGTCAGCTTACGTTAGCGGTGAACGCGTGCTGATTGCTGGTGGCGTGTAAAATTTACCTTCCACGCGCATAAAAAAAGGGACGCGTTAGCGTCCCTTTTTACTTTTCGCGTTTATCGCTTATGCGTCACGACGACGTGGTGCAGCAGCGCCTTCTGGACGCGGGCCACGACCACCTTCACGGCTGAAGCGTCCGCCTTCACGGCCACCTTCACGACGTTCGGAGAAGCGACGTGGAGCGCCTTCGCCACGTGGAGCACCATCACCGCGCGGTGCGCCATTGCCACGACGTTCGCCACCAGCAGATGGACGACGTTCGCTGCGCTCGTGCACTGGCGCATCACCCATCAGCTGCATATTCATCGGTTTGTTCAGAATACGCGTACGAGTAAAGTGCTGCAGCACTTCGCCCGGCATGCCTTTCGGCAGCTCGATGGTTGAGTGAGTACCAAACAGCTTGATGTTACCGATGTAACGGCTGCTGATGTCGCCTTCGTTAGCGATCGCGCCAACGATGTGACGAACTTCAACACCATCATCACGGCCCACTTCAATGCGATACAGCTGCATTTCGCCAACGTCACGACGTTCACGACGTGGACGATCGCCATCGCGGCTGTCACGGCTTTCGCGTGGACCACGAGAATCACGTGAATCGCGACGCTCACCACGGTCAGGACGATCGCTGAACTCGCGACGTGCTGGACGCGGTGCTTCTGGTGGCAGAATCAGTGGACGTTCGCCTTGAGCCATTTTCAGCAGTGCTGCGGCCAGCGTTTCGATATCCAGATCTTCGCCCGGCTGCATTTTGCTCAGCAGTGCGCGGTACTGATCCAGATCGCTGCTTTCCAGCTGCTGCTGTACTTTAGCCGCGAACTTAGCCAGACGACGCTCACCCAGCAGTTCTGCGTTCGGCAGCTCAACTTCTGGAATGGTCAGCTTCATGGTGCGTTCGATGTTGCGCAGCAGACGACGCTCGCGGTTCTCAACGAACAGCAACGCACGACCTGCACGACCAGCACGGCCGGTACGACCGATACGGTGAACGTAAGACTCTGCATCCATCGGGATATCAAAGTTTACGACCAGACTGATACGCTCAACGTCCAGGCCACGTGCTGCAACGTCGGTCGCGATCAGGATGTCGAGACGACCATCTTTCAAACGCTCCAGCGTCTGCTCACGCAGTGCCTGGTTCATGTCGCCGTTCAGTGCTGCGCTGTTATAACCGCTGCGCTCCAGCGCTTCGGCCACTTCCAGCGTGGCATTTTTGGTACGCACGAAGATGATGGCTGCATCGAAATCTTCCGCTTCCAGGAAACGAACCAGCGCATCAGTTTTACGGCCGTAAGCGGTCCAGTAAGACTGAGAAATGTCCGGGCGCGTAGTCAGGCTTGACTGGATGCGCACTTCCTGTGGGTCTTTCATGAAACGCTTGGTAATACGGCGAATCGCTTCTGGCATGGTGGCTGAGAACAGCGCGGTCTGATGACCGTCTGGAATCTGCGCCATGATGGTTTCAACGTCTTCGATGAAGCCCATACGCAGCATTTCATCCGCTTCGTCCAGCACCAGACCGCGCAGGTTAGACAGATCTAACGTGCCACGCTTCAGGTGATCCAGCAGACGACCAGGGGTACCGACAACAACTTGTGGTCCCTGACGCAGTGCGCGCAGCTGTACGTCATAACGTTGGCCGCCGTACAGGGCTACCACGTTAATGCCACGCATGTGTTTAGAGAATTCTGTGACGGCTTCAGCAACCTGTACCGCCAATTCGCGGGTAGGTGCCAGCACCAAAATTTGCGGTGCTTTAACAGTAGCATCAATGTTGTTTAGCAGCGGCAGTGAGAATGCCGCAGTTTTACCACTACCGGTCTGCGCCATACCCAACACGTCACGGCCAGCCAGCAGGTGAGGAATACACTCAGCCTGGATTGGAGAAGGCTTTACGTAGCCCATACCGTTCAGTGATTCGAGGATGTCGGCGTTCAGGCCAAGGTCAGCAAAAGTGGTTTGAATATCAGTCATGTAGTACACGTGCCTCTTAGATTGCGGCGGCCAGTCTACATAACTCGTCGTGAAAACTTTCAGTCATTTTCATCAAAAAGTGTGAACCGGCTCAAATTAGAAGTTTTGACGAACAGAAAAGCCCTCATCTCTGAAGATGATGACTTTACAGGTATTCAGGCAATAAAAGTTCGTCAGCTATTGCTGGTCAGATTCTGATAAATCGTCTTGTGTCTGGCCGAGTTGCGCCAGTTCCAACAATGCGTATCGGTGCTCAACAAAGTTATTTACGTTGTTGGCCACCGCCAGTTTGAACAACGCTTTCGCGTCGTCCTTCTCCCCCAGACTTAGGTAATACTTACCTAAATAGAAGTTGGTTTCACTGAGATGTTCAGCGAGCGAGGTGTTATCCGTTGCGTCCGCCTTGAGACGTTCCATCAGCGTTTTTTCACTGATGTCGCCAAGGTAGAACTCGACAATATTCCATCCCCATTGATCGCGAACCGCTTTGTCATGACGCTGTCTCAGCGTAACTTTTGCCTTGTCGGCATCCATATCGCTTTCAACGAGATAGAGCCAAAGGCTGCGGAATGGATCGTTAGGATCGTCTTGATAAAACGCCAGCAGATCATCTTGCGCTAACTTGTATCGACCGCCGTAATAGAGGGCGATACCACGGTTTAAATGCGCATAGTTGTAAGTTGGATCAAGCTCAAGTACAGAATCAAACGCTTCATAGGCAGCATCAAAGTTGCCTGCCTGCGTTAAGTATATACCGAGATAGTTAAATACCTCAGGCATATCTGGTCTTATGGACAGCGCTTGCGAAAAATCGTTCCGCGCTAATGCCCTCAGACCCAAACTATCATACAACACTCCGCGCTCATATAATAGCTGTGCGCGTTCATCATCGGTCAGGGCACGACTGGCAAGAATTTGTTCCATTCGCGCCAGGATCACCTCTTGCTGCAGTGTGGGCTGCAAAGGTACTGCCAGAACTTCGTTCTTACGCCAATTGGAGTTGCTGCATCCTGCCAGCGTGATAGCTGTCGCAACAAAACACCAGCGCAAAAAAGGCTTCATTTCCCACTCCCGAATACAAACATTGGGACAACCATCCTGTCATCCTCCTGCTGTGCACAAGGATTCCCGCCCTCGCGATGATCTAAACACCTCTCCCCGCAAAACAGGGAGAGGTAAATCGGTAAACGCTTACTCGGCGTCAGATGCATCAGATGCAGCGGTAGCAACTTCTTCCGCTGGTTTCTGCTCTGTCGCTTCTTTGATGCTCAGGCGTACACGGCCCTGACGGTCCACTTCCATGACTTTCACTGGAACTTCCTGGCCCATCTGCAGGTAATCGGTCACTTTCTCTACGCGCTTGTCGGCGATCTGAGAGATGTGCACCAAACCTTCTTTACCGCCGCCGATTGCCACGAAGGCACCGAAATCAACGATACGTGTCACTTTACCAGAGTAAACGCGACCAACTTCGATCTCAGCAGTGATCTCTTCGATACGACGAATGGCTTCTTTGGCTTTCAGGCCATCAGTAGCAGCAATCTTCACGGTACCGTCATCTTCGATTTCGATGGTGGTGCCGGTTTCTTCGGTCAGCGCACGGATCACTGAGCCGCCTTTACCGATGACATCTTTGATCTTGTCTGAACTGATTTTGATGGTGTAAATGCGCGGCGCGAACTCAGAAATTTCCTGACGCGGCGTGCTGATTGCCTGTTCCATCACGCTCAGAATGTGCAGACGCGCACCCTTCGCTTGGTTCAGAGCAACCTGCATGATTTCGCGGGTGATGCCTTCGATTTTGATATCCATCTGTAGCGCAGTGATACCATCGCGGCTACCCGCTACTTTAAAGTCCATATCGCCGAGGTGATCTTCGTCACCCAGGATGTCAGACAGAACCACAAAGTTGTCGGCTTCTTTAACCAGACCCATCGCAATACCGGCTACGGCAGCTTTGATCGGTACGCCAGCGTCCATCAGTGCCAGAGATGCACCGCACACGGAAGCCATTGAAGAAGAACCGTTAGATTCAGTGATCTCTGAAACCACACGCACGGTGTAGGGGAAATCCGCTTGCTTAGGCATTACTGCCAGCACGCCGCGCTTCGCCAGACGACCGTGACCGATTTCACGACGCTTCGGTGAGCCAACCATACCGGTTTCGCCCACGCAGTATGGAGGGAAGTTGTAGTGGAACAGGAAGCTATCGGTACGCTCGCCCATTAACTCATCCAGATTCTGCGCATCACGTGCGGTACCCAATGTTGCGGTAACCAGCGCTTGCGTTTCACCACGGGTAAACAGTGAAGAACCGTGCGTGCGTGGCAGTACGCCAGTGCGCACATCCAGGCCACGAATCATATCTTTCTCACGGCCATCGATACGCGGTTCGCCACGGATGATGCGGCTACGAACAACGCTCTTCTCGAGATCGTGCACGATGTCAGCGATATCGCCAGCATCCAGCGTTTCATCTTCAGCCTGCAGTGCAGCGATGGTCGCGTCTTTCACTGCGCCAACCTGAGTGTAACGCTCTTGCTTATCAGTGATGCGATAGGCGTCGCTGATGCCTGCTTCTGCCAGTGCAGTAACGCGTGCGATCAATGCATCGTTAGTTGGCAGTGGCTGCCAATCCCAACGTGGTTTACCCGCTTCGGCAACCAACGCATTGATGTTTTCGATAACGATCTGCTGCTGGTCGTGGCCGTATACCACAGCGCCCAACATCTGCTCTTCAGTCAGGATGTCAGCTTCTGATTCCACCATCAGCACCGCGTTCTGGGTACCGGCAACAACCAGGTTCAGACGTGATTCATTGATTTCATCAGCAGTTGGGTTCAGTACGTACTGATCGTTGATATAACCCACGCGCGCTGCGCCGATTGGGCCATTGAACGGCAGACCTGACAGAGCCAGCGCAGCGGATGCACCGATCATCGCAACGATGTCTGGGTTAACCTGTGGGTTAACAGAAACAACGGTTGCAATAACCTGCACTTCGTTAATGAAGCCTTCCGGGAACAGCGGACGAACTGGACGGTCAATCAGGCGTGAGATCAGGGTTTCGCCTTCGCTTGGACGGCCTTCACGACGGAAGAAGCTACCCGGGATACGACCAGCAGCGTAAGTACGCTCCTGATAGTTAACCGTCAGCGGGAAGAAATCCTGACCTGGTTTAGTTTTTTTCTGGCCAACAACGGTAACGAATACAGCAGTGTCATCCATGCTCACCATTACTGCAGCGGTAGCCTGGCGCGCCATCATGCCGGTTTCCAGCGTGACGGTATGCTGACCATATTGGAATTTGCGTACGATCGGGTTCAGCAAAATTTAAGTCCTTAAATTCAGAGGCGCAGCCCATTCTGGCGCGCCGGGGATTACCGATCTTCAGTTGCATCCTCGCGACTAATGACAACCTTAACCGCCCATGCGGTAAAGCCTCTCATTAGCCGCGCGAACCTCTGCAAGCAAAGATCACTCTCTGCAACAATACATGAGTTTGGTCCGGATTGCTGCGGATTGCTCGAAAAAAGGGGCCATAAAGGCCCCCTTTTCGCGAAACTCGCACAAATCTGATCGTCAGATGCGTTTTTTTGCATGGTGCATGCGCTACATCCTTGATCAGATTCTTCAGACTTAGCGACGCAGACCCAGGCTTTCGATCAGACCGGTGTAGCGAGCAACGTCTTTACGCTTCAGGTAGTCCAGCAGCTTACGACGCTGAGATACCATGCGCAGCAGACCGCGACGGCTGTGGTGATCTTTCTTGTGCTCAGAGAAGTGACCCTGCAGGTGGTTAATCTGAGCAGTCAGCAGAGCAACCTGAACTTCAGTTGAACCGCTGTCGTTGGTACCACGACCGTATTTAGCAACGATCTCTGCTTTAGCTTCTACGCTTAGAGACATAATAAACTCCGTTAGATAATGAATGTATGGGTGCCGATCTCTAATTCAGCAGCCCGCTTTTAAAGCCGCGCCATTCTACTCCTCGCCTGATAGCAACGCAAATGCGCCGTTAGGTCAAATGCGAGAGGCTTGATTATGCAGGAAATTCTACCACCAGACGACGCGGCGCCACGCGCCCATCGTCGGCAATTTCGGCCATACCAATGAATTTTTGCTCATCACCTTCCGTCACGCGCACCAATCCTTGTTCCGGCGCATCCGCCACCTGAACCGGCATACCTTGTTTGAAATAAGCCGCCACCGTAGGCAGCAAATTCACCATCGGGAACTCTTCTGCCGGACTATCCATCGGCAGCAATAACGCATCGAGCGCACTGTAATCCGGCGTTTCCGCCATGTTGACGGTGGCCGCCACTTCCTGCAGCTGCTCCAGCGTCACCATTCTTTCGATCGGATAACGCGCCACCTGCAGACGACGCAGCATGATAACGTGCGCACCGCAGCCAAGCCGTTCACCGAGATCGTCGATGATAGTGCGGATGTAAGTGCCTTTAGAGACGTGAATCTCCAGCTCCAGTTCATCACCTTCCCAGCGAATAAACTGCAGCTCAAACACTTTGATCGGGCGCGCTTCACGCGGCACGGTTATGCCTTCACGTGCGTACTCGTACAGCTTGCGTCCCTGATACTTCAGCGCGGAGAACATGGTCGGCACCTGCATGGTGTCGCCACGAAAATAGTCCAGCGCTGCATCCAGTGCCGCCTGATCAAAAGTAATCGGACGCGTCTCAACAATATTACCGTCGGCATCAGACGTATCGGTGCGTTCACCCAGGCGAGCAATGACGCGATAACGCTTGTCCGAATCGAGCAGATACTGCGAAAACTTGGTGGCTTCGCCGAGGCAAACCGGCAGCATGCCGGTCGCCAGAGGATCGAGGGCGCCGGTGTGGCCCGCTTTGTTCGCGCTGAACAGACGTTTTACTTTCTGCAGCACATCATTGGAAGATGCGCCTTGGTGCTTATCCAGCAGAAACACACCGTGGACGTCGCGACCGCGACGACGAGGACGACTCATTAGTCCTCCTTGTCATCTTCCGCCGGGCTATCGCCACGACGCTCAACATCGCTCTTAATAACGTTGCTGACCAGGTTCGACATGCGCATACCTTCGATCAGCGAGTTGTCGTAGAAGAAGGTTAGCTCCGGCACGATGCGCAGGCGCATCGCTTTACCTACCAGCGTGCGGATATAGCCAGAGGCTTCTTTCAGCGCCTTCAGGCCGTTTTGCACTGCTTCTTCATCTTTATCATTCAAAAAGGTCACAAACACCTTGGCATAGGCAAGATCGCGCGACACTTCGACGCCCGAAACCGTCACCATCATACCGAGACGTGGATCTTTAATTTCGCGCTGCAGGATAATTGCGATCTCTTTCTGCAACTCCTGAGAAACGCGCTGTTGGCGGCCAAATTCTTTTGCCATTATTCTTTCTCCCAAATAATTCGGGAGGCCAGAGGCCTCCCAAATTGCAACACATCAAATGATGATCAATCGATGGTGCGTTTAATTTCAATCACTTCGAACACTTCGATCATATCGCCAACGCGAACGTCGTTATAGTTCTTCACGCCAATACCACATTCCATGCCGTTACGAACTTCGTTGACGTCATCTTTGAAGCGACGCAGAGATTCCAGCTCGCCTTCATAGATAACCACGTTGTCACGCAGTACACGGATTGGGTTGTGACGTTTGATGATACCTTCAGTGACCATACAGCCCGCGATGGCACCAAATTTCGGTGATTTGAACACGTCACGTACTGCAGCCAGACCGATAATCTGCTGTTTGAACTCTGGAGCCAGCATACCGCTCATCGCAGCTTTAACTTCGTCAATCAGATTATAGATGACGGAGTAGTAACGCAGGTCAACGTTTTCAGCGTCAATCACGCGGCGAGCAGATGCATCAGCACGCACGTTGAAGCCGAGAATGATGGCGTTGGATGCTGCAGCCAGCGTGGCGTCGGTTTCGGTGATACCACCCACGCCTGAACCGATAATGCGTACTTTCACTTCGTCGGTAGAGAGTTTGAGCAGCGAATCAGAGATGGCTTCGACAGAACCCTGTACGTCAGATTTCAGCACGATGTTCAGCTCAGACACTTCGCCTTCAGTCATGTTGGCGAACATGTTCTCCAACTTAGACTTCTGCTGACGCGCCAGCTTAACTTCACGGAATTTGCCCTGACGATACAGTGCAACTTCACGCGCTTTCTTCTCATCACGTACTACAGTCGCTTCATCACCCGCAGCCGGCACACCGGACAGACCGAGGATTTCGACTGGAATGGATGGACCCGCTTCCAGTACTTCACGACCCAGTTCGTCACGCATCGCACGTACACGGCCATATTCGAAGCCGCACAGTACGATATCGCCTTTATTCAGCGTACCTTCACGTACCAGCACGGTAGCAACCGGGCCACGACCTTTGTCGAGGAACGATTCAATCACCACGCCGCTCGCCATACCTTCACGGATAGCAGACAGTTCCAGAACTTCAGCTTGCAGCAGAATCGCATTCAGCAGGTCGTCGATACCGGTACCGGCTTTCGCAGAGACGTTAACGAACATGTTCTCACCGCCCCACTCTTCCGGAAGAATTCCGTACTGGGTCAGTTCGTTCTTAACGCGGTCTGGATCAGCATCTGGCTTATCAATTTTGTTAACCGCAACAACCACTGGCACACCGGCGGCTTTCGCATGCTGGATAGCTTCAACGGTCTGAGGCATCACGCCATCGTCAGCAGCCACAACCAGGATAACGATATCCGTGGCCTGCGCACCCCGAGCACGCATTGCGGTAAACGCGGCGTGTCCCGGGGTATCGAGGAAGGTGATCATACCGTTGTCAGTTTCAACGTGGTAAGCACCAATATGCTGGGTAATACCGCCCGCTTCGCCTGATGCCACTTTCGTTGAACGAATGTAGTCAAGCAGCGAGGTTTTACCGTGGTCAACGTGACCCATGATGGTGACGACTGGCGCACGGCTTTCCTGCGCAGCATCGGTGTCACGATCGTCCATTACCGCTTCTTCCAGCTCATTCTCGCGGCGCAGGATCACTTTGTGACCCATCTCTTCCGCAACCATCTGAGCGGTTTCTTGATCGATAACCTGGTTAATGGTCGCCATGGCGCCCATCTTCATCATCGCTTTAACGACCAGAGAACCTTTGATCGCCATTTTGTTGGCCAGTTCAGCAACGGTGATGGTTTCACCGATGACAACATCGCGGTTAACCGCCTGAGCCGGCTTGTTAAAGCCCTGCTGCAGGGTGCTTGGCTTACGATGCTTACCGCCTTTGCCGCCACGCACCTGAGCACGCGCTTCTTCGCGATCGGTTTTAGCTTCAGAATGCTTGTTGCCTTTCTTAACCGGACGAGCCGCTTTGGTGGTGCGAGCACGTGCACGGCCAGCTTCTACCTGGCGATCGTTCTCGTCTTCTGCCTGACGGGCGTGAGTAGAGGTAGTGACGTGATAGTCGCCCTTATCCTCTTCTTCAGGTTTTGCCCATTCAGCGCCTTTCTCTTCAGCCAGGCGGCGGGCTTCTTCAGCCACGCGGCGCGCATCTTCTTCCAGCTTACGGCGTGCTTCTTCTTCTGCTTTACGTTTCAGTTCGGCAGCTTCTGCTTCACGACGGGCTTTATCAGATTGCGCAGCCTTGGCTACTACATCGGTAGGTTGATTAGTCAATTTCTCTTTTTCCGCTGCTTCACGTTTAGCCTTGTCAGCGGCTTCGCGCTTGGCTTTGTCTTCGGCTTCACGTTGCGCTTTCTGTTCAGCTTCGCGACGGGCTTGTTCTTCCGCCTCGCGACGCGCCTGCTCTTCCGCTTCACGCTGCGCCTCGGCTTCCGCTTCTGCCTGAGCTTGCTCAGACTCTGCATCGCCTTTCACGTATGTGCGCTTTTTGCGGACTTCGATTTGTACCGACTTACTTTTACCCCCGGTGACGGGAATATTCAAGGTGCTGCGCGTCTTGCGCTGCAAAGTCAGCTTGCTTGAACCGGTCTGACCGTGCTCACGATTCAGGTGAGACAGTAAGGTTTCTTTCTCTTGCTGGGATACCGCATCGTTTTCAGACTTACGAATCCCTGCATCAGCAAATTGCTGTACCAGGCGATCGACCGGGGTCTGAATTTCGGCGGCCAGCGATTTTACGGTTACATCTGTCATGCTGTTCCTTCCTGTTATTACGCGTCATCGCCGAACCAGCAGATATTACGTGCAGCCATAATCAGCGCACCGGCTTTCTCGTCATCCAGCCCTTCAATATCTGTCAGATCGTCAACACCTTGCTCAGCGAGATCTTCCAGCGTGCAAACGCCTTTCGACGCCAGGCGATACGCCAGCGCACGATCCAAGCCCTCAAGATTCAGAAGATCCTCAGCGGGCTCCTGATTACCAAGGCTCTCTTCTTTCGCTAATGCCAGGGTGGTTAACGCATTTTTTGCTCGTTCACGCAGGGCTTCAATGGTCTCTTCATCGAGGCCGTCGATTTCCAGCAGCTCGTTGATTGGCACATAAGCCAATTCTTCCAGCGAAGAGAAGCCCTCTTCCACCAGAATGGTGGCGAACTCTTCGTCGATGTCGAGATGTTTGGTGAACATATCGATCGCTGCATGGGCTTCAGCTTGGTGCTTAGCCTGCAGATCATCGACGGTCATCACGTTTAGTTCCCAACCGCTCAGTTGGGAAGCCAGACGCACGTTTTGGCCGTTACGGCCGATCGCCTGAGCCAGATTGCCGGCTTCAACAGCGATATCCATGGTGTGATTGTCTTCATCCACCACAATTGACGCCACATCGGCTGGCGCCATAGCGTTGATAACGAACTGCGCCGGGTTGTCGTCCCACAGCACAATGTCGATACGCTCGCCACCCAGCTCGCTCGAAACCGCCTGGACACGCGCACCGCGCATACCGACGCAAGCGCCCACTGGATCAATACGTTTATCGTTGGTCTTCACCGCGATTTTGGCGCGTGAACCCGGATCGCGCGCTGCCGCTTTGATCTCGATAACTTCTTCGCCAATTTCTGGCACCTCAATGCGGAACAACTCGATCAGCATTTCTGGTTTAGAACGGGTGACGAACAGCTGCGCGCCACGCGCTTCAGGGCGAACGGCATACAGCACACCGCGGATACGGTCACCTGGACGGAAGTTTTCACGCGGCAGCATGTCTTCACGCAAAATCACCGCTTCAGCATTGCTGCCGAGGTCCAGTGAAATGTTGTCACGGTTCACTTTCTTCACCACGCCAGTGATGATTTCGCCTTCGTGCTGACGGAACTGATCAACCACCATTGCGCGCTCAGCTTCACGTACTTTTTGTACGATAACCTGCTTAGCAGTTTGGGTGGTGATACGGTCGAAGGTGACAGATTCAATCTGATCTTCGACAAATTCGCCCAGATTGAACGCTTCGTCTTCATAACGGGCTGCATCCAGCGTGATCTCGCGAGTCGGCTGCGTGACTTCTTCTACAATCTGCCAGCGACGGAAGGTGTCGAAATCGCCGCTGCGGCGATCGATGCTGACACGCACTTCGATCTCTTGCTCATACTTCTTTTTGGTCGCAGTGGCCAAAGCGCTCTCCAGCGCTTCGAAGATTTTCTCACGCGGCAGGGCTTTTTCGTTAGAAACGGCTTCTACTACAGCTAAGATCTCTTTGTTCATCCTGGTTAGCCTCAATCCGGACTTTTAAAAGTGGGGGACCAGGTTCGCTTTCTGAATGTTGCTCAGCGCGAACACTTCATCGTTACCCTCAACGGTCACCGTGATCATCTCGCCTTCAACAGACTTGATGATACCCTGCCATTTACGGCGGTTTTGTACGGCCATGCGTAGTACCAGGCTCACCTCGTCACCGACAAAACGTGCATAGTGTTCAGCAGTGAAAAGAGGACGTTCGAGACCCGGCGAGGAAACTTCAAGGTTGTAAGCCACGGTAATTGGATCTTCCACATCCATTACTGCGCTAACCTGGTGGCTAACATCGGCGCAATCATCAACATTGATACCCTCTTCACTATCAATATAGATGCGCAGGGTTGATGTGCGACCACGAATAAACTCAATACCGACTAATTCGTAGCCAAGCGCTTCTACTGGAGCAGAGATCAACTCTGTCAATTTTTGCTCTAATGTGGACAAGCCCACCCCCAAGACATAAAAAAAGGGCCTATAGCCCAGTGTTTCGATTTCCTGATAACAAAAAACCCCGAATATTCGGGGCTTTTTGTGACTGGACCCTGTACGCCGCATAGCGGCTTCGGAGCACAATCCAAAAGAATTTTTTTCAAAAATCACTGAGATTGCGTCCGTCGATGCATACAGTATATTTGAAAAAGAACTCTAAGGGAAAGTGGTTGCGGGGGCCGGATTTGAACCGACGACCTTCGGGTTATGAGCCCGACGAGCTACCAGGCTGCTCCACCCCGCGTCCGAAAACGTGGCGAATAATACGCCGACCTTGCAAAAAATGCAAGTTAAACTGAGATTTGGTACCGAGGACGGGACTTGAACCCGTAAGCCCTTTCGAGCACTACCACCTCAAGGTAGCGTGTCTACCAATTTCACCACCTCGGTACATCACTAGACTGCGACGTTGTTTTATCGCACTACAGCGTTGACGATCTTACTGCGGGATATCATTGCCCGGTGTTGCCGGTTTAGCTGGCTGAGTCTGCTGTTCAGACTGCGCCGGCGCAGTGAGGTTATCCCACTCGCTACCTTTGGCTGTTTTATTACTGTTCAGGTTACCCAGAACCAGGCTGATGATGAAGAACAGCGTAGCCAGTACCGCGGTCATACGAGTCATAAAGTTGCCAGACCCATTTGAACCAAACAGCGTACCAGAAGCGCCTGCACCGAATGAGGCTCCCATATCAGCGCCTTTGCCTTGCTGCAGCATGATCAAACCCACGAGGCCAATCGCTACAATAAGGAAAACAACTAACAGAGCTTCGTACATAATCAACCTGTTTCCTTGCGCGTTATCTGCACAGTTAAAGCTTCAACCAATATCGATGGGGAGTCTCGTCATCACCCATCAGAAGCGGGTGTGAATACTAACCAAAGGCACATACCTCTGCAAGTGCAATTTTCACCATCGCTTTCGATTGCGGAAAAAAGCACCATCCCGGTGATTTTGCAGGCGGAAAGTTTAAAAACTCCCCGCCTGAAAACTTACACCGCTTTTACTGCATCCGCGATTTTATGCGCCAGCGCACTGACCTGCGCCTCATCTTCACCTTCCACCATCACACGAATCAGGGGTTCAGTGCCGGATTTGCGCAGCAACACGCGACCGCGTCCCGCCAGCGTTTTTTCAGCTTCCGAAGTCACAGCTTTCACGCTTTCGCTTTCCAGCGGATCGTGCTCGCCAGCGAAGCGCATATTGACCAGAATCTGCGGCAGCATTTTCATGCCGCTGCACAGGTCATGTAGCGTCATATGGTTGCGTACGATTGCAGTAAGCACTTGCAAACTTGCTACGATGCCGTCGCCGGTGGTGGTTTTATCCAGCAGAATGACGTGACCGGAGTTTTCCGCTCCTAGACGCCAGCCCTTCTCCTGCATTTTTTCCAGCACATAGCGGTCGCCCACTTTCGCACGGGTAAACGGAATACCCAGCTGTTTCAGTGCCAGTTCCAGACCCATGTTGCTCATTAACGTGCCCACCACGCCACCGCGCAGCTGGCCCTGACGCAGCCCTTCACGCGCAATGATGTAGAGAATTTGATCGCCATCGACTTTGTGACCTAAATGGTCAACCATCATGATGCGGTCGCCATCACCGTCGTACGCCAGTCCGAGATCGGCCTTCTCTTCCAACACGCGATGCTGCAGCAAACGCAGATCGGTCGCACCGCAATCTTTGTTGATGTTCATGCCATCCGGCTGCACGCCGATAGCAATCACATTCGCACCCAGCTCACGCAGCACATTAGGCGCAATGTGATACGTCGCGCCATTCGCACAATCGACCACAATCTTTAGCCCATTCAGGCTCAGCTCGCTTGGGAAAGTCCCTTTGCAGAATTCGATGTAACGACCAGCAGCATCGACAATGCGACTGGCACGGCCCAGTTCAGCCGACTCTACGCAGGTGATCGGCTTTTCCATCTCCAGTTCGATCGCTTCTTCAACTTCATCTGGCAGCTTGGTACCTTCAGCCGAGAAGAATTTGATGCCATTGTCGTCAAAGGGATTATGAGAAGCTGAAATCACAATACCCGCTTCCGCGCGGAAAGTGCGGGTCAGATAAGCAATTGCAGGTGTCGGCATCGGGCCGGTGAAAGCCGCCGACAATCCCGCCGCCGCCAGGCCAGCTTCCAGTGCCGATTCCAGCATATAGCCTGAAATACGCGTATCTTTACCAATCAATACTTTGCGTGAACCCTGGCGCGCCAGCACCTTACCCGCCGCCCAGCCCAACTTGAGGACAAAATCAGGGGTAATCGGTGCTTCACCGACTTTGCCGCGAATCCCATCTGTACCGAAATATTTACGATTACTCATGCTTTATCCTTTTGCTCTCCGTGTCGCTTCGACGACGCGCATCGCTTCGACAGTCTCTTTCACATCATGCACGCGAATAATTTGCGCCCCTTGCATGGCGGCAATCACCGCACAGCTGAGGCTTCCGGTCAGACGCTGGGCCGGACCGACATTTAGCAACTGCCCAACCATCGACTTGCGTGACATTCCTACCAACAGCGGTAAGCCGTAGTGGTGGAAATGGCTGAGGTTGGCCAGCAGTTCATAGTTGTGGCTGAGATTCTTACCGAAACCGAAGCCAGGATCGAGCATCAGATTATCTTTTTTGATGCCGGCTGCTTCACATCGCGCAATCTGTGCAGCGAAGTAAGCATCCACTTCGCTCACGATGTGGCTATATTCCGGTGCCTGCTGCATGGTGCGCGGTTCTCCTTGCATATGCATCAGACACACCGGCAAGCCTGTTTCTGCCGCCGCCGCCAGCGCGCCCGGTTCGGACAAAGAACGAATGTCATTGATAATGTGAGCACCCACTCGCGCCGCTTCACGGATCACTTCTGACTTGGAAGTATCGACCGAAATCCACACCTCAAAACGCTGCGCGATGGCTTCCACCACCGGAATAACGCGTGCCAGCTCCTCTTCCACGCTAACTTCATCAGCGCCCGGACGCGTTGATTCACCGCCCACATCAATAATGGTGGCACCGGCATTCACCATTTCATTGGTGTGCGTCAGCGCATCGACCAGCGTGTTGTGACTTCCACCATCAGAGAAAGAGTCCGGCGTGACATTCAAAATACCCATCACATGGGGAAAAGAGAGATCGAGATGGGAATCACGGGCGAACAACTTCATGGCGAGAATCTCCTTGAGGAATCACTGAATCACGGAATGTAAAAAACCCCGGACTGGCCGGGGTTTGCATTGTAACAAGTATTGCGGGAGGGAGAACTGGCGGTGAGCAACGCATCCCGCCAGAATGCCATCACATGATCTTGTCTGAACCCGGCGTTTTCGGGTCATCAACAGGACGTGGAGCCTGCGTAGAGTCGCCGTTACCCACAGCAACTTTCGCCTCTTCCCAACCTGCTGGTGGACGCACTTCGCGGCGTGCCATCAGATCGCTGATCTGCGGTGCATCGATGGTCTCATACTTCATCAGCGCGTCTTTCATCGCGTGAAGGATGTCCATGTTTTCATTCAGAATACGGCGTGCACGCTGATAGTTGGTATCGATAAGGTGTTTAACTTCCTGATCGATAATGCGCGCCGTTTCATCTGACATGTGTTTTGCTTTCGCCACTGAGCGACCGAGGAACACTTCGCCCTCTTCTTCAGCGTAAAGCAATGGACCCAGCTTCTCAGAGAAGCCCCACTGCGTAACCATGTTGCGTGCTACGCTGGTCGCCATTTTGATGTCAGATGAAGCACCGGTAGAAACATAGTCCGGACCATAAATGATCTCTTCCGCCAGACGTCCGCCGTAAGCCACAGAAATACGGCTTTCCAGCTTCTGACGGTTGGCACTGATCTCATCGCCTACTGGCAAGAAGAAAGCCACACCCAGAGCACGACCACGCGGAATGATGGTGACCTTGTGCACCGGATCGTAACCCGGAACCAGCGTGCCCACGATCGCGTGACCCGCTTCATGATAAGCCGTCGATTCTTTCTGCTCTTCGGTCATCACCATGGAGCGACGTTCCGCACCCATCATGATTTTGTCTTTGGCTTTTTCAAACTCAACCATCGAAACAACACGCTTGTTGCCGCGAGCAGCAAACAGCGCAGCTTCGTTGACCAGGTTAGCCAAATCCGCACCGGAGAAACCAGGCGTACCACGTGCGATAACTGATGGATCCATATCGGTTGCCAGCGGCACACGACGCATATGGACTTTCAGAATCTGCTCACGACCACGCACGTCTGGCAGACCCACCACAACCTGACGGTCGAAGCGGCCTGGACGCAGCAGCGCCGGGTCAAGAACATCTGGACGGTTAGTTGCCGCGATAACGATGATGCCTTCATTACCTTCAAAGCCATCCATCTCAACCAGCATCTGGTTCAGCGTTTGTTCACGTTCATCGTGACCACCGCCTAAACCGGCGCCACGCTGACGGCCAACCGCATCGATTTCATCGATAAAGATGATGCACGGTGCCGCTTTCTTCGCTTGTTCGAACATGTCACGCACACGAGATGCACCGACACCGACAAACATTTCCACGAAGTCAGAACCGGAAATGGTAAAGAACGGGACTTTCGCTTCACCAGCAATCGCTTTCGCCAGCAGCGTTTTACCGGTACCCGGAGGGCCGACCATCAGGACGCCTTTCGGAATTTTACCGCCCAGCTTCTGGAAACGGCTCGGCTCACGTAGATACTCAACCAGCTCACCAACTTCTTCTTTGGCCTCATCACAACCGGCCACGTCAGCAAAAGTGGTTTTGATCTGATCTTCGGTCAGCATGCGGGCTTTGCTCTTGCCGAAGGACATCGCGCCCTTGCCGCCGCCGCCCTGCATCTGCCGCATAAAGAAGATCCACACGCCAATCAGCAGCAGCATTGGGAACCATGAGATGAAGATGGAAGCCAGCAGGCTTGGTTCTTCAGGCGGTTCGCCAACGACTTTGACGTTTTTGGTCAACAGGTTATCGAGTAACTTAGGATCGTTGACGGGGATATAGGTGGTGTATTTATTGCTGTCTTTTTTGACAACGTTAATCTCACGCCCGTTAATTCGTGCCTCGCGGACCTGATCTTGGTTCACTTCCGATAGGAAAGTTGAATAATCAACCCTACGGCCATTCGACTCGCTGGGCCCAAAGCTCTGGAATACAGACATCAGCACGACCGCGATGACTAACCAGAGAATCAGGTTTTTCGCCATGTCACTCAAGGGATTAACCTCATATTACAACGATGTTAACAGACAGCGTAGGGTACTATAGATCCTTCATACCTGGAATCGCAGTGCGGATGATTTTGCTTGTTTACCCTGAAACTCAGAATTACACATCAGAGTAAACGCATTGGTCGTCTTGCTTTGATTCCGGCAATTCGGGCTAAAGTTTGCGCCCCGTCGCCACAATGTACACTTCGCGCGAACGTAATCGCGAAGCGTCCGGCTTACGAATTTTTACTTTCGTAAACAGGGAGCGAATTTCCCGCAGGTATTCATCGAAGCCATCTCCCTGAAACACTTTCACGACAAAACTGCCGCCTGGGGCCAGGATATCCCGACACATTTCCAGCGCCAATTCTACCAAATACATCGAACGTGGAATATCAACCGCAGGTGTACCGCTCATGTTGGGTGCCATATCAGACATCACCACCTGCACCTTTTGGTCGCCAACGCGCTCCAGTAAGGCGTTAAGTACCGCCTCATCACGAAAATCGCCCTGCAAAAAGTCAACGCCGACAATCGGATCCATTGGTAACAGATCGCAGGCGATGATACGACCACTTGATCCGATAAGCTGAACCACATATTGCGACCAGCCGCCGGGTGCCGCACCGAGATCAACAACCGTCATCCCGGGTTTGAAAATCTTGTCACCCTGCTGAATTTCTTCAAGTTTAAACCAGGCACGCGAACGTAACCCTTTTTTCTGTGCCTGCAGCACATATTTATCGCTAAAGTGTTCCTGTAGCCAGCGACTGGAACTGGCCGAACGCTTTTTACCCGTCATAATTTTTCCAATTAAATCGTCATCGTAGCGATAAATCAGCACGCAATGGTCGCGTTGATTTGGCGATATACCCGAGATGGCGGTAGAATGAACCGTTTTCAATCCCTGAGTAAGCAAAAAATACGATGAATCTGAGTACCAAACAAAAACAGCACTTGAAAGGTCTTGCCCATCCGCTTAAGCCGGTTGTCATGCTTGGCGGAAATGGCCTTACCGAAGGCGTGCTTGCCGAAATCGAACTGGCGCTCGAACATCACGAATTGATCAAGGTAAAAATTGCCTCGGAAGATCGTGAAACTAAGCAGCTGATCGTGGACGCTATCGTGCGTGAAACTAAAGCAGGCAACGTACAGGTAATCGGCAACACGCTGGTGCTGTATCGCCCTGCCAAAGAGCGTAAAATTACTCTTCCGCGTTAATCATGCCTTTAAAGGCGGCGACGGGCAAAGAAAGTGCCACGCTCCTGCATGTGATAAAAGGCCGCAATGCGGCCTTTTTCCTTTCTTTACAAAATGCAGCGACATATTGCAAAGCGTAGCAATATCTTAAAGGTATTCCACCTTCAGGACTTCATATTCCACATCCCCGCCTGGGGTTTTCACAATCGCGACATCGTCGGCTGATTTTCCAACCAATCCACGCGCCATCGGCGAATTCACTGAAATCAGGTTCTGCTTGAAGTCAGCTTCATCGTCACCCACGATGCGGTAGGTGAATTCTTCATCCGTATCCACATTGAGGATGGTCACGGTAGCGCCAAAAATCACGCGACCGGTTTTCGGCATGGCAGTCACATCAATGACTTGCGCATTGGAAAGCTTGGCTTCAATCTCCTGAATACGCCCCTCGCAGAAACCCTGTTCTTCGCGAGCCGCATGATATTCGGCATTCTCTTTCAAATCGCCGTGCTCACGGGCTGTGGCGATGGAGGCGATGATGCGCGGACGCTTCACAGTTTTCAGTTCGTTCAGCTCTTCGCGCAGCTTCTCAGCGCCTTTCAACGTCATCGGAATCTGATTCATTTTGGCTCCTCGTCATCTATCCTGGTTAACGGCGTCATCCTGACCGGTGACAGCAGAAAACAGCTTCTGCAGCGCGTTACCTCTTTTCACAAGCAAAAGAAGCCTGACCCGGAAAGCTTTCCGGGTCAGGTTCGGTTTTGCATTTTGATACGTATTTTACCCCAGAGTTCCCTGTGGGTCATCGTTTACTTTGCACCGTCCGGGGACGTAGTATTGACGCCCTCACCCGTCAGTTACCGCGAGATTATGCGATTTTCACGACTTGTTACCGGATTAACCTGTGCGTTTATGCTGCAGGCACAAGCAGCTCCCGTTGAAGAATACATGCAGTATTTGCCAGACGGCGCAAACCTGGCGCTGATGGTACAAAAAGTGGGCGCATCCACCCCGATAATCGATTATCACGGCAAACAGATGGCGTTACCGGCCAGCACCATGAAAGTGGTGACAGCGCTGGCGGCTTTATTAGAGCTCGGGCCCGATTTTCGTTTCCAGACCACCATGGAAACCAAAGGAGCGGTCAATGATGGCACCCTGAATGGCGATTTAGTGGCACGATTTGGCGGCGATCCTACGCTGAGCCGCCAGGATCTGCGCAACATGGTCACGGCGCTGAAAAAGCAGGGCATCACCCATATTAAGGGCAATCTGGTGATCGACACCTCGGTGTTCGCCAGCCACGATATGGCGCCAGGCTGGCCGTGGAACGATTTGACGCAGTGCTTCAGTGCGCCACCGGCAGCGGCCATCGTCGATAAAAACTGTTTCTCCGTGTCGCTGTATAGCGCCAATACACCGGGCGAAAACGCCTTTGTGCGTATCGCCTCCTATTATCCGGCCCACATGTTCAGTCAGGTGCGCACCATTGGCCGCAACAGCGGTGACGGACAATATTGCGAGCTGGATGTGGTGCCAGGCGAGCTCAATCGTTACACCTTAACCGGCTGCATGCGTCAACGTTCAGAGCCGCTGCCGCTGGCCTTTGCCGTGCAGGATGGTGCTGCGTGGGCCGGTGAGATACTTAAAGCCGAGCTGCGCGCCGCCGATATTGATTACAGCGGTCATCTGGTTCGCCAGGCGCAAGTGACGTCGCCGGGTACCGTGTTGGCTTCAACGCAATCAGCGCCGCTGCACACGCTGCTGCACACTATGCTGAAGAAGTCGGACAACATGATTGCCGACACCGTGTTCCGCACCATCGGCCATCATTACTTCAATGTGCCGGGCACCTTCCGCGCGGGTTCAGATGCGGTACGTCGTATTCTGCGCGAAAAAGCCGGGGTCGATCTCGGCAACAGCATTCAGGTTGATGGTTCCGGACTGTCGCGTCATGACCTGATCGCGCCAGAGACCATGATGCAAGTGCTGCAATACATTGCGAAAAATGATTCGACGCTGAATTACATTTCGATGCTGCCGCTGGCTGGTTATGACGGCACGCTGCAATATCGCGGCGGTCTGCATGAAGCAGGGCTGGATGGCAAAGTCTCGGCGAAAACCGGTTCGCTGCAGGGCGTCTATAATCTGGCAGGATTCATCACCACCTCCAGCGGCGCGCGCGTCGCCTTTGTCCAGTTCCTGTCCGGTTACGCGGTTCCGCCGGAAAATCAGAAAACGCGCCGCATTCCGCTGGTACGTTTTGAGAGCCGCCTCTATACGGATATCAACAAGAACAACTGATGAAACTGCTAATCGTTGAAGATGATGCGCTGTTGCAATCGGGCCTTGCGCAGGCGTTAAGCTCGCAAGGCTACGCCATCGACTGCGCCAGTACCGCCGCAGAGAGCAACGCGCTGCTGCGTAGCGGTCAGTACAGCCTGATCGTGCTCGATCTCGGCTTGCCGGATCGCGATGGCGCATCACTGCTGCGACAATGGCGACGTGACGGCATTGCGGTGCCGGTACTGATCCTCACGGCGCGCGATGCGCTGGAGGATCGCGTTGATGGTCTGGATGCCGGTGCTGACGATTATCTGGTGAAGCCGTTTGCGTTGGTTGAACTGCAGGCACGCGTGCGGGCGCTCATCCGCCGTTATCAGGGCCACAGCGACAACCTGCTGCAACAGGGCGATCTGACGCTCAATCTCAGTTCACAACAGGTTTTGCTGGAAGATCAGCCGCTGGAGATCACGCCCAAAGAGTTCGCACTGCTCACCCGCTTACTGATGCGCGTGGGGCAAAACGTACACCGCGAAACGCTGCAACAGGATCTCTACAGCTGGAATGACGATCCCGGCTCCAACACTCTCGAAGTTCACATCCACAATTTGCGTCGCAAGCTCGGAAAAGATCGCATCAAAACCGTGCGCGGCGTCGGTTACCGTCTGGAAATCCGCGAATGAACAGCATGCGTCAGCGGTTATTGATTATGCTGGCGCTGATTCTCCTCACCTGTCAGGTGATGAGCGCCATCTGGCTGTGGCATGAAAGCCGCGAGCAGATCAGTTTTTTAGTCAACGAAACGCTCTCTGCACAGGCGCGTAACGATCGGGTAGAAAACGAGATCCGTGAAGCCATTGCCTCGTTGCTGCTGCCTTCCTTAGTCATGGTCGCCCTTACCTTACTGCTGTCGTTTTGGGCGATTAACTGGATTATTCGTCCGCTGAAATCGCTGCAGGACAGCCTTGCGCATCGTTCAGCGGATAATCTGACACCGTTGCCGATCTACTCCGAAATGGATGAGATCGTGGCGGTAACCACCTCGATCAACCAACTGTTTTCACGCCTCGATCACACGTTGCAGCAGGAACGCCTGTTCACTGCCGATGCGGCGCACGAGCTGCGCACGCCGCTGGCCGGATTGCGCCTGCATCTCGAGCTGCTCCACCAGCAGAACGTGCCGCAGAGCGAGATGCTAATTGAACGTATCGATCAGTTGATGCACACCGTGGAACAGTTGTTGATGTTATCGCGCGCCGGGCAAGCGCTGGCGGGCGGTCACTATCAGCAGTTGCAGTGGCAACAGGACATCATGCAGCCGCTGGAGCCAGAAATGACCGAGCTGTATCAACAGCGTCAGCAAATCCTGCACTGGCCGCAGAACGACGATGTGCCGCAGCAAGGTGAAGCGGTACTGCTGCGCCTGATGCTGCGCAATCTGCTGGAAAACGCCTCGCGCTACAGCCCGGAAGGCAGCGAAGTCGCGGTGAAGATGCAGCAGGACCAGCAGCAGGTGATCATTGAAGTGTGGGATCAAGGCCCGGGTATTGAAGCCGCCGCTGCGGAAGAGCTGACGCAGGCGTTTCGTCGTCGCGATCAGCGTTATGGCGGCAGCGGTTTGGGTTTGAATATCGTGCTGCGCATCGTGCAGATGCATCGCGGCAGGCTGGAGCTGGTGAACCGTGAAGATCGCAGCGGGCTGATTGCCCGCTGCTATTTACCGCATCAACTGATTGGCTAAGCGCCGTTAGAAGTGGGTATTCAGGCTCATAAAGTAAGTACGCCCAGATTCGTTGTAGGTATTCGCACCCGCTCCATACAGATAAGAGTTGGTGTTGGCGTTACCGGTGGTTTGCGCATTACCTTCGCGATAGTGACGTTTATCGAACAGGTTATCAATGCCCACCGTGACGCTGGCGTACTTGTTGATATCGTAGGTACCGCTCATACCGATAATTGAGTAAGGACTCACTTTATCCGTTGCGCTGCCGGTCGAAAGATTCCCTTTGTAATCATACTTCTTCGGCGTCTGCGTGCCGTACCAGGTCAGCGTAGTTTGCAGCGACAGATCCTGCGTCGCCTGCCAGCTCAGCGTCGAATTCAGCGTGTATTCCGGAATCACCGATAAACGATCGCCGGTCTCTTTGTTCTTACTCTGCAGCATATAGGTGAAGTTGTTATTCCACATCACGCTGTCGGAGAACGGCACGTTGACGGTGCCTTCCAGCCCTTCCACCACCGCTTTCGGTACGTTTTCCCACTTATAAATATCCGTGGTGCCATTGGATGCTTTGCTCACGGGCGAGTAACCGGCTTCGATCTTGTTGCGATAATCGTTGCGGAACCAGGTTAAACCGGCCTGATAACCTTCGTGTTTCCACTCCAGACCAATCTCTTTGTTGATGCTGTTTTCCGCTTTCAGGTCGCTGTTACCCTGCAGATAACAGGCGCCGGTGCTGGCCGCACAACCCTGACCGTTGCTGTACAACAAGTAGTTCGGGTTGGTCTGATACAGGCTCGGCGCTTTATAGGCGCGACCAATCCCCATCTTCAGCGTGAAGTCATCGCCCAAACCTTGTGACAGGTTGAGCGACGGGCTCCAGTTATTGCCAACAATCGAGTGATGATCGAAACGCAGACTTGGCGTCAGCATGGTGCTGTCGGTCAGCTCCATGTTGTCTTCCGCAAACAGTGAGAAAATCTCTGCCTGGGAATACGGGCTGCGACCGGTGTTATCGATGCCCGGCACCGCACCGTAGCTCGCCGCCTGCGTGTTGGAAGAGCCATCCTTCATGCGCTGCTGGTTCCATTCGGTACCCAGCGTCGCCGTTTGGTTAAACAGCAGCTCAAACGGAATGCTGACTTCGCTATGCAGCAGCACGTCATCCAGCTGAATGGTGTTGAAACCGCTGTTAGAGAAGATGCCTTCGGTGCCGCCGGCCAAACCTTCATTGATGCGCGAGTTGCGGGTTTTCTCGTAGCGCGCGTAGGTATTGGTGCTGACGCCGTTATCCCATGCGCCGGTCCATTTCAATGAGACGTTCTGGCGATACAGGCGGTTGGTTTCATCACCGTACAGACTTTTCACCAGCGCGCTGGTGTTGGTGTTCTGCGTATCACCCGCATACAGGTTGCCCTGACGGCTGTAACCGGCCTGCAGCTCTAGCGTCTGCATCGGTGCAAACGCCCAGCTCAGCAAGGCATTGATATCTTTATTAACCGAACCTTCACGACCCGCCGGATAGCTGCCCGCATAGCTGCCGGTGCGCGCCGCCGCATGCCCTTCGTTGATGTCATAGGCATCGGCCTGGGTTTTGGCTAAACCACCGTACAAACGGAAGTTGAAATCATCGCCCAGCGGCCCTTCCAGACTGAAGTTAGTGCGCTTAGTGGCGCCTTCCGCTTTATGTTCCGGCACGTTGTAATAGGTGTTCCAGGAACCGTGCCACTGCTGATCGGTCTGTTTTTTGGTGATGATATTCACCACACCGCCCGCCGCGCCGTTACCGTAACGCACCGCAGCAGGTCCGCGAATCACATCGATGTGATCGATCATCTCCGGCGGCACCCAATTGGTGTCGCCACGCGTATCACGCTCGCCACGCCAGCCAAGGCGCACCGAGTTGCGGCTGGTGATCGGCATGCCGTCCACCATGATCAAGGTGTTTTCCGGGCCCATACCACGAATATCGATCTGGCGATTGTTACCGCGCTGGCCGCTGGTGGAGTTGCCTGTCAGGTTAACGCCTGGCATGGTACGGATAATTTCAGACACATCACGCGCGGGCGGATGTTTTTTGATTTCGTCGGCGGTAATGGTTGAGACGCCCGGCGCTTGCAGGTTCTGCTGCTGCGCGGTGACCATCAAGGTGCCGCCGTCCATTGATTGTGCGTCAGTCGTGCTGACAGAGGTTTTGCTGGAGGAAGTCTCTGCTGCCCAGGCGCTGCTGGAAAGCAGTGAGGCGCTGAGCCCCAGTTCAATCAGAATGGCTAACGATAACCGTGAGTAATTTTTCATTTTATACGTTCCTGGATGGCCAGCAATAAGCCGTTGGATGCTTAACTGGCGAGCCGGTGAGAAGATCCCTGTCCATATCGCGCCCAGTTCCAGACCCTTCAAACCATCCGTAGCGCAACCTTACCGAACGGTAAGCCTCTGGCGGAACAGGCGTACTCATTTTTGAGCGCAGCCACCCTATTGCAAATGCAAATTATTATCAATAGTATTATTCATCAAGCTTATGTAAATCTCCGCGTAAACACCGACTGGCAGCCCTATGACCTGGCGAAATGATGTAACCGGCAGTGCAGCCTGGTGGCAGGCGCAACAATCCCAAGGCATTCCCCGCATTGAGTTAGCAGACGATGGCCAATGTCAGGTCACCTTCTTCTGGCGTGACCCGCAAGGCGACGAGACGCAATCGTCGACCCAGCGCGTGTGGATTAACATTACCGGCGTGACCGATCACCACCAGCGCCGCCCGCCGCAGTCGTTAATGCGTGTGGCGGGCACCAACGTCTGGTATTGGCAGACCTCGCTGCCCGCCAACTGGCGCGGCAGTTACTGTTTGATGCCCGATGAACAGGCCACGGACTTCACTGGCGTTGCCGACATGTCCACGCTGCGCAACTGGTGGCGCGACAAATTCCCGACGGCGCAGGCCGATCCTTTGAACAGCTTACGTGGCTGGTCCGGTGGCCGCGGCATGGGCGTCTCGCCGCTGCATCTGCCCCACGCGCCCGATCAACAACTGTGGCAAGCGGTGGATAACGGCACAGCGCCAACCATTGAACTGCAACAGCAGCAATGGGATAGCGCGCTATTAGGCAACAGCCGCAAGGTGTGGATTTACACCACCGGCGCAGCCAATCCCGCACAGCGTCCGCTGGCCATCATGCTTGACGGGCAATTCTGGGCGCACAGCATGCCGATTGCCGGACCGCTGCAGCAGCTCACTGATGCCGGTTCTTTGCCGCCAGCGGTGTATCTGTTTATCGACATCATTGACCGCGAACACCGCAGCCGCGAGCTGCCGTGTAACGCGCAGTTTTGGCAAGCCATTCAGCAAGAACTGTTACCGCAAGTTGCACAATCAACGCCTTATCGCCAGCAGGCGGACAGTACCATCGTCGCCGGACAAAGCTTTGGCGGCCTGGCGTCGGTGTTTGCCGCGCTGCACTGGCCGGAAACCTTTGGCAACGCGCTCAGCTTATCGGGCTCCTTCTGGTGGCCTGAACGCGGCAATCCGCACGGCTGGCTGCTGCAGGCGCTGGATAACGGTCTTGCACCGCGTCAACCGCTGCGTTTCTGGCTCGAAGCGGGCAAACGCGAAGGCTTGATTCTGCAAGCTAATCAACAACTTCAACAGCAGCTTAGCGCTGCCGGCTATCAGGTGAATTACCTGCCGGTGGAAGGCGGCCATGACGCGCTCTGTTGGCGCGGCGGCCTGCTGAATGGCCTGCAAGCGCTGTGGAGCAAACCGGAGCATCCATGTCCGAATCCCTGATGAATAAGCCTATGACCGACCAACAAACCTTGCCGTTAGTCGCGGCACAGCCCGGCATCTGGATTGCCGATCAGCTGTCACCTCATCACAACGCTTACGCGGTGGCGCACTTTGTCGAACTGCGCGGTGAGATTGATAGCGCCCTGTTGGCGCAGGCGATCGTTGCGGGCATGCAGGAAGCCGACACGCTGAATATGGCCTTTGGTGAGGTGGAAGGCGAAGCCTTGCAGTGGCCGCAGCCACACGCCTTTAGCCTGCCGCAGATTGTCGATTTGCGCGCGGAGGCCGATGCGGCCGCCAA
Organism: Pantoea sp. GCM10028869; assembly: GCF_042666835.1. NCBI lineage: Bacteria > Pseudomonadati > Pseudomonadota > Gammaproteobacteria > Enterobacterales > Erwiniaceae > Pantoea > Pantoea sp. GCM10028869. The sequence continues at coordinate 146,665 of NZ_JBHTGO010000005.1, read as the reverse complement.
AGCGCGCGCGCTGATGCGTGACGACATGAATGGCGATCTGCGCGTATTGAGCGGCGCGAAGCTGTGGCATCACTGCCTGTTCCGTCTCGACGATCAGCATTGGTTTTGGTATCAGCGCTATCATCATTTGGTGGTGGATGGCTTCAGCTTTACCGCGCTGACGCGCCGCATCGCCAATCTCTACAGCGCGGCCGTACGTCAGCAAGCCGCTGAACCGACGCCGTTTATTCCGTTTAGCGAAGTGGTGGACGAGTATCAGCGCTACCGCGAATCCTCCTCTTTTGCGCGTGACAGCCAGTTCTGGCGCGAAAAAGGGGCGGCGCTGCCCTCACCGGCTTCGCTCTCGCCGCTGCCGCTCGCCGGACAACATGCCAGCACCGATCTGCTGCGCCATAGCGTTACGCTGGATCGCAGCACTTTCCAGACGCTGGTGCAGCAGCATCCGCACGCCAGCGCGGCCGATCTCGCCTTTGCGCTGGTGGCGCTGTGGCTGGCGCGTCTCAGCGGGCAAAACGACTTTGCCGCTGGCTTCATCTTTATGCGCCGCATCGGCTCGGCCGCCTTGTGCGCCACCGGTCCGGTGATCAACGTATTGCCGATGGCAATCCATTACGATCCGACGCAGCCGATCGCCGCGCTCGCCGCCCAGCTGGCGGGTGAAGTGAAAAAGATGCGTCGTCATCAGCGCTATGATGCCGAACAGGTGCAGCGCGATCTCGGCCGCCTCGGCGATGGCGATCCGCTGTACGGTCCGGTGATCAACCTGAAGATGTTTGATTACCAGCTCGATTTCGCTGGCGTGGAAGGCATCACCCATCAACTGGCGTCCGGGCCGGTGCGCGATCTGGAGATCGCCATTTACATCAGCGAGGACGGTGAACTGACGCTGGAGCTGCTGGCCAATGCCGAACGCTACAGCGAACAAACCTTGCAGCGTCATGCCAGCCGCTTTGCCCTGCTGCTCGATCAGCTGGCGCAACAGCCGCAGCGGCCGTGCGGCGAACTCGATCTGCTCACTGCCGAAGAGCATGCGCAGATTGCCGCAATCAACCAAACCGCCTATCCGCTGCCAGCAGAAACGCTGGCTTCCCTGTTAGCGCAGCAGGCGGCACGCACCCCCGATGCACCGGCGCTGGCCGATGCGCAGCATCAGCTTAGCTATCGCGCGATGCAACAGCAGGTGTTTGCGCTGGCCGCCGATCTCAGCGCCGCCGGCGTTCAGCGTGGCGATATTGTCGCCGTGGCGCTGCCGCGTTCAGTGCAGCTCTCCCTGGCGCTGCAGGCGATTGTTTCGCTCGGCGCTGCCTATTTACCGCTCGACACCGGTTATCCGGATGACCGCTTACAGCTGATGCTGGAAGACGCCGCGCCAAAAACGCTGATCACCTGCGCAGCGCTCAGCGCGCGCTTCAGCGCCATCGCGTCGGTCAATCAGCTGCATTTTGATGTGCTGTATCACAATGCCCCTGCACCGCAGCCGGCCAGCGCGCCGACGCCGCAGGATGGCGCCTACATCATTTACACCTCAGGTTCGACCGGTCGCCCTAAAGGCGTGCTGGTAGGGCATGAAGCCATCGTCAATCGCCTATTGTGGATGCAGGATCGCTATCCGCTGCAAGCCGACGACGTGGTGCTGCAAAAAACCCCGAGCAGCTTCGACGTTTCGGTGTGGGAATTCTTCTGGCCGCTGCTGGTCGGTGCGCAGTTGGTGATGGCACCGCCAGAAGCCCATCGCGACCCGGAAGCGCTGCAGCAGCTGTTTGCCCGCTACCAAGTCACCACCACGCATTTCGTTCCCTCGATGCTGGCGGCCTTTGTCGCGGCGCTGGACGATCAAGCGGCGATTGCCCGCTGCGCCAGCCTGCGTAACGTGTTCTGCAGCGGTGAAGCGCTGCCGACGGATTTATCGCGCGAGTGGGAAAAACTGACGCGCGTGCCGCTGCACAATCTGTATGGCCCAACCGAAGCGGCGGTGGATGTCAGCTGGTATCCGGCGTTTGGTGCTGCCCTGGCCGCCGTCGAAGGTGCCAGCGTGCCGATTGGTTTCCCGATGTGGAATACCGGCCTGCGCATCCTTGATGCCCGCATGCAGCCGGTGCCGCCGGGCGTGGCGGGCGATCTCTACTTAACCGGCGTGCAGCTGGCGCATGGCTATCTCGGCCGTCCCGATCTCACCGCCAGCCGCTTTATCGCCGATCCTTTCATGCCCGGCGAGCGCATGTATCTCACCGGCGACGTGGCGCGCTGGCTGGATAACGGCGCGGTGGAATATCTCGGTCGCAGCGACGATCAGCTGAAGATCCGCGGTCAGCGTATCGAACTGAATGAGATCGATCATGTGCTCAGCGCGCAGCCCGGCATTGAGCAGGCGGTCACACACGCGGTGGTGCTTGGCGGCACGGCAGCGCAAGGTGATGCGCGTCAGTTGGTTGGCTACGTGATTGCCGGGCAGCCGGTTGATCGCGACGCGCTGCGTCAGGCGCTGGCGCAACGCTTGCCCGCGCATATGGTGCCGGTAGCCATTGTGCAGCTCGATGCCTTCCCGCTCAGCAGCAATGGCAAGCTGGATCGCAAAGCGCTGCCGTTGCCCGCATCCGCCAGCGCCAGTGCGGGACGTGCACCGCACGCTGGGTTGGAAACCACGCTGGCAAACGCTTTCTGTCAGCTGCTGGCGCGCGAGGAAATCAGCGCGCAGGATGACTTTTTCGCCCTCGGCGGCCATTCGCTGCTGGCGATGCGCTTAGCGGCGCAGCTGCGCCGTGAGCTGCAACAGCCGGTGTCGGTGGGACAAATCATGGTGGCCTCCACGGTGGAGAAGCTGGCAACGCTGCTCAGTGATACGCAGTCACATCAGCAAGCCGGTTTCGAAGCGGTGCTGCCGCTGCGTCAGGGCAACGGACCAACGCTGTTCTGCTTCCATCCGGCGTCAGGGTTTGCCTGGCAATTCAGCATCCTGCAGCGTTATCTCGATGCGCGCTGGTCGCTGGTCGGCATTCAGTCGCCGGATATCAGTAGCCCGCTGAACCAAAGCGCGCATCTGGATGACGTGTGCGACGCCCATCTGCAAACCCTGCGCGACGTGCAGCCGCACGGACCTTACTATTTCCTCGGCTATTCGCTTGGCGGCACCCTGGCGCAAGGCATTGCGGCCCGGCTGGAAGCGGCCGGTGAAGAGGTGGCGTTCCTCGGCCTGCTGGATACCTGGCCACCAGAAACGCAAAACTGGGATGAGAAACGCGGCGAGAACGTGCTGGATCCGGCGGTGCTGGAAGAGGTGAACCGCGAGCGCGAGCAGTTTATCGCCGCGCAGCGCCATCAGGCCGGCGAAGAGATGCGTGCGATGTTCGATACCATCGAGGCCAACTACGCCAGTTCGGTGCGCCTGCTGGCGACCGCACGCAGCGCGCGTTTCAACGGTCGCGCCACGCTGTTCCTCGCCGAACAGACGCAGCAGCCAGGACAAGATGCGCGCCGCGCCTGGGCACCCTATGTTGGTGAACTGGAAGTGTGGCCGATGGATTGCGCCCACGTGGAGATCATTTCACCGCAGATGTTTGAGCAGATTGGACCGTTGTTGCAGCGGTTGTTGGGATAGCGATCTTTCCCTCACCCTAACCCTCTCCCGCAAGCGGGAGAGGGAACAATCAGGAGCCGCTGACGGGAGAGGGAATGTTTAGGTGTGGTAACGGGTGTAACATACAAGCTGGGTCGGCCCCTTCTCCCGCTTGCGTGAGAAGGCTGGGATGAGGGCCCGCGCGCACCGTGTTTAATTATCCCCCGCGCCCCAGCGGCACAATCATCGGCGTATGCGCCACCGGATCGTCCACAATCACGCAGCGCAAGCCATACACCTGCTCGATCAACGCGGGCGTCACAATCTCCGACGGCTTCCCTTCGGCGACTATCCTGCCGTCACGCATCGCAATCAAATGCGTGGCATAGCGACAAGCGTGATTAAGATCGTGCAGCACCACCACCAGCGTTCGCCCATGCTGTTGATTCAGCTCCTGCATCAATTCCAGCAGCTCAATTTGATGGGTGATATCCAGCCAGGTGGTCGGTTCATCCAGCAGCAGCAGCGGCGTTTCCTGCGCCAGCACCATGGCAATCCACACGCGCTGACGCTGACCGCCCGATAACGTATCCACCGACTGCTGGGCCAAATCGGCCACGCCGGTGGCGCGCATCGCGTTCTGCACCGCCGCTTCATCTTCCGCACGCCAGCGACCAAACAGCGCCTGATGCGGATAACGTCCGCGCGCCACCAGCTCGGTGACGCTGATGCCCGCCGGCGCGTTGGAACTTTGCGGCAGCAAACCCAAACGCCTCGCCACTTCTTTGGTGGGATAGCTGGCAATGGCCGCGCCATCCAGCAACACCTCACCTTTTAACGGCGTATGCAGGCGACTCAACGTGCGCAGCAGCGTCGATTTTCCGCAGGCGTTAGGGCCGATAATCACCGTCAGCTCACCTTGCGGAATCGTCACTGACAGATTCTCTGCCACCACCTTTTTGTCATAGCCCAGCGTCAGGCTATCGCCGCGCAGACGTGAAGGGATATCGGTCATTGGCGTCGCGCCTCCCGCACCAGTAAAGCGATCAGATAAAGTCCACCGAGAATGACGGTTATCACGCCAACCGGTAATTGATAAGGCAGGAACAGATGCTGCGCGGCGAAGTCTGCGGCAATCAGCAACAGCGCGCCGCACAGCGCCGCCAGCGGCAAGGCACCTTTAACGCCGCCGCCGAGACGACGGGCAATCTGCGGCGCCAGCAGCGCGACAAACGAAATCGGCCCGACCAGCGCGGTTGACGCCGCCGTGAGCACCACGCCAATCAGCATCAGCCACATGCGGCTGCGCTCCACCGGCACGCCAAGCGCGCAGGCGGTATCGTCGCCCATCTCTAGCAAACGCATCCGCCGCGCCAGCAGCGCCATCAACAGTAACGCCAGCAGCAGTACCGCAATCACCGGCGGCGTTTTTGCCCAGGTAATGCCGTTGAGCGATCCGGCGCTCCACAAGCCCGCACTCAGCGCCGACTCCAGCGAGGCGCTGATAATCAGCCAGGAATTCAACGCCATCAGCAGCGCGCGCACGCTGATGCCGACGATAATCAGCCGGAAGGTCTCTACGCCGTTGCGCCAGGCAAACAGATAGACCAGCGCCGCCGTGGCGATGCCGCCAATCAACGCTGCGCCGGTCATCGCCGTGACGCTTTGATTAAACAGCACCAGCGCCACCAGCACGCCGCTGTAAGCGCCGGTGTTGAAACCGAGAATGTCCGGGCTGCCAAGCGGATTACGCAGCAGCGACTGGAAAATCGCGCCGCTGATGCCTAACGCCGCACCAATCAGCAGCGCCATTAGCACGCGCGGCAAGCGCCATTCCAGCACGATCAGTTTGACGTTGCTGGCGCCCTGCCCGAGCAGAATTTGCCAGATTTGATCACTGCTGATCTGCAATGCACCGCGCGTCATCGCCAGATAAGCCAGCAGAGCGCAGGCGCACAGCAGCCAAAGCGTATGTAACCCGACACGACGCGTCATAGTGCACCCCGGCCCAATTTACGGCGCACCAGCACAATCAGCATCGGCGCACCGAGCATCGCCGTGACGATGGAAACCCGCAGCTCACCCGCCACCAGCAGGCGGCCAAGGATATCGGCGGCGAGCAGCAAAATCGGCGTGATCAGCGCGGTCGCAGGCAGCATCCAGCGGTGATCGTTGCCCACCAGCCAGCGGGCAAAGTGCGGCGTCATTAAACCGACAAACGCAATCGGGCCCACTGCTGCCGTGGCTGCGCCGCACAGCAGCGCAATCGCCAGCAGGCCCAGCAGTTGGGTGCGCGCCACCCGCGTGCCGAGCGCGGTCGCCATGTCGCCGCCCATACTCAAACTGTTCAGCGCCTGCGATAGCGCAATGGCGACCACACTGCCGAGCAGCACCGCCGGGAACAGCGTGCGCAGCGTAGTGAAATTGCGAATATCCAGCGAGCCGCTGTGCCAGAAGCGCAGATGATCGTAAATATCGGGATTGAGCAGCGACAGGCCAGAGGTTAATCCTTCCAGCACCGCGCCCAGCGCCACGCCGGCCAGCGTCAGACGCACCGGATTGACGCGCCCGCCGCCAATCGCGCCGGTCATCGCCACCAGCACGGACGCCAGCAGCGCGCCGCCAAAGGCGAAGCCGAGCCAATCCACCGGCGAGTCAGCACCGAACAGCGCAATGCCAATTACCACCGCGAAACCTGCTCCGGCGTTGACGCCAAGAATGCCGGGATCGGCCAGCGGATTGCGCGTCAGGCTCTGCATCAACGCACCAGCGAGGCCGAGCGCCACGCCCGCCAGCAAACCGGCCAGCGTACGCGGCAGGCGCGCGTCACGCACGATGACGCACTCCGCGCTGTGACAGGAGGTGGTAAGCGAATGATAAACATCGGGAAGCGGTATTGATTTTGCCCCCAGCATTAAGCTGAGCGCGATGAGGAGCAAGAGCAGAATCCCTGAGCCTGCTAATGCACGAATCTGGCGCATAGCGTTCTAAACCTTCACTGTTCAACGTCGTCGCATGCGCGATGTAACTTGATAATGGTTATCGTTATTACTCGCGTTTAGCTATGTTACCATGACTCGCCTCGCGGACGATGAGGAAAATTGGTGCAATAAGGCGAACACATGAACAAATCTTCCCACTTTATCGATCTCTCGCTGCTGAAAACTCACCCGGCTTTTCGCGCGGTGTTTATCGCGCGTTTTATCTCGATTGTCGCGCTCGGCATGCTCGCTGTGGCGGTGCCGGTGCAGATTCAGCACATGACCCATTCACCGCTGCTGGTGGGCTTGGCGGTGACGCTGGCCGCTGCCGGCATGTTTATCGGCCTGCTCACCGGCGGCGTTTTGGCGGATCGCCATGAACGCAAAAAGCTGATTTTGTTTGCCCGGTCCACCTGCGGCTTAGGTTTTATCGCGCTGGCGATTAACGCCGCGCTGCCAGAACCCTCTCTGATCGCGGTTTATCTGCTGGGTTTCTGGGATGGTTTTTTCGGCGCGATTGGCGTCACCGCGCTGCTGGCGGCGACGCCCGCGCTGGTCGGTAGGGAAAACATTATGCAGGCGGGCGCTATCACCATGTTGACGGTGCGCTTCGGCTCCATTTTATCGCCCGCGATTGCCGGTCTGGTGATTGCTCACGGCGGCGTGACGTGGAACTACGCACTCGCTGCCTTTGGCACCTTACTTACCGTGTTAACGCTGCTGAAATTGCCCACTTTGCCGCCGCCGCCACAACCGCGTGAACATCCGCTGAAATCCCTCGCCGCTGGCGTGCAGTTTCTTTTCGCCAGTCCGATTGTCGGCATGGTGGCGCTGATTGGCGCATTAGTCACGCTGGCCAGCGCGGTGCGCGTGCTCTATCCGTCGCTCGCGCCGCATTGGTCTGTGAGCGCTGACCAGCTTGGCCTGATGTATGCCGCCGTGCCGCTCGGCGCAGCTATCGGCGCGTTCACCAGCGGTAAACTGAAACACGCCGCGCGTCCCGGACAGCTGGTGCTCGGCAGTGCGATTGCGGCGTTTGTCGCGCTGGGTTTGTTTAGCCTGATGCCGAACCTGCCGTTGGCGTTGGCCTGCTTAGTCGCTTTCGGTTACTTCAGCGCCATCAACAGCCTGGTGCAGTACGCGATGATTCAGGCATTAACGCCAGATCATCTGTTAGGCCGCATCAACGGCTTGTGGACCGCGCAGAACGTGACCGGCGATGCGATTGGTGCGGCGGTGATTGGTGCGATGGGTTCATGGTTGCTGCCACCGCAGGCCGCCGCGGTATTTGGCTTTACGGCGGCGCTGCTCGGCATCGTGATGTGGTGGGTGATGGGCCGTTTACGTCGTTACCATCCGCCAGCACCGGAGCTGACGGAACAGGCATCATGATTTAACGAACAGCTTCTCCAGACGCGCCAGCAGATTGCTGGCGCTGTAGTAATCAAGGCGGAAGGAATCGACGCCCAGCTCGTAAACCTGCTTGCCCTGCACCGCCGCGTTTTGCGCAAGGAACGGATTGCTCATCACCGATTGCGTGGTTTTATCGTCAGCGGCGAACAGCAGGAAGGTTTTACCGGTCAGGCCGCTGGCGACGTTTTCGCCCGACAGCTGAATGATGTCTTTGCGCTGTCCCATGCTGTGTCCCTGCTCAACCGTCGCCGGTGGCGTTGCCAGGGTGAAGCCAAGTTGTTCCAGCAGCTTGCCCTGCGCCGAAGCCGCGGTCCACACATTGACTGCGCGTCCGCCGCCGTTCCACACCATGGCGGAGACCGGCTGCGGTGGCAGCGTGATGGCTTTTTTCAGCGCCGCTTCACGATCGTCGAAAGCTTTAATGCGCTGCGCCGCCTGCGCTTCATGCCCGGTCGCCTGGCCTAACTGCGTGACGACATCCTGCCAGCTTTTGTCGTCGTAATTGACCACCAGCGTCGGTGCAATAGCCGAAAACTGTTCGGCGAGCTTGATGGCAGAATCGTTGCCGGTGGCGCTGACGATAATCAGATCCGGCGCTTGCGCGGCAACCGCTTCGGCATTCGGCTCACCGATGTACAGGCGTTGAAGATGTTGCTTTTTGGCAACATCGCTCCACTGGCGGAAGAAACCCTGATCGTCGGCCAGGCGACTGTTCGGCGCAGTCGCGCCGGAAGCAATCACCGGCGCATCAATGGCCAGCAGCGATCCGGTCAGCGTGACGCTGGTCGAGACAATGCGCTGCGGCGCGTGATTGAGCGTGATCGATCCGTTGGCACCCTGAACGGTGCGCGGCCAACCTTGTTCGGCATGAGCGACGCTGGTGAAAATCTGGAAAATACCTATAAGGGCTGCAATGCCCCAAAAACCGCATTTATTCATAAGTTTTGGTCCACTTTTTAGCATATTGCCCTGCTGAGCGTCAGCGCCTGATTACGGCTAAACGCAGCTGAAATCCCGCGAATGGATTGACACTTTTGCCCAATCGACGTAGGTTACAGGCCCATAATAAAAATGATAATCATTCTTAATAATCTTATCATTTATAGGTGAAAATTATGGTGGAATCTTCCACGTTTGAAAATGCCTGGCTGAAGGATTATTCCGCGCTAAGCCGTGGTTTCCTCTTTACCTCGCCGTGGCGTAGTTTGGCAACGCAAGGATGCTATACCACCGTTACCGCGCCGGTAGATGACGCCGCGTCGCTGGACGGTGATTTTCAACAACAGTTACGTCAGCATTTTGCCGCGGCGAAAAAACAGGGCATCGACAATCCGATTCTGGTCGGGGCGATCCCGTTTGACGTCAGCCAGCCCGCCGCGCTGTTCATTCCTGAATCCTATCAGACGTTTAATCGCGCTGACCTGCAAAACGCGTTGCCGGAAAACGTCAGCGATCTGCCGCAGGTGCGACGTCGCACCGCAGTGCCGGATCACGATGTGTTTACCACGATGGTGGCAGATGCGGTGGCGGCCACGCAGCGCGGCGATCTGGATAAAGTGGTGCTGTCGCGTCTGATGGATATCGTTACCGAACAGCCGGTTGATACCGCAGCGCTGATGCAGCGCGTGATTGCGCAGAACCCCAACAGCTACCATTTCCATCTGCCGCTGCCGCAAGGCGGTGCGCTGATTGGTGCCAGTCCGGAGCTGATGCTGCGCAAACAGGGGCGCGATTTTAGCTCTTGTCCGCTGGCGGGCTCAGCGCGGCGCAATCACGACGATGCCCAGCAGGATCGTGCCGCTGGCGATACGCTGATGGATTCCGGCAAAGATCGTCATGAGCACAAACTGGTAACCGACGCGATGCGCGACACCTTGCAGCCGCGCAGCCGTTTGCTGTCGGTGCCGACCATTCCGTCGCTGATTACCACCGCCACGCTGTGGCATCTCGCCACGCAAATCGACGGCGAAGTGCAGGATGAGCGCGAAAATGCGCTGTCGCTGGCCTGCCTGCTGCACCCGACGCCTGCGTTGAGCGGTTTCCCCCATCAGCGCGCGCAGCAGCTTATTCACCAGCTGGAACCTTTTGATCGCCAACTATTTGGCGGCATCGTCGGCTGGTGCGATAGCCAGGGCAATGGCGAATGGGTGGTCACCATCCGCTGCGGCACCGTGCATGGCACGCGGGTGCGCCTGTTTGCCGGTGCGGGCATCGTGGCCGACTCCCAACCTGAATCAGAATGGCGTGAAACCGGCGTGAAGCTGGACACCATGTTGCGCGCCTTTGGACTGCAATAAAGGAAAGAACATGAGCATTCCCTATACTCGCTGGCCGGACGACCTGGCTGCGCGCTATCGCGAAAAAGGTTACTGGCTGGATGTGCCGATGACCGACATTCTGACGCGTCATCAGCATAATGATGCCATCGCGGTGATTGATGGCGATCGCCAGATCAGCTATCGCGAAATGGACGTGCTGAGCAGCAACCTGGCCGCCGCGCTGCAGCGTCGTGGCCTGCAAAATGGCGATACTGCGCTGGTGCAGCTTGGCAACGTGGCCGATTTTTATGTCACGGCATTTGCGCTGTTTAAGCTCGGCGTAGCGTCAGTATTTGCGCTGTTCAGCCATCAGCGCACCGAACTAAGCGCCTATGCGGCGCAGATCGAACCTAAACTGCTGATTGCCGATCGCACTCACACGCTGTTTGCTGATGATAGCTTTATCAACGCGCTGTGCGCCGCGCAGCCTTCGCTGCAGCAGGTGATTCTGCGTAATGACAACCAGCCGGAAAATACGCTGGAAGCGCTGATGGCGGAAGCCGCGGGTGATTACCTCGCCACACCAACCGCCGCTGATGAAGTGGCGTTTTTCCAGCTCTCCGGCGGCAGCACCGGCACGCCGAAGCTGATTCCGCGCACCCACAACGACTATTACTACAGCATTCGCGCCAGTGATGAGATTTGTCAGGTGACCGCCGATACGCGTTATCTCATCGCCCTGCCCGCGCCGCATAACTTTGCCATGAGCTCCCCGGGTTCGCTCGGTGTGTTTTATGCCGGTGGTCAGGTGATTCTGGCTGCCGATCCCAGCGCCACGCTCTGCTTCCCGCTGATTGAGAAGCATCAGGTCACCGATACCGGTTTGGTGCCGCCGGCGGTGAGTTTGTGGCTACAGGCGATTCAGGAATGGGGCAGTAATAAACAGCTGGCTTCGCTGCAGCGCATTCAGGTGGGCGGCGCCAAGCTGGGCGAAACCCTCGCGGCACGCATTCAGCGTGAAATTGGCTGTCAGCTGCAGCAGGTTTTCGGCATGGCCGAAGGTCTGGTGAACTACACGCGTTTTGGCGACGATGAGAACATCATTCTCACCACGCAAGGCCGCCCGATCTCTGAAGATGACGAAGTGTGGGTCGCTGACGAGCACGGCAACGCGCTGCCAACCGGCACCATCGGTCGCCTGATGACGCGCGGCCCCTACACCTTCCGTGGCTACTACAAGAGCCCGGAACATAACGCCGCCAGCTTCGACGCCAACGGGTTTTACTGTTCGGGCGATCTGATTGAGATCGACGCGCAGGGCTACATCACCGTGCAAGGGCGGGAAAAGGATCAGATCAATCGCGGTGGCGAGAAGATCGCCGCGGAAGAGATCGAAAATTTGTTGCAACGCCATCCGGATGTGATCCACGCCGCGCTGGTGTCGATGAACGACGAATTGATGGGTGAAAAGAGCTGCGCCTTTATCGTTTCCAGCCAACCGATCAAAGCAGTGGCGTTGCGTCGTCACCTGCGAGAACTGGGCGTGGCCGAGTTCAAATTACCTGACCGTATTACCTGCGTCGATGCCCTGCCGCTGACGCCTGTCGGCAAGGTGGATAAAAAACGTTTACGCCAACAGCTTGCCGACCAACAAGCGCAAGCCTGACCTGTTCCGGAGATTGTAATGGCTATTCCAAAACTGAACGCTTACGCGCTGCCCGCAGCGACTGAACTGCCTACCAACAAAGTGAAGTGGGCGCTTGAGCCTCAGCGTGCCGCGCTGCTGATTCACGATATGCAGGCTTACTTCCTTAATTTCTGGGGCGAAAACAGCCCGCTGGTTAATCAGGTGGTGGAAAACATCGCTCGTCTGCGTGCTTACTGCAAAGCGCAGGGCATACCGGTGTTCTATACCGCTCAGCCGAACGAACAGAGCGATGCCGATCGCGCACTCCTCAACGACATGTGGGGGCCGGGCCTGAACAAACATCCGGATCAGCAGAAGATCGTTGATGCGCTGGCACCGGATCAGGACGACCAGGTGCTGACCAAATGGCGTTACAGCGCCTTCGTGCGCTCACCGCTGGAATCGATCCTGCAGGAGATGGGCCGCGATCAGCTAATCATCACCGGCGTGTACGCGCACATCGGTTGCCTGACCACCGCGACTGACGCCTTTATGCGTAATATCCAGCCATTTATGGTGGCGGATGCGCTGGCCGACTTCACGCGCGAAGAGCACATGATGGCGCTGACTTACACCGCAGGTCGCAGCGGTAAAGTAGTGATGACCGCCGACCTGATGCCGCTGCCGTTGAGCAAAGACGATCTGCGTGCGCTGATTCTGCCGCTGCTGGAAGATGACGATGTACCTGCAGATGACGAGAACCTGATCGATTACGGTCTGGATTCAGTACGCGTGATGGCGCTGGCGGCGCGCTGGCGTCAGGTGCACAGCGACATCGATTTCGTCAGTCTGGCAAAAAATCCGACCATCGATGGCTGGTGGGCGCTGTTATCACGGGTGCCAGCTAAATGAGTGCAACTTTCGATTTCAGTGGAAAAATCGTCTGGGTAACCGGCGCAGGCAAAGGGATTGGTTACCACACCGCGCTGAGCTTCCATCAGGCGGGCGCGCAGGTTATCGGCTTCGATCTGCGTTTCGAACAGGCCGACTATCCTTTCACCACGCAGGTGCTGGATGTGGCGAACGCCGCCGAGGTGAAAGCGGTTTGTCAGCGTTTGCTGGCAGATCAGCCGCGTCTCGATGTACTAGTGAACGGTGCCGGCATCCTGCGTATTGGCAGCACCGATGAACTGTCGTTCGACGATTGGCAGGCGTGTCTGGCGGTGAATGCCGGCGGCGCGTTCAACCTGTTCCAGCAAACCTTGCCAGTGTTTCGCCAGCAGCGTGCGGGTGCGATTGTGACTATCGCCTCTAATGCGGCACATGCGCCGCGCCTTGGTATGTCCGCTTATGGCGCTTCCAAAGCGGCGTTGCGCAGCTTGTGTCTGACCGTGGGTTTAGAGATGGCGCCTTACGGCGTGCGCTGCAATATCGTTTCTCCGGGTTCCACCGATACCGATATGCAACGCAGCCTGTGGCATACGCCAGAAGCCGAGCAGGAGATGATCAATGGTTTCCCGGATCAGTACAAGCTGGGGATCCCGCTGCGTAAGATCGCTAAACCGCAGGAGATCGTTGCTAACGTGATGTTCCTCGCGTCGGATCTTGCCAGCCACGTGGTGCTGCAGGATATTGTGGTCGACGGTGGCGCAACGCTGGGATCCTAAGTTATGGCAATCTGGAAACGTTCGGTCGATGTTGAAACGTTGAATAAGATGGGTGAAAACTCGCTGGTGGCACACGTTGGCATTGTGTTTACCACCATCGGTGAAGATTATCTCGAAGCCACCATGCCGGTGGATGCCCGCACGCATCAGCCGTTTGGCCTGCTGCACGGCGGCGCTTCTGTAGTGCTGGCGGAGTCGATGGGATCGATTGCCGGTTATCTCAGCATCGAAGAAGGTAAAAGCGTGGTGGGGATTGAGGTGAGCGCCAGCCACCATCGTGCAGTAAGCAGCGGTGAAGTGCGCGGTATTTGCCGCCCGTTACACCTTGGTGCGCGTAATCAAAGCTGGCAGATTGAGATTCGTAACGCCCGCGACCAACTGTGCTGCACCTCGAGATTGACGGTGGCGGTGCTGGGTTAAGACATAAAAAAAGCGGCCTTCGGGCCGCTTTTTTGTACGATTAACGCTGGTAAATGATTTCGACGCCTTCGTCGTCCTCTTCGTCCCAGTCGTCATCCCAATCGTCGTCTTCTTCCACTTCCTGCGCCGTTTCCATGGCTTCACGGTGATAATCATCCCACATGAAGGCCACTTTCTCTGGCTCTTTAGTTTCTTCTTCGGCTTCTTTTGGATTTTCGATGATAAAGCTCATCACATCCCAGCAAAGATCTTTCACGCCATCATGGCTAGCCGCAGAGATTAGGTAATATTTTTCTTCCCAGCCTAATGCTTCCACTACCGCTTTGGCACGGCTTTCCGCTTCTTCGCGGCTCAGCAGGTCACATTTGTTGAATACTAACCAGCGCGGCTTCTGGAACAGTTTATCGCTGTATTTCTCCAGTTCGCCGAGAATGATGCGGGCATTTTCTACCGGATCAGATTCATCGATAGGGGCAAGATCGATCAGGTGCAACAGCACGCGGCAGCGCTCAAGGTGCTTCAGGAAGCGAATACCCAAACCTGCGCCATCCGCTGCGCCTTCAATCAGGCCAGGAATGTCGGCGACAACAAAGCTCTTTTCGTTGTCCATACGCACCACGCCAAGGCTTGGCACCAGCGTAGTGAACGGATAATCCGCAACTTTGGGTTTCGCTGCGGATACCGAGCGAATAAAGGTCGATTTACCGGCATTCGGCAGACCCAACATACCAACGTCAGCCAGCAGCATCAGTTCCAGTTGCAGATCACGCTTCTCGCCCGGTGTTCCCATGGTTTTTTGACGCGGGGAACGGTTAACTGAGGATTTAAAGCGCGTGTTACCAAGGCCATGCCAGCCGCCTTTCGCCACCATCAGCTTCTGCTCATGACGCGTCATGTCGCCCAGCGTTTCGCCGGTACCCTGGTCAATTACGCGGGTACCAACGGGCACTTTAACGATAATGTCTTTACCACGTTTACCGGTGCAATCACGGCTTTGGCCATTCTGGCCACGTTCGGCACGGAAAGACTTTTCAAAGCGGTAATCGATCAGGGTGTTGAGGTTTTCATCCGCCAACAAATACACGTCGCCGCCGTCGCCGCCGTCGCCGCCATCCGGGCCGCCTCTTGGAATATATTTTTCACGGCGGAAGCTTACGCAACCATTGCCGCCATCACCCGCGACCGCAAGGATCGTCGCTTCATCTACAAACTTCATTTTATTTCTCCGTCACGCTGTCGTTCACGGCAGCTTGCAGGCCGCAAACGGGTCCGCCAGGGTCTTCTGCGCTGACCGACGGCGGATAATACAAGACTGGCAAAGCCAGGAGTACATAAATTGTACAACAACTGTGCTAAAGCGTAACTGTTATCCAGCAAGCTCAGTAGCAGAATGTAAAAAGCCCCGCAAAGCTGCGGGGCCTTTCATTCGTGTATTCAGACGTTAGACGTCTGCAGCACGACAACCTTACTCAGCAACGATGCTGATATATTTACGGTTGTTCGGGCCTTTAATCTCGAATTTTACTTTGCCGTCTGCGGTGGCAAACAGGGTGTGGTCACGACCACAACCTACGTTGCTACCTGCGTGGAATTTGGTGCCACGCTGACGAACGATGATGCTACCTGCCAGAACAGATTCGCCACCGAAACGTTTTACACCCAGACGTTTTGCGTTGGAGTCGCGACCGTTACGGGTCGAGCCACCAGCCTTCTTATGTGCCATTTGTCAGATCTCCTCTTACGCGCCGATCACAGTGATTTTCACATCTGTGAACCACTGACGGTGACCAGCTTGCTTACGGTAGTGTTTACGACGACGAAACTTAACGATTTTAATTTTCTCGCCACGACCGTGAGCAACAACTTCTGCCTTGATCACACCGCCTGAAACCAGTGGCGCGCCGATTTTCACGTCTTCGCCATTTGCGATCATCAGAACCTGGTCAAACTCAATGGTTTCACCGGTTGCGATGTCCAGCTTTTCCAGGCGAACGGTCTGACCTTCGCTTACTCGGTGTTGTTTACCACCACTTTGGAAAACCGCGTACATATAAAACTCCGCTTCTGCGCGTGCCTTTCTATTCATCAGGCGGCGCGATAAATATTCACAATAGGGCGCGAATTCTACGCAATACTCCAGCAGAAGACAAGAGCACTTTGCACTCTCTTGCAGAAAAAAAGCGCAAGGCGAATGCAAACGTTTCGCAACCCGATTTTTCAAGTACAATCAGTAACAGATTACCTGAACTCACGCTGTGTAAAGCGCTTACCATGCAAAAAACGAGTAAAGCTGAAAAGACGAATGAACTTAGAACAGATTAATGAATTAACCGCGCAGGACATGGCGGCCGTCAACCAGACCATCCTCGAGCAGCTGAATTCAGAAGTCTCACTGATTAACCAGTTGGGCTATTACATCATCAGCGGCGGGGGCAAACGTATCCGTCCGATGATCGCTGTGCTGTCGGCACGCGCGCTGAATTATCAGGGATCGTTGCACATCACTAATGCGGCGCTGATCGAATTTATCCATACGGCGACGCTGCTGCACGATGATGTGGTGGATGAATCCGATATGCGCCGTGGCAAAGCCACCGCTAACGCCGCGTTCGGTAATGCGGCAAGCGTGCTGGTGGGCGATTTTATCTATACGCGCTCATTCCAGATGATGACCAGCATGGGATCCCTAAAGATCCTTGCGCTGATGTCGGAAGCGGTCAACGTGATCGCCGAAGGAGAAGTGCTGCAGTTAATGAACTGCAACGATCCCGATATCACTGAAGAGAGCTACATGCGGGTGATCTACAGCAAAACCGCTCGCCTGTTCGAAGCTGCTTCGCAAGCGTCGGCGATTTTAGCTGAGGCGACGCCCGCGCAGGAAAAGGCGTTACAGGATTATGGTCGCTACCTTGGCACCGCTTTCCAGTTAATTGATGATTTGCTGGATTACAGCGCAGATGGTGAAACGCTGGGCAAAAATACCGGTGATGACCTGAGCGAAGGTAAACCGACGCTGCCATTGCTGCACGCGATGCACAACGGAACGCTTGAGCAGGCGCAGATGATCCGTAAAGCCATTGAAGAAGGTAACGGTCGTCATCTGCTGGAACCGGTGCTGGCAGCGATGCAACAGACTGGCTCGCTGGAGTGGACGCGCAAACGCGCTGAAGAAGAGGCAGATAAAGCCATCGCAGCCCTGCAGGTATTACCCGAAAGCCCGTGGCGCAGCGCCCTCGAAGCGCTGGCGCACATGTCAGTACAGCGCGATTTCTGATTTCAACGGGGCCTTCCCTGGCCCCGTTTCCTTCCTCACTCTTCTCCCTTTTTACTTACATCTCTTGCATCGCTTTTGCGAAAAGCGACGCAGTTTCGTGCGCCGGCCAAACATTTACTGGAAAATTACGGGAAACATTTGCTATAAAAATGCGGGTTTTTTCCAGATATCTCTGCCACGGGAGCGCCTTTTTACAGCGGAGATGAAGTAATAACACGGACATGGAGAAGAGAGTTATGTACACAAGGAAAGCGGATTGGCACCCGGCAGATATCATTGCTGCATTACGTAAGAAAGGCACATCACTGGCAGCGCTGTCACGCGAATCAGGGCTCAGCTCCTCAACGCTAGCCAATGCGCTGTCGCGTCCCTGGCCCAAAGGTGAGTGGCTAATCGCCAATGCGATCAAGGTTCATCCGGCAGACATCTGGCCAAGCCGATATTACGATCCTGTTACCGGCCAGTTATTGGATCGCAAGAAGTGCATACGATCGCCGAAGGATCGTAAAAAGATCTGACTGTAATACCAATGAAAAAAAACCAGCCGCGTTGCCGTGACTGGTTTTTTTGATCTACGAAGCAGAAATTATTCGCCGCTTACGCGCTCGATATTTGCACCCATCGCTTTCAACTTATCTTCGATGTGCTCGTAGCCACGGTCGATGTGATAGATACGATCCACTATCGTGGTGCCTTCCGCGATACAACCCGCCAGCACCAGACTCGCTGATGCACGCAGATCGGTGGCCATCACCTGCGCACCCGACAAGGTTTCTACGCCATGACAAATCGCTGTATTGCTCTCAATTTCCGCGTGCGCGCCCATACGAATCAGCTCAGGGATATGCATAAAGCGGTTTTCGAAGATGGTTTCGGTAATCACACCGGTTCCTTCTGCCACCAGGTTCAACAGTGTGAACTGCGCCTGCATGTCAGTAGGGAAGCCAGGATGCGGCGCGGTACGGATATTCACCGCTTTTGGACGCTTACCGTGCATATCCAGGCTGATCCAATCTTCGCCCGCTTCGATCTCTGCACCAGCCTCACGCAATTTAGACAGCACGGCATCCAGCGTATCTGGCTTCGTGTTGTGGCAAACAACTTTGCCCCGTGAAATGGCTGCTGCGACCAGGAAAGTACCAGTTTCGATACGATCTGGCAGCACGCGATAAACGCCGCCGCCCAGACGCTCAACACCTTCAATGGTGATTTTGTCTGTGCCCGCGCCGGTGATTTTCGCACCCAGCGTGTTGAGGAAGTTTGCCGTATCGACAATCTCCGGCTCACGCGCGGCGTTCTCAATGATGGTGATGCCGGTGGCCAGCGTGGCCGCGCTCATGATGGTAACGGTAGCGCCGACAGACACTTTATCCATCACGATATGCGCGCCCTTCAGACGGCCATTGACAGAAGCTTTAACGTAGCCCTCTTCCAGCTTAATTTCCGCACCCAGCTGTTCCAGGCCAGTAATGTGCAGATCGACCGGGCGTGCACCGATAGCGCAGCCGCCCGGCAGTGAAACCTGGCCCTGACCAAAACGCGCCACCAGCGGACCCAGCGCCCAAATCGAAGCACGCATGGTTTTCACTAAATCGTATGGCGCACTGAAAACATTAACTTCGCGAGCATCAACGTGGACCGACCCATTGCGCTCAACGCGCGCACCCAGCAGATTCAGCAGCTTCATGGTGGTATCGATATCACGCAGCTTCGGTACGTTCTGAATCTCTACCGGCTCTTCAGCCAGCAGCGCAGCAAACAGAATCGGCAACGCAGCATTCTTCGCCCCGGAAATGGTCACTTCACCACTTAAACGGGTGGGGCCTTGCACACGAAATTTGTCCATTAACACCGCTCTCAATTATCTATCAATAAAACAACCGGTGAGGCACTTAGAAACCGTTGAGTTTACGGTCGCGCGCCCACTCGGCTGGGGTATAAGTTTTGATGGAAACCGCATGAATACGGTTATCCGCAATATATTCCATCAGCGGCGCGTACACAGCCTGCTGCTTCTTCACGCGGCTCAGTTCGCCGAACATTTCGCCCACCGCGATGACCTGAAAATGGCTGCCATCGTTGCTAAGTACGTGTACTTCTTCTAATGCCAGCGCCTGCATCAGCACGGCCTGAACTTCACTATTTTCCATCGCTCGTTACTTCGCTTAATAATAATAAGGCAGACATCTTAGAGGAAAGCGTCTGACTCTTAAATACGCAAAAGCCCCTGAAAAAATCAGGGGCTTAGCATCGACATCATTCGATCAGGCGATTTTTTCCGCAGAAACAATAATCTGCTGCAGGTTATACAGCGTGATCAGTGACTGGAGTTTATCGGAGATCCCAGAGAAAAGCGGTGCGCTGCCTTGAGCACGCGCAATTTCACGCAGATGCACCAATAGCGCTAAACCCGCTGAATCCACCCTTTCCAGTCCGGCGACATCAATGGTGGTGATATCCGCCACCGCAGTGTCACGTTCCTGCCACAAGGTCAGCAAAGTATCACGATCTAATTTGCCGCTTAAGGCCAGCGTGCTGGCAGTGCGCTGCCAGCGTAACGGTTCACTCATTATTGCTTTTTATCCAGGGTGATCGGCTGTGCGGCATAGGTTTTCAGCTGAGCCGTCAAGCCATCAATGCCTTTGGTACGCAGCAGATCGCCCCACTCATTCTGTTTCGTGGTGATCATGCTGATGCCTTCGGCCACCATATCATACGCCTGCCAGTTGCCAGTTTGGCTGTTCTTACGCCACTGGAAATCGAGACGCACAGGCGGACGCCCATTAGGATCGATGATGGTGACGCGAATCGCCACGATATTGGCATCGCCAATCGGCTGCTCCGGCTGAATCTGGTAGGTTTGACCGTTGTACAGCGCCAGCGCCTGGCCGTAAGCCTGTGCCAGATAATCACCGAACGCGGCAAAGTAGGCATCACGTTGCGCCGGTGTCGCATCGCGATAATAGCGACCAAGAACCAACGCACCGGCATATTTTATCTGTACGTACGGCATCAGTTCCTGACGTACCACTTCGCGCAGATAGTTCGGATCCTGCTTAATCTTCGGCTGTTCATTTTTCAGGCGGGTGAAGGTCTTTTCCGCCGCTTCGTTCATCAGCTTGTAAGGATTAGTTTGATCCGCTGCGGCGTTGGCTGCCAGCGGTGCGATTGCCAACAGGGCAATCATCAGTAAACGTTTAAACATCATGTTTTACCTCGTAGGTTATTCCGTTGTTGCAGGTGCTGCCGGTGCACTCTGCGCACCCTGTGATTTATCGTCAGATTTGTTATCGCCGCTTTTATAGAGGAATTGACCGATCAGGTCTTCCAGCACCAGCGCCGACTTGGTGTCACGCAGCGTGCCGCCATCTTTCAGCATAGAAGAACCAAGCTCGGGATCGTCAAAACCTAAATTCAGCGCCAGGAACTGTTCACCGAGCAGGCCTTGAGTACGGATGGCTAATGAGCTGGTGTCGGGAATCTTATCAGCGTATTTATCGCTAATATCCATGGTCACACGCGGTGAGAGGGTTTTCTCATCCAGCGCAATATCTGACACCCGGCCAATTAACACGCCGCCAATTTTCACCGGAGAACTGACTTTCAGTCCGCCGATATTATCGAAGGTGGCATACATCTTCCACGTTGGTTCGGTGCCGATAGTTTTGAGATCGGCAACGCGCAGGCCGAGGAATAACAGCGCCAGCAGCGCAGCCAGCATGAAGACGCCAACCCAGATTTCGTTTTTCTTGCTTTGCATTGCATCAATTCCCAAACATCAGTGCTGTCAGCACAAAATCCAAACCGAGTACCGCCAGTGAAGCATGCACCACGGTACGCGTTGTCGCACGACTGATCCCTTCCGAGGTCGGGATGGCATCATAGCCATTAAAGAGCGCAATCCAGGTTACCGTGACGGCAAAGACTGCGCTTTTGATCATGCAGTTAACGACATCAGTGCGGAAATCTACCGCGTTCTGCATCGCCGACCAGAAGAAACCGGGATCGATCCCTTTCCAGCTCACGCCAACCAGCGCGCCACCGGCAATACCAACGGCGGTAAAGATCAACGCCAGCAACGGCATGCTGATAAATCCTGCCCAGAAGCGCGGTGAGACCACGCGTCGTAGCGGATCGACGGCCATCATCTCCATGCTGGAGAGCTGTTCGGTGGCTTTCATCAGCCCGATTTCAGCGGTTAACGCTGAACCCGCACGGCCTGCAAACAGCAACGCCGTGACGACCGGACCGAGCTCACGCAGCAGCGAGAGCGCCACCAGCATGCCAAGGCTGGTTTCCGCATTGTAAGTGGTGAGCACCAGATAGCCTTGCAGACCCAGCACCATGCCAATAAACAAGCCAGATACCACGATGATCAGTAACGATAACACGCCCACGCTATACAACTGTTTTACCAGCAGCGGCGCATGGCGACGAAACGCCGGCTTACCGACTAACGCATGAAATAACATGAGGCCTGCGCGGCCAAAAGCGGCACAGGTATTGATTCCCTGACGTCCAAATGACGCTAGCGCCTGTAACAACATCAGTTTACGTTCTCCCTGAGCGGGTCAAGTCGCTGAGATAATCGCCAGCGGCAAAGCGGAAAGGCACCGGACCATCCGCATGACCCTCGATAAACTGGCGCACACGCGGATCGGGATTTTCTCGCAGTTCCGGCGCGCTACCCTGAGCAATGATTTTTTGTCCGGCAACAATATAGGCATGATCGGCAATGCTCAAGACCTCAGGCACATCGTGTGAAACCACGATGCAGGTCAGGCCCAGAGCATGATTCAGTTCGTCAATTAACTTCACCAGCACCCCCATGGTAATCGGATCCTGGCCGACAAAAGGCTCATCGAACATCATCAGTTCGGGTTCCAGCGCGATAGCACGCGCCAGCGCCGCACGGCGGGCCATACCGCCAGAAAGTTCGGCAGGCATTAGTTTAGCGGCTCCACGCAAACCCACCGCTTCCAGCTTCATCAATACGGTGCTGTGCAACAGCTCTGGCGGCAGCTGCGTATGTTCACGCAACGGCCAGGCAACGTTTTCATACACGTTGAGATCGGTAAACAGCGCGCCGGACTGAAACAGCATGCTCATTTTTTTACGCGCTTCGTACAATTTGGTGCGGGAAAGCGTCGGGATATTTTGATCGCGGAACCAAATCTCGCCTTTATCGGGCTGTAATTGCCCACCGATCAGACGCAATAATGTGGTTTTGCCAATTCCGGACGGGCCCATAATCGCGGTGACTTTACCGGCAGGTACCGTTAACGAGATGTCGTCGAAGATAGTACGATCTCCGCGCGTGAAACTGACGCCACGAACCTCAACCAGATTCGTTTGCTGCTGGATCATCTTTACCTCTTTATGCGGATCGGGCGCTATCAAAGCTGTGGATGGTAGCCTGGTAGCCTCGAATGCACGATAGTTTTACAGAAACTTACCCACTTAGTGTGGCGAAAACGGCCTTAAAATTTACTTTTGCCTCTCAGACAGTCAAAATCAGCGCCTGTTAGTGCGTGCAGAATGTTTTTACCCGTCGGACAAGGTTCGCCGACACCTCCATCCATCAAGGATTTTTAATGTTCGTAGCCTCTGCCTTGCTGTTTATCGGATTGATATTACTGGTTTACGGTGCCGACCGTTTGGTATTTAGCGCCGCGATCCTCTGTCGATCCTTTGGCATCCCACCGCTGATCATTGGTATGACGGTGGTGAGCATTGGCACATCATTACCGGAATTGATCGTCTCGTTTTCGGCCGCACAGCATGGGCAGATGGATTTAGCGGTTGGCACCGCGTTGGGCTCGAACATCACCAATATTCTATTAATTCTGGGCGGCGCGGCACTGCTCCACCCATTGACAGTACACTCCAATCTGATTCGGCGCGAATTGCCATTAATGCTGCTAGTCTCACTGCTCAGCGGCATCATGCTGTTTGATAACTATTTAAGTCGACTCGACGGCATCGCATTACTGCTGATTGCATTGGGTTATCTGCTGGTGGTGATTCGCATTGCTCGCCGTGCTGAACGCGATAACAACGACACGCTAACCCGCGAACAGCTGGCGGAGCTGCCGCGCGATGAGGCAGGCAACACCGTGGCCTTTCTGTGGCTGGCGGTTGCACTGATTATTTTGCCGATGTCGACGCGTATGGTGATCGACAACGCTACCGTCTTTGCCGACTACTTTGGTGTGAGCGAACTGGTGATGGGCCTGACGCTGATCGCCGTCGGCACCAGTTTGCCCGAACTGGCCACCGTGGTGGCTGGCGCGCTGAAAGGTGAGGACGATATCGCGATCGGTAACCTGATCGGCGCCAATATTTTCAATCTGGCGATTGTTCTCGGCCTGCCGGCGCTGATTCATCCCGGCAGCGTTGATGCGCATGCCTTCGCACGTGATTACTGGGTGATGCTGGCAGTGAGCGTACTGTTCGCCCTGCTCTGCCTGCTGCGCAAACGCCGTATTGGTCGTATCGCAGGCACACTATTATTAGGTGGTTTTATCGCGTGGGTGCTGTGGCTATGGCTGAGCCCCATGCTTATCACAAGCTATTAAGGACGGACTGACCATGTCACATCAGCAACCGGATTTCGATTTTCAGCAAGCAGGCAAAGCGGTGTTGCGCATCGAACGCGAAGGGCTGGAGCAGCTTGATCAATATATCAATGATGATTTCGATCGCGCCTGCGCGATGATCTTTGCATGCCGCGGCAAAGTGGTGGTGATGGGCATGGGCAAATCCGGGCATATCGGTAAAAAAATGGCCGCGACTTTTGCCAGCACCGGTACACCTTCGTTCTTTGTGCATCCCGGCGAAGCCAGCCACGGCGATCTCGGCATGGTCAGCACCAATGATGTGGTGATCGCGATTTCTAACAGCGGTGAATCCGGAGAAATCCTTGCGTTGGTGCCGGTGTTAAAGCGCCAGAAAGTGCAGCTGATTTGTATCACCGGCCGTCCTGAGAGCGCGATGGGCCGCGCTGCAGATGTGCATCTGTGCGTGAAAGTGCCGCAGGAAGCTTGTCCGCTCGGCCTGGCACCAACCACCAGCACCACCGCGACTTTAGTGATGGGCGATGCGCTGGCCGTGGCGTTATTGGAAGCGCGCGGATTTACCCAGGAAGATTTTGCGCTGTCGCATCCCGGCGGTGCGCTGGGCCGCAAACTGCTGCTACACGTTAGCGATATCATGCACAGCGGCGATGAGATCCCGCACGTAAGCCGTGATGCGTCGATGCGTGATGCGCTGCTGGAAATTACCCGTAAGAATCTCGGTTTGACGGTGATCGTCGATGACCTAATGAAAATTGAAGGCATCTTCACCGATGGTGACTTGCGTCGCGTGTTTGATATGGGCATCGATTTCCAGAAAGCCACCATTCAGGAAGTGATGACCAGCGGCGGCATTCGCGTGCGCCCCAATATGCTGGCCGTTGACGCCCTTAATTTGATGCAAAACAAAAACATCACCGCCCTGCTGGTGGCCGATGACGATCGCCTGCTCGGTGTGGTACATATGCATGACATGCTGCGCGCTGGCGTGGTCTAACAGGAAGAAATAATGAGTGCTGAAACGGCGATGGTCGAGACTTGCTACGGTCCGGTGAGCGCGGACGTCATGGCGCGTGCTGCGAAGATTCGCCTGCTGATTTGTGACGTTGATGGCGTGATGTCCGATGGCGTCATTTATATGGGCAACAGCGGTGAAGAGCTGAAAGCTTTTAACGTGCGTGATGGTTATGGCGTGCGTTGCCTGCTGACCTCCGGCGTCGAAGTGGCTATTATTACCGGCCGCAAAGCAAAATTGCTGGAAGATCGCTGTAAGACGCTCGGCATTACGCATCTTTACCAGGGACAATCGGATAAGCTTTTGGCCTGGCGGGAACTCCTGGATAAACTGTCATTAACGGCCGATCAGGTCGCCTACATTGGCGATGACCTGATCGACTGGCCGGTAATGGCGCAGGCGGGTTTGAGCGTTGCCGTTGCTGATGCTCACCCGATTTTACTGCCGCGCGCGCATTATGTGACCCGCATTGCTGGTGGCCGCGGTGCGGTACGTGAGTTGTGCGATCTGATTTTGATGGCGCAGAACAAATTTGAGGATGCCAAAGGGCAATCAATATGAGTAAGAGCAGGCGTTGGATGACGCTGATCCTGGCCTTGATCGCCTTAGTGCTGATCGGCTGGAATCTCACCAACCAGGATGACGACAGAACGCCGGTGGCAACCAACGATCAAGCGCCAACCTACACCAGCGAGAAATCGAACACGGTGGTGTATAACCCCACAGGCGCGCTGGGCTATAAGCTGGTCTCCGATAAAGTGACCTACTTTGCTGCCGATGAGATAAGTTGGTTCGATAATCCGGTGATGACCACCTATGACGTAAATAAAGTGGCGACATGGTCGGTACGCGCCGATAAGGCAAAGCTGACCAAAGATCGTATGCTTTATCTTTACGGCAACGTTGTTGTCAATTCTTTGACTCAGGATTCACAGCTTGAGCGCATCCTTACCGATAACGCTCAGGTTAATTTGGTCACCCAGGATGTGACATCTGACGATCAAGTCACCCTTTTTGGCCGCAGTTTTAATTCCACTGGCATGAAAATGCGCGGCAATTTACGGACGAAACATGCTGAGCTGCTTGAAAAGGTCAAAACTTCCTATGAAATTCAAAATGAACAAAAATAGCCTTAAGTTATTGCTGGTGAGTACGCTGCTGGCAACGAGCCTGCCTGCGCTGGCATTAACCGGCGACTCAGACAAACCGGTAAATATCGACTCCGTTAACCAGGCGTTGGATCTGCAGGGCAACGTCGCGACCTTTACCGGCAACGTAATTGTGACGCAGGGTTCCATCAAGATTACCGCCGATAAAGTGGTGGTCACTCGTCCGGGCGGCGATAGCAAAAAAACCATTGTTGATGCTTACGGCACGCCAGCCACCTTCTATCAGATGCAAGATAACGGTAAGCCGGTGCAAGGCCACGCAAGTAAACTGCACTATGAATTGGCGAACGATTTTGTTGAGCTGACCGGCAATGCCTTCATTCAGCAGCAGGACAGCAACATCAAAGGCGACCGCATCACTTACCTGGTGAAAGAGCAGAAGATGCAGGCGTTCAGCCAGGGCGACAGCAAGCGCGTGACTACCGTTTTGGTACCGTCGCAGCTGCAGGACAAAAACGGTTCGTCCGCGAGCCCTAAAAAGAGTAACTGATTGCTATGGCTACACTAATCGCTGAAAACCTGGCGAAAGCCTACAAAGGCCGCCGCGTGGTGGAAGATGTTAGCCTGCAGGTAAAATCCGGCGAGATTGTCGGCCTGCTGGGCCCAAACGGTGCCGGTAAAACCACCACCTTCTACATGGTGGTGGGCATTGTGCCGCGCGATGCCGGCCGCATCGTGATTGATGATGAAGACATCAGCATTTTGCCGCTGCATGCGCGCGCCCGTCGCGGCATCGGCTATCTGCCGCAGGAAGCTTCGATCTTCCGTCGCCTGAGCGTGTACGACAACCTGATGGCTGTGCTGCAGATCCGTGATGATTTAACCGAAGAACAGCGTCAGGATCGGGCCAACGAGCTGATGGAAGAGTTCCATATTGGCCATCTGCGCGACAGCATGGGCCAGGCGCTGTCGGGTGGTGAACGCCGTCGTGTGGAAATTGCCCGCGCGCTGGCGGCTAATCCGAAATTCATCCTGCTGGACGAACCTTTTGCCGGTGTTGACCCGATCTCGGTTATCGACATCAAGAAAATCATCGAGCATCTGCGTGACAGCGGCCTTGGCGTGCTGATTACCGACCACAACGTGCGTGAAACCCTCGCGGTGTGTGAACGCGCTTATATCGTCAGCCAGGGACATTTAATTGCCCATGGCACGCCTGATGAAATTCTTGTAGATGAGCAGGTTAAGCGTGTTTATTTGGGCGAAGAGTTCAGACTCTGATAAGGTGTTGTAACACCCTACGTTTGCTTAGGAAATTCTTACCGAATTATGAAGCAAGGTTTGCAACTCAGGCTCAGCCAACAGCTGGCGATGACTCCACAGTTGCAGCAAGCCATTCGCTTGCTGCAACTCTCTACGCTTGAACTCCAGCAAGAACTGCAACTGGCGTTGGAAAGCAATCCGCTGCTTGAACAAACCGAACTGCACGAAGAAGTTGACACACGTGAATTTCAGGATCAGGAAAGTGATTCGTTAGACACGCGCGAAGCGCTTGAGCAGAAAGATATGCCTGAAGAGCTTCCGCTCGACGCTACCTGGGACGAAATCTACACCGCAGGCACACCGTCAGGCACCGGCACCGATTACCAGGATGACGAACTGCCGATCTACCAAGGCGAAACCACCCAATCGCTGCAGGATTACCTGATGTGGCAGGTTGAGTTAACGCCGTTCACTGATACCGATCGCGCGATTGCCACGTCAATTGTTGATGCCATTGATGACACCGGCTACCTCACCGTCAGCTTACAAGACATTTATGACAGCATTGGTGATGAAGAGCTGGCGCTGGAAGAAGTCGAAGCCGTGCTCAAGCGCGTGCAGCGTTTTGATCCAATCGGCGTCGGTGCACGTGATTTGCGTGATTGCCTGTTAGTCCAGCTGTCGCAATATGCTGCCGACACGCCCATGCTGGCGGAAGCACGCCTGATTGTTAGCGAACATCTCGATCTGCTGGCCAACCATGATTTCCGCAGCCTAATGCGCGTAACCCGTCTGAAGGAAGAAGTGCTGAAAGAGGCGATGCTGCTGATTCAGTCACTCGATCCGCGCCCAGGCCAGTCAATTAACACCAGCGAACCGGAATATGTCATTCCCGATGTTCTGGTGCGCAAAATCAGCAAGCGCTGGACGGTTGAACTCAATTCGGACAGCATGCCGCGCCTGAAAATCAATCAGCAGTATGCGGCGATGGGCGGAGCTGGCCGTAATGAAAGCGATAACCAGTTTATTCGCAGCAACTTACAGGAAGCCAAGTGGCTGATTAAGAGCCTGGAGAGCCGCAACGACACGCTGCTGAAAGTGACACGCTGTATCGTTGAACAGCAGCAGGCGTTTTTTGAGCAGGGTGAGGAGTACATGCGTCCGATGGTGTTGGCGGATATCGCTCAAGCTGTTGATATGCATGAATCCACCATTTCCCGCGTGACCACGCAAAAGTATTTACACAGCCCGCGTGGCATCTTTGAACTGAAGTATTTTTTCTCCAGTCACGTCAACACCGAAGGCGGCGGCGAAGCCTCTTCCACGGCGATTCGTGCATTAGTGAAAAAATTAATCTCGGCGGAAAACCCCGCAAAACCCTTGAGCGACAGCAAACTGACCTCCATGTTGTCTGAACAGGGCATCATGGTTGCGCGACGTACGGTTGCTAAATATCGCGAGTCTTTATCTATACCGCCATCAAACCAGCGCAAGCAATTGGTTTGACCGAACGAAGAAGGAAGACCTATGCAGCTAAACCTTACCGGACTTAATGTTGAAATTACCGAACCTCTGCGTGAATTTGTAAATACCAAATTTGCCAAACTGGAACACTATTTTGATCGTATCAATCAGGTTTATATTGTTCTGAAGGTAGAGAAGGTGACGCAGGTTGCGGATGCAACACTGCACGTTAACGGCGGAGAGCTGCACGCCACATCGGAAGCGGAAGACATGTACGCGGCCATCGACGGGTTAATCGATAAACTTTCCCGTCAGCTGACCAAGCACAAAGACAAACTGAAAAAACACTAACCTTCACGCTTGCAGAGTGCTGACTGATTCGGCACTTAGAGCATAAATGGGGCGGAACTTACCGCCCCGTTTTGTCATCTGCGCAAGCGCCAGCGGGTGAACGGTAATGAAATCAATTGCCTGAAACTCGCGGCTATGTGAACTCGCAAGTGAAACGATGATGAACAACGATCTAACACTGGAATTGAGCTCGGTCCTTTCACTGGACTGTACCCGTAGCGGCGTACACTGCCAGAGTAAAAAACGCGCGCTGGAGATTATCAGCGAGCTGGCAGCGAAGCAGCTCAATCTGCCACACCAGACGCTTTTCGAAGCCATCCTGACCCGCGAACGCATGGGCAGTACCGGTATTGGTAACGGCATCGCCATTCCACATGGCAAGCTGGAAGAGGACACCTTACGCGCTGTCGGCGTGTTTATTAGCCTCGATCAGCCTATCGCTTTTGATGCGGTAGATAATCAGCCGGTTGACCTGCTGTTTGCCCTGCTGGTACCCGCGGACCAGTGTAAAACCCACTTACACACGCTTTCGCTGGTTGCCAAACGCCTCGCAGATAAAACGGTCTGTCGTCGTTTGCGCGCGGCACAGAGCGACCAAGAGCTCTACGCCATTATCACAGAAGCTCAGGAAGCACACTCTTAAGCGAGAAACACTTTTACCGGCGTTTTCGCCGGTTTAAAACGGGAGAAATGTGATGGTGCTGATGATCGTTAGCGGTCGGTCAGGCTCAGGAAAATCAGTCGCGCTGCGTGCCCTCGAAGATATGGGCTTTTACTGTGTCGACAACTTGCCGGTGGTCTTGCTACCGGAGCTGGCGAATACCTTAACCGAACGCAATATCTCTGCGGCGGTCAGCATTGACGTGCGTAACATGCCGGAATCACCGGAAGTCTTTGAAGCGGCGCTCAACAATCTGCCCGATGCCTTTTCGCCGCAGCTGCTGTTTCTTGATACCGATCGCAACACGTTGATTCGCCGCTACAGCGATACGCGTCGCCTGCATCCGCTCTCCAGCAAAAACTTGTCGCTGGAGAGTGCTATCGATGAAGAGAACGATCTGCTGGAGCCACTGCGCTCACGCGCCGATCTGATTATCGATACGTCTGAGATGTCGGTTCATGAATTGGCAGAGATGCTGCGTACCCGCTTGCTGGGCAAGCGCGAGCGTGAACTGACCATGGTGTTTGAGTCATTCGGTTTCAAACACGGCATTCCGATCGACGCCGATTATGTTTTCGATGTGCGCTTCCTGCCGAACCCGCACTGGGATCCTAAGCTGCGTCCGATGACCGGTCTGGATCGCCCGGTGGCCGCCTTCCTCGATCGTCACACCGAAGTGCACAACTTTATCTATCAAACGCGCAGCTATCTGGAACTGTGGCTGCCGATGCTGGAAACCAATAACCGCAGCTATCTTACCGTCGCCATTGGCTGTACCGGCGGTAAGCATCGTTCGGTGTATATCGCGGAACAACTGGCGGATTATTTCCGTTCACGCGGTAAAAACGTGCAGTCTCGTCATCGCACTCTGGAAAAACGCAAATCATGACCGTGAAGCAAACCGTTGAAATTCGTAACAAGCTGGGCATGCACGCGCGCCCAGCGATGAAGCTGTTCGAGCTGGTGCAGAGTTTTGATGCTGAAGTGTTGCTGCGTAACGAATCGGGCACCGAAGCTGAAGCCAGCAGCGTGATTGCGTTGCTGATGCTCGACTCAGCGAAAGGCGGTCATATTGAAATCGAAGCCAGCGGCCCGCAGGAAGAGCAGGCGCTGGCAGCGGTCATCGAACTGTTTGAAGCGGGCTTTGACGAAGATTAAGCCTTTCAATGCAGCTTGTAGCGATTCAGGAAACCCTCGCCGCCTAACTGGCGCATCTGCCGCATAATCCACTGCTGGCGCTGTCGCGTGTAGCCTGAAGGCGCATCGGCACGGAAGCGGATCGGATTGGGTAGAACCGCCGCCAGTAACGCGGCTTCAGACATCGTCAGGCGGCTGGCGGGTTTATGGAAATAGCGCTGTGAGGCCTCTTCCACGCCAAATACGCCATCGCCAAATTCTGCAATATTGAGATAAACCGTCAGGATGCGCCGCTTGGTCCACACGGTTTCGATTCCCACCGTGAGTCCCGCTTCCAGCCCTTTACGTACCCAGCTGCGGCCATCCCATAGAAACAGGTTTTTCGCCGTCTGCTGAGACAAGGTTGAAGCTCCGCGCATGCGTTCATTGCCATCGTTATCCAGCACTGATTGAATGGCATCAACATCAAAGCCCCAATGCTCGGGAAACTTTTGATCTTCAGAAGCGATAACCGCTAAAGCCATCCACGGCGAGATCTCGTCCATGCCGACCCAATCCGAGTGCGCCACATAATCAAAACGCCCTGTAAACCAGGCACCGATTTGCCGCTCCATCATTACCGCCGAAAACGGTACCGGTAAAAAAGCAAACAGCAGAATGCCCGCTAACCAGATGCCGAGCCAGGCCAGCAGCACTTTAGCAATCAGTACTTTAATACGTTTTCCCAGCGTCCCTTTACTCTTGCTCATGCAATTTTCTCTTACCTGTTCCCTGTATTAATCAATCACCCAAGTCACAATAGCTAACACCAACGATTAACCACTAAATTTTATCCTCTGATTGGCAAAACGTCAGTGAAATTGTTGCCTGCGCAATCAACGTTCCTCTATTAGAGCCAATCACATCAAGCACTTCCGCCAAAAAGGAATCGGTTCCATGATGTTAAATGCACCAGGCGCTGCGTGCATGAACACTTAACTGAATGTGATATCGCTCACGCAAAAGCTTTCATGAAGCTTAACTATAATTTTTTATGATGTTCGAACTTGTTCATTGATTACAGAGACCAATCTGAAAAATGCGACCAAATCTGTATGATCCTGCCTGCATTGGGCCTCAATGATGGTAAAGCGATTTACCGCACAATTGGTTTACATCATTCAATAAACTATAAACTGGAACTTTCCGTTTAAGGTTTCCAAAACGATTTGGATAAGCCGTCAGAAAACCTTACTTTATTCATCAATATCAGCATGTTAATCTAACTTAACTTCAATTTTTTGTCAGAATCACATTTTCCATGCTCGTGTCAGGCTTTTCCTGCTAACGACTGAAGCAAAACCAGGCAAAAAGCAGAACAATTGGTCAAAAAAGGTGCAATATGGCAAAGAAATTAATTCCTTGCTTGACTGTGTCAGCAAATTAATGTTTTCTGTATTTAATCGCTGCTCAACATCACACAATTTAATGAATCTTGTCGCAAGCATTGGCGAATTTGTTAAGGTGATTTGGAAGCGTTAACCAATACCGAACTGCTGCTTTCTTATTCGATTTCTAATAATAGCAGCAGTGCCCATTTCCCTGGTGTTGGCGCAGTATTCGCGCACCCCAGTTTCGACTGGGGTCATTTTTTTCTAACGTCCTGTAATTTTTCCCGCTCCGCTACCCATTCACGTAACACGTTCACGTCTTTCAGCCACTCTTGTTTTAACTCATCGACCCACTCTTGCACGTTGTCCCACCACGCTGGCAATTCCGGCGACTGAATCTGCTTCGCCAACTGCTGTATATGCAGTAAGCCAACCGAACCTGCCGCACCTTTGATCTTGTGCCCTTCTTCAGCAATGCCTTTTTGATCGCGCGCCATCATGTTGGAATCCAGCACCTCGAGGTAGCCCGGCATCATCTGCTCAAACATGGTCAGGCTTTGGGTAATCAATCCTGGGCCAACCAGTTCAATGTATTGCTCCAGCATCGCCACATCTAACAGCGTGCGCGACTGCGCGTCTGATGATTCGGTGGCGATCTCTTCCAGCTCCGGCTGATAATCCCAGAACTTCTTGATCACCGCCGTAAGCGCTGGCACAGCAAGCGGTTTGCTCAACACATCATCCATGCCGGCATCGAGATACTCTTTTTTGTCTTTCAGCACATTGGCGGTCAATGCCACCAGCGGCGGCAGCGCCACATCTGCGTAATGCTGATGGATGGCACGTGACACGTCGAGGCCCGTCATATCCGGAAGCTGAATATCGAGCAGCACCAGATCGAACTCCTGCGGATCAAACATCGCCAGCGCGTCCGTACCGGTCATCGCGACTTCGACGCTGCAACCCAGCTTCTCCAGTACCGAACGCGCAACAATCACGTTGAGTTCAATATCTTCCACCAGTAATACGTGCAGCGCCGGCAACGGCATACTGTCATCCAGATTGTCGTCTTCCACTTCCTCAGCGACGCGTGGCGCGTTGATCTCCACGGTGAAGCAGGAACCCTGCCCCGCGACGCTACTCACGCTGATATCGCCGCCCATCGCTTGGGCTAAACGACGCGAGACCGCTAAACCGATGCCGGTGCCCGTTGCCGGCTTGCCGCCGTGCTGATCTTTCACCTGGTAATACATGGCGAAGATCTTATCCTGCTCTTCCTGCGGAATGCCCATGCCGGAATCCTGCACTTCAAAGTGCAGCGTTTCATCCTGACGATAGGCAACGCGCACCACAATCTCGCCCTGCTGAGTAAATTTCACGGCATTGCCGATCAGGTTCCACAGAATCTGACGCAGACGCGTGCCATCCGCCGAAATTTTATGGGGCAGCGGCAGCTCCGGCGCCATGACAAATTTCAGCCCTTTTGGCTGCGCCAGCAGACCGGAGAGGTTTTCCAGATCGGCGAGGAAACCGGTGAAATCCAGCGGCTGATTATCCAGCTGCACTTTGCGGCGTTCGATTTTGTCCACTTCAATTACATCATTGAAGATGTTGCCCAGCGTGATGGCCGACACGTGGATGGTTTTGAGGTACTTCAGCTGCTCCTGATTGAGATCGGTATCCAGCAGGATGCGGCTCAGTCCGACGATGCCATTCAGCGGCGTACGCAGCTCATGGCTGATAGTCGAAATAAAGGTAGTCTTCTCACGGCTGGCGTTCTCCAGCGCGTCCTGATAGCGCTTACGCTCGGTAATGTCGCGGCCAAAGCCCATCAGGCCACTGCGTTTTCCGACACGGTCGTAATAGGGCACTTTACGGATTTCGAAACAGGCTTTGCGCCCGTCGGGATATTGCAGCCACTGTTCGTAGGTTAGCGACACATTGTGGCGGAACACCTTCTCATCGGTTTCCAGCACTTTGGTGGCGGCTTCGTCATCGTAGATATCGCGTGGTGTCAGGCCAATCAGCTGCTTTTCGCTCATGCCGGTTAGCAGTTCCATGGCGCGATTACAGCCGGAGAACTGCTTATCAATGTTGCGGTAGAACACCAAATCCGGTGACGCATCAAGGAAGGAGCGCAGGAAGGAGGATTGCTGTTCCAGCTCGATTTGCGCCTGCTCGCGTCGTGCCATCTCTTCGCGCAGCTTATCCATCACCTGCTCGCGCGCCTGCTCGGCTTTGATACGGTCGTTAATTTCCTGATTAAGCTGGGTGATGGTCTCTTTCATCTGCTGGTTCAGCTCGAGATCGCGCGTACGCATCTCTTCCAGCTTATCTACCAGTTTCGACAGGCGCTGGCGCGACTCTTCCAGCTGATCGACCACCACTGAGAGGAAATAGACGGCCCAGGGCGTAATCAACAGACCGAAGAAGATGGAGCGGACGACGTCGATGCTCTCCACATGCCCACGCAATACCATGGTGACGGCCATCTGTACCACCATCGCCAGCACCACCAGCGCTGAGGCTAACAGCAGCGAAAAGCGTACCAGGCCGAGTTTGACCATCAAATCAACGTAGTACTGCGCTAAAAGACGAATCTGTTTCATTACGAGCTCCCTGAACGAAATCTGGCTCATGATAGCGTAATTATCGCTGCGCTGCCCCGCTTCACCCGGCCATATCGCGCAGGTTATGCCCTGTAATGGTGCATCGCAGCGTGATTTCGCCGACGTTCCCTTCTATATGCGCAAAGCGCTTGACTAATTCTGCCAACTGAATAATCTGGAGGGCCGCGCTTTTGCGAACCTTTCCTCAACATCCGGTGCTAATCAGCACCCTGGCAGCCATACATCCTGATGGTTGCACCTCTTTATTGCATACCCATTCAATTTAAATGACTTTCTACGCATGCTTTGCGTGATTAATTTTACTAATGGCAGCGCCATTTTGATTCAAATATGACGCCATAAGAAAAACAGATACATGCTGTGTATCAACTGCCCCTAACAGCATTAAATGCTGTTATAACCCTTTCTGCCAGCATTGTTTGGATATTAGAGGGCTGGGTCACAGTGAGACGGCTCACACTTCCTGGGGGAATGCGCAGCGGGATATTGACATAAATTTACGCAATAAATTCTTATTAATCATTTAATTAAGTGACAAGAAAGCCTATTACCCGCATCAAAGCTGGCTATTTGACCTGAGTTCGCTTTCCCGATAAGTTGGAATTCCACTGGAAGCTTTCCTGGTGGGCCTGTGTCTCGGCATATCTATGCAGCAAGAAGCCTCCCTCTGGATGCAAGCTATCTCCCGAAAGAGACCGGAATAAAAAGAGCAGCTCATTAAGGACGTGACAACAGTGTCTTGAGAGCCCTTGCTCGGTGCTGCGACGCCTGCTCTTTACTGAGCGGCACAAGAATTGATACCGCCGCGCTGGCTTACATTGTCACGCTGCGGTACACGAAATAATGCAGGTAATGTCAAAAGAAGTTTAAGGAGACTCTCAATGTCCACGCAAAAACCGAATCCCTATGGTTTGTATGACCCATCAGCTGGCAGTGACAGCTGTGGTGTAGGTTTCATTACCCGTAAGGACGGCGAGCAGACTCATGAGATTCTGCGGATGGCCCATAGCGCGCTGTGCACGGTTCCGCACCGTGGCGGCATGTCTGCCGAAGGCGTGGGCGATGGCGCGGGTGTGAACGTCGATCTCTCCCTGAACTTCTTCCGCAAGGTCACCGGTCTGGCGCTGGAAGCCGGACGTTTTGGCGTCGGTAACTTCTTTGTGCCAAAAGACGCAGAGCTGCGGGCAAACGCTGAGCGTCTGGTTGAAGAAACGCTGGCGGCGCATAACTTCCCGGTATTAGTGAAACGCGATATGCCGCTGGACGGCAGCGTGACGCGCCCGGCCGCCCTGCAATTCCAGCTGCCGATTGTGCAATGGATTTTTGCCGCGCCGCAGGAAGTGACTGAACAACTCGAATTCGAGCGCCAGATTTATCGCGCGCTGCTGGATATCGAAGCGCGCGCCTTTACCGAAAGCGAATTCGGCGGCCTCTATCCGCTGTCGCTCTCTTCGCGCACGCAGGTATTTAAAGCGCGTCTGAACTCCAACGAAGTAATTCCTTACTTCAAAGATTTGACCGATGCCGATCATCAGGTGCGCGGGCTGTTCTTCCACACCCGTTTCTCGACCAACACCGATCCGCATACCACCATGGCGCAGCCGTTCCGCTTAATGGCGCACAACGGCGAGCTGAACACCGATCGTAAGAACCGCATTGCCGAAGCGGCACTGATGCTGGCGCGCGGTAAAAAAATCGTGCGTCCAAAAGGTCAGTCCGACAGTTCGCGTCTCGACCAGAGCATCCACAGCCGTTTGATGGAAGATAACCTCGACCTGATCAACGCCGTGGTTTCGATGATGCCGCCAGCGTGGGAGAACGATACCTCGCTCTCGAACGAAGTGCGCGCCATGCTCGAGTACTTCTCTTTATATGAAGAGAAGAACGATGGCCCAGCTGCGCTGATCTTCGGTAACGGTGAAGTGATCGGCGCGCGACTTGACCGCCTCGGTCTGCGTCCGCTGCGTTCCGTTGAAACCGCGGAGTACATCGGTGCGATGTCTGAAGCGGGCCAGATCGCCTTCCCACCGGAAAGCGTGCTGCGTCGTGGCCGTATCGAAGCGGGCGGCATGCTCTATTACGATCACAAAGAGAAACGCTCTTACACCACGGTTGAAGCGCTGGAAAAACTGGCCGCTGAAAAAGATTATCTGTCACTGCTGAGCAAAGCGCGTATCGATCTCGCCGACCTGCCAGAAATTCAGGCAGAGCAGCTCGGCTCGCCGCTGCGTTATCGTGGTGACCTCAAAACCTATCAACGTTTTGTCGCCTACTACTACAACCAGGAAAGCTTCAAATTCATGATGGATCCGATGCTGCAAACCGGCGCTGAGAAGATCTCAGCCATGGGTTACGGCAACGCCATCAACGGCCTGTCTGACCACGAAGGCGGCATGGCGCACTACTTCTCACAACGATTTGCCCAGGTTACCAACCCGCCGCTCGACTCCATTCGTGAAGCGGACGGCATGACGCTGCGTGTGGCGCTGGGTGCGAAGCCCCATCTCGGCCGCAGCAAAGGTCAGCAAATCATTGTTCCGACGCCAATCCTGACGCACCTCGACATGCTGCGCCTGCGCGAGCAAACCGTCGCTCCTTATGCGCGTTTCGAGATGCTGTATGAGCCGGTGGTCGGCAAAGATATCGTCAGCCGTGCGGCCAACGCCAACGCGCTGGAAAAAGCCATTGATGACTTAGCCCAGCAGGTAGTGGATTTCGCACGCCAGCAAGGCGGCATCGCGGTGATCACCGATCGTCATATCTCTTCAACTCACGCAGCGATCCCGATGCTGCTGATGGTGTCGGCGATCAACCAACGTCTGGTGCAGGAAGGTCTGCGTCTGGATGTTTCGCTGGTGGTCGAAAGTGGTCAAAGCATCTCTTCACACCATATCGCGGCGACGCTGGGCTTCGGTGCTTCTGCCGTTTACCCACTCGGCGTGCAGATGCGTGCGGAAGAGAAATTCGGTGAAGGCGAAGAAGGCAATAAAGCCTTTAAACGCTATGCCAAAGCAGCCGAAAAAGCGCTGATGAAAACCATGGGTAAAGTCGGCCTGTGTACCGTTGAGAGCTACAGCTGCGGCGAGTTCTTCGAGCCGAACTTCCTGAATACCGACGATCCGGTATTGAAAAAGTATTTCCCGAATATCAAAACGCCGGTTGGCGGCGCGGGCTTCCCGGCGATCGCCCAGATGGCAGTAGACTGGCATCAAAGCGCATTAAAAATTCAGGGCGAGGCGGAAGTGCCGTTGCTCGGCCTGTTCAAAGAGCGTGCTGAAGGCGCGGGCCACTCATACGGCACCATCGCGGTGCGTACCTTCATTGATATGACGGAACAACCGATTCGCTTTGCTAACAAAGAGCGCGAAGAGGACAACTTTATTCGTTTGATGACGCTGGCCAAACTGGATAACGCGTTCAACATCAAAGCCGAAGCCTTTAAAGACAGCAGCTTCGAGCGTATCCCGAATGATGTGATCGACAGCTTTGCCATCACGCCAGATTACCGTCAGTTCTCCAGCCTGATGCATGCCGAGCGTAAACGCCGTCCTGCGGCGCTCCGTGACATCCTCGCGCTGCCATGCGATTTGACCCACGTGGACAGCGAAGCCGAATTCGGCCGCAAACTGGGCCGCTACTCGCTGGTGAACAACGGCTTCGCTACGCGTGGCCTGAAATGTGAAGCAGTGAATGGCAGCCTGAACCAGTTCGAGCTGCGTCTGATCGATGCCATTGCTGGCCTGAAACCGGAAAGCGAGCGTCTGGAAGCGCTGGCGCGGGCGCTGAAAACCCGTTTCACCGACGATATCGAAAGCAGCAACGTAGCGGATGGCGTGCTGCACATCACCGCTTACGGCAAAGCGGCCGATTATCTGTCGCTGATCTTCACCGCGCTGCCATCGCTGCCGCTGGAAGAGATTCAGCCAGCCCACGAAATCACCCGTACCTTTGCTTCCGGTGCGATGAGCCACGGTGCGTTGGTTGCGCCGGCGCACGAAGCTGTCGCGCATGGTACTAACATGGTTGGCGGCATGAGTAACTGTGGTGAAGGTGGCGAGCACTATTCACGTCACGGCACCATCCGCGCGTCACGTATCAAGCAGTTGGCATCCGGGCGTTTCGGCGTGTGGGCGGCTTATCTTGCTGACCCAATGCTGGAAGAGCTGGAGATCAAAATCGGTCAGGGCGCGAAGCCCGGTGAAGGCGGCCAGCTGCCGGCACCAAAAGTGACCGTTGAGATTGCCGCAGCGCGTGGCGGTACGCCGGGCGTTGAGCTGGTTTCACCGCCGCCGCACCACGACACTTACTCTATCGAGGATTTGGCGCAGCTGATCCACGACTGTAAAGCCGCGCGCGTGCGTGTCATCGTCAAACTGGTTTCATCTGAAGGTATCGGCACCATCGCCGTCGGCGTGGCGAAAGCCGGCGCGGATGTCATTAACGTCGCGGGTAACACCGGCGGCACCGGCGCAGCGTCCGTTACCAGCCTGAAATATACCGGCCGCGTCGCGGAAATCGGCATCGCTGAAGTGCATCAGGCGCTGTGTGCCAACGGCCTGCGCGACAAAGTGCAGCTGCGCTGCTCCGGCGCGCAGCAAACCGGCAGCGATGTGATCAAATCTGCCCTGCTCGGCGGCGATAGCTTCGAGTTCGGCACCACCGCGCTGATGATGCTGAAATGCGTGATGGCGAAAAACTGTAACGTCAAATGCCCGGCCGGTTTAACCACCAACGCCGAAGCCTTTGATGGTGATCCGCGTCAGCTGGCGCAGTACTTCATCAACGTGGCGCAGGAAGTGCGTGAGTTCCTCGCCCGCCTCGGTCTGCGTTCTCTGCGTGAAGCGCGTGGCCGTTCGGATCTGCTGCACTTGATGGATCACCCGCTGGAAGTCGGCAAACTGGATCTGCGTGCGATGTTGACCGTGGTGCCAGAGCAGAAAATTGCCAAGCCGGTGTATCTGGAAAAAGACTTTGAGCTGGATGATGGCTGGGTCAGCGAGCTGAAAACGCAGCTGGTTGGCGCGGCAAGCCGTGAAATCGCGCTGGGCGCGGGCATCACGCTGAACAACCGTAACAAAAGCGTCGGTGGTCAGCTGGCGATCGATATCGAACGCATGCTGAACCATGAACTCTCGAAAGAGCAGCTGGCTGCATTGCCAGCGGTGCTGAAAGACGATCGCGGTCGTCACTATCTGGCGCCAGCCACCGTGCTGATTAACACCAGCGGCTCTGCTGGCCAGTCGTTCGGCGCGTTCTGCAACGACGGCATGCAGATGAAGCATTACGGCACCTGTAACGACGGTGTCGGCAAAGGCCAGTGCGGCGGCGAGTTGGTGGTGATGTCACCAGGCGGCGGCGCACAGGATAGCGATGGCAACGTGTTGATCGGTAACTTCGCGCTGTTTGGCGCGACTGGCGGTCGTCTGTTCGTTCAGGGCCAGGCGGGTGACCGCTTCGCCGTGCGTAACTCCGGCGCAACCGCGGTAGTGGAAGGCGTTGGTGACTTCTGCTGCGAATACATGACCAACGGCGCCATCCTCAACCTTGGCACCTTTGGTAAAGGCTTTGGCAACGGCATGAGCGGCGGTTTCGCTTACCAGTACGATCCGTATGGATCGCTGGCAGCCCACGCAGCAGGTGATTCGGTGCTGTTTGGTTCTATCGCCGATGAAGATGAAATGGCGCAGGTGCACAAACAAGCGGTGCTGACCATGCTGAACTGGCATCTGGAAGCAACCCAATCGCCACGCGCGGCCTGGCTGCTGGATAACTGGGAAACCGAGTGCCACCACTTTGTTTATGTGATGCCGCGTTCGCTGCTGCTGTATCAGGATGGCACCGAAATCCTGAAAGCCAAATCACGTAAAGACCTGCTTGAAGAGCTGTCAACCTCGCTGGCTGCGCATCAGGTTGCGAAGTTCAAATCAGCGTGGCGTGACGGTAAAACCATTGCCAACGGCGCAGTTCCGGCTTATGGCGCGACCGATACGCTGGAGATGTTTGTTCTGCTGAACAACTACACCGTTCTCAGCCTCGCGCAGCAGCTGGCGCTGGGCAAGCTGCCGAAAGGCACGGCGGTGGAAGATCCAGCAGTAGAAAAAGCGGTACGTAATCTTCTGATGACCGAAGATTTCACGCTCATCAGCAAGCTGCAACGTCATGCACGCTCGGCGATTGAGAGTTACAGCGATGACGAGCTGGCAAGCCTGATCGCCGCGAAACGAATGTCAGATTACAAAGCGGCATTAACGCAGCGCAACATTCGCTCGATGGACAGCCTGGCGACTTACGGCTGGATCATCTATCAGGATGCCTGCAACCGTGAAGTGCTTGGTCATCTACCTGATTTTGAAGAGCTGTTTGCGCGTGCTGCACTGCCAGAAATCGCTGCTGCGGTCGGGAAACTTTCCTGATTACAGCGCCAATGAACAAGTGTAATTTTGACCTTTCCCTCAATACTTCATGGTGCAGAAAGGCGGCAAACGCATCTGCAACCTGAAGTATGACAGGGATAAAATTTTGAACAGGATTGAGCCTTACCGATGAAAATTCCTTACATTCCTGAAGATGCACCGTTTAACGGTGAGCAGAAATACTGGCTGGCGGGCTTCCTCGCCGGTCTCCATTCGCGCCTGCTGGTATTAGAAGACAAGCAGAGCGCACCGGCTGCAGGTGCCAGCACCAATACGCAGTTGCACATCCTGTTCGGTTCACAGACCGGCAACGCTGAAGCGCTGTCGCAAACGGCCGCTAAAGCCGCACGCGCCAAAGGTTTGGTGCCGGTGGTTCAAGCGCTGGGCGAAGTGGATCTGGATGTGTTCGCTACCATGCGTCACGTGCTGATCGTCACCTCGACCTACGGCGAAGGCGAAATGCCGGACAACGCCCAGCTGTTCTGGAACGCGATTTCAGCCAGCACCGCGCCGCGTCTGGAGCAGATGCACTTTGCGGTATTGGCGATTGGCGACACCGGCTACGACGGTTTCTGCCAGGCAGGTAAATTCATCGATATGCGTCTTGAGCAGCTCGGTGCAAAACGCGTCGCCGATCGTATCGACTGCGATATCGACTTCGAAGAGCCATCCAGCGCGTGGATTGGTACGGCGATGCCGCAATTCGCCGCCAGTGCAGGCAGCAGCGGTACAGCATTAGAAAGCGCGCCAGAAGCGCCGGTCATTCCGGGCAGCAATAAGCAAAACCCCTATGCGGCTGCGTTGGTGACTAACAAGCGTCTTTCGGCAGAAGAGTCGGCGAAAGATATTCGTCACTTCGAGTTTGATCTCACCGACAGCGGTTTGAAATATGAAGCGGGCGATGCGCTGGGTGTGATCCCGGTGAACGACGCAGCACTGGTTTCACTGCTGCTGACTCAGCTGAAAGCAGATTACGAAACGCCAGTTCCCAGCTTTGATCGCAACCTCGGCGATCTGCTGACTTATCAGTTCGAAATTTCCGAGCCATCACGCAAACTGATTGAGTGGGTTGGCCAGCACACCACCAACCAGGAACTGCGTCACGTCCTGCAGCACGACGATAAAGATACCCTTGCCGTTTGGCTGTGGGGCAAAGACACGCTGGATCTGCTGCAGCTCGAGCTGACGCGCAGCCTGTCGGTGCCGGAATTCGTTGCCATGCTGCGTCCGTTACAGCATCGCGCTTACTCCATCTCGTCGAGCTCGAAAGCCCACCCAAATCAGGTACATCTGACCATTGCTTCCGTGCGCTATCACAGCAGCGGCCGCGAGCGTAAAGGCGTGTGCTCAACTTATCTGGCTGAACGTGTACGTCGCGGCGAAAAGCCGGCGATCTTCATCTCACCAAACAAAGCGTTCCGTGTACCGTCAAACGGCAATGCGCCGCTGATCATGGTTGGGCCAGGCACCGGTATCGCACCGTTCCGCGCCTTCCTGCAGGAACGTCAGGCAACGGGCGCAGAAGGTAAAAACTGGTTGTTCTTCGGTGACCAGCATCAGGCACACGATTACATCTACGAAGAAGAGTTGCAGGCATGGCAGGAGAAAGGTCTGCTGACTAATCTGGATCTGGCCTTCTCGCGCGATCAGGAAGAGAAGATCTACGTGCAGAACCGCATGCTGGAGAAAGGCGCTGAGCTTTACGCCTGGCTGCAGGATGGCGCTTACTTCTACGTGTGTGGCGACGCATCTCGCATGGCAAAAGACGTTGATGCGGCGCTGTATGAAGTGGTTCGTCAGTTCGGTGGCTTGTCCAGCGAGCGCGCGGCGGCTTACGTTGATCAGCTGAAGAAAGATAAACGCTACCTGCGCGACGTCTACTAAGACGCGCAGGCATAAAAAAAACGGGCCAATCGGCCCGTTTTTTATTGCACGTTTTACTTCACCACACGCAGTGAAGGTCGTCCGCCACGCGGCGGCGGCTCATCATCTGGCGAGTGATCGTCATCAGTCGCATCATCCGGACGATCGCCATCAATCACAGACATCATTGTCTCTTCCTGACCGCTACCTTCCTGCTCGTCCGTCGCCAGCTCGTAAGCCGGTTCCGGCTCGAACATGGTGCCAGCGCCGTTTTCACGGGCATAAATCGCCAGAACTGCAGCCATCGGCACAGAAACCTGACGCGGTACGCCACCGAAACGCGCGTTGAAACGCACTTCATCATTGGCGAGGTCAAGATTGCCTACCGCACGCGGCGCGATGTTCAGAACAATCTGTCCATCACGCGCATATTCCAGCGGCACCTGCACACCAGGC
Organism: Pantoea sp. GCM10028869; assembly: GCF_042666835.1. Lineage (NCBI taxonomy): Bacteria > Pseudomonadati > Pseudomonadota > Gammaproteobacteria > Enterobacterales > Erwiniaceae > Pantoea > Pantoea sp. GCM10028869. Next base: position 103,165 of record NZ_JBHTGO010000005.1, on the reverse strand, counting down.
AGATTGATGTCGACCACCAAATGCGGCGTCAACTGATTATCCAGCAACCAGTCGTAGAACGCCCGCAACAGGTAAGGACGACGCGCCGTTAGTTGCGACATTTCCATACATTAGCCCCGAGCTTGCAGGCGCATTTCACGTTCTGCTTCCGTCAGTGACGCAAGGAAAGAGTCACGTTCAAACACACGCGTCATATAGCCTTTCAGCTCTTTAGAACCGGCGCCAGACAGGTCAACGCCCATCTGCGGCAGACGCCACAGCAGCGGCGCCAGATAGCAATCCACCAGGCTGAACTCTTCGCTCATGAAGAACGGTGTGCGTGCGAACAGTGGTGCAATCGCCAGCAGCTCTTCGCGCAGTTGCTTGCGCGCTGCATCGGCTTCGGCACCGTTGGCGGTTTCGATGGTGCGCATCAGGCTGTACCAATCCTGCTCAATGCGGTGCATCATCAGACGGCTTTCACCGCGCGCTACCGGGTAAACCGGCATCAGCGGTGGATGCGGGAAACGCTCATCGAGGTATTCCATGATGATGCGTGATTCATACAGCGTCAGTTCACGGTCGACCAGCGTCGGTACGGTGCGATACGGGTTGAGGTCAATCAGATCCTGCGGCAGGTTATCCGTTTCAACCTGCTCGATCTCCACGCTGACGCCCTTCTCAGCCAGTACGATACGTACCTGATGGCTGAAAATGTCAGTCGGACCAGAAAACAGCGTCATTACCGAACGTTTGTTGGCAGCGACAGCCATGAAAACCTCCAAGTTTGTTCACAAAAAGATACTGCGAATAGCCAACCACGCGGCGACTCACCGGCTCATCAGATTCGCCTACCGTCAGCGTCAGGAGCATCGACCGGTCTTCCGGACAGGAACGACATGCACAACGCTGCGTCTTGCAGGCGCAAAGTGACAGTGAGTTTACCAGATTTTAAGCAGCTTGTGGGGCGGGCGTGATGATTTGCGGGCAAAATGCGGGTAAAGCTCGCGTTTTTCGTGGGAAAAAATCATTAATGCAGGCAATAAAAAACCCGCCGAAGCGGGTTTTTTGAGCCAACTGCCGCTGCCGGAGCAGCAAACAATTAACGCTTGGAGAACTGCGGACGACGACGTGCTTTACGCAGGCCGACTTTCTTACGTTCAACTTCACGCGCATCACGGGTAACGAAGCCCGCTTTACGCAGTTCAGAACGCAGAGACTCGTCGTACTCCATCAGAGCGCGTGTGATACCGTGACGGATCGCACCAGCCTGACCAGAAATACCACCACCTTTAACAGTGATGTACAGGTCAAATTTACCAACCATATCAACCAGCTCCAGCGGCTGACGCACGACCATGCGTGCAGTCTCGCGACCGAAGTACTGCTCCAAAGAGCGCTGGTTAATTACGATGTTACCGCTACCCGGCTTGATGAAGACGCGAGCGGCAGAGCTTTTGCGGCGACCAGTGCCGTAGTTTTGAGTTTCAGCCATTGCCTATAATCCCGATTAAATGTCAAGAACTTGCGGTTGCTGCGCCGCGTGGTTGTGCTCGTTGCCTGCGTAAACTTTCAGTTTACGGTACATAGCACGACCCAGTGGGCCTTTCGGCAGCATGCCTTTAACCGCGATTTCAATCACACGCTCAGGACGGCGCTCGATCATCTCTGCAAAGGTCGCTTGCTTGATACCACCGATGTGGCCAGTGTGGTGATAGTAAATCTTGTCAGTACGCTTGTTGCCGGTTACAGCAACTTTTTCTGCGTTCAGAACGATGATGTAATCACCGGTATCAACGTGCGGAGTGTATTCCGCTTTGTGCTTACCACGCAGACGGCGCGCCAGTTCAGTCGCCAGGCGACCCAAGGTTTTGCCCGTTGCGTCAACAACATACCAGTCACGCTGTACGGTTTCTGGTTTAGCTGTAAAAGTTTTCATTGAAAAGCTTACCCAAATAAAAAGTTACACGTTGGTGAAATCCCAAACGCTAAGTAAACGATTGAGGCTCACACGACCATTTTGCCCAGCAAGCCACCCCTTCAAGTGAGTTACCGGATCACATCGAGTTCTTGGGAAAGAAAACCGATGCTGTAACGTGGGGTCGCAAGATTATAGAGAAGTCGAACTCAAAGATCGAACCTTTTTGCATCTAAAACCTACGATTTATGCCACGTCATCAGGGCAGATGCGGCAGACGCAAATACTCTTCGCTCTGCATCTCCTGCAAACGCGACAAGCAGCGCTGATACTCAAACTTCAAGCGTGTGCCCTGATAAATTTCAAACAGTGATGTTTCAGCCGCGACAACCAGTTTCACGTGGCGTTCGTAGAACTCATCGACCAGCGCAAGGAAGCGGCGCGCCTGATCTTCGGTCTTATAAATCATCACCGGCACATCATACAGCAAGACGCTGTGAAAACGGCGCGAGAGCTCAATATAGTCGTGCTGACTGCGCCCTTCGCCGCACAGCGTCAGGAAATTGATCGCCAGCACGCCTTCATGCACGCCCAGCGTGGGCATCTGGCGATGGTTGATTTCCAGCACCGGCGCGTCTTCACGCGCTTTGCCGGACAGCGCGCGGAACATGCGCTCCATTTCGCTATGCGTGGCATCGTTGAGCGGGAAGTTCCACAAATGCGCCGACGTTAGTGTGCGCAAACGGTAATCGATACCCGCGTCCACATTCATCACTTCACAATGACGCTTGATTTGTTCGATGGCAGGTAGGAAACGCGGGCGCTGCAGGCCGTTGCGATAGAGCTCATCCGGCGGAATGTTCGAGGTGGCTACCAGCGAGATGCCGCGCGCAAAAAGCGCTTCCATCAGCGTGCCCAGCAGCATGGCGTCGGTGATATCCGAGACAAAAAACTCATCGAAACAGAGAATGTCGGTTTCCGCTTTAAAGCGATCGGCGACAATTAGCAGCGGATCGCTGTGGCCTTGCAGCTGCGTCAGTTCCTGATGGACACGCAGCATAAAGCGGTGGAAATGCAGGCGCAGCTTACGATCACCAGGAATTGACTGAAAAAACAGATCCATCACCCAGGTTTTACCGCGTCCCACACCGCCCCACATATACAGTCCGCGCACTGGCGCTTCGCGGGTGCTTTTCTCTTTATTCATTATCTTAGACAAGCGGCCCAACAGACCTTTGGCAGCCGGTTCAACCTGTTGCTGGCGGGCAATCAATCCTTGCTGGATGGTATCTAAGCGGGTAATCGCTTCTCGTTGTACGTCATCCGGGCGAAATTCGCCCTGCGACAGCGCCTGCTCGTAGCGTGCAAGCGGAGATGAGGTTTGCATGGTTCTCTCAGAATCCCTGAAAAAGTCCGATTCACGGGTCGGTTGACGAAAATTAGGCCGCTCTACACTAAGCGATGCAGCCCGATAGTTCCACTTCCAATAGATTATTGGGTATAGTGGCTGCTATTGAAGTTGATGTTGCAACAGAAGCAATGCCCTACGAAACAACGGAAATTACACGGGAGTCATTATGACCTGGGAATACGGGCTGATTGGTTTAGTGATTGGCATTATTGTCGGCGCAGTCGTCATGCGTTTTGGCAACAAGAAGCTGCGTGAGCAGCGTAGCATGCAGTATGAACTGGAAAAATCGAAGGCTGAGCTGGCGGATTACCGCGAGGAGCTCACCAACCACTTCGCCCGCAGCGCCGAGCTGCTGGACAATATGGCGCATGATTACCGCCAGCTGTATCAGCACATGGCGAAAGGGTCTAACGACCTGCTGCCAAATCTGCCCGGCGAGAAAAATCCGTTTGCCTACCAGTTAACGGAAGCCGAAGCGGATAACGATCAGGCGCCGGTGCAGATGCCGCGTGATTACTCTGAAGGCGCATCCGGCCTGTTACGTGGCAGCGACCGCGCTCCGCGTAATTAATCCTTTTGGGGCACAGCTTAGCTGTGCCCTTTTTGTTTTCGAACACAAACCACAAACTACTGTCACACTTCTTTTATCCCTTTCGCAGCGAGAGCGTTGTAGCAATGAAAAAACAAGCACGTCTGTTAAGCGCATTAGCCTTAGGTATCGGGATGAGTTTGGCTGCGGCGCCGAGTGCGCTGGCAACTCTTCCCGCCCAGATTCAGGGACAAGCATTGCCAAGCCTGGCACCGATGCTGGAAAAAGTTCTGCCCGCAGTAGTGAGCGTGCGTGTTGAAGGTACCGACAGCGGTCAGCAGGCGCAGGATATTCCTGAACCACTGAAGCGCTTTTTTGGTCAGGCACCGGGACAATCGCAGCCGCAGCCTTTTGAAGGTCTGGGTTCTGGCGTGATCATTGATGCCGCTAAAGGCTATATCCTCACCAATAACCATGTGGTCAGCAACGCCGATAAAATTAGCGTGCAGCTGGGTGACGGCAACGAATATGACGCTAAGTTAATTGGTCACGATGAACAAACCGACATCGCATTGATCCAGGTTGAAGGCGCGAAAAACCTGACGCAGGTGAAAATCGCCGACTCTGATTCGCTGAAAGTGGGTGATTTTGCCGTGGCCATCGGTAATCCGTTTGGTCTGGGTCAAACCGCCACGTCGGGCATCATCTCTGCGCTCGGTCGTAGCGGCCTGAATCTGGAAGGACTGGAAAACTTCATTCAGACCGATGCCGCGATTAACCGCGGTAACTCCGGTGGTGCGCTGGTGAACCTGAATGGTGAGTTGATTGGTATCAACACCGCGATTCTGGCGTCAAGTGGCGGCAACATCGGCATTGGCTTCGCCATTCCCGCCAATATGGCGATGAACCTGGCGCAGCAGCTGATTCAGTTCGGCGAAGTGAAGCGCGGTCAGCTTGGTATCAAAGGTACGGAAATGACCGCCGATATCGCCAAAGCGTTTAACGTTGATGCGCAGCGCGGTGCCTTTGTTTCGGAAGTGCTGCCGAAGTCAGCCGCCGAGAAAGCGGGCATCAAAGCTGGCGATATCATCACCTCCATCAATGATAAGCCAATCACCAGCTTTGCTGAGCTGCGTGTGAAAGTCGGCACCACGCCGCCGGGCCAGGATGTGAAAATCGGCCTGCTGCGTGAAGGCAAACCGGTCAACGTCACCGTCACGCTGGAACAAAGCGCGCAAACCACCGCCAGCGCGCAGCTGATGTCGCCTGCACTGCAAGGCGCAACGCTGAGCGACGGCGCGACCAAAACCGGTGATAAAGGCGTGAAAGTCGATGCCATTGAAAAAGGCACGCCAGCGGAGCAAGTCGGTTTGCAGAAAGATGATGTGATCATCGGCGTAAACCGCAATCGCGTCGCTTCTATTGCCGAAATGCGCAAAGTGCTGGAAGGCAAACCGCCGGTGCTGGCACTGAACGTGGTGCGCGGCGAAGAGACGATTTACCTGCTTCTGCGATAATCCTCGCAACAGGCGGACAAGCAGGTGTTTGTCCGCCTTTCTCATGCTATTCTGCCCTGCGATCTCACCTGGCTTGAAATAACACCATGTTTCTTAAACTTTTGCGTTCTGTGGTGATGGGCCTGATCGTGGCTGGCTTACTGCTCGTCGCGATCCCTGCGCTGCGTATGGGCAGCAACGTCACCTTTGATCAAGACAACAGCGACGATGAAGCACCCGTTAGTTTTAATCAGGGTGTGCGACGTGCCGTGCCCGCGGTCGTTAACGTCTATAACCGCAGTGCCCACGGCAACAATAATCGCGGCATCACGACGCTGGGTTCCGGCGTCATCATGAACGGCAAAGGCTACATCCTCACTAACAAACACGTGATTAATAACGCCGACCAAATCATCGTCGCGCTGCAGGATGGACGCTTCTTCGAAGCCACCTTAGTGGGTTCCGATGCCATGACCGATTTAGCGGTGCTGAAAATCAGCGCCTCCAACTTGCCGGTTATCCCCATCAACGCCAAACGTATCGCGCACATCGGCGACGTCGTCATGGCGATCGGCAACCCATACAACCTCGGCCAAACCGTGACGCAAGGCATTATCAGCGCCACCGGACGCGTGGGTCTGAGCTCATCCGGACGACAAAACTTCCTGCAGACCGATGCCTCGATCAATCAGGGTAACTCGGGCGGCGCATTGATTAACTCGCTTGGTGAACTGATGGGCATTAACACCTTGACGTTTGATAAAAGCAGCGATGGCGAAACGCCGGAAGGAATTGGTTTCGCCATTCCCACCGCGCTGGCGAGCAAAATCATGGATAAGCTGATTCGTGATGGTCGGGTGATTCGCGGCTACATCGGCATCACCGGGCGCGAACTGCCGCCGCTGCACGGCCAGGGCAGTAATCTTGATCGCGTGCAGGGCATTATCGTTAGCGACGTCACGCCTGGCGGCCCCGCCGATAGCGCCGGCATTCAGGCCAATGACGTGCTGCTGGAAGTGAATGGTAAACCGGCGCTCTCGGCGCAGGAAACCATGGATCAGGTGGCAGAAATTCGGCCGGGCTCGGTGATTGACGTGCAGATCTTGCGTAATGAAAAGAAAATGACCTTGCCGGTGACGATTCAGGAATTCCCGGAAGTGACCGCGCCCGCCACCACCACGCCATAAGGGCGCTTGCGCGCCCTGATGATTTAGCTGCGATCGACCGGGAAGGCGATCACTTCGCTTAGCGAGCTGGCTTTCAGCGCCAGCATGATCAAACGATCCACGCCCAACGCCACGCCAGAACAGGCAGGCATACCGTGCGCCAGCGCATCCAGCAGATAGGTATCGATAGGATGTTGCGGCAGGCCACGCGCAGCACGACGACGATTGTCCTGCTCAAAGCGCTGACGCTGCTCGCGGCTATCGGTTAATTCACGGAAACCGTTCGCCAGCTCAATCCCTTTGTAATAGACCTCAAAGCGCTCGGCGACGCGGTGATCTTCTGTACTGATCTCCGCCAGCGCGGCCTGCGTCGCCGGGAAATGGTAGACGAAGCACGGCTTATCGTTACCAATCTTCGGCTCAACGCCCAGCATAAACAGCAGCTGCAGCAGCGTATCGCGGTCTTCTTCACGATTGGCCAACTCGCCCTCGCCCAGCTTCTCCGCCACTTCGCGTAGCTGCGCTTTATCAGCCGATAACGGATCGACTTCCAGATGGCGGATAAACGCCTGCTGGTACGACAGAGATTCCGCGCTGTCGCACTCCAGCACCTGCTGCATCAAATCGTCCACCTCGTTCATGAGGCGGTACATGTCGTAGTGCGGACGATACCACTCCAGCATGGTGAACTCGGGATTGTGGTGACGCCCGGCCTCCTCATTACGGAAGCTGCGACCCATCTGGTAAATCGGACCACTTCCGGCCGCCAGCAGGCGCTTCATGTGATATTCCGGACTGGTCATCAGCCACAGATCGCGCCCTTCGGCTGCGCCTGGCCCAACAAAACGCGTCTGGAACGGCACCAGATGGATGTCAGTAATGGTCGCCTGGCTCATCGCCGGGGTATCGACCTCCAGCACGCCGCGATCGGCAAAGAAACGACGTATTTCCGCCATGATAGCGGCGCGTTTCAACAAATTGGCAATGGGTGCGCTCGGCTGCCAGCTTGCCGTTTCGCTCATGTTGATGACTCCTCATACAGATAAGGGGTGGAAGTCTACCCGCAATGCCGATGGCAAACAACGGCAGCGGGCGCAGGCAGCAATTTGCTAGCGGGAAGCTATACTTAACCCATTAAAATCGTAAAGGAATCCCACAATGTCCCCATGGAAAACCCTGCTTGCCAGCCTGAGCGCTTTTCTCTCCGTTGCCTGCTCAACCGCGCCACCTAAAGGTGTTACGGTAGTAGAAGGTTTCGACAGTCAGCGCTATCTCGGCCAATGGTATGAAATCGCCCGCCTCGATCACCGCTTTGAGCGCGGATTACAACAGGTTACCGCTAATTATAGTCCGCGCGAGGACGGCGGTTTGAAGGTGATCAATCGCGGCTACAATCAGCAGAAACAGCGCTGGCAAGAGAGCGTTGGCAAAGCCTACTTCACCGGCGATAAACAGCGCGCCGCGCTGAAGGTGTCGTTCTTTGGCCCGTTCTATGGCGGCTACAACGTGATCGCATTGGATCCTGACTATCGCTATGCGCTGGTGTGCGGGCCGAATCGTAGCTACTTGTGGATTCTGTCACGTACGCCGCAGCTGGATGAAAATGTTAAGCAACGCCTGGTTGAACAGGCCAGAAGTGCCGGATTCCCGGTGGATGAGCTGATTTGGGTGGAGCAGAAATAGAGAGGACCGGTGCGAAAGTCGCTTTCGCACCGGACTATCTTACTGTGCGCTGCGCTGGATTGCCTTGCCGCCCGCCGAAACGTCTTCGCCAACACCACGCGTGGTGTTACAAGCGGTCAGAACGGATGAGAGCACCAGCACGGAAAAAATCGCGACAATACTTTTCTTTAACATAGCCATATCCTTTTTGGTTGCAGTAAAAGTACAGCTCTTAAAGCATAGTCTTGATCTGTAAAACTGCGGATTGGACGGATGAAAAAAGAGAAGGGAAACACACAGTGAGAAAAAAGGCGCATCAATGATGCGCCTGATTTGACGATTATTTTACGCGAGAAACGTATTCGCCAGAGCGGGTATCTACTTTTACTACTTCGCCAATCTGTACGAACAGTGGCACTTTGATTACCGCGCCAGTTGACAGCGTAGCGGGCTTACCGCCGGTACCTGCGGTATCACCCTTCAGGCCTGGATCGGTTTCGATAACTTCCGCTTCGATGAAGTTCGGTGGCTGAACAGCGATCGCTTTATCGTTCCACAGGGTAACGATACAATCCGCATTGTCCTGCAGCCACTTGGTCACGTCATCCAGCACTTTAGATTCGATCTGATACTGCTCGAAAGATTCTGGGTGCATGAAGTAGTAGAAGTCGCCGTCGTTGTAAGAGTATTGCAGCGTCATATCACGAACGTCTGCGCCTTCGGCAGAGTCAGTAGATTTGAAGGTCTTCTCAACGCGAGAACCGGTCAGCAGACGACGCATTTTAACGCGCGCAAATGCCTGGCCTTTACCCGGCTTAACGAACTCACTGGCTTCGATGGCATATGGCTCGCCTTCGAACATGATTTTAAGACCGGGACGGAAATCGTTGCTAAGATAAGTCGCCATAAAGGCCCTCTGTAAATATTGAACTGGTAAATAGCCAAAAAAATGGCACACATTGTAACCCTAAATCCCCCCGTCAGAGAAGATTGGTTGCAGCAACTAGCTGATGTTGTCACCGAACCTGCTGAATTACTGCAACTTTTATCTCTTGATCAGCATGCTGATCTGGCTGCAGGCGCCGATGCGCGCAAGCTTTTTGCCCTGCGCGTACCGCGCGCCTTCATCGCACGCATGAAAAAAGGCGATGCGACCGACCCGCTGCTGCTGCAAGTGCTCACCAGCCGTCAGGAATTTATCGATGCGCCAGGTTATAGCACCGATCCGCTGGATGAACAAAGCAGCGTTGTGCCGGGTTTACTGCATAAGTATAGAAACCGAGCGCTGCTGCTGGTAAAAGGCGGCTGTGCGGTCAACTGCCGCTACTGTTTCCGCCGTCATTTCCCCTATCAGGATAATCAGGGCAACAAGCGCAACTGGCAGGCAGCGATTGACTACATCGCCACGCATCCGGAACTGGACGAGATCATCTTCTCCGGCGGCGATCCGCTGATGGCGAAAGATCATGAACTGGCATGGCTGGTGGGCGCGCTGGAGAAAATCCCGCATCTCAAACGCCTGCGTATTCACAGCCGCTTGCCGGTGGTGATCCCGTCGCGTATCACCGAAAGCTTGTGTCAGATTCTGGCGGACACGCGCCTGCAGGTATTGATGGTGAGCCATATCAACCATGCGCAGGAAATTGATGATGAGCTGCGTTACGGCATGCAGATGCTGAAGCGTGCCGGCGTGACGCTGCTCAATCAGAGCGTGTTGCTGCGTGATGTGAATGATGATGCGCAGACGCTAGCGGATCTCAGTAATGCGCTGTTTGATGCTGGCATTCTGCCCTACTACCTGCACGTGCTGGATAAGGTGCAAGGCGCGGCGCACTTCTTTGTGTCAGATGAGGAAGCACGTGGGCTGATGCGCCAGCTGCTGCCGATGGTTTCCGGTTATATGGTGCCGAAACTGGCGCGCGAGATTGGCGGCGAGCCAAGCAAGACGCCGCTGGATTTGCAGCTGCGTCAGGTATAACCAAGACCCAACTGAATGATTCCTGCCCATCGTTCCTCTATAAAAGCTCCTGAAATTATCTGGCACATGGTGTGCTGAGGTTATACAGGAGCTGTTATGAAAAAAGTGGCATTAACGCTACTGGCACTGTTATCGCTGAGTTTGGTTTTTACTATGAAAGCCAAGGCCGCTCAGGATTGCGCCACGCGTCACGCGGCAATTAGCGAAGAATTACGTTACGCTGAAGCCAATAATAATTATTCACGGATTAACGGCCTGCGCAGCGCGCTCGCTGAACTGAATGCGCATTGCACCCGCAGTAACGTCATTTACGATACACAGCGCCAACTCGATAAACTCAAAGATAAAGTGGCGGATAAGCAGAAATCCATTGGTGAAATCGAGTTTGATTTAAGGCGCGCTCGTGTAGACGCAGATGCGAAAAAAATTCGCAAATATCAGCATAAGCTAGAAGATAAACAAGAAGAACTCGCTGAAGCACAACAAGAGCTAGCGCGAGTACAGAATGAGATGTCCGCATTGAGGAAATAACAAAATGGCCGAAGCAATTCGGCCATTTTGCATTCAACTTTTCATGCATTTACGCCGGAAAAATTCACGGGCACTTATACACCTGGCCGGTCATTTTGCTGTCGAGCGGTGCGAAAGCTGACAGCAGATTCTGCGTCGGGCTGGTGGCGCCATAAATCACGTTGCCGCCCATTTCTGCCGCGCGGTTGCGTAGGTCGTTAGCCGCGCCACGCAGTGAACTGCCTTCACCGCCTGAACCGCTCAGCCAGTTGCTCTGAGAGCCGGTAAGCGTTCCCAGCAGCTGACATTGACTTGCGGGTTGTTGGTCGACGAAGGTCACACGTTCGCCGCCAGCACTCAATTGATTGGAGCTGCTACAGCCCGCCAGCAGTAAAGTTCCGACTGCCAGACCGAGCAAGAGGTTAATCCGCATTGTAATCCCCATTTATTATCATCAGTGTCGGGCGGCAGCGTAGCAGAAAAGCGCACTTTTTTTCTGAACATTCATTGCCCTAAACCCGTAAAGCCGAAGTATTGCGCCCTTACTTATACCTTGTTCCCCAGCAAAAGAAAAACCCCGACCGTTTCCGATCGGGGGTTTTCCAGATGACTTAAGCAGTCAGGGGCAATTACATCATGCCGCCCATTCCGCCCATGCCACCCATACCGCCAGCGCCGCCTAAATCAGGTGCGTCGCTTTTTGGCAGGTCAGTCACCATCGCTTCGGTGGTGATCATCAGGCCCGCAACCGATGAAGCGTACTGCAGCGCAGAACGAGTCACTTTGGTTGGATCCAGGATACCGAAGTCGATCATGTTGCCGTACTCTTCAGTCTGCGCGTTATAACCGTAGTTACCGTCGCCTGCTTTCACGTTGTTAGCAACAACTGAAGGCTCTTCGCCGGCGTTGGAAACGATCTGACGCAGCGGGGCTTCCATTGCGCGCAGCGCAACTTTGATACCCACGTTCTGATCTTCGTTATCGCCTTTCAGGCCAGATGCGGCGATTTTCGCTGCAACGCGAACCAGCGCCACACCACCACCGGCAACCACGCCTTCTTCAACCGCAGCACGGGTCGCGTGCAGGGCATCTTCAACGCGCGCTTTCTTCTCTTTCATTTCAACTTCAGTTGCTGCGCCCACTTTCAGCACGGCTACGCCGCCTGCCAGTTTCGCTACGCGCTCCTGCAGTTTCTCTTTGTCGTAATCAGAGGTTGCTTCTTCGATCTGCTGACGAATCTGCGTTACGCGGCCAGAGATAGCGCCTTGATCGCCCACGCCATCGATGATGGTGGTGGTGTCTTTGTTGATCACAACGCGTTTTGCCTGACCCAGATCTTCCAGGGTAGCTTTCTCCAGCTCCATACCGATCTCTTCAGAGATCACGGTACCGCCGGTCAGGATAGCGATATCCTGCAGCATCGCTTTACGACGGTCGCCGAAGCCAGGTGCTTTAACCGCAGCCACTTTCACGATACCGCGCATGGTGTTCACCACCAGCGTTGCCAGAGCTTCACCTTCCACGTCTTCTGCAATGATCAGCAGTGGCTTACCGGCTTTCGCAACGGCTTCCAGCACTGGCAGCATTTCGCGGATGTTAGAGATTTTCTTGTCAGCCAGCAGGATGAACGGGGTTTCCAGCTCAACTGCGCCTGTTTCTGGCTTGTTGATGAAGTACGGAGACAGGTAGCCACGGTCAAACTGCATACCTTCAACCACGTCCAGCTCATCTTGCAGGCCGGTGCCTTCTTCAACGGTGATAACGCCTTCTTTGCCCACTTTGTCCATCGCGTCGGCAATCAGTTTGCCCACGGTTTCATCAGAGTTAGCAGAGATGGTACCAACCTGTGCAATTGCGCGTGAATCCTGGCAAGGCACAGACAGGGTTTTCAGTTCTTCAACGGCGGCGATAACGGCTTTATCGATACCGCGTTTCAGATCCATCGGGTTCATGCCCGCAGCGACGGCTTTCAGGCCTTCGGTGATGATGGCCTGAGCCAATACAGTTGCGGTGGTGGTGCCGTCGCCTGCTGCGTCGTTCGCTTTAGAGGCCACTTCTTTCACCATCTGTGCGCCCATGTTTTCGAACTTGTCTTCCAGCTCGATTTCACGCGCAACAGAAACACCATCTTTGGTGATGGTCGGTGCACCAAAAGATTTATCCAGAACCACGTTACGGCCTTTCGGGCCCAGGGTAACTTTTACTGCATCTGCCAGTACGTTTACGCCGCGCAGCATTTTTACGCGTGCGTCATTACCGAATTTTACGTCTTTAGCTGCCATTTCAAATATCCCTTAAATTCGTTTCGTTCAGTGAATTGCGCGTAAATTACGCTTCAACAACTGCCAGGATGTCGCTTTCGGAGATGATCAGAACTTCTTCGTTGTCGATTTTCTCGGTTTTGGCACCGTAGCCTTCGCTGAAAATCACCAGATCACCCACTTTTACGTCCAGTGGCTTAACTTCACCGTTTTCCAGGATGCGGCCTTTGCCAACAGCCAGGATTTCACCGCGAGTAGATTTACCGGCAGCTGAACCGGTCAGCACGATGCCGCCCGCTGATTTAGCTTCGACTTCTTTACGCTTGACGATAACGCGATCGTGCAATGGACGAATTTTCATTTGATAGCTCTCCTTTAGAAAGTCCAATCATTCATTTTTGGGGTTGAGCCGGACAGCAGGGCTTCCAGCCTCGTGCTGGAAGAGATAGGGGCAATAAGTGGGCTTTCAAGGGCAAAAAATATAAATATTTTCGTTTCTGCAACAGACGGCGAAAAAAGCAACAAAAAGGCGGCTTGCGCCGCCTTGATTATCTAATGGTCTTTGTCATGACCTATTTGGTCCTGATCTTTGCGCTCATATTCACCGTCCACGGTGAAACCCGCATCCGGACCGGCGCCCGGACCGCGCCATACGCGCAAGTGCGGCATCAGCTTCAACGTCAGATGCTTCTGCACCGGCGGCAACAGCAGCAGTAAACCGAGGAAGTCGGTGAAGAAACCGGGCAACAGCAGCAGGAAGCCGGAGATAATCAGCGAAACGCTTTTGGTCATCTCAGCCGCCGGGCTTTCGTTACGCGCCAGCTTCTCCTGCATCAAACGGAAGTTCTTCATGCCCTGATTTTTCACCAGCGACACACCAATACACGAGGTGAAGATCACCAATAGCATGGTGAGCAGCACGCCCAGCGCATGCGCAACCTGAATAAAGATAGAGATCTCAATCCAGGCCAAAACAAAAAAAATCACGAACGGTAACCAGCGCACCGAGTTCTCCTGTGAGTTGGAGCTGCCCCGCAAATGGCCAGGCAGCAGAAAGGGAGGGTCTATGTGACAGTATTGATAGAGATGGGCATTTGCACCGGCATTTTCAACCGATCCTGCCATTTTTTTCCCACTGACTTAAAATTGCGAAGTACATCACATATCGTTATTACCGCTGGGCCTGCAAAAGCCCGTAAAGTGATCTGTGCACAAACAATTCTGTAACATCAGAATATGATCGTGCCCGTCAGTGCGAAGATGGATAATATGTCGGCGCTGACATTCCACGACAATATAATCGCTTCACCTGCACGTTGTTTGCCGCCCGTCCATCCCGACGCCCGGCAGTAACCAGGCAGCAATAACAAGAAGGTAATCATGGCGAACAACATTCGTATCGAAGAAGACCTGTTAGGCATGCGCGAAGTTCCGGCAGACGCTTACTACGGTGTTCATACTCTGCGTGCGATTGAAAACTTCTACATTAGTAACAATAAAATCAGCGACATACCGGAGTTTGTCCGCGGTATGGTGATGGTGAAGAAAGCAGCCGCGCTCGCCAACAAAGAGTTGCAGACCATTCCCCGCAATATCGCCAACACCATTATTCAGGCCTGTGATGAAGTGCTGAATAACGGTAAATGCATGGATCAGTTCCCGGTTGACGTCTATCAGGGCGGCGCGGGCACCTCGGTCAACATGAACACCAATGAAGTGCTGGCCAACATCGGCCTGGAGCTGATGGGTCACCAGAAAGGTGAATATCAGTACCTCAATCCCAACGATCACGTGAACAAGTGTCAGTCCACCAACGATGCTTATCCAACCGGTTTTCGTATCGCGGTGTACGCTTCGATCCTGAAACTGCTCGACGGCATTAATCAACTGAGCGAAGGTTTCCAGCGCAAAGCGGTTGAATTCGAAAGCATTCTGAAAATGGGCCGTACTCAGCTGCAGGATGCGGTGCCGATGACGCTTGGCCAGGAGTTCCACGCGTTTAACGTGCTGCTGAATGAAGAGACTCGCAGCATTCTGCGCACCGCTGAACTGCTGCTGGAAGTGAACCTCGGCGCCACCGCCATCGGCACACGTCTCAATACGCCGGATGGCTATCAGCAGCTGGCGGTACAGCGTTTGGCGGAAGTGAGTAATCTGCCGGTGGTGCCTGCAGAAGATTTGATTGAAGCCACCTCCGACTGCGGCGCGTACGTGATGGTGCACTCGGCGCTGAAACGCCTGGCCGTGAAACTGTCGAAAATCTGTAACGACCTGCGCCTGCTCTCCTCCGGTCCGCGCGCCGGCCTGAATGAGATCAACCTGCCTGAACTGCAGGCCGGTTCATCAATCATGCCCGCCAAAGTCAATCCGGTGGTGCCAGAAGTGGTGAATCAGGTGTGCTTCAAAGTGATCGGCAATGACATCACCGTCACCATGGCGTCAGAAGCGGGTCAGCTGCAGCTCAACGTGATGGAGCCAGTGATTGGCCAGGCGCTGTTTGAATCGATCAGCATCCTGACTAACGCCTGCTTCAACCTGCTGGAAAAATGCGTCAACGGCATCACCGCCAACAAAGCGGTATGTGAAGCTTACGTGTTCAACTCGATTGGTATCGTCACTTACCTCAACCCGTACATCGGCCATCATAACGGCGATATCGTCGGTAAGATTTGCGCCGAAACCGGTAAAAGCGTGCGTGAAGTGGTGCTGGAGCGTGGCCTGCTAACGGAAACCGAACTGGATGACATTTTCTCCATTCAGAACCTGATGCATCCGGCGTACAAAGCCAAACGTTATACCGACGAAAACGAACAGTAATCCGTTCCGGATCAAGTTGCCAACAGCACGCCCATATACAATGCGGCGTGCTTTTTTCATTTTGGCGGCTACAACTTTAAGAGTCGGGATTTCTCCGCGGCTCAGGGAGTGGAACGAATGGTAGTAGTGGAGTTGGTTATTGTCCTGCTGGCGATCTGGCTCGGTGCGCGTCTGGGCGGCATCGGTATTGGATTCGCGGGCGGTTTAGGTGTGCTGGCGTTGACGCTGATGTGCGGCTTAAAACCCGGCGCGATTCCCTTTGATGTAATCGAAATTATCATGGCGGTGATTGCCGCAATTGCCGCGATGCAGATCGCCGGCGGTCTCGATTATCTGGTGGGATTAGCAGAACGCCTGCTGCGCCGCCATCCACGCTATGTCACCTTCCTTGCGCCGCTGGTCACCTATGTCATGACGCTGCTGGCCGGCACCGGTCACACCGCGTTCTCCACCTTGCCGGTGATTGCCGAAGTGGCGAAAGAGCAAGGCGTGCGCCCGTCGCGTCCGTTGTCGATTGCGGTCGTCGCCTCGCAGATTGCCATTACCGCCTCGCCGCTCTCGGCGGCGGTGGTATTCTTTGCTTCAATCCTGGAACCGCATGGCGTGAGTTATCTGGCGCTGCTGGGTGTGGCGATTCCCTCTACCATGGCAGCGATCTTCTGCGCCGCCATCATCACCAGTTTTCTCGGCAAGGAGCTCAGGGATGATGAGAAATATCAGGCGCGTTTAGCGAAAGGTGAAGTGAAACTGCGCGGTGAGCAGGTTTATGACATCAAACCGGGCGCGAAGCGTGCCGTATTGCTGTTCCTGATCGGCATCGCCGCCGTGGTGCTCTACGCCACCGCAATTAGCGACAGCGTTGGCCTGATCAGCAATCCCGTGCTGCCGCGCAACGAAGCCATCGTGGTGTTTATGCTGACCGTTGCCACGCTAATCTGCCTGACCTGTAAAGTCGATACCGGTGAAATCCTCAGCGCCAGCACCTTTAAATCGGGCATGAGCGCCTGTATCTGCGTGATGGGCGTGGCGTGGCTGGGCGATACCTTTGTCAAAGCGCACCTCAACGATATCCAGGCGTTAGCCGGTGACATGCTGCAAGGTTATCCGTGGATGCTGGCGCTGGTGCTGTTCTTCGCCGCCACGCTGCTTTATTCGCAAGCCGCCACCACCAAAGCGTTGATGCCTGCCGCGTTGATGCTGGGCGTCTCGCCGCTGGCCGCCGTCGCGTCCTTTGCGGCGGTTTCCGCGCTGTTTGTGCTGCCAACCTATCCTACGCTGCTGGCCGCGGTGGAAATGGATGACACCGGTTCAACGCGTATCGGCAAGTTTGTGTTTAATCACTCCTTTATTATTCCCGGCGTGTTGGCGATTGCCTTCTCGGTGGCGTTTGGCTTCCTGTTTGGCAGCCTGATTCTGTAGCGCGGTTACATCCTGAAAACCTCGTGGCGAACCGGTCGTGTTATTATCGCGGCCTATTCGCCACCGGAGCTCACTCATTCGCTATGGCTGCACGACTCTTTCGCCTTGCCGGCTTTTGCCTGGCGCTGTTTTTCTGCCTTTCGGCACAAGCCTCACTCTTCTCCCCGAACAACAACAGCCGCTTTGTGCCGGTTGATCAGGCGTTTGGCTTCGATTTCACTCAGCAAGGCAATCAGCTGACGCTCAGCTGGAAAGTGAAGGATGGCTACTATCTCTATCGCCAGCAAATCCACGTCACGCCGCAAAAAGCGCAAATTGCTCCACTCACGCTGCCGCCGGGCCAGCCGCATGAAGATGAGTTCTACGGCAAAAGTGAAATCTATCCGCAGGATCTGCAACTGCCGATCAGGCTGCGCCAGGCCGATGCCGGCGCGACCGTCACCGTGACCTATCAGGGCTGTGCGGCTGCGGGCTTCTGCTATCCGCCGGAAACCCGCGCGGTGCCGCTGAGCGCGGTTGCCGCCAATCAGGCTGCGCCTGCGGTCAGCGCGCAGCCCGCCAATCACAGCACGCCGCTGCCGTTTTCACCGCTTTGGGCGTTGCTGATTGGTATTGGCGTCGCTTTCACGCCGTGTGTGCTGCCGATGTATCCGCTGATCTCCAGCATCATTTTAGGAGGCCCGCGCCGCTATTCGATGGGGCGATTGTTCGCGCTGGCGATGGTGTATGTGCAAGGTATGGCTCTGACGTACACCGTGCTCGGCATGGTTGTGGCAGCGGCCGGATTACGCTTCCAGGCGGCGCTGCAACATCCTTACGTGTTGATTGGCCTGTCGGCGCTGTTTATCGTGCTGGCGCTGTCGATGTTTGGCCTGTTCTCGCTGCAATTGCCTGCCAGCCTGCAAACGCGCCTCACGCTGTGGAGCAATCGCCAGCAAGGTGGCTCGCTGCCGGGCGTATTTATGATGGGCGCACTGGCCGGATTGATCTGCTCGCCCTGCACCACCGCACCGCTCAGCGCCATTCTGCTGTACATCGCGCAGAGCGGTAATCTGTGGGCCGGAGCCGGTACGCTGTGGCTCTATGCCTTCGGCATGGGCCTGCCGCTGATTACCGTGACGATGTTTGGCAACAAGCTGCTGCCAAAAAGTGGGCCGTGGATGCAAACCGTCAAAGAGGGTTTTGGCTTTGTGATTCTGGCGCTGCCGGTATTCCTGCTGGAACGGGTGATTGGCGATCTGTGGGGCATCCGTCTGTGGAGCCTGCTTGGCGTGGCGTTTTTTGCCTGGGCATTCAGCCTCAGCCTGCGTGCCAGCGGCAAATGGCGCGTGCTGCAAATCATCATGCTCGCCGCCGCGCTGGTCAGTGTGCGCCCGCTACAGGATTGGGCGTTTGGCAGCAGCAACAGCGCGCAAGCCGTGGCGCATCTGCCGTTCCACACCATCACCAGCAGCGAGCAGCTCGACAGCGCGCTACAGCAGGCGCAAGGCCGTATCACCATGGTCGATCTCTACGCCGACTGGTGTGTGGCCTGCAAAGAGTTCGAGAAATACACTTTTAGCGATGAGGGCGTGCGTAACGCGCTAAGTCAGGTACAACTGCTGCAAGCCAATGTCACCGCCAATAACGCGCAGGACAACGCGCTGTTGCAGCATCTGCAGGTTTTAGGTTTGCCCACCATTCTGTTCTTCGATGCGCAAGGCAAAGAGATCCCCGATTCGCGCGTCACCGGCTTCCTCAACGCCGCCGATTTCCGCGCACATTTGCAGAATGTGTCACGTTAAACGACACTGTCAGCAGGACACTGCCCGTTCGTCCGCGAGCGGGCCCGCATTCCAGAGGAGAGTCACTTGCAACGTGAACAAATACTCGAGCATGCGTTGAATGTGCTCGAACAAAGCGGCCTGGCCGCTACCACTTCCCTAACTCAGTTGGCTGGCGCAACCGGTCTTGAAGCCGAACAACTCACGCGTTTCTGGCCCGATCGTGATGCCTTGCTGTATGACGCGCTGCGCTATCACGGCCAGCAGATTGACAGCTGGCGTCGTCAGGTGCAGCTCGATGAACACCTCAGCGCCGAACAAAAGCTGTTAGCCCGCTACGAAGTGCTGAGTGAACACGTCAGCAAAGGCCGTTTTCCCGGTTGCCTGTTTATCGCCGCCTGCAGTTTCTATCCGCAACCCGATCAGCCGGTGCATCAGCTAGCCGAACAGCAAAAGCGCAGTTCCTGGCAATTCACCCATGAAATTCTGGTCGATCTAGCGCTGGATAATCCCAGCATGGTGGCCGATCAGATGGAATTGATTCTGGAAGGTTGCCTGAGCAAACTGCTGGTGAAACGCAACGTACAGGATGTCGCGACGGCGCGCCGTCTGGCGGAAGATGTACTCGGTATCGCGCTGTGCCGCAAAAATGGTGCGCTGGCGTAGCCTTTTTGTTCACCTTGTCTGAAAAGCAAGCAATCAATCACGATTGCACCGCTTTTTTGACGAAAGCCGTTGACGGCTGTAAGCCATTAGGGTTTAATGCGCCCCGTTGCCCGGATAGCTCAGTCGGTAGAGCAGGGGATTGAAAATCCCCGTGTCCGTGGTTCGATTCCGCGTCCGGGCACCAACATTCTGAAAACCCAGCTTATGGCTGGGTTTTTGCTTTTCTGCGTTCTGAAAAAGATGCCAGTTTATCACCGACATCTTCCCCCACATCAGATCTGAAATATCCGACCATCTCCGGTGGGAAGTTCAACATTCAGACTCAACTTACCGCCTAACGCTTCTACATATTTTTTCAGGCTGGAAAGTTTTATCTCGTCACCTCGCGCCTCAATCGCTGCGATAGCAGGTTGCGAGA
Source organism: Pantoea sp. GCM10028869 (assembly GCF_042666835.1). NCBI lineage: Bacteria > Pseudomonadati > Pseudomonadota > Gammaproteobacteria > Enterobacterales > Erwiniaceae > Pantoea > Pantoea sp. GCM10028869. The sequence continues at coordinate 83,172 of NZ_JBHTGO010000005.1, read as the reverse complement.
TCCCCATCTTTTCAGCCAGCTGCACCTGTGAAAGTTCCAGCTCCTCACGCAACTGACGCAGGCGGATCTCCAGAATTTTTTGGTCTGCCTTATTTTTAATGCGCTCCTGGGACTCAGGAGAACGCTGTGCGATCAGCTCTTCAAGTTTTGGCATTGGTTAATTCCTCCAGATGCTGCATGTACTCTTTATCGGCTAGTTTGATCATCGATTGGTAGAAACGCTTCTGATTCACTCCAGTTTTATCCCCCGCACACAGCACGATAGCTTTCCTTGCGGGATCAAACGCGAAAAATGCGCGAATCGGCCTTCCATTACTTTGGACGCGAAGTTCCTTCATGTTGGCAAAACGAGAACCGGTGACCGTATCGACATCCGGTCGCCCCAACATTGGGCCAAACACTTTCAGAACTTCGAGGCTCGACAACACATCTTCAACCATTTCTTCATCTTGTTCTTGCAGCCATGCTGCAAAGAGCAAAGTAATTTCGACTTCCCAACTGTTCAAAATTGCCTCTCATAAACTGTAGTTTATATCGACACCATATAAACTGGAAATTATTTTTTGAGAGATGATTTTCATCATGTTTTCTGCTTGCCGATGTACTGAACGTCTTAGATTTGAGAGACGCTTCTGAAAATAAATTAAAGACTCAGCTAATACTTTTAATTTATCGCCCCATAATAAAACCCAATAAAATTAATTATCAGTGAGTTAAATTCATCCGAAATAATAATTCGTGATCCTGTCTTGGTTAGCCGTAACATCCTCTGCGTAACATCTGCGTAATCGCGTAAGCTTAATCATATGCCAGTAATCATATGATGATTCAGCTTGTTAGCTGAACACCCTATTCAATGAAGTAATGACTCATCAAAAACAAAAATAAAAATTCTTAATTTTACATTTAATTATTTACCCAGGAACACAACGCGATTAATTAAATCACTCCCTACAGGAAAATAACCATGAGCGCAGGAAACCGAATCTATTTACGTCGTCCCGCCGATGCTGAACCGCTGTTGGAAGCCTTTCGCCGGTTACCAGCGGCGGTGGTGGCGGATTGCATGAGCCGCTTGCCCGCCTTGTCGGCCGAGATCAGCCTGAAAACCGCGCCGCGTCAGCCGATCATGTGCGGCCTGGCGGTGACGGTTAAAGCGCGTTCCGGTGACAACCTGATGCTGCACAAAGCGCTGGATATGGCGGGCCGAAACGATGTGATTATTCTGTCGAACGAGGGCGATCGCAGTCAGTCGCTGATGGGCGAAGTGATGGCGACCTATGCCAGACAGCGCGGTATGGAAGGCATTGTGCTGGACGGACCGGTCCGCGATATCGAAGGGTTGTCACGCATGGACTTCCCCATTTACGCCGCCGGTCACACGCCGGGCGGCCCGTTCAAGGATGGTCCGGGCGAGATCAACGTGCCAATTGCCTGCGGTAAAATTCACGTTTCACCGGGCGATATCGTGCTGGGCGATGCGGATGGTGTGATTGTGATTCCTCGCCAGGATGCAGCACGCATTCTCGAAGCGGCGCAGGCGTATTTAATCGTTGATGAACACAACTTCGAGCTGGCGAAAACCGGCTCACTCGAACGCAGCTGGCTGGACGAAACGCTGCGCACCAAGCAGGTTGAAATCATTGATGATGTGTTTCGTTAGAAACAAAACCGCGCGATAAATCGCGCCGCTACCGATGCGTGCACCTATGTGTAGCGGCGCAATTCATTGCGCGATAAATCGCGCCGCTACGGATGCGTACACCTATTTGTCGCAGCGCAAATTATTGCGCAACGCTAAGGCGTACTGCTCACCATCGCCAGTTTGCGCTGGCGATTCTCGCGCCACACCGCGAAAATCCCAGCCAGCGCCACAATCGATGCGCCCAGCAAGGTGGTGCTGCCCGGCAGGCTGTTCAGGAACAGATAACCAATCAGCATCGACCACACCAGCGTGGTGTAATCGAACGGTGCCAGCAGTGACGCATCGGCGTAACGCAGGCTCAGCGTCACCAGAATCTGCGCCAGACCCCCAAACAGGCCGCAGCCCACCAGCAACAGCAGCTGTATCGCGCTGGGTTTGCTCCAGCCAAACAGCGCCGTCGCCAGGCCAATTACGGTAGTCATCAGTGAGAAGTAAAACACTATCGCGCCCGGCTTCTCGATGCCGTTGAGGAAGCGGATTTGCACGTTAGAGGTCGCGGAGCACAGCGCCGCCAGCAACGCACATGCCACACCAATACTCGTCGTCGCGTTGCTGGCCCCATGGGAAAACAGCGCGCCGCTGGTGCTCAGGCTGGAAGAGAGCATGATCAAAATGCCGGATAATCCCACCACCACCGCGACCCAGCGTGAAACCCGCACCCGCTCTTTCAGCAGCATCGCCGCCATGATCACGGTAAACAGCGGCGCCGCATAGCTCAACGCGGTGGCATCGGCCAGCGAAATATAGACCAGCGCCAGATAGTTAAAATACATGCCGCCGGTGCCGGAGAAGCCACGAATAAAGTGACCAGACAGGTTACGCGTCTTGAGATTTTCCAGCACGTTGCCCTGCATTTTCAGCCAAATCAGCAGCGGCAACAGCGCGATAAAACTGCGGAAAAAAATCACTTCGCCGGTGGGAAGGGCGCCGTTCAGCCCCTTCACACACGCCAGCATCAAGGTGGCGCACAGCGCGGCCAGTATCTTCAGTAACACGCCTAATCGGGCATTCATGCTTTTTCACTTCTCTCTACCACATGCAATCGGCGGGACTGCCGAGAGGACATGCGATCAAGCCTGGCGAGAAAAGTGTGCGCTGGATAACACTTTTTTGCTCTGCCCGAATAGAAAGAACTTATGCGCCGCTTAGCCATATTTTTTTGCTATTGCACGACAGGGTTTCCCTCTTTTTCGCCTGAAAACAAAGCCGATATAGTCCAGAAAAGCGAGAACGCAGGCGCTCCGTCCCGGTGACGCCGTGGTATTCATCATTGAGGAAGTTCACATGACCATGAAAAGACCTACCACCATCGGGCTGGCACTGCTGCCGCTGCTGGCTATTTCGGCTGCGCATGCCGACATGATGGCCAACATCAAATCCAGCGGCGAGCTAAAGTGCGCGGTCTATTCGGACGTGCCGCCCTTCTCTTCTCCGGATCCGAAAACACGTCAGCTGGCGGGCATGGATATCGATCTATGTAACGCGCTGGCAAAGCAGATGAACGTCAAACTGACGCTGGTGCCCACCTCGGTGGAAGCGCGTATTGCGGTGATTGCGACCGGCCGCGCCGACGTGCTGATCGCCAATCTGGCCTACACCAAAACCCGCGGCAACCAGATTCAATTCAGCGATCCCTATTACGTCGCCAAAGAGATGCTGCTGGTGAAAGCACCACTGGCCGACAAGCCGCTGAGCTATTTCCAGGGCAAACGCATCAGCGCCACCAAAGGCACCACTTCTGAGCAATCAATCCATATCAAAGGCGGCAAAGCGGTTACCTTCCAGGATTCAGCCTCCGCGTTCCTCGCGCTGGAGCAGAACAAATCGGTGGGCTTCGTCACCAACACCATGACCGGCATCAAAACCATTTCGCAGGCAAAAAAAGACGGCATCAATCTGGCGATGATCAAAGAACCGATGGCGCTGGAGCCGATTGGTGTCGGCATGAAGCGTGATGAACCGGCGCTGCTGGCCAGCGTCAACAGCAGCCTGAAGGCGATGGACGATGACGGCACCATCGACAAAATCTGGGATACGTGGATTGGACCCAACACCGAATACAAAATGGTGCGCGAAGAGCGCGTACAGCCGCTCTCCAGTCTGAAATTTGAACCGCTGGAATAACCATGCCCGTGACGTCGCACTCTGCTCTCCAGCCTGCCAGCGTTCCCGCGCTGGCTTGCTCCTCTGCTATCAAGCTCTCCACCATCGGCGCACGCGCGTGGCTGGTGGAAGCGCCAGGCGGTTTCGATCTCCCGGCGCAGCGCCGCATCTGGTCGCTGGCGCGCCTGCTGCATGCCGATGAAGCGATTGAAGCGCTGATCCCCGGCGTCACCAATCTGCTGGTACTGTTCCGCCATATTCCAGCTGATGAAATCGCCGTGCGCATGCAGCTGCATGCCGCATGGGATCAGGCGCAGGCGATCAGTCCGCAGGGCAAACTGATTGAAATTCCGGTGCATTACGGCGGTGAACACGCCACCGATCTCGAGGCGGTGTGCCGCCATACCGGTTTGAGCCCACGCGAGGTGGTGCGCCTGCACCATCAAAGCGAATACACGGTGTTTGCATTGGGCAGCGCGCCGGGCTTCGGCTATCTGCACGGCTTGGATCCGCTGCTGGCGACACCGCGCAAGAAAGTGCCGTCGCTTAGCATGTTGAAAGGAACCGTCACCATCGGTGGCGCGCAGGCGGGCGTTTCGGCGCTGACCGGCCCGAACGGCTGGAATGCGATTGGTTTTGCCGAGCTGGCGGTGTTTGACCCGCTGGCCGCATCGCCCGCGCTGATGGCACCGGGCGATCGCATCCGTTTTCTGCCGCAGAGGATTGAGCTGTGATTGAGATCGAACAGAGCGGTGCGCTCAACACGGTGCAGGATTTAGGTCGCTTCAACTATCGCCACATCGGCGTGTCGGTGAGCGGCGCGATGGATCCGCTGGCGCTGCGTGCCGGTAATTTACTCCTCGGCAACGACGAAAATGCGGCGGCAATTGAAGTGCAGCTGTTCCCGTTCCGCGTACGTTTTCTGCAAAACAGCAGCATCGCGGTGACCGGCGCGGATTGCCGCGCCACGCTGGATGGCACGCCGCTGCCGCCGTGGTGGGGGTGCGGCGTGCGTGCCGGGCAAGTGCTGGAGCTGCGTTATCCGCGCAGCGGCGCGCGTGGCTATCTGTGTGTTGCTGGCGGCATTGATGTGCCGCTGGTGCTTGGCTCGCGCAGTACCGCGCTGCGCGGTGGCTTCGGCGGCGTTGAAGGACGTCCGCTGCAGCGTGGCGATCGGCTGGCACTCGGCGAAAATCGCGGCCCGGCACTTCCGCGCAGCGGCATCGGTATTGAACCGCCAGACAGCGCATTACACGCCAGTTTTCCCCGCAACAGCGCCGGAGACATTCAGCTGCGCGCCATTCCCTCCGGCGAATACCCACTGTTTGCCGCCGATGCCGCGCGCTTCTGGCAGCAATCCTGGCAGGTATCAAATCAAAGCAATCGCACCGGCTATCGGCTTTCAGGCGATCCGATCTTCCCCTCTGAAACCGTTGAGATGCGATCGTACGGGCTGATCCCCGGCATTGTGCAGGTGCCGCCGGGGGGGGAACCGATCATCCAGCTAAGCGATGCCAATACCGCCGGCGGTTATCCGAAGATCGCTGGCGTGATCGAGCAGGATCTGTGGCGGCTTGGGCAAGTGCTGCCGGGCCAGTCGATCCAGCTGATCCACAGCGATGTGCGTGAAGCGATCGCCATCGAACAGGAAGTGGCGCGCTGGCTGAGCCGTTTGCGCTTCAGCTGCCAGCCACTGCGTAAAGCGCTTACCGTTTAATCCGCACAAGGAAACCAGACATGAAGATTGATGTGAATTCCGATATGGGCGAAGGCTTCGGCGTTTACCAGCTGTGCGATGACGCCGCGCTAATGAAAGTGGTGTCATCCGCCAATATCGCCTGTGGTTTCCACGCTGGCGATCCGGCGATCATGACCAACATGGTGCGGCTGGCGAAGGCACATGGCGTGGGTATTGGCGCGCATCCCGGCTTGCCGGATCGCCAGGGTTTTGGCCGCCGTGAACTGCCGTTTAGCGCCGAAGAGATTTGTCAGCAGGTGGCCTATCAACTCGGCGCGCTGACGGCGATTGCCCGCGCGGAAGGCACCCACGTTTCCCACTTCAGTTTCCACGCCGCGATGGGCAACATCGTCAACCGCGATGCCGACCTGGCGCAACAGGTGATGGAGTTAGTGGCGCGCATCAATAGCGAGCTGATCATCTTCGCCCAGCCCGATACGATCATTGAAGTCGCGGCGCAGGCGGCAGGCCTGAAGACGCTGACGCTGTTTCTGGCCGACCGCGCCTATGACGCGCAAGGCCGTCTGGTGCCGCGCGGCATTGCCGGTGCGGTGATCAACGAGGAAAGCGCGCTGCGCGCCCGCGTGCGCCAGTTTTTGCAGCACGGCACGGTGACGACGATTGAAGGTGAAGAGATTGCGGTACGTGCGCGCTCGATTCTGGTTCACAGCGACACGCCAGGTTCCCTGACGCTCGCCACCATTGTGCGCAGCGAAATCGAAGCCAGCGGCCATCAGGTCGCCCCGGCGGCGGAGGTGGTCATTGATTAGCGGCCTGCTTATCAATCGCACCGATACGTAGCGGCGCGATTTATCGCGCAATAAATTGCGCCGCTACAGTTTTTGCATCTCTCCGCAACGGCGCGATAATTATTTCAATGAATCAAACACATCCACCACAAAACGCCGCAATGCGATCGCATCCCTTCTCTAACCGCTCCATGCTCGTGGCATACGACAACCGGATAAACGGACTCATGCCGTACGCCGCGCCCTGCACCGTCACCACGTGCTGCTCCTCAATCAGCGCCAGCACAAAATCGGCATCATTGGTGATCAATCTGCCACCGGCGCTGGTTTTGCCGATGTAGCCCGCGATATTCACAAACAGATAAAATGCGCCCTGCGGTTTGTGGCAGCGCAGGCCATCAATCGACGTCAGGCGATCCAGTACATAATCACGGCGCTGGCGATAGATGCGCGCGCGCTCCTGCAGCAGATCCTGCGGGCCTTCCAGCACCGCTACCGCCGCGGCCTGCGTTAAGGTGCAGACGCCGCCGCTGTTCTGGGTATTCACGTTGCTCATCGCTTTGATCAACGGCGCCGGGCCGCCACAGAAGCCCAATCGCCAGCCCGTCATGGACCAGGCTTTCGACACGCCGTTCACCGTCAGCACGCGGTCAACCAGGCGCGGCTCAACCTGCGCCAGCGTGTAAAAACGCACATCGTCATAAATCAGATGTTCATAGATATCGTCGGTCATGATCCACACCTGCGGATGGCGCAGCAGCACCTCGCCCAGCGCGTGCAGCTCCGCTTGGCTCGCCACCGAACCGGTGGGATTGCTCGGGTAGTTGAGCAACAACCATTTGGTTTTATCGGTGATGGCGGCGTCCAAATCGGCCGGCAGCGGTTTGAAGCCGTTCTCCTGCGTGCAGGGTAGCGCCACCGGCACGCCACCAGCGAATTTGACGATATCGGCATAGCTGATCCACGACGGCGTCGGGATCACCACTTCATCGCCAGGATTGATGGTCGCGAGGATCGCGTTAAAAATGATCTGCTTAGCGCCGCCGGCGGTGAGGATCTGGCTGACGTCGTAATCGAGCTGATTATCGCGTTTGAACTTCAGCTGGATCGCTTTGCGCAGCGCCGGCGTGCCGTCGGTGGGCGGATAGCGCGTATCCCCGGCGCGCGCAGCGGCATAAGCGGCTTCAATCGCGTGAGGTGGCGTGGGGAAATCGGGTTCACCGGTAGAAAGCGCCACCACATCAATGCCCTGCGCCGCGAGATCGCGGGCCTTTTGGGTCATGGCAACGGAGGCAGAAACGGTCACATTCTTTAATCGATCGGCTATCTCGGGCATGGGTTAATCCTGGCTCAGTGTCAGCATGAACGGTTTGCAGCAAGCTGCAAACACGACGTTTACCAGAGGATAGGTTTTTGCCCGAAGCGGCGGTTAATAGTGCTTTGTTGTGGTGATATAACACAAAGCGATGACTGAACCGACCGCACACTTTCGCCATAAAGATGGCGAGCCTGATGTGGAAATGCGCGGCAGGTCACGCGCTAGCGCCTGACGCAATGTTAATAGAGTGTTACTTTGAGTGCCGGTTAACAGCGCGTAACGCCCGTTTACTCACTCCTATCATCGCCAAATCTAATGAGTGAATCGCACCATACCAGTGCAAAGGTCGCTGTTTTACCCTCGCCGTCTCGGCAACTGTCCAACTCAGCACCTGCCGTAGGAGGCACTGTGGCTCTACCCTCCTGTCTGAGTTCATTCGCGAAAGCTTATTTGGCATCAACTTTGCTTGATACCCGCTATGCGTTCTGTTGGAGGAAGCGTTCATGAATCTTCGTCGCCTGAAGTACTTTGTTAAAATTGTTGATGTGGGCAGCCTGACCCAGGCCGCCGATATTTTGCATATTGCCCAGCCCGCGCTGAGCCAGCAGCTGGCTACGCTGGAAGGGGAAGTGAATCAGCAACTGCTCATTCGTACCAAGCGCGGCGTGACGCCGACCGAAGCCGGGAAAACGCTCTATTCCCACGCACAGGCGATTTTACGCCAGTGCGAGCAGGCACAAAGCGCCATCGAGCTGGTCGGCGCGTCACTGAGCGGCAGCGTCTCGGTTGGCTTAGCGCCGGGCACCGCGGCACAAAACCTCGCATTACCGCTGATGATGGAAGTGCAGCAGCAGCATCCCGGCATCGTGCTCTACTTCAATGAGAACTTCGGCACCACGCTGAGCGAACTGATCATGAATGGCCGCATGGATATGGCGGTAATTTACGATCACCGCACCATTCACGGCCTGCGCTTTATGCCGCTGATGAAAGAGGATCTCTACTTCGTCTGCCCGTTCAGCCTCGCGCAGCCGGTGAAAGAGATCCCGCTGGCGCAGGTGGCGCAATACGATCTGTTCCTGCCGCGCGTCTACAACATCATGCGCAAAGTGCTCGACGATGCCTTCGTACACAACAATCTGCAGTACCGCGTGAAATGCGAGATCGAGTCGCAAACCACGCTGAATGCCGCCCTGAGCGCCGGTCTCGGCACCACCATCATGCCGGAATCCGCAGCGCGCGCGATGCTGAAAAGCGGCGATGCGTGGATGGCGAAGATCGTCGATCCGGATGTACAGGTGTCGCTGTCGTTCTGCATGTCGGATCACTTGCCGCTGTCACAGCCGGCCGAAGCGGTGAAATCGATCCTGCTGTCGCTGATGTCGCGCCGCAACGTTGAGAATCATCCTCTGACGTTGGTGGGATAAGTCCCGCTTATTGCCGCAAAGCGAAACCCTCTTACTGCCCGTATTGCGAACGCGCTAGATTACGATTTTGCCCGCTCAGGCGGGCGTGTTTCGCTTTGACGGGAATTCCATGGATAAAACCGCAATACCGCTGCCGACGCTGCGTGCGCTGGCGCGCAAGATGCAATCCTCCGGGCTGAACAGCCTGGCGCTCGATGGCAAGCACTGGTCAGTGCGGTTGACCTTCGCCGCCACGCCAGCCACGCCCGCGCCTGTCACGCTTCCCGCCGCTGAAATCCCCCTCATCCCGCAACGCATCGGCGCACCGATGCCCGGCACGCTGCTGCGCCGCCATCCGCATAGCCCGCAGGATTTTGTCGCGCCCGGCCAGCACATCGATGCCGGTGCGGTGGTGGCGCTGGTGCAGGTTGGCCCGCTGTATGTGCCGGTGATTAGCCCGGATAGCGGCACGATCCGATCGCTCATGGCTGAGCATCTTTCGGCGGTGGAATATGACGAGGACATTCTGACATTTGCGCCGTCAAGCGCATAAGATCAATACCGCGCGATAAATCGCGCCGCTACAAATACGTGCATTTTGTAGGTCTATCTCAATCACCGCACATGTCGTAGCGGCGCAATTTATTGCGCAATGTTGGAACGGGTGAAGTGCAGCAGGCAAGCGTTATAAGGGGCGCTTATTGCCTCAAAATTTTTATGTCTTATGCCCTTGCGGCATAACTGCATACAGTCAAAAGACGCCATAACGAGGAGAGGCAGATGCCATTTTCAGATTACAAAACCGCGCTGGTGACCGGCGCATCGGCGGGAATGGGCGAAGCGATTGTTGAGCGCTTGTGCCAGGAGGGCATCACCGTGCACGCGGTGGCGCGCCGTAAAGAGCAGCTGGCAGCGCTGGCCGATCGTACCGGCTGTATTCCGCACGCGGTGGATGTCAGTGACATAAAGGCGCTGACCGCGCTATGCCAGGATCTCGAAATCGACATTCTGGTGAATAACGCTGGCCTGTCGCATCCGGGCTCGATCCTCGATGCCGATGAGAACGTGATTGAAACCCAGGTGGACGTCAATCTGCGCGCGGTGCTGCATCTGTGTCGTTTGCTGGTGCCGGGCATGGTGGCGCGCGATCGTGGCCACGTTTTCAACATCACCTCGATTGCTGCCATCTACAACTTCAACGGTAACTCGGTGTATCACGCCACCAAAGCCGGCGTGCATGCCCTTTCGCGCCAGCTACGCGTCGATTGCTACGGCGCGCGCGTGCGCATCACCGAAATCTGTCCGGGCCGCGTCGCCACCGATATCTTCGGCAACGTGTCAGGCGATCACGAAGAGGCGCGCCGCCGCTTCATTGATGGCTTTGAATTGCCGCAGGCCAAAGATATCGCCGACTGCGTTGCTTTCGCGCTCGCGGCACCGCTGGCGGTAAATATCGGCAACATCGAAATCACCCCGACATTACAGGTGCCGGGCGGTCTTTCCACCATGCGACCGGGCGACCACAGCGCGTAGCAGGCGATGATGAGGTAACAGAATGGCTCTCGATTTCAGCAGTGTGATAACCGGCCAATACGGCCAGATGATCGTTGACGGAACGGTGATCACCCTTGAACTGGCGTTGGGTGCCTGGCTGCTGGCAATGGTGCTGGCGCTGCTGCTGGTGGTGATTCGCCTGACTGAAAACCGCATCGCGGTTGGGCTGGTCAAAGCCTATGTCTCTTATCACCGCAATGTGCCGACGCTGATCCAGTTGATGATGTGGTACTTCGCCATTCCTACGCTGCTGCCGGAAGCGCTGCAGATGTGGATCAACAACTACAACGCCGAGTTCCTGTTCTCACTTACCGCGCTGGGCCTATGTCAGGCGGCGTACTTCTCCGAAGATATCCGCAGCGGCCTGCGCGCCATTCCCGACGGGCAGAACGAAGCCGCGCGCGCACTCGGCATGAGCTACGTGCGCGCCATGCACGGCGTGATTCTGCCGCAGGGCATTCGCAATGCGATGCCCGCGATGATCAACCACACGGTGCTGCTGTTTAAAAACACCAGCCTGGCGATGGTGATTGGCGTGGCGGATCTCACCTATGTAACGCGCGATATTGAGAACCAAACGTTCCGTACCTTCGAATCTTACATCGTGGCGACCGTGGGCTATCTGTTCTTCTCCCTGCTGCTGATGGGCCTTGGCGCACTGCTGGCCCGCCGCTTCCAGCGCGTCTATGCGAGGTAATGGCGATGTTTGAGATGTTCACCATTTTGCATGACAACGGCATGCTGCTGTTGATGGGGCAATACCCGAACGGTCCGATTGGCGGCGTGCTCTGTACGCTGCTGATCTCGGTGCTGGCGGTGCTGCTGGCGTTTCCGATTGGTGTGCTGCTGGGCCTGGCGCGCCTGTCGCCGTGGCGCTGGCTGAGCTGGCCCGCCACCGGCTGGGTTTATCTGCTGCGCGGCATCCCGCTGATGATGGTGGTGTTCTGGACCTACTTCTGTGTGCCGCTGCTGATCGGCCACAACATCAGCGGCTTCGCCACCATGCTGTGTACGCTGGTGATTTATGAGAGTGCCTATATCGCCGAGATCGTGCGCGGCGGCATTCAGGCACTGCCGCACGGCCAATACGAAGCCTCACGCGCGCTCGGCATGAGCCATCTGAAAACTTTGCGTCTGGTGATCCTGCCGCAGGCGCTGTTCAACACCCTGCCCAGCCTGGTTAGCCAGCTGGTGTCGATTATCAAAGACAGTACGCTGGGCTACGTGATTAACGTGCCAGAGCTGACCTTTGCCGCCAATCAGGTGAGTAATCAGCTGCTGACCAAACCGTTTCAGGTGTTCGCCATTGTGGCGCTGAGCTACTACCTCATCTGCTTCAGCCTCACCTGGCTGGCCAATAAACTCGAAGCGCACATTGCGCAGAAACGTCGTCAAGCACCGCAGCCAACGTCCAGCGTGGCGCCCGCGGTGATGCTGACTAAAACCTCTTCGCAATAAGGAAACCGCATGGGACCGATGATCATGTTTAATCAGGTTAATAAATGGTACGGCGCGTATCAGGCGCTGACCAACCTGAGCGCCGAGATTAATCCCGGCGAAGTGGTGGTAGTGTGCGGCCCTTCCGGCTCGGGCAAATCGACGCTGATCCGCACCGTTAACCGTTTAGAACCGATCGATGACGGCCAGATTGTGTTTGATGGCACCGATATTCACGGCAGCAGCACGCGCCTCAATCAGCTGCGCACGCGCATCGGCTTTGTGTTTCAGAGCTTCAACCTGTTCCCGCATGTGACGGTGGCCGAGAACATCATGATGTCGCCGATGAAAGTACTGGGCGTAAAGCGCAGCGAAGCGCGTCGTCAGGCGGGTGAATTGCTGGAGCGCGTGGGCTTAGCGCATAAAGCCGATGCTTATCCGGCGCAGCTTTCCGGCGGCCAGCAGCAGCGCGTGGCGATTGCCCGCGCGCTGGCGATGAAGCCGCCGGTGATGCTGTTCGATGAACCGACCTCGGCGCTCGATCCGGAGATGGTCGGCGAAGTATTGTCGGTGATGCGCGGTCTGGCGCAGGAAGGGATGACGATGATGTGCGTGACCCACGAAATGAACTTTGCCCGTGAGGTGGCGGATACCATCTGGTTTATGGACCAGGGACAGATTCTGGAGAAATCACAACCAGAACAGTTCTTCACCCAGCCGCAGCACCCGCGCGCGCAGCGCTTTCTAAGCGACCTGCGATCGCATTAAGGGGGATATTTTTTCACTATCGCCATTTTTAATTAAAGTTTGGTCCTAACTTGTCGTTCTTCTTTATGCCACCACCAGGAGAAGACCGATGAAAACAGCATTCGTATTATTTTCTGGTTTGCTATTTGCCCAAGCCGTTCTGGCTGAGGGCGGTACCGTTTCTTTTACCGGTGCGATAGTTGAGCCTGCCTGTACGACGACGACCAATAGCCAGCATGCCGCAGTGCAATGTAGCCAGAATGGTGTCGATAAAGTGCGTCAGATTAGATTCAATAAGCAACAGCAGACGCTGCCGTTTCAACTCGGCAATGTCAGCGTGCAATCATCGGGTCATATTAAAGCTGTTGAAGTGATCTATCGGTGAGTCATCACTGACAATTTTCCCCCGCCAGGGGGAAAATTATTTATTGATAGGTCAGAGTGAAAGTCGCGGAACTGTTAGCTGTGCCAGGTGTAATGGTTGCGGTCGTTTGGTAATAACGCGCCTGAAGCGGAATATTATAATTCCCCGCGCTGGCCGAAGTTCCGGCAACAATATTAGCGCCCAGTTGCACAGGCGCATTGTTAAACAGAAGCTGCACGCCCACTCCACTTGCCGTATTGGCACCTGATGTCAGATTTAATACCCCATTGGCGGAGTTTTGGGCATTTCCATCAATCTTCACATTGATGCGGGTGCCGGCATTACAGTTAAGCGGAAGGGTAAAATTACGCGTAAAGCTGGCATCGGGTGAACTGCCCGTCCCACTGAACGCACGCTTATCCACATTGCCCATATTCACGGCGATGGCAGTATTACTGACTGAACACGCCAGCGTTGTGACACTAAAACCATTCATAAGAATAGTCGATTCCGGTGAATGCCAGAACGCCTGGTTGTTGTGCAAAATAAACGATCCTGCCTGCTGCGCGGTGACCATCCCCGATCCGGTTGGTCCGGTTTTATAGAACTGTAGCAACGCTTGCTCGCGCAGAGGTTGTCCCGCTATTAAGCCATTGACCGAACACAGCAACCTATTGTTCGCATTACCATCTCCCGTACTGGTTCCATCAACCCAGCCACTAAAGTTATTGCAGTTGTTCACTGAGATGCCACCGATAGCAAAGCCAATCCCTGCAATATTGGTGCTGTAAATCCGTCTGCCTCCAATGGTCGTGACATAGTTACCGGTGCCTTTTACGCCCACACTTTGATAAGTCAACGCGGGGGCCGTGTTAGTACAGTTAAACGTGTTCACCGCACCCGAGGTGATCTGGCTGCCAATCAACGATCCCACCGGTAAATCGCGTTGAATCACTATCGCAGGAGGAGAAACTGTCGTCGCGGCTGTGGTGGTGGTACAGGTATAAGCCTGCGCAAAGTTAACGTACAACCCAATAAAAAATATGCTCGGTAATAAAAGAAATAAACGCATAAATGCTTCCTTTAGCGGCATTGTGCCGTCACAGAATTGACACCAAACTGAGCCTTTCCTAACGTAAACGGAGCCTGACATTCGCCGCCCTTCCAGTTCACCTTAACCACGCCCGCTGCGGGCACGCCGCTGAGGTAAACATGTTGTTTGTCATCAACGATGCCATGCGAAAGGGTTTCGCCGTTGGCAACGCTGGCACGTGCGCCGAACGGCACTTGACGCCCACGCAAGGTAACGACCATTTTTGCCCCCGATACCGTGGGATAATTGGCTAATGCTACGGCCCCCTGCGTAGGCACCACTGTTTGGCTGTCACTCAGCAGATCGACGTTATCGCCGAGCGAATTGGCATCAAGCGAAAGCGAGGTGCGGCGATAAGGTGTTACGTTGGGTACGACGGCATAACCTCTGCCATCAGTCAGCACGCCGGTTTGGTTGAGCACGCGAACTGCCTCCGCGTCTTCAGCGCGCACTAACGCCATGGTGTCACCTAACGGCTGGCTCAGAGTCACACCATAGGGATGCACCACAATGCCGCCCGTTGCGCCGTAATTCAGTTGTCGGGTATTCCGCGAGTAGTTATAGCCAGCCTGGTATTCGCCAAAGCGTGCTTTATAGTTGACTGACGCATTGCCATTGGCGCCAACCCCTTGATTGGTGTAACCCTGTTGCACGCTATAGCTCAGGTTATTGTCTGCCAGTGCAGTGCCTGACAACCCCACCGCGCCAGTGGTTTTATCGCGATTGTCGGTGCTGCCCGAGAAGTTCAGCCAGCTTTTGGGTAAAAATCGGTCAAAGGGAATCTGCACCGCCAGCGAAAAAATTTGATCGTGTTTGGTGTAGAACGGCGTCTGTGAATAGCTGTAGTTAAAGGAGTAATTGATGGCGTTGAAGCTGGTGTTATAGCCCAGCGTCAAACTGCGCTCCTTTTCTGTCACGCCCCAATATTGTTGCTGGTAAGCGGAGAGAAAAAGACTGCCATAATCACCCAACGATTGATTAACGTTGAGTTGGGATTTACTGCGTCTGTTATGGCTATAACGCCAGTTTCGCCATTCGCGTCGGGCTTGTTCAACTTCATTGCGGTTGTTGGGATTACCCCGGAAACCCGGCGGCAGTGTATTCGCGTAATAGCCATTGGCTTCATTAAAATCGTAATAACCAGAGGTGGAATAACGGTAGCCTGCCAGAGTAAAAGTGGTGCCGCTCATTGCGACATCTTTTGCATATTGAAAACGAAATGAGCCACCGCGATGAGTTTCTTCCATTAAACGGGCATTGGCGAATGTCCCGTCCAGCGAAATCGAACCCAATAACCCCAGACCTTTCCCCACACCAACCGATGCTGACGTGTAATCACCCGACAGAATAGATCCACCATAAACGGTTGAGCTATAAGGCAAACCATAGATACCTGTGCCTTGTATAAAGCCCGGTTTTTTTGCCGATCCCCCGGTTGAACGATATTGCCCGGCCGTGAAAGCATATTTGAAACGCCCTTCACGCTGCATGATAGGCACCGCAGAAAATGGCTGAACAAACTGTCGGACGCTGCCATTCGCTTCTTTTATTACCACCTCAAGATCGCCACTGGCCGAGGTAGGATAAAGATCATTTATGGCGAAAGGTCCGGGTGGCACATAGGCTTGCCAAATGATGTTACCGTCCTGACGAATGGTAACTTGCGCATTGCTCTGCGCAATGCCTCGTACAACGGGTGCGAATCCTCGTAAGCTCTCGGGCTGCATATTGTCGTCTGAGTAGAGCTGAGCTCCGCGAAAGGGGAAGCTATCGAATACCTCTGATGGCGTATAGCTCTCTCCCAATACCAGCTGGCTTTTCCAGGGTTTGATGTCACGCTGAACGTAGGTATTAATACTGTTCCACTTATCATCACCCTGACTATGGCTATAGGTGGTGTAATTGCGCGCGCGCCAGGCCCCGAGATTAATACCGCTACGCAAATTGAGATACGCGTTGTTATCACTTCCCTGACGATAATCACTCCAGTTATTGGCACCTGAATAGCCATAATTCATAAATAGCGCGTTGACACCATCGTCCCACTCCTCTGGGCCAACATACCCTTGTGCGTTATGTCGTACATATTCTTGTGGAATGGAGACGTTTAAGCGTTGCTGGCTTAAATCAAAGCGGGTTTGCGCCTGCGGGATGATGGCAGCGATATTCGTCACTTCCTGCGCAGGTGAGATTTTCACGAAAGCGGGTGTGGCATTCTCTTTCACGCCCCACCGCATAAAATCAGCTTTTATTAATAGGGGCTGCAGACCCTTCGCACCGGGTTCAAAGCGTATGCTTTTTGATCCAACAAAATTGTCGTTCAGGTAAACGTCGGCGTTGTAAACGCCCGCCGCTTGACCCCCACTGCGACTAAAAGTGGAAAGATCCAGATTTGCACGCTGGCCGCTGTGTCGTTCCACCGTGTCAGGATCAAAATAATCCTCTGCAGCCACATCATTAATGGGCATTGCAGCCAGTATTACCATGTTAAGTAAGGTGCGCTGAAAAGCAGGCCTCAGCGTTAAAGGTATATTTTGTCTCATCGACATGGCCCTCTCCTTTAATCGGTGCCCACTTTTAATGTTTGTTCTGCTGTAATGCCGCCGAAATCATTAATCGCTCGCCAGCTCACCGGATTGCCAACGTGCACTTTTTGGCCAAGAACGATTTCCTGTGAAGGCAACACCATCGGCGGTTTGGTCATAGTTGAACCGTTTACGGTCAGGTCGTAGAGCGAAACGCTGTAAGGCGTGGGATTAAACACGGCGAGTTTGCCCTCACGCTGGCGAAATTTGAGCCTGGTAAAAGCCAATGCGGGATCGCCGCTTAACTCTGCGGGCCGGTAAAATAACTTCATTTTGTTTTTAATGGTGATAACGAGATCGTTAGTGGCCTGACGATTGACCGTCGGGATAATCTTGATATTCAACCAGTGCACGGATTCCTGATCGTCTGGCAACGTGTGACCACTGTAGATAACGCGCACCGAATTCTGGCTATGAGGCTCAAGGCGGAAGAGCGGGGGCGTGGTGATGAAAGTGTCATCAGCGGTATCACTCTCTTCCTGACTGCTAACCCAGGATTGAATCAAATAGGGACGATCGTCTGGATTAGTCACACTTATCGCGGCCAGCTTGTTTTTACCGTCATAAACCAGACGTGTGCCGCCAATCTGCACACCAGACTGAGCCATAGGCGACAGGCACAAAAGTGCCATGGCCAATGGCCAAAGACTTTTTTTAAACATCCATCTCTCTCCGTGACGAAAGAAAGAGCCGCATGACGCGGCTCTGAAACTACTTAGTTGTAAGCAATGGTGAAGGTCGCCGTGGAGTTTGCTGTACCCGCAGTAACTGGCGTGGCCGTAGCGTAATATTTCGCTATGTAGGTCAGTACATTAGGGCCGGCTGCCGTGATCGGACGATCAGCCGATTTGCTGGCGATAGGGATGAGAGTGGAACTGTCTTGCTCATACAGCGCGACACCCACATTGGTGGCAGTTTGCCCTGAGTTCAGAGCGAGGATTTGGTTATTTCCCGCAGAGGTTGCGCCATCGAAACGTACGCTGGCCGAGGTTACCGCAGCAGGACAACTTGTCAGATTAATGTTGAAGCGAGTCGGTGCCGCGGTGACACCGGCTCCGGTGAAGGTTTTGCTCGAAACGGTGCCCAGATTCACGGTTTGGTTGGCAGAGCCAGTATCTACCGTGCAAGCGTTATCGGTAATTGTACCCGTAAAATTAATCGTGCCATCAGCAGCAGTTGTCGTGCCAATAAATCCAAGAGAAGCCGTAATTGCAACTAATACTGCGAACTTGCTTTTCATGATTAAGCCTCAAAAATCGTCATCAAAAATGTCTCTGCTCAAGCAATGAACTTTCATTTCCACAGCAGAAGAAACATTAATCGAAGTAATGTTGGAGCCCTTCGACCGCTTTAAGTAAATGACAATTTTCAGGTCATTGAAAGTTTTTTTGATTATTCGTGCTTAATTTGAAATATAACCCTAAAAAAATTAGCGCGACGGTTTATTTACAGATCTTTGATCTTTTTTAAGATCTTTTTTTAGAATAAAAAACTTAACATTTGTATTTTAACGATCTAAAGATCTAAAAAATCACCTAAGACAGCATTTTATGCGAATGAGACAAAATGTGACTTCTCCAGGATATGTCTTCTTTTTCTGCTATTACCGTCAAAGATGCCCCTTTATTTTCAGGAAGACAGCATGAATTCGGTTTTTATTTGTACAATAGTTATAAGCCAGGTTTAACTATTACAGAAATAAAACTGTTATATTGCGTTGGGTTAATGATGAGGGGTGTGATTATTGGTTGCAGACAGAATATTGTTCTACGCCTGGTATAAAAGCGCATAAAGGCGCCAAAAAGCGCGTAAAAACGCAGAAAAATCGAAGATAAAATGGCATCAAATTTTTAGGTAAAGCGTGAAAAAAACGGCAAGTATGACGCCTGAACTGATATCGCATCAAGCCAGCGCTTTACACACTTGCCTATCTACAGGTCGCCTCGTAAGCGTATGTGTTGTTGTCCATCTAGCGGTATTTTCGTCCTATCCCCCTTTTAATCTTGTTCCTCGCAAGTCGTTCCTGCCTTGCTTTTTTCAAATCACTTAAAAGGTTTAAGACCCGTCTCAAGCGCTAACAACTTCTCCCCGCGTGAGAATTCCCCCTCACCTACTTCATGACCCCCTTTTAGCCAAAACACGAGAATTTTATGGACAACACACGTTCGTCAGCGTCACGCGCCGATGCCTCATCCCGCTGGATGCGGCCGCTCATCTTTACCCAGATTGCCGTCCAGGTGGGCATGGCACTCACCCCCTTTTGGGCATTATCTGTTGAAGCCGCCATCCGTCCGGGCGAAGAGACCTCACTCAGCAGCGCTGCCCAGCAGGCCAGTGGACTGGCTGAGGCGCATCAATCCGGTAACCTAAGCGGCTATCTCAGCCAGCAGGTCACTGGCGCCGCCGTAGGCCAGGCGCAAGAATGGCTAAAACAATGGGGTACCGCACGCGTCGAGCTTGGCACGGATGAGCACTTTAAGCCGCAGACTGGCTCGTTTGACCTGCTGTTACCGCTCAATCAGACGCCGGACCGCCTACTTTTCGCTCAACAAGGCCTGCGCAATAAAGACGGTCAATTTACTGGTAACTTCGGTCTCGGCCAGCGCCACTTCACCAGCCGCTGGATGCTTGGCTACAACGCCTTTTACGACCAGAACATCAGTCGCAGTCATAAACGAATGGGCATTGGTGCCGAAGCCTGGCGCGACTACCTCAAGCTTTCCGGAAATGGTTATTATCGCCTGAGCAGCTGGCGCAACTCTGTAGATGTTGAAGACTACGATGCTCGCCCGGCAAACGGGTTCGACCTTCGGGCCGAGGCCTGGCTACCCGTCTACCCGGCGATTGGCGGGCGTTTTATGTACGAAAAATACTACGGTGACGAAGTTGCATTGTTCAGCAAAGAGAGGCGCCAAAGTAACCCTGCTGCCTTCACCGCAGGTTTGAGCTATACCCCGGTGCCATTGGTGTCGTTCACACTGGACCATAAAGCCAGTGGTCATCAGCGCGAATCCCAATTAGGCCTCCAGTTCAACTATCAATTGGGTCAGACGCTCAGTAGCCAGCTCGATCCCAGCGCCGTAAATCTAAACCGCACTTTAGCTGCTAACCGTATGGCGCTGGTTGAGCGTAATAACAATATCGTGCTGGAATATCGCAAACAGGAGCTGATTCAACTTGGCCTGCCGACCGAAATCAATGGTCGCAGCGGTAAAACCGTGACTCTGAATTACAAGATCATCAGCAAGTACGGTCTGGCATCAATTATCTGGAACGACGCCGAGATCGTCGCTGCGGGTGGTCACATTCAGGACCTGGGTAACAACCAATACCAAATCGTGTTACCGCGCTTTATCGCTGGCGGCCATAACCGCTATACCCTGAGCGGCGTGGCCATAGACACACGTAATAACCGTTCGAAAGTTTCCTCGACTGTGGTCAACGTCAGTAGCCCGGCGATAAATGCCAGCACTAGCACGCTGAGCGCCTCGCCTGCCACTTTGCTTGCCGACGGTAAGGCCACGTCGCAGATCAGCATCCTGCTGCGCGATGAAAACGAGCAGCCAGTGACCGATGTGGCTGCGTCCATCGCGCTAAGTGCTACCGAGTTGAGCAACGCCCCGGAGAAAGCCGGTGTTGGTGCTCGCCCCAGCACCCATGCGGCTACCGCTGCCGCGAAGACGCCGGTGTTGAGTGCTGTCACAGAAAAAGGCAATGGCGAATACCTCGCCACGCTAACCGCCGGTACGCGTGCAGCAGACGTTAAACTCAGCGCCACCATCGATACGCTGCAACTGAGCCCGCTGACCATTAAACAAATTAGCGACATCGGTAGCGCCACCGTGGCTGACGGCGATCTACGTCTGACACGGGATAATGTAGTGGCCAACGGCAGTGCCATTGCTCGCGCAGAAGCTCGCGTGACAGATGCCATGGGCAACCCGGTTGCGGGTGTGACCGTGACCTTTGCATTGAGTGGCTCCGCGCAAGTCGCAGCAGGCAGTAGCCTGACGGCCATCAGCGACGACAACGGCATGGTGGTAATCGCCTTTACCGATACCGCGGCAGAAACCATTACAGTTACCGCGTCTACCGCCAACGGCAGCGCCAACGCCCTGGCGAATTTCATTGCCGACGCATCCACCGCCGCACTGGATAGGAGTAACCTTACAGTTGATCGAACCACTGCCATCGCCAATGGTAGCGATTCTGTCACTTTCAGCGCGCTGATTAAGGATGCCAATGGCAATCCAGTACCGGGCGTGAAGCTCAACTGGCACAGTAACGGTGGTGCATTGAGTGCTGCTGAGAGTCAGAGTGGCAAAAACGGTATTGCCATCGTCACCTTGAAAGATACTGCGGCGCATGATGTGCAGGTACAGGCACAGCTTGGCACGCAGGCCGCCGTGGATGCACCCGTCATCAGCTTTACCGCCGATGCCGCTAGCGCCACCATCGACGCGCGCGACTTTATTGTGGATAAAACCAGTGCCGTGGCCGATGGCAGCGATCTCGTGACTTACACCATTACTGTGAAGGACAAAAACGGAAACCCGCTGCCCGCACAAGTTGTAAACTGGCAGACCTCACTCGGAACACTTAGCCAGACAACAAGCGTGACAGGGCCAGACGGCAAAACCCAGGTCACGCTGACCTCAACCCAAATGGGCCAGGCGGGTGTAAGCGCAGCGCTGGTTGGCAAACCCGCGCTAAGTGCCGTCCTCGTGACTTTCGCCGCCGATGCCAGCAGCGCGCGAATCGGCAGCGGCGATTTGACCGTGGATAAAACCACCATTGTAAGTAGCGGCACGGATGCAGCACGCTTTACGGCGGTGGTTAAAGACGCTAACGGCAACCCAGTGGCGCATCAGCAGGTCAACTGGACCAGCAATCTTGGCAAACTCAGCGATGCAACGTCTGTCACCAACGTCAACGGTGAGGCCACGGTTACTTTCACCGGTACCACTGTAGGGTCGGCGCAGATCATCGCTGCGGTCAACGGCAACCCGGCAAATGCACCGAGGGTAAACATCGTCGCCGACGCGGCATCGGCCCGTCTGGACAGCGGTGATCTCACCGCCAACAAAACTAGCGCGCTGGCTAACGGCAGCGACAGCGTGTCTTATACGGCACGGGTCATCGATGCCGCCGGTAACCTGGTGAGTGGCGTAACCGTTGGATGGAGTAGCGATCGCGGCACGCTGAGCAGTGCGGCCAGCGTGACTGGTCCGGACGGTAAGGCAACCATAACGTTAACGTCTACGGCTGCAGGTAACGCGCAAGTAAAGGCGGTGGTGAACAGCCGCGCAGCGGTTAATGCGCCGGTGGTTGACTTCAAGGCTGACGCCGCTTCGGCTAGCATCAGCGACGGTGATTTAACGGTAAACAAAACCAGCATCACAGCGGGCACTCTTGACATGGCGATCTTCCGCGCCGTAGTGAAAGACGCCCACGGCAACCCCGTAGCCAACCTGCCTGTGTCTTGGGCAACCAGCGGTGGAACGCTGAGCGGTACGACGTCTACCACCAATACCGCTGGTGAGGCCACTATCTCACTCACCGCCACATTAGCAGGCACCGTGCAGGTTAACGCTCGCGTCAACAGTAGCGAGGCTGTGAATGCACCGCCAGTGACGGTGACGGCAGATACCGCCAGTGCACAAATCGCCAATGGCGGTGTGACGGCGGACAAAGTCAGCGCCATCGCGAATAGCGGTGAGAAAATTACTTACAGTGCAACGATTAAGGATGCCTATGGCAACCCGCTGAGCAATTTATCTGTGAGCTGGAGCACCGACCGCGGCAACCTGGCGCAGAATAGCAGTAAAACCAACGTCTCAGGCGTGGCGACGGTAACGTTAAGCTCAACGGTTTTGGGAGCAGCTATCGTCACGGCGCAGCCGGGTAGCGGCACGGCGGTGGCGGCGACGGCGGTGGAGTTCACGGCGGAGAGCAGTAGCGCCAGCCTTAACGCCGGTGATCTGATCGTGGATGCACGACAAATTCCAGCGGACAACACTAGTAAAGCGACCTATACCGCACTGGTGAAAGATCGCTATGGCAATCCCGTGAAAGGGCTGCTTATCAACTGGACCACCAACTTTGGCCAACTTAACGGGCAAACACAGCGCACAGATGATGAGGGAAAATCGCATAATACCTTGCAATCAGGTGCACCAGGCAAAGGGATTGTCAGCGTGAGTGTCGGAGCCAACGCGCCAGTTACCGCACCGGAAGTCGAATTTGTGGTCGATAGCTCCACCGCCACGATTACATCAATGCAAACCTCTAAAAACGCGGTATACGGTTTTGGTGGCGATAATCCAGTGATTAGCGTGGTGGTAAAAAATGCGCAAAATCAGGCGGTACCCAATTACAAAGTTAACTGGTCGACCGATATTGGTAGCATCGATAGCGAATCATTCACTGATGCTACAGGTACGGCGACCGCCACTCTTGATAGCTTGCATGTGAACAGCAATAAGAGACAGGGCACTGTTCAAGCGTTGCTGGCTAACACTTCTCAGAAAACGATCAGTCAGACCATTACTCCGGTATACAGAGCCGGCAATCATCAATACCTTGCCCTTGCCTATGACTCGACTGGGGTAACACCGCCTGTTCAGGAGGTGAGAGATTTTTGTAACAATATGGGTGCCCATCTAGCTGGTTCCGCAGAATTGGCCGTATTTGCCCAGGAAGGCGGCGACTTTGTTGAAGCCAGAACGCTGTTAACACAAAGTGGATTCATCAGCACTTGGTATGCATTGAGTGATAGCTGGAAAGGCCTCAAAGGCAATTTCGATTCCACCCTAGGCACCGTAGGAGATATCGCCTCAAAATCAACAGCTCCTACTGTTTACATTGTTTGCACGCGATAAGTCATTCGGTATGCTCATTTTGGGTCGGCTGGACATGCCGACCCATTTTCTTTACCGCCCCCTTAGCACGTCACCCACACTGATCCCGCATCCGCAGACTTCACGCACTGCTCCACCCATCGCACGCCCATCAAACCGGCATGCGCGCCCGGATACCAGAAGTCTTTCAGGAATGCCTGATCGCCACGATCGGTGGCATCCATTGCCAGCGCAAAGCGGCGATAGAGATTGGACCAGGCTTCAAACAATCCTTCCGGATGTCCGCCGCCAATACGGTCGTCAGCCAGCGCACTCGGATGCAGATAACCCATGCCGCGCTCGAGAATCTGCACCGGCTCGCCCTGCACTTCATAGCGCAGCTGATTCGGCTGCTCATCCCACCACTCCAGGCTGGCTTTCTCGCCGATCACCCGCACCTTCTGACCGTGCATCGAACCGCAGTTCACCGCCGATGCCCACATGGTGCCGACTGCGCCGTTGTCGTACTCCATCATCACGAAGGCGTTATCCTCCAGTGGCGCACGGGTTTTGACAAAGCTCTGGCGGCTGCACAGCAGGCGTTTGATCTGCAGATGCGGCACCATGGTTTCGGCGATAAACAGCGGATGCGTCGCCAAATCGCCCAGCACATAGCTCGGCCCGACGAAGCGCGGATCGACGCGCCACTTGGTGCTCTCGTTCTGCAATTCTACCGCTTCGTTATGGAAGCCGTGCGCGAACTGCATGTTGATGATGCGGATCTCACCCAGCAAACCTGCGGCAATCATCTCGCGTGCCTGATGAATCAGCTGATGTCCGGCGTAACCATAAGTCACACCGATGATTTTCTTCTTCTCAGCACACAGCTGTTCCAGCTCATCGGCCTCGGCAGCGGTGAAGCACAGCGGCTTCTCACACACCACATGGAGACCCGCATTCAGTGCGGCGCGGCAGATGGCGAAGTGCGTGTTATTGGGTGTGGCGATCGACACCGCTTCGATGCCGTCGGCGCGCGCCGCTTCTGCCGCAAACAGGGTTTCGTAATCTGCGTAGCAGCGATCGGCTTCGATACCTAGCGAAGTGCCAAAGGCGCGGCCGCGCTCGGCGTTGATATCGAATGCGCCTGCCAGCAGCGTGAAGTTGTTATCACGCGTGGCCGCCGAACGGTGAATGTAACCAATCTGGCTGGTGCCGCCACCGCCAACCATGCCCCAGCGCAGCGAGCGATCCAGAGCCTTAATGCCGTTGATCATGTTGTTCTCCTCAGAATCCGACCGATTGCAAATAGTGCAGGCTGGCGGTGACGTCACGCAGGCTGGTGTCGGCATCACGCGGATCGCGCTCCTGCTCGACGGTGATCCAGCCCTGATAATTGCGCTCCGCCAGGAAGGCGCGCACCGCTGGATAATCAATTGCCCCTTTGCCAATCGGGCACATCACGCCTTCTGCGCAGGCGGCAAAGAAATCGACGCCGCGCGCAATCACGTCGCGCCATACCGCATCGTTAACGTCTTTGAAGTGCAGATAATCGATGCGATCCCAGTAGCGGCTGAGGTAAGGAATCGGATCCATGCCGGAGTAGTACAGATGGCCGGTATCGAGGCACAAACCAGCGACTTCATGCGGAATGTCTTCCACCAGCTGTTGCAGCTCGTCGGCGAACTCAATGCAGCCACCGGCATGCGGATGGATCACCGCACGCACACCGTATTCGTTCCAGGCAATCTGGCTCAGCGTGGTGATGTGCTGCATCATGCGCTGCCACGCTTCAGCTGACAGGCGCGGCGCCTTGGCGGATTGACCAGCGTATTTGGCGCGTTCTGGATTACCGAAGTCGATAATCACCAGATAAGGTGCGGGTTTGTTGTCCGCATGGGTTTTGGTCGCGGTCGGTACCAGAGACAGGTTGCGACAGATGTTGTGCGTCAGCTCAACCATCGCCGGAAAATTGGCTTCACTCACCAAATCATCAAAAATGGTGCCCGCCACCAGCGACAAGTCGTGCGCTTCCAGCTGCTGACGCAGTTCGGCAGGCTCAACCGGCAGATAGCTCCATGGGCCCAGCTCAATGCTTTTATAACCGGCCTGCGACGCTTCACTCAGGACTTTCTGCCACGGCGGCAGGAAGGGATTTTTCGGGTCATCAACGCCCCAGCTACAGGGCGCGTTAGCAATATGGATAGTCATGATCGTTCCTTGCGGTAGTGGATGGCGCAAGTATCAAATAAATATTTCATCATCAACAACCATGAAAAATTCATTTTTTGATAGCGATCATAGTATTTCGCATCATTAAAATGATAGAAAATATATCAAATACAGCAACGACGCGGCCTACAGGTTTTCACGCGTGACGATATCAAACGGCAGGATGATCTGGGAGAAATGATCGCCCGGCTGCGCATGATGCTGCTGCACCATCTGCGCCAGGCGCATGGCCATTTCGTCGATGCGGTTGCGGATCATCACCGTAATGGTGCCATCAATCAGCGCCAGCTCGCCCTCTTTCACCGGACCGTGACATATCAACGCCACCTTACGCTGCGGCTGCTGGCGCAACGCATGAATCACGCCCTCAATGCCGCCGCAAGGCGCGAAGATCAGTGCCAAATCGGCATTTTCTTCCAGTAACTGACGCGTGGAACGGTAGCCGCCATCAATCGATTCGTTGGTTTTCAGCGGCTCCAGCACGCGTCGCGCGCTGTCCTGCTCACGCAGATAGGAGCGGAAACTGATCTCATTGCTCTCCTGACAGATAAAGCGATGGTCGCCCACCAGCACGCCGACCGAACCCGGCTGATGCAACAGGTGCGTGGCAATCCACGCGGCGGTGCGTCCGGCTTTCTGGTTATCCAGACCGACATAACCGGCGTGACCGCACGGCGAAAAGTTGGAAAACAGCGCATAAACCCGCACGCCCTGACGCGATATGTTTTCTATCGCATGGCGAATCAGCGGGTGGTCCAGCGCGACTAAGCCAATCGCATCCACCTGCCCGGCCAGCGCATACAGCGAGGCCACCACCGCTTCCACATCATCAATGTCGTGCCAGGTAAAAAGCGGTTCGCTGCCTGCCGGATGAAACGGCTGCGTATGCTGGCGTAGCGCATCAGTGAGGGAATGATAGAACGAGTAGGATTTTGACAGCAGGATAAAGCCCATGCGCAGCGTCACGCTGGCGGCTGGCGCGGTGCCGCTCAGCAGCGGCACATTGCCGATGCGATAACCGAGGCGATTAGCGGCTTCCAGCACCTTCTGCTCCGTTGCGGCGCGCACCGGTGCACGACGATTTAACACGCGATCAACGGTCGCCACGCCAACACCGGCGGCGGTGGCAATCGCGGTCATGGTGATTTTACTCATGCGCTACTTCCTGAATGATATGATAATAAATTATCAAAAATAATGCCCTAACCTGCGGTAAATCACCAATCATCCCGCACAGGAATCATCAGTAATTGGCTTCAAGTGATAGGGAATCTCTCATTATTTTGATCGCTCTCGCAAAAATGAAATAACTCATTTCATCTCAATACCATTCAGAATAAATGTTTGATATTCATGTGCGTATTCAAAGCGGTCTGGCTGATGGTTTCACATCAGAATACGTGATGAAGCGCGTAAAAAGATCAGTATGGTCATCATCAAAGTCCGCACCGCTTAACGCTCAGGAGAAAACAATGAAAATCGCTTTTGATGTGGATGTAATCAGGGATCTCGGCATCACGCGCATGGTGCATCAGGTGGCGGAATGGGGCTACAAGTACATCGAGCAGTCGCCGCACCCGCAGATCAACCCGTTTTATAAACATCCGAAAGCCAGCCGTGAAATCATGCGCGAATACAAAAACGCGCTGAATGCGACCGGGCTGGAGATCTCCTCGTTCATTACCGTATATCGCTGGTCTGGCCCGGATGAACTGCGTCGTCAGGCGGCGGTGAAGAACTGGAAACGCATGATCGAGATTGCCGTCGAAATGGGCGTGCAGGTGATCAACACCGAGCTGTCGGGCAATCCCAACGAGCCAGAAATTTGTGAAGAGATGTTCTATCGTTCGATGGAAGAGCTGCTGCCGATCATCGAACGTGAGGGCATCCGCGTCGAAATTCAGGCGCATCCGTGGGATTTCTGTGAGCAGAGCAACGAAACTGCAGACATTGTGAAGTCGTTCCGCAGCGAAAACGTGAAGTACATCTACAGCGCGCCGCACACCTTCTATTACGACAAAGGTGTGGGCGATGTGAAGAACATGCTGCATTACGCCGGCGACGATCTTTCACATATGCTGATCGCCGATACCATGAACCACACCAAGCACTGCCGTTATATCGTCAACCCGCCAGGCGTGGATGCCACCATCCACCAGCACGTGGCGGTCGGTGAAGGCGAAGTGAATTTCGATGCGCTGTTTGAAGCACTGCGCGAGATGAATTTTGCCAACCGCACCTTTAAGGTTGGCGGCGAGTCGATTATCTCGGCGGCGCTGTTCGGTTATCCGGAGAAGATGAAGTATCAGGCGGTGGAAACCCGCGAACTGATTGAGCGTGAGCTGTTGGGATAGTTGAGTGCGCGCTGATGCCCTCACCCTAATCCTCTCCCACCGGGAGAGGGAACGGGATGGTGCGGCTTGCTCGATCGGTCCCTTCTCCCGCTGGCGGGAGAAGGTTAGGATGAGGGCCCGCTCTATTGGAATGCACGCAACATGAAAGCAGTGACGCTGGCCGAGCTGGCAAAACAACTGGGCGTCGGTGTCGCCACGGTTGACCGGGTACTCAACGATCGCGGTGGCGTATCGCACGCCATGAGCAAAAAAATCCTGCAGGCCGCGCGTGACGCCGGTTTAAAACGCATTTTGCCCGAGGAACATCGCCATCCGTGGCAGATCGAAGTGCTGCTCAGCGGCAACGCCTCCTTCTTCTTTCAGCAATTAGCGCAAGACTTTGCCAAACTCGCCGACCAACTCGGTTATCGCCGCCTGCGTCTGCATCGCACGCTGATCCCGGAAAATGCACCGGAAAAACTCGCCGCACACATCACCACCAGCAGTAAAAAGATGGATGCGCTGATCGTCTTCGCCCATCAAAACCCGCTAATCTACGATGCGCTCGCCGCCTGTAAAGCGCGCGGCGTGCCGGTGATCACGCTGGTCGCCGATCTGCCCGATGCCGCGCGGCTGTGCCACGTCGGTATCGATCAATACAAAGCCGGGCGCACCGCCGGTTTGATGCTCGGTAGTATGCTGTCGCAGCCGGGTGAAGTGGTGTTGATGAGCGGACGCGCGGATTACGCAGCCCACCGCCTGCGCATTGAGGGCTTTCAGGCGGTGCTGGCCGAACGCTTTCCGCAGCTGCGCCTGCGCGAGATTCTTGCCGGTCAGGATGAGCGCGAACGCATCAGCCGCCTGTTAGAAAAAACGCTGGCCGCCTCGCCGCCGATTGTCGGGCTGTATAACACCGGCATTGGCAACACACAGGTGCACGAAGCGCTGGCGCGTCATCGTCTCGACGGTAAAGTGCTGTACGTCACGCACGAGTTGTACAGCACCACACGCCGACTGTTGCAGGATCGCGTGCTGAACCTCACCCTCGATCAAAACACCCTGCGCCATGCTCAGCTTGCCTTAACGCTGATGCTGCGGCATCTGGAAGAGGGCGACATCCCCGACACCTATCAGCCTGGTAGAGTGGACTTTATGCTGTTTACGCAAGAGAACTTTACATAATCGGACTTTGCGTCCCACCGCCAGCGCGGTTAAATCGCCTGTATCACGCGCTGCTACACTCAGTAGCAGCAAAAATACAATCACAACAAGGCGAAACCACTATGTCGGAACATCAGTATCAGCCCGCGAAAGTCTGGACCTGGGACCCGGAAGCCAAAGGTAACGGCGCGAAAACCAACCGTCCAACCGCCGGGCCGACGCATGACAAAACCTTGCCGGTCGGCAAACATCCGCTGCAGCTATACTCGCTCGGCACGCCAAACGGCCAGAAAATTACTATCCTGCTGGAAGAGTTACTGGCGGTGGGCGCCAAAGACGCCGAGTACGATGCCTGGCTGATCCGCATCGGCGATGGCGATCAGTTCTCCAGCGGTTTTGTCGATGTAAACCCGAACTCGAAAATCCCGGCGCTGAGCGACCATTCCGTCACGCCA
Source organism: Pantoea sp. GCM10028869 (assembly GCF_042666835.1). Classification (NCBI taxonomy): domain Bacteria; kingdom Pseudomonadati; phylum Pseudomonadota; class Gammaproteobacteria; order Enterobacterales; family Erwiniaceae; genus Pantoea; species Pantoea sp. GCM10028869. Next base: position 53,356 of record NZ_JBHTGO010000005.1, on the reverse strand, counting down.
CCGCAGCGCGTGTTTGAATCCGGCAATATCCTGCTCTATCTGGCCGAGAAGTTCGGTCACTTCCTGCCGACCTCGCTGGCAGGCCGCACCGAAACCCTGAACTGGCTGTTCTGGCTGCAAGGTTCTGCGCCGTACCTCGGCGGCGGCTTTGGCCACTTCTATCACTACGCGCCAGAAAAAATCGAATACGCCATCAACCGCTTCACGCTGGAAGCTAAACGTCAGCTGGACGTGCTGGATCGTCATCTGGCCGACCATCGCTTCCTCGCCGGTGACGAATACACCATCGCCGATATCGCCACCTGGCCGTGGTACGGCAATCTGGTGCTGAACAACCAATATGGCGGCAGCGAATTCCTTGATGCGCAGTCGTACAAAAATGTGGTGCGCTGGGCAAAAGAGATTGCCGAGCGTCCGGCGGTGATTCGCGGGCGTAAAGTGAATCGCGCTTTTGGTGCCGAGCCGCAGGATCAGCTGCTGGAGCGCCATGATGCCGCCGATTTCGATAACAACACTGAAGACAAACGCCAGGCGCGAGGAGAGAAATAATGGCTGCATATGTGGTGTTTATTAAGGACGAAACCTTAGACAAGGACGAGCTGGCGACGTATGCCGAGAAAGCCGGACAGGCGCGCGGCGACCATCCCATCACCCCGTTGGCGTTTTATGGCGCCCTGGAAACGCTGGAAGGCCCGGAAGCGGAAGGCGTGGTGGTGCTCGAATTCCCGGATGCTGAGGCGGCGAAAGGCTGGTATTTCAGCCCGGCGTATCAGGAAGCCAAAGCGCATCGCCTGAAAGGCGCGAAATACCGCGTGCTGCTGGTTAATGGCGTAGAGTAACTAACGTAAGGTCGCCATTCATGGCGACCTTTGCAAAGGTCACGCTTACCCCAACTTAAATAATGAAATCGCCTGCTTCAGCGCATTGGCCTGCTGCTGTTGCTGCTGCGCCACTTGCATCGTTTCGGCCACGTGCTGCACGTTATGATGTACGCTGTGATCAATGCTATTGATGCTCTGCTGAATCTGCTCAATGCTCAAATTCTGCTGCTCACTCATCGCCGACAGTTCAGTCACCAGCTGCGATAACCCGCTAATACTGCTGTGAATCTTGCGCATGGTTTGCGCCGCATGCTCCACCTGCACGGTGCCATGTTCGGTGCTGGTGGAACTGGCATCCATCAGTTGACGGATTTCGCGTGCCGCACTTTCGCTGCGCATCGCCAGATTACGCACTTCGCTGGCGACCACGGCAAAACCGCGTCCCTGATTACCAGCACGCGCCGCTTCCACCGAGGCGTTCAGCGACAGAATGTTGGTCTGAAACGCAATGCCGTCGATCAGCTCCAGGATGATCTTCACCCTTATCGACTCTTCGCTGATTTTCTCCATCGAGCGAATCGCCGACTGGATATTCTCTTCACCACGCGTCGCCACCGCGCGGGTTTCACTCGCCAGCTCGCACGCGCTTTGCGCTTTGTCCCGGGTTAAGCTGGCAGCGATACTGATTTCGCTCATGGCGCTGGCCGCCACTTCCAGCGCTTGCGCCTGCTCGTCGGTACGCGTCGAGAGCGCGGCGTTGCGCTCCAGAATGCTGTCGGATTCCGCCAGCAGTTGACCGACGCCGTCGCTGACCTGATGCAAAGTGCCGTGTAGGGTCCCAAGCGTAGTACTGAAGGTGCGCGCGAACGGCGTTTCACTCTGCTGAGTATCGGCACGCAGCGTGAGATAACCGGCTTGCTGATTAATGTGTGCCGCCAGTTGCGCCACTTCGCTGGCCGAGCGCGCATCCGCTGCCATCTGGCGTGCAATCACCAGCAGCATCGCGGTTTGCACCACGACAAACAGCGCGTGAAAAAACACCATGTCCCAGCCGGGATGATGAAACACCACCACGCCAAACAGATCATTTTCCTGCAGATAATTGAATAATATATGATGCGTGGCTGCCGCCGCAGCGCCCATCAATAACGGGCGCACATCTCGCCACGCCAGCAGCGCCGACATCAACACAAACACCGAGAAGTGGTATTCGGTTGCGCCACCGCCAACCTGAATAAGCAGCCCAGCCCAGCCGATTAACAGCGCGGATAAGACCAGCCGCGACGTAAGCGTACCGCGCAGCGCGGTGCCGAAAAACGTCGCCAGCAGCGCCAATACCAAACCCGCAATTAGCGCCACCAGCACGCTGTCATTTAGCCAGCCAACGCCAAGTGCAATCGGCAACAGCGCCCAACTGAGGAACACCGCCAGGCTATCCGCGCGCTGTGCGATACGTTTGAGCGAAACCATCTCCACCGGCGAAGCCGCCGGGCCTGACAAGGGCGTTGCGATCATGACATTTTTCCACACCAGAAGTTGATCGTAGAGCCCCAAAATCGTGGGGCAAAGCGCACGGACTCAGTGGTAAAAAACATCGGCAAGGCGGGAGGAAAGTTTAGTTGTGCTGATTAACGACGCGCAGAGCTGTGAGTATGATTACCTAAACCATGCAACACAATTTCATTCCCTTCAGCGTAGAAAGCGATAGACTTGTTAGCAATGAATGCTCTCAGAACATTAACGGATAGATGCTAACTATGGATTCACCTTGCACTCTCAGCGTCCTGGTCACGGCTCACAATTGCGAAAAATACATTGTTGAGACGTTAAACAGCCTCAAAAAGGCCTGCTCTGGCGTTGAGGATGCGGTCGAGGTTGTGTTGGTGAATGACGCATCCACAGATAACACCAGCGCGTTGCTGCACAGCTTTGCCGCTTCATTCAGCCAGGTGAAAATCTTTGACGTGATGTTCCGTAACATCGGCAAAGTGAGAAATTTCGGCGTCAGCAAATGCAGCGGCCATTTTGTCACGATGCTGGATGGTGACGATCAGCTTTTGCCGAACTCTTTTGCTGACATCGTGCAGTTTTTGCAGGCGCAACAACCCGATATTCTGCTGGCGCCGCTGAATGAAATTTATGAAAAGAAGACCAAACTACAGCAGTGGAAAGGTTTGCAGGTCAACGCCTTGTCGCAACATCAGGTGATTGAAAAATTCCTCATCCATCGTGATATTCAGGCGCATTTTATCGGTCAGTTTATTAAACGCTCGCTGTTGGAAGATAACCATTTCCCTGACTTCAGTTGCTACGAAGATGCGTATTTATTCCCCTCGATTCTGAAAGCCAGTCAGACGATATTTTTAGCGAAGCAGAGCCCGTATCTCTATTTCAAACGAGAAAAAAGTCTCTCCAGCGCGCTGGATGCCGATAAAATATCGATGCTGATCAAAGCCACGCAACAGATGGATAATGTGCTCGGTGAAAGCTACCGCAACCTGCTCGCTTGTCACTGGATCAATCTGGCGCATAAGTTTTATCCGCTGATTAACGATGAACATGAGAAACAGGTGGTGAAGCAGGCGATTGAAAACGTCTCTTTCGTTTCATTTTTGCTGGACAGTAAAGTCAGATTTAGTTTGAAGAAAAAATATCTGAGAATGAAATTGCGGAGAATGAACTGAAGCGTTGAGAAAATCGGTCGCCTTCAATGGCGACCTGACAAATATTAGATATGCGTTCGGGGCTTATGCTGCATCAGCGCATAGCTCATAATAATCGATGCCATCAGAATAAATACTGAACTGCTTTGAATCCATACGGTATCAGTCAAACCGAATATAAAAATGGAAACAGGAAGCAGCGCAACATCCAATGCCCGACGACGTATTGCCGCCACAATTAAACCGACATAAAAAAGAATCAGGGTGACAGCACCCGCGATACCTTGCAGCGAAAGCGTTTCTAAAAAATCATCGTGCAAGTGATACATCACATTTTTATAAGCCTCAGGATTAGCGCGTTCATAGGTTTTAATATAAACGCGCGCTTTATCCGTTCTGTCATCCGGACTTTGCCCCAGCAGCGACCAGGAAACGCTGTGATAGCCACTTTTCCAGATCGAGAAGCGCGCACCAATTGAGGTATCATTATTTTTCTGATAGCTGTCTATTTCGTTCTGGATGTTGTCCAACCGATGCATAATGGAGCTGGGCATGAAGAACAGCCCCCCCGCAATGCAAAGAACTAAAATCACCAGCGAATATTTTCCTGCCCAGCGATGAACCAGATAAAAACAGAGCAAGTATAAAACGGGCAGCACCAACACCGCCGCACGTGACTCAGTGAGGAACATCAGCAGCATATTCACCACAAAGATAGCGGTGAACAGCAGAATTTGATTAAGGCGGCGAACTATCACCTTATTCACAATAAACAGGGCAGTTAATGCTAACGCCGTCATCAGGTATGAAACGGTACCGGCTGAATCTGTGAGTAATTTGATGCGTTGCTGCGTCTGAGCATGTTCGTACCAGCCGGCGCCCAGCGTCAGCAGCAAACCAAAAATTAACAAGCACACGCTAATGCGCAGGACTTTCGCTGACAAACAGTGACGCCACGCAATGAAAAAATAGCTGACAAAAGCGGAGATAATGAAAAGTTTACCGCCCTGAAAATAGTTATCCACTACATCGCTAAAATAGGCATCGGCATAAATACGCGACCATATTACCCTGACTATGCCCAATAATAGAATGGGAATAGCGACGATGAAAGCACTCTTATCGATAATGAATTTTCTTTTTATTCCCTGGGCCAGCAGAAAAAATAGCGTTAAATAACCCACCAGATAAAATGTTTTCTTAGGATATGCGGGGATAACTAACGAGGTCGCAAATGCCAGGGTTAACAGCAGAAAGCACAGCTGATAAATATTGCTTTCGGTTAACAGCGGCTTTAAACGTAAAGTCTGCACTCAAAAATACCTCATTTTAAAATACTTAATGCGCCAATAGAGTGCCGGCATCCATTGATGACTACGGAACAAAAATTTGTACATTCTCTTCGCTTGTTGCGCGTTTTTCGGTGTTTCAAAAGAGACGTCGGCTAATGGTGAAATCTGATAAAGATCGCGATAGTAATGGCCAACGTGCTGTTGATTCCACCGCTGCCAGGGTTTATCGGCACCCGCATAATGCAATAAGCAGGTATTTTTCGGCACATCCTGTGTATAACCGCTATCATCGTGTGAGAGCATATTGATGGTATTAAAGCGCGTTTCCGTAAATATCACACGATCCTCAAGCAACGTATTCAACGCATCCTGATCGAGATACTGGAATTGTTTTCCCTTTTCGCTAAGCAAATTAAAAGCGCGTTCACTGATCTGCTCGCGGTTCCACTTTTGAACATCAATCAGCATCATGCCGGCATTAAAATAGCGCTTTCCACGCAAGCCCACCTTTTCAGCCAACTGCGGTTGCAATGCCTGAATCTCGCCAACCACCAAGGCAATAACGTCAGCTGGCATGGCAATCTGCCATAATTCATCAAGAGGATTCAGACACACCATATCGGCATCGAGATAAAGCAATTTAGTGGCATGCGGCAAGATAAGCGGAGCGAGAAAACGATAATAGGTCGCGCGAGTGAACAACTCTGTGGTAGGGAACGCGCTAAACAAACTATCCTGAATATGATGCAGCGTTAACCCATGTGGCGATCCAGCGAATATTTTTTCCAGACGCGCAGTATCAACTGCAGATATTTCCGAAGAGATAAGATGAAAGTGATAACGAACATCATTGGCATGCTTGATTATCGACATGATGGTAATCAGCGAGTGGCCAATGAATTTACCATCAACACCAAAAAAAATATGCCGGTCGCTGTGCGCGGGAAAAAGGTGCTGAGAATTTATGGTGTTGAGAATCTCTTTATCCATCCTGCACTTCTCTCCGGTCGAACGCATGCGTTCTGTTAATGCATCATGCCTGAGCAATCATTAACCAGAGACAATTCTGGTTGCAGCCGGAGTTTATCAGTCAGAGTTAGGCAAATAAAGCGAAGTGGAGGAGGAATAAATCGGGTTTCCAGCGTAAAACTCTCCTGCGAGCAGGAGAGTTTTGGTAAATAAAAATGTTATTTCGCCGCGAACTGCGCATAGTTCTCAGGCGTGATGGTTTGATACGGAATCCAGTTGAACTCCTGCACTTTCTGCTTCTCCAGCAGCGCTTTAGTCACCTGCACCGCGCCGGTCGCCTGCCCTTTCGCGTCCTGGAAAATGGTCAGCGTCATTTTGCCGTTCTTCACGAACTGCTGACCATCCGGCGTGCCGTCGATACCGGCGACCAAAATCTTCTCATTTTTCGCCTGGTTGAGCGCCATGATGGCACCAATCGCCATTTCATCATTATTCGCCGCGATAGCGTCAATCGGGCGCTGATTCAGCAGCCAGCTCGATACCACATCCACCGCTTCGTTGCGCTGCCATTTGGCGCTCTGCTTTTCAATCACCTTCATATCTTTGTATTTGGCAATCACGGCTTCCACCGCGCGGGTGCGTTCACGCGCTTCTTCATTCGACAGCGCGCCCATCAAAATCGCCACGTTGCCTTTGTAATTCATCTTCTTCGCCAGCGCTTCCATCTGCATTTCTCCGCCCAACGCCGAGTCTGAACCAACATACGCCATGTCGCTTGGCAGTTTCACTTCTGGCTTACGATTGACGAAGATCAGCGGAATGCCGGCATTTTTCGCCGCGGTAATCATTGGCAATACGCCTTGAGTGTCCACCGGATTGAGGATGATGGCATCGACACCCTGATTAACAAAATCATCCACCTGCTGCACTTGCAGCGCGACATCGCCTTTGGCATCTACAAACTGGCTATTGAGCTGGTTAGCTTTCAGCTCTGCCTGCATCTGGGTGCGCAGAATCGAGACGAAGTTGAGATCGAAGTTCGCCAGCGCGACGCCGACGGTGAAGGTTTTAGCGCTCACGCTCAGGCTGAGCAGCAGCGCGCAGAGGCACAGCATCACATTTCTGATGTTCATGGGTTAGTCCTGTAGAGTTGAGATATTATTATTTATTTCATCGAGTTAACGCCGGGCAACAGGCGAATACCCGGCGGTGGAACCGTTAAAGCGTGAAGTGATCGCGGAACTGCTGCAGCGCGGCGCCACTTTCGCCGCTGGCCCAGCCTTCCAGCGCCACGGTGCCCTGATAGCCAACATCGTGTAACGCACGGGCGATGGCGCGATAGTTAATCTCACCGGTGCCCGGCTGCTGACGCCCCGGCACATCGGCCACCTGAATCTCACCTATCGCCGAACCACAGCGACGAATCAGTTCGATCAAATTGCCTTCGCCAATCTGCGCGTGATACAGGTCGAGGTTCATCTTTAGCGCCGGGCTGTTAACCGCTTCCACCAGCGCCAGCGTGTCGGCCGCCAGCGCGAACGGCGTACCGGGATGATCAACCGGCAAGTTAAGGTTCTCCAGCGTGAAGACGCGTCCGGCGCGCTCGCCCAGCTGCGCCACTTTGCGCAGCGTATCAGCCGCTTTCAGCCACATCGCGCCGGTCACCACGTCAACCGGTTTGACCGGCAACCCTTTGTCATCCAGTCCGGTACCGTGCAGGTTCAACGCCGGACAGTTGAGCCGCTCGGCCACCGCCAGCGACGCTTCAGCACTTTGCAGCAGTTGCTGAATCTCATCATCATCGGTCAGGTTGCCGCTGAGGTAGCCGGTCATCGAGGTGAAACGCGCGCCGGTCGCCGCCAGCGCATCGATATCTTTGTTGGCCCAGCCCCAGATTTCGACGCCAAAGCCCAGTGCATGAATGCGTTTCACGCGCTCGACAAAAGGCAGATCGAGAAACACCATTTCGGCACACACCGACAGCTGATAACCGGCCATTAGCGCGCTCCCAGTTTGATGGGTTGCTGCTGCTGCACCGAGTCGATACAAGCCAGCGCGATTACCAGCGCGTTGCGTGCATCTTCACCGGTAGCGCGCGGCGTTTCGCCACTGCGAATGCAGCGGGCAAACTCGGCCATCTCCGCCACATAGGCTTCGCGCAGCAGGTCTGAATCCATGCGTGAGGTTTCAATCGTGATGCCATCCTGGTGATAGCGCACACAGTTGTTAACGTTGATGTGGCCCGCCTGCAGCATGCCTTTGCTGCCGAACACTTCGCCGCGCACATCGTAGCCGTATACCGCCTGGAAGTTGGCTTCAGCGGTGGCGATCGCGCCGTTATCAAAGCGGATGGTAACCACCGATGTGTCGAGCAAGCCTTTGTCTTTGAAATCCGGACGCACCAGCGCATCGGCCAGCGCATAGACTTCCACCGGCTTCGCGCCAGGGTTGAAGTGCAGCAGCGTGTCGAAATCGTGGATCAGGGTTTCAAGGAAGATCGTCCACTGTGGGATGCGCGAAGGATCGTGCAGGCCCGGATCGCGCGTCAGCGATCGGCTCAGCTGCGTGGTGCCATTTTCACCCGCTTTCACCGCGGCGATCGCTGCAGCAAAGCCGGAATCAAAGCGGCGGTTAAAACCGACCTGCAACACCACGCCGGCCGCTTTCGCGGCAGCAATTGCACGATCCGCCTCTTCCAGCGTCACCGCCATCGGCTTCTCACAGAACACATGTTTGCCCGCCTCGGCGGCAGCGATCACCCATTCGGCGTGCGTGCGCGCCGGTGCGGCAATCGCCACCGCCTCAATTTCGGGATCCTGCAGCAGCGCATGCAGATCGTTATAGGCTTTAGCGACGCCGAGCTTATTGGTCAGCGCGTCGGCCGCGCCCGGTTGCGGATCGGCCACCGCTGCGAGGATCGCACCCGGCACGCGCCAGGCCAGGTTTTCCGCGTGGAAGCTGCCCATGCGTCCGGCGCCAATCAGGCCGACGCGTACTGGCTTAAGATGAAATGTCATGACCTATTCCTTATTGTTTTGGATGTGCTCATTCGAGCGTAGGGATGTGCAATCGGTAGTGCAAAGGCGATGCCAACTGCAATCCGCCGCTTTATGTGAGGCATAACACAGATATAGCTCACAATCTGGCAACAAAATTTACATGTCAACTTCACATGTCAATAAAATGGACATTCCATATCGTTCAGGAGTGTCACATGCGTGCCAGTGAGCGTTTGCCGTTTAAAGATGAAAGCGATCCGATCTTCAGCTTGCCGGACAGCGCGGAGGTGGGCGAATGGGATACGTTGTTGTGGCAGGGCTGGCACAGCTTCGAACGCGGTGAACAGCCCGGCTGGATGCGGCACAGCATTTTGCAGTCGTGGCGGCGATCGCAGCAGCGCGCGATCGATCCCGCCACCTTTGCCTATGTCTCGCCACCCGCTGCGGAACTGGCGGCGATCCTTGAGCACAATGCCGAGTTGATCCTCGCGGCGCGCAGCATCATGGAAAACCTGCTGGCGTATAACCCGGATGGCCACATCAATCTGACCGATGCGCAAGGCGTGACGCTGCACTTCTGCGGCGCGGATCTGACGCCGGTCGGCAGCATCCTGCGCGAAGAGGTGCTCGGCACCAACTGCACCGCGCGCTGCCTGATTGAGCAGCGGCTGGTGTACGTGTTGAGTGGCGAAAACTGGAAGCTGGATCTGCGCAAACGCCATCGCCAATGTGCTGCCGCACCGGTGCGCGATGCCAGCGGCCAGCTGCTGGGCGTACTCACGCTGACCGCCACGCCTGACAACTTTAATGCGCATACGCTCGGCACGGTGCAAGCGGCAGCCGAAGCGGTTGGTCAGCAGCTGATGCTGCGCCGTTTGCTAGCCGAGCAGCAGTCGATCCTCGAAACCCTGAACGAAGGCGTAATCGTCTGCGATCGTCACGGTCGCATCAAAACGCTGAATCGCTATGCGCGCCAGATCTTTAGCGGCCTCGATCCCAGCGCTGGACCGATCGACGTGCTGCTGCAACCGCAAGGCGGATCGCTGCTCACCATGCCGTTCTGCAATGACCGCGAGCTGCAATTTATGCCGGATGGCGTGCATCCCCTTTCCTGCCTGATTTCGCTGATGCCCGCGCCAGACGGCGGCCGCGTGCTGTCGCTGCGCGAGAATCAACGTATCCGCGCCATTACGCGCCGCGTGATGGGCGTCGGCGCCAGCTACACCTTTGAGATGATTCGCGGGCACGCGCCGCGCGTGCTGCAAGCGATTCAGAAAGCGCGCGCAAGCAGCCGCAGCGACAGTACGGTGTTATTAACCGGCGAAAGCGGCACCGGTAAAGAGCTGTTCGCGCAGGCGATTCACAACGCCAGCCCGCGCCAGCAGGAAGCCTTTATCGCGCTGAACTGCGGCGCATTGCCACGTGATTTAGTGCAGAGCGAACTGTTTGGCTATGTCGACGGCGCTTTTACCGGATCGCGACGCGGCGGCTCGGCGGGCAAATTTGAGCTGGCCGATGGCGGCACCTTGTTCCTTGATGAGATTGGCGAGATGCCGCTCGAAGCGCAAACCAGCCTGCTGCGCGTGCTGCAGGAGGGCGAAGTGGTGCGAATCGGCGCGGCCCATCCTATCAAGGTCAACGTGCGCATCATCGCCGCTACCCACTGCAATCTGTTGGATGCGGTGGAAAAAGGCGCGTTCCGCCGCGATCTCTACTATCGTCTGAATGTGATTTCGCTGGAGATCCCGCCGCTGCGCGAGCGTCAGGAGGATATTCCCGGCCTGGTGAATACCTTTATTCAGGCGCTCTGCACCCGGCTGAAGCGCATCGCGCCGCAGCTCTCCGCTGAGGCGATGCGCTGTTTACAGGCGTGGCACTGGCCCGGCAACGTGCGTGAGCTGGAGAATCTGGTCGAGCGCATGGTGAATTTGTGTGAAGGGTTGGAGATTGAGCGCCACGATCTGCCGGAAGAGATGGTGCAGCGTAACGCGCCTGTCGCCAGCGAATTGACCTCGCTGCAGGAGAATGAGCGCCAGCATGTGATGCAGGTGGTGCGTGAGCAAAAAGGTAACCTGCGCCAGTCCGCGCAGCTGCTGGGGATTTCACGCACCGCACTGTATAACAAGCTGCATCAGTGGCAGGTGGATGTGGCGGGATTGCGGCGCGGTTAGGTGCGACTTGTTGCCCTCACCCCAGCCCTCTCCCACTGGGAGAGGGAGTTAGTCGGTGCACTATTCAATTCTCTCTCCCTGTGGGAGAGGGTTAGGGTGAGGGAAAAAACTACAACGACGCCCCACCACAGATCACCAACTCCTGCCCGGTAATCGCATCGGCGGCAGGCGACAGCACAAACCCTGCCAGCGCCGCCACTTCCTGTGGCTTGATATAGCGCCCCATCGGCGGCAGCTTTGGGGGTGAACTGGCGCGGCCGGGCTGCAGCAGCATGGGCGTCTCCGTCGCCCCCGGCGCAATCACATTCACCGTGATGCCTTTGGGTGCCAGTTCCGCCGCCCAGCTGCGCGCCATGCCCACCATTGCCGCCTTGGTGCTCACGTACTGGCTGCGATTCGCCGCGCGGCGTGACGTACGGCTGCCAATCAGCAAGATACGATCGCCCTGTGTCATCTGCGGCTGCAAGACATTTGCCATTATCTCCGCCACCTGCACGTGCAGGTACCACAAATGCGCGCTCTGCTTCTCATCCAGCTCACCGAGCGGCGCAGCCGCCATCATGCCTGCGGCATGCACCAGCGCATCCACCTTCGGCAGCGCCAGTAGCGCCTGCTTCAGCAGATTGGCATCCAACAGATCCACGCTGACCGAGGTGAACGCTGGATGATCGTTCTGCACCGACGTGCGGCTAAAACCGGTCACCTGCCAACCTTGTTGCAACAGATGATCGGCGATGGCGGCGCCTATGCCAGAGCTGACGCCCGTCACCAGCGCGTGTCGCTGCCTGCTCATCCTTTCACCCAGCTTTCATTGACGCGCACATATTTAATCGCCTGACGAAAATAGGTGTAAGCCACATGCAGCGCGCCATCGTCACTCTGTTTGATGCTCGGATAGGAGAACTCGCGGTTAAGCTTTTGCTGCGAATTATTGGTCATGCAGTAGCCGTCGCCCTCGTCGAGATTACGCTGCCATGGCCAGCTTTTGCCGCCATCGGCGGAAATCGCCAGCGTCATTGGCGCGCGGGGTGCGCCCCAAAACGCGCTGCGTCCGCTGTGCACCAGCGGCTCTGCCGCCACCGCCACATCGCCGTCATCCTCTTCATCTTCGATTTCGTCATACAGCGATAAGCGGCGCTCGCTGGCATCTCTGGCGCTCATGGCATTAAACACCAGCGCCAGATGGCCGTTGTGCAATGTCGTGACCTGAATCGACGAGTTGTTGTTTGGCAAGTCAGTCGCCAGCGGCGCACTCCAGCTTTCGCCGCCGTCGATCGAACGACTTTGATAGATGAAATCGGCCCAGCGGCTGCGATACAGCGCCAGTAAGCTGCCATCCTGCAGCAACGTGATGTTCATATGCACGCAGCCCAGGCTGTCTGGCACCGCCACATCGCGCCAGCTTTGGCCTTTATCACTGGAGATTTTCACCGCGCTGATATCGTCGTTACCCACCCATTTCACGCCAGGCTGAGTTCGGCAATAAAACACCGGCAGCAGCCAGTTACCGTTTGGCAGCACCACAATCGGCTGGCGAATAAAGGTGCCGGGCTGATCGAGCAAGGTGTCGATTGCCCCCCAGCTGCGGCCAAAATCGCGTGACTGACGATAGCGCACAATCGCTGTGTCCTGATTGCCGGATTTCTGCGCCGTCCACAGCAGCCAAAGCACCTGTTCAGGATCGAGGAACAGCAGCGGATTTTGCTCCGATCGCGTGGGATCGTCAGAGAGTTTTTCCGCCTCGCTCCACTGTGTGCTGCCGCTTTTCAGCCGCGAGCACCACACAGAAATATCGGCGATCCCTTCCTGCGTGCCGCCAAACCACACACACAGCAAGTCGCCATTGGGTAGCGGCAGCAGATTCGCCGCATGGTTCTGCGGGCAGACCGAAGGCAGCATCGCCGTGAGCTGTTGCGCATCCTGCGCGTGCGGATGGAGGTTACCGCTGCGTTCAACGGTAAGGGTTAAATCACTCATTTCAGGCTCCACTGTTTTGCATTGAAGATTTCGGGGCTTTTTTCACATGGGTTTGGCTTGAAGGGATCAGGCGGTCAATCACCATGATGACCGCCGGCGTGATCAACGCCACGTACATGTTGTTGATACCTAATGGATCGCCGAGCAGATACCACACTGACGTCATGACACACGCACCAATCAGGCCTGCATTGGCGCCGCGCGTGCTTTTAAAGAACGGCAGGTAAAAGGCAATGATTGCCACCACTGAAATCGACAGCCGAATAGCGCGGGTGAAGAAGGAGAGCTTCAACACTTCCGGCACGAACAGCACGAAAATCAGCGGCAGGAAACCGATCAGCAGCGACAGCCAGCGCGTCATGCGGAACTCACGCTCCGGCGTCGGATTGCGATAGGGCACATAGAAATCTTTTACCACCAGCGAGGCAATCGCCAGCGCTACGGTGCTGACGCTGACAAAGATCGACGCCACGAGTGAGGTGGTGACAATCCCCGCCAGCCAGGGACTCATGTCCTGCAGGAACACCGGCAGCGCATAGAGACTTTTAATATCCGGATGCAGGTATTTCGCCGCCACGCCAATCAGCGCGATAGCAATGGCAATCGGCATGCAGAAGAAGAACGCCACCCAGGTTGCACGTTTGGCGGACTCGGCACTTTTGGTCGAGGCAATCGCCTGAATCACAAACTGAGTACAGAAGATCGAGCCGATAGTACCGATCATCCAGGCGAAAATAGTGCTGCCGCCAACGTTGCCGTCCCACGTCCAGTAGAAATGCGGCATCTCTTTAATCATTGGGCTGACGCCGCCGGTCATGTGCAGGGCCACGCCGAGAATGATCAGAATGCCGATATATTTCAGTCCGCTGTGCAGCAGCGTGACCCAGGCGATACCTTTCATGCCGCCGAACATAAAATAGAACGTACTGACGATCGCGGTGATCACCGCAGCGGTAGTGAGATCGAGGTTGAGCACCGTTGAGATCGCCGCCGCACCGCTAACGTAGTTACCGACGTTAACCAGCAACAGCGCATAGATCATAATCAGCGAGATGATGTTTTTGGTGGAGTTGCCATAACGTTCAGCGATCGCCGCAGAGATGGTGATTTTACCGGTATTGTAGATGCGCTTTACCAGCAGAAAACCAAACAGCGGGAAACCGATAGCGGCACCAATCACCGACCATGAAGCGGCAAAGCCATCTTCGAAAGCTGCCTGAGCCGTACCGATGGTGGATTTGGCGCCGATGTATTCCGACATCAGCATCACGCCCACCACAAATGCCGGCATCACATTGGAGCCAGCCATAAAGTCGCCGCTGTTTTTACTGCGCAGACGCCAGGTGAGCCAGGTGGTGAACAGGATGTACGCAATGACAATCCCGACGATAATCACCATCCCTTCTGTAGAGAATTGTTTCATTTCAGCCTCATCGATAACGTAGGGTCGTGGAACGCGCTGGGCTTCACGCGTCCCGTTGATGAGGTGGCCAATGTTGTTATTCACCGTGTCTACGCACTTCGCCACCCCACTTATGCTTATGATTCATTTCGCTCAAATAAGAATGAATTTACGCATATTAGAGGCGTTTTATAGGCTAAACAGGGCTTAATTTGTTTGATGTTGCTCACAAAGCATCAAATATGATTACAAGTAATCAAAATCAACGCATTTATTACAGCGCCTTTGGATCGGCACCCGACATCGCGGGTAAAGGGGTGACCAACCCGATTGGTCAGATTTGGAGTGGCGCGATGATGCTGGAGCACCTCGATTACGCCGAAGCGGGCGCAGCGGTGTTGGATACCATCGAGCTTACGCTGGCGGCGGGCAACAGCCTGACGCGCGACCTCGACGGCCGCGCGTCAATCGAGGAGCTGGGCGCGGCTATCGCTGCTGCGTTGTAACCTCCAGGCGTGCCCTAAAGAATCTGCACTGTTTCCGCATGCCAGCCGTGGGGCAACGGCTGCGGGCGCGTAATCACCACGTTATGCAACTGCAGATTCTCCACGCCGCGCGCAAACACGCCCGGCAAGCCATCCGGATAGGCGGCAACACCGTACGCTAAGCCCGATGCGCTATCCAGTTTGTACGCATTGTCCAAACCCATGCCGGTCGGCGATTCGGGATTACACGGCGGGCGCACATCGTAATGCCCTTGATCCGCAGCTGCTGCTAGCATTTGCCGCAGCTGCACATTCGCCAGCATCACATCACGAATCTGTCCCGGTTGTTCCGCATGCAGGTTAATTGCTCCTTCCATCACACCGCTGACGTTGCTGAATTGCAGTTGCTCAATGCTGCCCGGCGCTATCGCCGGATCGCGTGCGCGCACTGAAACAAACAGCGCATCGGCTTTACCCCAATGGCACGGCGGCGCGTGGCGGCAGGCCAGCGTGATATTGCTGAACAGCAAACGGCGGAACTGGCCGCCATCACGCGACAGCAAGCCAATCGCGCGGTTGGAATCAAAGAGGGTGCAGCCGGAGACGGTGACATCTTCCACGTCATCGAAGGTTTCGGTGCCGATTTTGAACGCGCAGCTGTAGGAGCGCAGCAGGCAGTTGCTGATCATGATTTGTCGCGCGGCACGTCGCAGATGCGCGGGTTTTTGGCTGGTTTTGATGCAGATAGCATCATCGGCCGCGCTCAGATAGCTGTTGCTGACAAACACCGCTTCACAGCTGTCGATATCCAGCGCATCGGTGTTCGGCATGCTCATGCTGTTATTGATGGTGAGATGGTCGACATGTACATGGCGGCAACTCACCAGATGTACCGTCCACATCGGCGCCTGAATGATGGTGAAATCTTGCAGCGTCACCTGCTCGCAATCCTCAAACACCACGATGCGCGGGCGCTGAGAACGTGGCAGGCGATAACCCTGCTCGTCCTTTTCCGCAGCAAACCACGCATCGCCGTTACCGTCGATCACCCCTTTGCCACTGATGCTGATATTGCGCTGTCCGACGGCGTACAGCAGCACATGCTGCGACAGTTCAGCCTGGCTCTGCGCCAGTTGCTGCTGATAATCCTCAACGCGTGAGCTGGCGAGCAACGTGGCGCCCGCTTCAAGATGCAGATTAATGTTGGATCCCAGCGTTAGCGTGCCGAGATGATAGCGGCCAGGCGGCACTGATAAGGTGCCGCCGCCGCGCGTTGCCAGATGATTGAGTGCGCGCTGGAAGCAGTGTGTATCCAGCGTTTCGCCATCGGCGATGGGATAGAAATCAGCCAGTGAAACGTGCATGCGGTTCTCCTGAATAGCGGCGATGCGCTATTGCAGCACGCGCCGCATGACCAAAACCTTTTGCTGGTGGACAAGATGGTTATTTCACCGCGCCTTCGGTGACGCCGCTGATAAATTTGCGCTGGAACACCAGGAACACCGCCACCAGCGGCAGGATGACAATCATCGCGCCCGCCATCAGCACCGGAATATCGATGGTGTTTTTATTCTGGAAAAACATCATGCCGATCGGCAAGGTGCGCAGCTCATCTTTATTCACCAGAATCAGCGGGATAAGGAACTCGTTCCACGTCCAGATAAACAGCAGCAGCGCCAGCGTGGACAGCGTTGGCCAAATCGCCGGCACCAGCAGGCCCCAGAGAATTTTGCGGCGTGAGGCACCATCCATCACCGCCGCTTCCACCAGCTCGCGCGGCACCTGCTGCAACGCGGTGGCAATCATCAGCGTGGTAAACGGCAGCGACAAGGCAATTTGCGGCAGAATCAGCGCCAGATAGGTGTTGGTGAGGCCCATCCAGCGCAGCTCGTGATAGAGCGGAATAATAAAGGCTTCACTTGGTAGCACCATGCCAAGGCCCAGCAGCGCGGCAACCACCGTTTTGCCGGGGATCTTCAGCCAGGCAAAACCGAATCCCGCCAGAATGCCGAGCAGGATGCTGCAGATCACTACCGGAATCACCACCAGCACCGAATTCATGAAGTAGACGTTGAAATGTCCCTGCTGCCACGCGGTGATGTAGTTTTTGAAATTGAGCGACGAGGGCAAGGTAAACACGCCCTGAAATAGCTCCATCTGGGTTTTGAACGAGGTCATCAGCGCCATTAAAAACGGCAGGATGGTCATCAACGCGACAATCCAGATCAGCGCGCGTGAAACAGTTGGCGTGCCGCGCATCAGTGACGCTCCCGTAGACATAGATGAATTAAGCCGTTGATCATTAAAACAATAAGCATACTGAACACCGCCACGGCGGAGGCATAGCCGAAGTAGTGCAGGTCAAAGCCCTGCTTATACATAAAGATGTTGGTCACCATAGTGGACGTGCCCGGCCCGCCTTGCGTCATCACGTAAACCAGATCGAAGGCTTTCAAGCTGGCGATCACCGTCAGCAGCAGCGCGATACGCAGTTCCGGACGCAGCGACGGCAGCGTAATGCGCATAAATTTCTGCCGGCGTGATGAACCATCGAGATCGGCCGCTTCCAGCAGCGACGGATCCATGCGTTGCAAGCCCGCCATAAACAGCACCAGGCAGAAACCGAAGAAGTACCAGGTGGCGACAAAGCCGACCGCGGGTAGCGCCCAGGTAAAATCACCCAGCCACGACTTCGCCAGCTGCGGCAAACCCACGGCGCGCAGGAATTGATCGATAGGGCCAAACGCCGGGTTATACAGCCAGCGCCACACCACGCCGAGCACCGCCATCGGCATGATGTACGGCAGGAAGAAGAGGATACGCAGCACGCTGCGCTCTTTGTTATTGCGCGTCTCATACAGGAAGCTGCACAGCAGCAGTCCAACGCCAATTGGAAAGAGTGTGTAGAACAGCATCAGCAAGGCGTTATTGCCGAGCGCCACCCAGAACACCGGATCCTGGAACATGCGCAGATAGTTACCCATGCCGATGAAAATCGGCCACGAGGTGCCGTCCCATTCGGTGAAGCTGATCCCTAACGAGGCCAACAGCGGCATCAGCAGAAACACCGCATACACCAGCACCGCGGGCAGAAGATAGAGCGCATTGCGCCAGGCAGATTTATTCAGCATAACCGTACTCGCTTGCGGGCCTGTTCGCGGCCCGGCCACTTATGCCGGGCCGTACGTCATCAGTGCTTGAGGGTTTTCAGGTAACGTTGATAGTTGTTATCGAAGTTGATCACCATCTGGTCGGCGGTTTGACGTCCCGCCAGCAGCAGCTGCACATTCTGATTCAGCTCGGCGTTCATGGTTGGCGTGGCCCAGTCGAGATAATGGCCGAGACCATCGTTGTCATTTAGCGTCACCCACACCTGATACGCTTCTGCCAGCAGCGGGTTATCCGCCGGAATCTGCGCATTTTTGCTGGTGCCGGCCGGCAGGAAGCCCACTTTCAGCCAGCGGTTCGCCATCTCATCTGAGACGATGTAATCGATGAACTTCGCTGCGGCATCCTGCTGCGCTTTGTCTTTGGCGGTGCTGGTGATGGAGAACGCCAGATCGGTGCCACCCACCATCAGCGGATGCTGCACGCCCTCGCCCGCTGGCATCGCAGCGAAGTGCAGATCTTTGTTGTCTTTAAACTGGCCGAGATACCAGGTTCCGCTCACCAGGAACGCTGCCTGACCGTTCTGGAACAGGGTCGCGGCATCGTCGTGCCCAATGCCCTGGAAGCCGGGGAACAGATAGCCTTTGTCGTTCCAGCCTTTCATCATATTGGCGGCTTTCACCAGCTTGTCGTCTTTGAACGTGCCGCCCACGTCGTAAATCAGATCGTCGAGTTTTTTCCGGTCGCTGCTCTCAATCTGCGCTTCCCACAAGGTGCTGAGCAGCTGCTGGCCCATGTTGCCGTCGAGCAGGCCGAGCATCATCGGCGGTGTGCCAGCGGCTTTGAGTTTCTCCATCGCCTGTTCGAGTTCCGGCAAGGTTTTAGGCACCGCAACACCGGCTTTATCCAGCAGCGCTTTGTTGTAGTACAAACCCACTATCTCGCCGAGGCTCGCTACGCCGTAGAGTTTGCCGCTGCCGAAATCTTGTTTATCTGACCAGCGGTTACGTTTCAGGATTGAATCCGGGAAGCGCGTGGTCCAGCCGTAAGTTTTGGCGTAATCATCCAGCGGCCACAGCAGCTTGTCTTTCACCAGCGAGCCCATATCGCCGCCGCCCTGATTCACTTGGGCGATTTGCGGGCCGTCACCGGCGGTCAGCGCCAGCTTAAGCGGAATGCGCGTGTCTTCGAAGGAGTGCACCGAACGCTGAATCACAATGCCCGGATTCTTTTGCTGGAACGCTTTTACCGCTTCATCCACCGCTTCGGTCTGCTGCGGATAGTTGTAAATGTCCCACTCATTCAGGGTAACGGCCTGCGCGGCTGCCATGGTCGCACCGAGCAGAATCCCGGCGGAGACCAGACGCGACACCGTGCGCAGTGAGCTTTGCAAACGGGAAGGACGATTGGTTGAATCACACATCATGCTCGGTTTCTCCAACAGATGACTGGCATCCCTTCATCTCGACACCTGCGATTCCCGGCAGGTTGATTCAGCAGCGACAACGCACATAATTCATACTTACTTTATGCACAAAAGAAAGTCAAACATCACCACTGCGGAATTTTTGCTCTGTGATACAGTGCAAAGAGTAAGAAGAAAAGCCGCCAGAACAGCAGAGGATGCTGCGATTCAGCGCGCAAACCGGACAGCGTTGCGCAGTAAAGCCTGAGCATCAGTATAAATCACTCAGCCAGGCAAGCTGCTTTAACATACTGATAGAGCATACGAAAATCCTATAGTTATCATCACAGCAATAGGTAAGCGAAAGGCAATGTGCTTTCAACCAGCGCTCATACCGACGTTGCGCGTGAGTTTGTCAGCCGCCCAGTCATGCTTTGTGGTTATAGTTCGCATCAGCTTTGTGCGCCAGCGCAATTATTACACCTTGAAAACTAAGTCGGCTTTCTTTACCGTAAAATCTGTTCATCTCCTGACCACAGAGGCTCCACCATGACGGCTGAAGGTGTTATTCGTCGCGCCAGCGAGGCAGATTTTCCCGCCTTGTCGCGCATCTGCTTAGAGACCGCCAATGCCGGCACCGATGCCAGCGCGCTCTACTCCGATCCCGTGCTGCCAGGCCTGCGCTTTGTCATTCCCTACGCGCGCTTTGCGCCCGAATTTGCTTATGTGCTGGAACAGCACGGCGAGGTAGTCGGCTACGCGGTCGCCGCGCCCGATACGCGCGCCTTCGAAGCAAAGTTGAATACTGATTGGTGGCCACAGCTGCAACAGCAGTATCGCGATTACGCGCCGCAGGCGCCGCTCGACAGCAAAGTGCTGGAAGCGATTCATCAGCCCGATGCGGCAGCGGATCAGCTGGTGACGCAATGGCCTGCGCATCTGCACATCAATTTGTTACCCGCCGCGCAGCAAGGTGGCTGGGGGCGCAAGCTGATTGAACAGCTGCTACACGATCTGCGTGCTGCGGGCGTGCCGGGCGTTTATCTCGGCGTCAGCCTGCAGAACGAGCAGGTGTGCGGCTTTTATCAGCGCCTTGGCTTCACGCCGATTGTGCGCAGCAACGCCATTTATATGGGCCAACTTCTCTGAGTCGAGGCATCGCATGACCAGCCTGCATCTGCAAAACGTTAAAAAGTCCTACGAAAATGTAAACGTGATTCATGGCATCGATCTCACCATTAACAGCGGCGAATTCGTGGTGTTTGTCGGCCCTTCCGGCTGCGGGAAATCTACGCTGCTGCGCATGATTGCCGGGCTGGAGGAGATCACCGACGGTAAGTTGCTGATTGAAGGCGCCGATATGACCGATCAGCACGCCACCGAGCGCGGCATCGCCATGGTGTTTCAGTCCTATGCGCTCTACCCGAACATGACGGTGCGCGGCAATCTGGCCTATCCGCTGGAAGTGATGAAGCGCCCGAAAGCGGAAATTGAGCAGGCGATCAAACAGACTGCGGCGCGCCTGCATCTGACAGAATTTCTTGACCGCTTACCGCGCGCGCTGTCCGGCGGACAGCGGCAACGTGTGGCGATTGGCCGCGCGATAATCCGCCATCCGCGCATTTTTCTGTTTGATGAGCCGCTGTCGAACCTCGATGCCGAGCTGCGTTTGCAGATGCGCATTGAGATTGCTCGCCTGCACGCTTCGCTGGGCAACACCATGATCTACGTGACGCACGATCAGCTGGAGGCGATGACGCTGGCGGATCGCATCGTGGTGCTGCGTCAGGGCCGCATTGAGCAAGTCGGCGCACCGATGGCGCTGTATCGCGATCCCGACAACCTGTTTGTCGCCGGGTTTATTGGCTCGCCGAAGATGAATTTCCTCACTGCCGAAGTGGCCGCGATCGCGCCGGGCGCGGTGCAGTTACGCGTGCCGGCGCTGGGCATTAATCAGCTTACGCTGCCGATCGCCGCGTCGTGCCGCGAAGGGCAGAAAATCACGCTGGGCGTACGTCCAGAGCATTTCCAGCCAGTGAGCAGCAATGAGGATGCCCTAAGTTTCAGCGGCGAGTTGTCGTTTAGCGAGATGCTGGGACACACCAATTATCTCTATCTCGATATCGGCGAAGAGAAGCTGCTGGTGATTGAGGAGCGTAACGTGGCGGAACACGCGATTGGCGAGCGGCTGAGTTATCAGCTGCGTGCCGAGCATTGTTTATTGTTTGATGAGCAGGGTTTGCGACTCAGATAAGGTAAAAGCCGCATCTTTTCGTCGCGGCGCGATAAATCGCGC